>JAEZDN010000091.1 GCA_023433275.1 Verrucomicrobiota bacterium
ATGCGCGAGGTCGCCGCAAGCGGCGACCCTACGGGGAGTAAATCCACCCAGATATGACTCGCGACACGGTCACCGGCATCGCTGAAGACCCGCCCGACGCGGGGCTGGGGCGGCGCTTCCGGGTCGCGTGGGGCTTTCTGCTCGTGTCCGTCCTGATCGGCCTCGGGTTGCGGCTGGAGTGGGTGCGGCCGTGGACCACACTCGATTACAACAACCTGCTGCACGCGCACTCGCACGTCGCCTTTCTTGGCTGGGTGTTCAACGCGTTCTTCGTGGCGGCGCTGCGGCATTTCGTGCCGGCGGCGGAGACGCGAAGCTACGACCGGATCTGGTGGACGATGCAGCTCGGCGTGGCAGGGATGCTGGTGACGTTTCCGTTCCAGGGCTACGCCCCGGCGAGCATTGCGTTTTCCACGATCCACATGGCGGCGGCGTTCGTGTTCGCGGCAAGACTCTGGCGGCGCAACGGTGCGTCGCCGGCCGCGCGGTTGCACCTGCGTTTGGCGCTGGGTTTCATGCTCCTGTCCGGCACGGGCCCTCTTGCGCTGGGTGTGCTCCCCGCCCTCGGGTTGCGGGAATCGTCCGCGTTCACGCTCGCGATCTACTTTTATCTTCACTGCCAGTTCAACGGGTGGTTTTCGTTTTTTCTCCAGGCCCTGCTGCTGCAGCGGGCGCATGAGGAGCGATGGCCCGTGGACCCGGCGCAAGCCGCACGGGCCGGGTGGTGGCTGGCCGTCGGGGGGCTGCTGGTTTTCGCGCTCTCGACATTGTGGGCGCAGCCCCCGGCGGGCACGGTGTGGATCGCCAGGGCCGGTGGAATCATCCAGGCCTTCGGCGCGCTGGGATTGCTCGGCGCCGTGCGGCGGGTTCCGTGGCCGGTTGACCGGACGGTGCGCGTGCTTGCCGCGGTGGCGGTGGGCGCGTGGTTGCTGAAGCACGGCCTGCACCTCGCCGGTTCGTGGCCGGGGCTGGCGGCGCTCGCCGAGCAGCGTTTCGTGGCCATTGCGTTCCTGCACCTGATCTTCCTCGGGTTCGTGACTCCGGCGCTGCTCGTCTGGGCACACAGCCAGGGCTGGCTGCCGCACGGCGTGCGGCTGGGAGCCGGTGTGGCGATGTTGCTGGCGGGAACGGCCACATCGGAAGTGTTGCTGGCGGGACCGGCCGTCTTGTCGCTGGCCGGTGGGTGGACGTGGTCCTGGTCGCTCCCTCTGCCGCTCTTTGTGGCGTCCGCGTTGCTGGTCGCGGGAGTGGCGTGCCTCTGGCCCTCCGGGCGGAAAACGCCTGGAGCATGACCTGGGTCAAGGCGGTCGAAGCCGCGTTGGGCTAGGGTGGGCCTCTCCACGCCATGGGCACCACCACGTACTACCTCCTGCTCACCCTGCACATCCTGGGAGCCACGCTCTGGACCGGCGGGCACCTGGTGCTGGCCACGACCGTGTTGCCCCGCGCGCTGCGGGCGGGGCGGGCGTCGATCCTCACCGATTTTGAACAGGGCTACGAGCGGGTCGGCATGCCTGCGCTCGGGGTGCAAATCGTGACGGGCCTCCTGCTCGCCTACCGTCTGCTCGGCGCCCCGGCGAACTGGTTCACCGCGGCACCGCTGGCGCACGTCGTGCAGTTCAAGCTCCTGTGCCTGGTAGGGACGGCGGCTTTGGCCATCCATGCCAAGACGCGAGTGATTCCCCGACTGAATGACGGCAACCTGCCGGTCATGGCGTGGCATATCGCCGGCGTGACCGCCTTTTCCGTGCTCTTCGTGCTGGCGGGAGCCAGTGCGCGGCTCGGCGGCTTTCCCTTTTTCCAATCCTGAATCATCATGTCAAAAGCTGCTCTCCTCTCCACTGACCAAGCTGCCGTGTGCACGTTGACCGCGCCCGCGCAGAACGTCGCCCATGGCATCGTCAGCCAGGCGGTGCTCACCGCCCCCGGCCTGCGGGTCACCTTGTTCCGCTTCGCGGCCGGGCAGGAGCTGTCCGAGCACACCACCCCGGCCCGGGCGCTGGTGCAGGTGCTCGGGGGCGCGTGCGAGTTCACGTTTCCGGATCGCGTGCAGCGGCTGGCCGCAGGGGACCTCCTGCACATGCCGCCCAAGCTCCCCCACGCCGTGCGCGCCCTGGAGGACCTGACAATCCTGATCACGCAGGCGACGCCGCCGCCCGCCGCGGGCAAATAAGTCGCGACTCGGGCGAGCCGGTCGTGCAAGCTTGGGATGTCATGCCGATTTCCCCGCGCACCCCCGACCTGAAGCTGACCGGGCTGGTCAGCTCATTGCGTTGCTGCCAGCTCTTCACGGGCTTGTCGGCGGAGGATCTCGCCGCCATCGCGGGTTTCACGCAGGTGCTGCGACTGGGGAAGGACGATTCGCTTTTTCTCGAGGGCGAGGCTTCGCGGGGTTTTTATGTGGTGCAGGCCGGCGCCATCAATGTCCACCGCGTCAGTGCCACGGGGAAGGAGCAGGTGATCCACGTGTTTCGCTCCGGCGAATCCTTTGCGGAGGCGGCGCTGGCTTCGCCGACGGGTTATCCGGCCAACGCCCGGGCCGTGGAGCCCTCGACGGTGCTGCTCATTCCCAAGGGCCCCATTCTCGAGCTCATCGGCCGTCGTCCCGACCTGGCGCTGCGCATGCTGGGCTCGATGAGCGCGCACTTGCGCGTGCTGGTCGGGGCTCTTGACGACCTGACCCTGAAGGATGTGGAGACGCGGATGCTCAACTGGCTCGTCAAGCACGGGCGCTCCGCCCGCAGCGGCGTGATCCAGCTCCCGGGCACGAAGCGCACCCTCGCCGCGGAACTCGGCACGAGCAGCGAAACGCTCTCGCGCACGCTCGCGCGGCTGCGGGACCAGCAGTTGATCACGGTTGGCGCGAGGACTCTCACGGTGCATGAGGGCGCGCGCCTTGAAGCCATGCTGCGCCGGAACCTGGGCGAGGCCTGAAGCGGACTCATGCAGTCTAGCCACAGATTAACACAGATAACACAGATACGGAGGGAGGCTGGCCTCACCGATGCCCTCGGATTTCTTTTCACTGGATGGCGAATGCCAATCGCGAGCTCTTAACCGCTGTCAGCCAGTCTGATCTCTGTTCATCTGGGTCCCTCTGTGGTTTCCCACTGAACTATTCCGGCTGAGCCGGCCGCACCAGCGGGGTTGCGGAAACGGGGGGACGAGCCTAGCCTCGATGGCACTCCTGCCATGCCTGATCCCACCGCCACCTCCTCCCTGTACGACCGCCTGGGCGGCCGACCGAAGCTCATGGAATTGTTGAAGTACTTCTATGCGGATGTGCGGCAGCATCGGGAGATCGGGCCGATTTTTGCCGCCCACATCGACGACTGGCCCGCGCACCTCGAGAAGATAGCCGACTTCTGGTCCGGCGTGACCGGCGGTCCGGCGCGCTACTCGGGCGCGATGCCCATGAAGCATCTCAACCTCGGCTTGGAGGAGAAGCATTTCGAGGCCTGGCTGGGATTGTGGGGCCGTCATTGCCGGGCCCACCTTCCCCCGGCTGAAGCCGAGGAGCTGGCGGCGGCCGCGGAAGGCATTGGCCAGCGGTTGCGCCAGATCCTGGCGTTCGCGGCGGACCGCCGGAATTCCGCCGGAGCTTGATCTGGCTCAAGGCGCGGCGCGCGCCGCCGCGGTAGGATAGGGGATGTCCATCAGCACCACGCCCCTCCCCGTCATCACCCTGGAATCCCGCGTCGGCGACCTCGTCGCCGCCTGCCCCTCGCTGGCCCGCATCTTTCAGCAGCTGCGAATCGATTATTGCTGCGGCGGCCGCCAGAGCCTGGCGGCGGCAAGCACCGACCGGGGCCTCGCGCCCGCGACCGTCGTCACGCTGCTCGAAGCCGCGGTCAAGGCCTTGGCGGCCGGGCCGACCGAGGTGGATGCCGCGGCGATGTCACTGACCGAACTGGCCAACCACATCGAGGGGACGCACCATGCCTATCTGAAGGAAGAGTTGCCGCGACTCGTGGAAATGGCGGACCGCGTCGCCTACAAGCATGGGCACCGCGACCCGCAGCTGCGCGAGGTGGCCGCGACGGTGATGGACCTGGCCGGCGACATGATCGCCCACATGCAGAAGGAGGAGGTCGTGCTCTTCCCGCTCGTCCGGCAGATTGAGGCCGGGGCGCGCGGAGGCTTTCATGCGACCGTGGCGGACCCGATCCGCGCGATGGAGTTGGAGCACGACGACGCGGGCCGGGCGCTGGCCCGTCTCCGCGAGTTGACGGATGGTTTCGTGCCGGACGGTGAGGCGTGCAACACGCACCGCGCCCTCCTGGCCGGGCTGGCCGAACTGGAAGAGGACCTGCACCGGCACGTCCACAAGGAGAACAACATTCTCTTCCCTCGCACGCTGGGTCGTCTGGCCGCCGCGTCATGATTGTCGTCGGCGCCTGACCGGGCCGGGCCGCGTCCCCCGTGACGCGGCGCATACGAGCCCGCCCGGGTCGGGCCGGAACCAAGGGCAATTGCCGCCGCAGAACGGGCAAGAAGCGGCCTGCGCGCGGGCCGTGAATGAGTATACTGGGGTATGAAAACGATCCTGGTACCCCTTGATCTGTCCTCGGCGGCGGTGCACGTGTGCAACGCGGCCTGTGATCTCGCCCGCCAAGTCGATGCCCGACTGATCCTGCTCCATGTGGTGCAGCCCCCGCCGGTGGTGATGAGCGAGGTGTATGCCTTCGACGCCGGCCAGCTCACGGAGATGGCCGCCGTGGCGGATCGCTCCGCGGGGAACAGCCTGCGGGCCCTGGAGCGCCACTGCGCCAAGCGCCAGGTTCGCGCCACGGCGGTGAAGCGAACGGGTGCACCGGTTGCCGCCATCCTGGCCAAGGCGGTTTCCTCCTGGGCCGCCTACATCGTGATGGGTTCGCACGGCCACAGCGCGATCTACGACCTGCTGGTCGGCAGCACGGCGCATGGGGTGCTGATGAAGTCACCGTGTCCCGTGCTGGTGGTGCCGCCCAGCCGGCGCAAGGCCTCATCCGGGGCTAGAAACGCCGCTGCTGGGGGCGGGTAGTGGCGCTGGTAGTGCGGACCGGCATGATATATCAGGTTTGCACCGCCCGAAAAGGGCGGCTTCATTCGTGCGGTGGTAACGCCGTCCGACAACGTCCGCCAAAGCAGGGATCTGGTCCGCCAGCTCCATGAATCGGAGATCTTCCGCGATTACGAAAAGGCCTTCCGGGAGACCACCGGGCTGCCCATCAACCTCCGGCCCATCGAGGCGTTTGATCTCCCGCATCACGGCGACCCGAACGAGAATCCATTCTGTGCGTTGATGGCGAAGACGAACCAGACCTGTTCCGCCTGCCTGCAATTGCAGAAAAAGGTGGAGCAGGAGGCCCGCATGGAGCCCAAGACGCTGAAATGTTTCGCCGGCCTCTGCGATTCCGCGGTGCCCGTGCGGGTGGGCGAAAACCTCGTGGCCTTCCTGCAGACCGGCCAAATCCTGCTGCACCAGCCGAATGAGCGGGAATTCAAGAAGTTCACCCGGGAGCTGATCAATTTCGGCGTGGGCGCCGACTTGAAGCGCCTGGAGGAGGCGTACTTCCAGACGCGCGTGCTCGACAAGAAGCAATACGAGGCGGTCCTGCGCCTGCTCACCATTTTCGCCCAGCACCTGGCAAGCCTCAGCAACGAGCTCATGGTTTCCGCAAAGCAGGCGGAGTCGCCCATGATCACGCGGGCGAAGGTCTTCATCGCCGAGCACCAGCACGAGGAGATGTCGCTGCGCCAGGTCGCGGGGGCGGTGAACACCAGTGCGTTTTATTTCTGCAAGATGTTCAAGCAGGCCACGGGCCTCACGTTCACCGATTACCTCGCGCGGGTACGCGTCGAGAAGGTCAAGAACCTGCTCCTCAATCCCCACAAGCGGATCAGTGAAGCGGCTTACGAGGCGGGCTTCCAGTCCCTGTCCCAATTCAACCGCGTGTTCCGCAAGATCGCCGGCGAGGCCCCGACCACCTGGCGCGACAAACTGCAGCGCCGGTCAGCGACGGGCTGAGTCCGGCACGTGCGGGTGAGTGCTCCCGGGCAGCTCGCAATGGTGGGGGACATGCTTGTGCTGGCACACCGAGCACAGCGTCTGGATTTCCTGGCGGGCCAGGGCTTGGAAACGGGACAGGACCTCCTCCAAGTGAGGCCCCAAGGCTGATCCGGCGGCGGCGTGCAAGGCGAGCTCGCCCGTCGTGAAGTATTTCAGGAGCGGATTGAGACCGCAGGCACAATAGCGGTGGACGGACCCGACCACGGGCTCGCAATGGCGGAGCCACTGCGCGCCGGCCCCCGCTGAATCGAGACCCGCGGTCAGTTGTTCCAGCGTGGCGTCCATCAGGTACACCAGCGTGTCCGGCCGCCCCAGTGGCGTGATCGTCGGTTCCCCGTTCAGAAGCTGGCCCCACTCGCTTTTTATTTCGGGTCGGAGCGAGTTCAGGGTCTGGAGCAGGGCCGGGGTCACGGGAATATCATGCCACAGGGCCCGGCGGCCTGCGCCGCAGGGGTTGCGGGCCTCTGCGCATTTCTTGGGAGGCAGGCATGCCCGGGCTGCAGCGATTTACCAAGTCCTGCCGTGCCAAGGGCAAGAAATGCGCAGCCGGCGGGGAGCCGGAAACGCTATCTTGGACCGGACATTTCCACGCCATGTCTGTCATCCCGCTCACCGTCTTCTTCAGTCTCCTCCTGGCCGGCACCTTCGTGCTGCTCTTTGCCCGCGAACAGCGGCGCCGCCACCTCACGAGCCCGGAGCGGGAGAGCCTGCTGCCGCTGGCCGACGAGACCGGCATCCCAGTGGTGGTGCGGGTGAGCGCGCGCGCGCCATCGAACGCGTGCACCTGCCAGGGCGCCGCGCGCCTGCCGTGCGCCTGCTGCCTGCGCCGGCGCGATGAGATCGATCCCGCCCACTTCTAAAATTTCCCGTTTCTCCTCATGACGTCCGGCCATAAAACCATCATCGAATTCAACGACCAGGTCGTGCGGCAATTCCTGCTCGCCGCCGTCCTGTGGGGCGCCGTCGGCATGATCGTCGGCCTGCTCATCGCGACCCAGCTCAATTTCTGGCAGGCGAATTTCGGCACCTCCTATCTCAGCTTCGGCCGCCTGCGCCCGCTGCACACCAACGCCGTCATCTTCGCCTTCGTGGGCAACATGATGTTCGCGGGCATCTATTACTCCACGCAGCGGCTGGTGAAGGCGCGGCTCGCGAGCGATTTCCTTTCCTCGCTCCATTTCTGGGGCTGGCAGCTCATCATCGTCGCCGCGGCGATCACGCTGCCGCTCGGCCTCACCCGCGGCAAGGAATACGCCGAGCTCATCTGGCCCATCAACATCGCCGTGGCCGTCATCTGGGTCGTGTTCGCGGTGAACTTCTTCTGGACGCTGGCCCGGCGGCACGAGAAATCCCTTTACGTCGCCGTCTGGTTCTACATCGCGACGATCATCACCGTGGCGATGCTTTACATCGTCAATCACCTGTCGCTGCCGACCTCGCTCACCCACAGCTACCCGGTCTTTGGCGGCGTGCAGGACGGGCTCGTCCAGTGGTGGTATGGGCACAACGCCGTGGCGTTCTTCCTCACCACGCCGATCCTGGGCATCATGTACTATTTCCTGCCGAAGGCGGCGGAGCGCCCGGTGTACTCGTACCGGCTGTCGGTGATCCATTTCTGGTCGCTCGTATTCCTCTACATCTGGGCCGGGCCCCATCACCTGCTCAACACCGCGCTGCCCAACTGGCTCCAGCTCCTGGGCATGACCTTCTCGCTGATGCTCTGGGCGCCGTCGTGGGGCGGCATGCTCAACGGACTGCTCACCTTGCGCGGCGCCTGGGGCAAGCTGCGCACGGACCCCGTCATCAAGTTTTTCGCCGCGGCCGTCACCTTCTACGGCATGGCCACCTTCGAGGGGCCGCTCCTCTCCATCAAGTCGGTCAATGCCCTGGGCCACTACACCGACTGGATCATCGGCCACGTCCACGCGGGCGCCCTCGGCTGGAACGGGTTCATGGCGGCCGGCATGTTCTACTGGCTGGTGCCGCGCCTGTGGAACAAGCCGCTGTATTCTCAATCCCTCGCCAACCTCCACTTCTGGCTCGGGATGTTTGGCATCCTCCTCTACGTCGCGGCCATGTGGGCATCGGGCATCGGCCAGGGTTTGATGCTCAACGCCACCGCCGAGGGCGGCACGATCCTGAAGTATCCGAACTTCATCGAGACCTTGAACGCCATCCGCCCCCTGATGCTGCTGCGCGTGGTCGGCGGTGGTCTCTACCTCGCCGGGTTCCTCGTGATGGCCTACAACATCTGGCGCTCGATCCGCGGGGCGGACGCGGTGAACGGATCGATGGAGGTTTACGTCGAGCCGCGCACCGCCGGGGACGAACTCGGCGTCCGGGGAACGATCTTCAACGCCCCGGTCGTCCTCACCACGTTCGGTTTCCTTGCGGCCTGCCTGTGGATGTTCACCAGCGGCTGGTTCCACATCATCGGGCTGATCGTGACGACGTTCTGCGTTTTGCTGATGATCGGCCATTTCCAGAGCCGCGGCAAGGCGTGGGGCGACTGGTACGACCGGCTGCTGCTGAATGCGCTCCCGTTCACCGTGCTGACCTTCCTCGCCGTCGCCGTCGGCGGCCTGATCCAGATCATCCCGATGCTCACCATCGAGCGGCGCCTGCAAACCGAAGACCGCGTGGCCCGCGTCTATTCGCCGCTCGAGCTCGCCGGCCGCGATCTCTATGTGTCCGAAGGCTGCTACACCTGTCACTCGCAGATGATCCGCACGCTCGTGCCGGACGTGATGCGTTACGGCGAGTACTCGCGCCTCGGCGAGTCCATCTGGGATCATCCCTACCAATGGGGCTCCAAGCGCACCGGCCCCGATCTCTCCCGCGTGGGCGGCAAATACAACCACGCGTGGCACTATGATCACATGCGCGACCCGCGCGCCATCTCGGCGGGCTCGAACATGCCCAACTACGACTGGCTGCACACGGAGCCGATCGATTACGCCGCGCTGCCGGGCAAGATTCGCACCCAGCGGATGCTCGGTGTTCCCTTCCCGAACTGGTCACCCGCCGAGATCGACGCGCTCGCGAAGGCGCAGGCGAAGCAGATCGCCACGGAGCTCCGCGAGCAGGGCCGCTACACCGAACCGGATCGCGAGATTGTCGCCCTGATCGCGTACCTGCAGTCGCTCGGGAAAACCTGGGAGCCCGGCGATACCAAAGTCGCGGGTAGCCAGTAGCGAATGGCGCGCATGCCTCCCCAACTCTTCCTACTCACTGCCCACTTCTCACTGCTTTAACCGAATCATCACCATGTTCCGCCGCATCATCTACGAAGACTGGCAGCTCATTTTCCCGATCGTCGCCCTCGCCGTGGCGTCGCTCGTCTATCTTGCCGCCGCCTGGCGTGCTTCCCACATGAAGCCGGCGGAGAGCAAGCGCATGGCCAACCTGCCCTTCGAGAACGAATAAGTCGCCATCATGAAGCAACACCCACCGCCCCCGGGGGAGGAATCCGGCATTCCGATTCGGCCGCACGTTTACGACGGCATCAAGGAATTCGACCAGCGCCTCCCCAATTGGTGGCTCAACACCCTCTACGCCTCGATCGCCTTCTCGGTGATCTTCTGGTTCGTCCACATGATTGCGAAGGTGACGCCGGAGGACGGCGACGTCGTGGACGCCGAGATGAACCGGATCGCCGCCGCCAAGCTCGCGGCGTCGATCGATGTCAGCAACGACGACCTGTTCTGGGACATGAGTCGCAATGCCGTGTTCACCGACGCGGGCAAGGTCACCTACAACTCGCTGTGCGTCGCGTGCCACCTGGCCAACCTCAAGGGAAAGGGCGAGAACCCGGGCGCGGTCGGGCCTGACCTCTCCGACACCGCCTGGATCCATGGCGGCACCCCGAAGGAAATCTACGCGACCGTCGCCCACGGGGTCCTGCCCAAGGGCATGCCAGCGTGGGAACCGGTCCTGGGCCAGAAGAAGACCGCCGAGGTCGTGGCTTACCTGCTCTCGCATCACACCAAGGGCGAACCCATCAGTCTCGAAACCCCGCGCTAATCGGGCCCGTCCCGCCGCCCTTGGCGGGGCCGGCTCACCCTCCTCCCTGCGTCACTCCTTCTCCGCCCATTTCTCCCCGCTCAAACCACGATGAGCGCCGCTCCCCCCCGTCATTCCCATTCCACGCCGCCGCCGAACCGCCTGACGCCCTCGGTTGACACCGTCACGACCATCGCGCGCGACGGGTCGCGCCGGGACATTTATCCGGCGGATGTCAGCGGGCGATTCACGCGGGCGCGCCGGTGGAGCGGCTGGGCGCTGATCGCGTTCTACCTGGTGCTGCCGTGGATTCCCGTGAACGGCCACCCGGCGGTGTTCATCGATATCGCGGGGTCACGCTTTCACTTCTTCGGGTTCACGCTTGCGGCGCAGGATACCTGGCTCCTCTTTTTCGGGGTCAGCGGCCTGGGCTTCGCGCTGTTCTTCCTTACCGCGCTCTTCGGCCGGCTGTGGTGTGGCTGGGCCTGCCCCCAGACGGTTTACCTGGAACACGTCTATCGCGTGATCGAGCGTTGGATCGATGGCGACGCGCCCGCGCGACGGGCCCTCGCGGCCGCGCCGCTTACCGCCGCAAAGGCGGCCAGGCGCGTGGCGAAGCACGGGCTCTACATCGTCGCCTCGCTGCTGATCACGCACCTCTTCCTCAGCTATTTCGTGAGCCTGCCCGAGGTGTGGCACATGATGCGCCACGCCCCCGGCGAGCATTGGGCGGCCTTCGTGTTTGTCTTCGTCAGCGCCGGGCTCCTCTATTTCAACTTCGCCTGGTTTCGTGAGCAGTTGTGCATCGTGATCTGCCCCTATGGCCGGCTCCAGTCGGCGCTCACCGACGACCACTCCATGGTTATCGGCTACGACACGAAGCGCGGCGAGCCGCGGGGAAAGCTTTCGCACAGAGGCGGGAAGCTGGAGACCGGAGGCGGGCGGATGCTCGGAGAGGGCGGAGCAGTGGTACCGGCTGGGCCGTCTCCAGTCTCCGTTTTCCAGCCTCCTTCACCAGGCACCCTCGGCGCTTGTGTGGATTGCAATCGCTGCGTGCAGGTGTGCCCCACGGGCATCGACATCCGGCACGGCCTGCAACTCGAGTGCATCGGGTGCGCCGCCTGCATCGACGCCTGCGACGAGGTCATGACGAAGGTGCACCGCCCGACCGGCCTCATCCGATACGACTCCTTCGTCGGCCTCGGGGGCGGGCGGACCCGCTGGGTCCGACCGCGCACCATCGTCTACTTCATCCTTCTGCTGGTGGGTGTGGCGGTCGCCACCTTCGCGTTTTCGACCGTCAAGCCGGCCAACTTCCTTGTCTATCGCATGAGCGGCGCGGCCTACTTCGTGGATCGAGACCTCGTGCGCAATCAGTTCATGGTGCGTCTGGTCAACAAGCGATCGGTGCCAGCCGCCTTCACCGTCTCGACCGAGGGTGTGCCAGCGGGCGTCAAGCAGGACGGCTTCGCCGCCCCCGTGACGCTCGGGCCCCTGGCCGAGTCGGTCAGCCCGATTGTCCTCAGTGTGGACCGCCGGCATTACGCCGGCCCCTTTCATTTCACGGTCCGCGTCGAGGATGCGGACCGCACCTACCAACTGTCCCGCGCCGTGGAGTTCATGGGGCCGGACCCCAAGCTGCTTGAGGAGGAAGACCGTGAGAAAGGGATCACGCGCTGAGACCGATTCATGCGCCCATGCCGCCGCGACCTCCCAAAGGGCGCAGCAAGACCGCGCCCCGAAACGGGATCGCGAGGATTCTTGCAGGGGAGGCGCTCGCGCCGGCCTTGCGTCAGAAAACCCCGGGGCGCCGCAAGCGGAGACCCTGCAGCAATCCACCGCCTCCGCGCGCAGTCTCTGGCTCTGGGTCGCAGCCGGGTTTCTCTTCCTCGGACTGCTCTGGACCGCGCTTTTCCTGGCCTCGCGGCAGATTGATGCGCGCACGGTGCCCTTGGCCAATCAGGAGGCGAAACCATGAGCGGCGAGATTGCGGGAATCACCGGGCCTGGATCCGCCTTGCTGGCGGGCTTGATCACCAGCCTGCATTGCGCGGGCATGTGCGGACCGCTCGCCTGCTCGCTGATGCCGGCGCGGCGCGACGAGGCGGATCCGCGGACGGTGGCGTCGGTGTATCATCTCACGCGCCTGGCCGGTTACGCCGCGCTCGGTGCGCTCGTTGGCGGGGTGGGGCGCCTGCCGCTGTCGTTCATTGGCGAGGGAGCGATGCGCTACCTGCCGTGGGTCCTCGTGTTGTTCTTTGTGGCGGTGGCGGTCCGTTTCGACCGTCGCCTCCCGCGGCTGCCGCTTCTTGGTCGCGCCTACGCGGCGGTGACGGCGCGGCTCCGCGGCGGATCGCGCTTGCGGGCCGCGGCGCTGCTCGGCGTGGCGACGCCGCTTCTCCCGTGCGGCCCGCTCTATTTTGTCCTGTCGCTCGCGCTGTTGTCGGGCTCGGCGCATCGCGGCGCGGAGACGCTGCTCGCCTTCGGCCTCGGCACCGTGCCGCTGCTGTGGCTGGCGCAGGTTAATTTCCATCTCATTCGGGTGCGCCTGGGTCCGGTGTGGCTGGGACGGATCCAAACCGTCCTCGCGCTGGCCGTCGCGGCCATCCTCGTGTGGCGCCTCCGCGGGACCCTGGGTCTCGGCGGCCCGGGCGTGAGCGACTTCGTGTGTTTTTGAATCCAGGGAGAACCACACCGTGAAACCCAAAGGGCAGCAATCTTCGCGAGGGGGCCGGGGAAACCGGGCCGCCTCGGGTCCCTCTTTTCCACGATGAGTGTCTCCGGCAATGATTTGGTGGACGGGGGCGTGAGCCCGACGGTGCGAGTGCGTGGACTGCGTGCCGAGCAAGCCGCCCCCGTTCACCATTGTCATCACTGTGGTGCGCCGCTGACGACCGCGTCGATGCAGGAGTCGGGGTTCTGCTGCACGGGTTGCGCCTATGTGTTCAAGCTCGTGCACGAGCAGGGGCTCGAGGGTTATTATCGGATTCGCGACACGGTGGTCGCCCCCGTCGACCCGGTGGTATTCCAGCCGCGCGATTTCGGGTGGCTCGCGGAATTGCAGGCGGAGGCGGAGCGCGATCCGCGCACGCCCGCGCTGATGCTGGAAGTGCAGGGCATCTCGTGCGCGGGATGCGTGTGGCTGATCGAGAAGGTATTTCACCAGCAGCCGGGCGCGCTCGGCATCGAGACCGACGCGCAGGCGGGACGCATGCGGCTGCGCTGGAGTCGCGGGGAGTTCGACGCCGTGGCCTTTGCCCGCGCCTTGCAGTCGTTCAACTACCTGGTGGGGGCGCCGGGGGAGGAGCCGGCGGTGCCCGAGAGCCGCCAGTTGGTGCGCCGGGTGGGCCTGTGCGCGGCATTCTCGATGAACATCATGCTGTTCGCGCTGCCGGCGTACTTCGGCATGGACGCCACGTTCCCGTACGCGCCCCTGTTCGGGACGCTGGCCATGGTGTTCGCCACGCTCAGCCTGTTGACCGGCGGGACGTATTTCCTCGGGCGCGCGGTTGGCGCGCTGCGCAGCGGGGTGCTGCACATCGATCTCCCGATCGCGATCGGCATCGTAGGGGCCTATGCCGGTTCATTTTATGGCTGGATCGCGGGGCGCGAGGAGTACGTCTATTTTGATTTCGTGGGCGCGTTCATCCTCCTCATGCTGGTGGGCCGCTGGGCGCAGGTGGCGGCGGTGGAGCGCAACCGGCGGCGCCTGCTCAGCGCGCAGGCCCGGCCTCACAAGGTGAGCGTCGTCGACGCGACCGGCGCCGCCGTGGAGCAACCGGTCGCGCAGCTCAAGGGAGGCGAGGTTTTCCGGGTCCGCCCGGGCCAGGTGGTGCCGGTGGAGTCGCAATTGCAGATGCCGGCGGCCACCTTCGGCACGGCCTGGATCAACGGGGAAGCCGAGCCTCGCGAGTACCGCGGGGGCGCGCGGGTGCCGGCGGGCGCGGTCTCGCTCGCCCGCGGGGAGGTGCAATTACGCGCCATGCAGGGCTGGAGCGAGTCACTCCTGGCGCAACTCCTGCAGCCCGCAAATCGCGATGCCTTCCGTCACCGGGCCTTGGAGCGGATTGTAGGCGGATATCTTGTCGCCATCTTCGTGGCGGCGGTGGCGGCCGGTGTGACCTGGTGGCTGGGCACGCATGACGCGGTGCGCACCTTCTCGGTGGTGACCGCGGTGCTCGTGGTTTCCTGTCCTTGCGCGATCGGATTGGCCTTTCCGCTCGCCGATGAGATGGCGGCGGTGGCGCTCCGGCGTTATGGCGTCTTCGTGCGCGAGGGGGATTTGTGGCCCCGCCTGAGTCGGATTCGGAAGATCATTTTCGACAAGACGGGCACGCTCACCCTCGAGACCCCGGTCCTGCGCAACCCGGAGGCGTTGGATGCGCTCGCGCCCGCCGCGCGGCACGTGTTGCGGGAACTGGTGCGCGACAACCCGCACCCGGTAAGCCAGAGCCTGTGGGAGAATCTCCTGGCTCGGGGCGCCACGCCGGGGTCGGGCGCCGCGGACGAGCCGGGCTCGCCGGTAATCCGGAACACGGAGACGATTTTCGAGGAAGTGGGCTTTGGGGTGGGCCTGGAAAGCGAGCGTGGCGTGTGGACGCTGGGTCGGGCGGGCTGGGCGGCAGCGCGCGCCAAGCGGACGGACGAACGCGCGGGGCAAGTGGATCAAGGGGATGCGCCGTGCTCCCTGCCGCGGGGCACGGAATTCGCCTGCGACGGCGTGGTGGTGGCGCGATTCGTTTTTGAGGATGCCGTGCGGCCGGATGCCGTGGCCGAAGTCGCGGCGCTGCGGGAGCGCGGCTACGAGCCGTACATCCTCAGTGGAGACCAGCAGGAGCGGGTCGATCGCATGGCTGGCGCGCTGGGCGTGCCCGCGCACAACGCGATCGGATCCGTGACCCCGGTCGAGAAGGCGACCTGGATACGGCAGCTGGACCGGCGCGACACGCTGATGTTGGGTGACGGCGCGAATGACAGCCTGGCGTTCGATGCGGCCTTTGCGCGCGGGACGCCGGTGATTCACCGCGGCGTCCTGGAAGGGAAGGCTGATTTCTATTATCTCGGCCAGGGCATCGGCGGGTTGCGGCGACTGTTCGCGGTGAATGACTCGCGGCGCCGGACCCAGTTGGCGCTGCTGGTGTTCTCGGTGACCTATAATGCGGTCGCCGTGGGGCTCGCGGTGGCGGGCCACATGAGCCCGTTGCTCGCGGCGGTGCTGATGCCGGTCAGCTCGCTGCTGTCCTTGGCCATCGTGGGGGCCGGAATGAAGCGCTGGTTGTAGCCGGACCAAGCGGCGCGGCGCGGCCCGGTTTGTCCGGTCGTCCAGGCGGCGGGGCGCACACCAAAAAAGAGTGTCATTTTACTTCCGGAAGGCGCGTCGGGAAGAATCTAGGTGCAATTGGCCCTAAACCGGCTCTTGTAACGGCACGATGCCCCGCTCATCCGTCCGATTCTGGATCCTGGCCGGTCTTCTGGCCGCCAATCTCGTCGCGGGGGTGTTGAGTCTCTATTTCATCCGGTCGGTCAACCAGCGGTACGCCGACCTTTTCGAGCATGGGGCTCCCGTGATCTATGACCTGCGCATGCTCACGCGGGAACTCACCGGGGTGCAGCGGCTGGCGCGGCGCCTGACATCCCCGGAGGACGAGCGTGATTGGCCGGCGCTGGCTTCGGAAATGGAAGTCGCGCACGACCGTTTGCTCGCGCGGGCCGGGGAAGTTGGGGCGAAGACGATTTTCGAAAACACCGGGTATCCGTCGGCGATGCAGGCCATCAGCGCGGAGTATGCGGAAAAGTCGCGTCAGTTCTTGCGGCTGACGCGGGACAACCGCCCGGCCGAGGCCATGCACTTCAACCTCGCGGAACTGCGGCCGTGTCACGATCGGTTTCAGGAAACGCTCGATGGCGCCGCCAACCACATCGAGGCCGGGAGTCGGGACCTGCGTGATCGCTATCGCAAGGACTCGCGATTCTTCGGGGGGATATCGCTCGCCTCTGCCAGTGCGCCGCTCGTGGCGCTGTCGCTTGGGCTGCTCGTGATGACGGCGATGATTGGCTTGCTGTTCCTGGTGCTGGTGAACCCTCGCGCGGACCGCCGCGCGTGAGGCGCCCATTGCGGGCCCCACACCCCAGGCAGGGCGAGTCGTCCCGACGAGCCCTCGGCGAGGGACTCGAGTTCACCCGGCTTAACCCAGCCCCGTGGGAATCGCCGCCGTGAGGTTCACCGGTGCGCCGGACGTCACGAGGAGATTGTCCTCGATGCGCACCCCGCCCAGGTGCAAGTGCTGGTCGACGAGGTCCCAATTGACCGTATCGGCAAAGCGCGCGCGGCGCCCGTAGTCCCGGAGAATGGCGGGAATGAAATAGAGGCCGGGCTCGACGGTCACCACGTAGCCCTCGCGCAGGATCAGGTCCATGCGGAGGCTGCGCAGGCTGGGCCGGGGATCGCGGGCGCGCCCCGGTTCCAGACCGCTCGCGTCGCGCACGCCGAGCCCGACCATGTGACCCAGTCCGTGGGGATAGAAGAGCGTGTGAACCTCCTGTTCGACGAGGGATTGAGGATCGCCCCGCACCACCCCCATCGAGCCGAGTCCCGCCATGAGGTCGGCGGCCGTGGCGTAGTGGAGATCCTTCCATTCGGCTCCGGGGCGGCATCGGTCGCAGGTGCGCTGCTGCGCGCCCATGACGACATTGTACAAATCGCGCTGGAAAGCGGAGGGCCGGCCCGCGACGTAGGTGCGGGTGACGTCGGTGACGTAACGGTCCACCTGCGCGCCGGAATCGATCAGAATGAAATCCCCGTCCCGCGCCAGGCGATCGGGCGAGGGCGAACCGTGGAAAACCGCGCTGTGCGTGCCTGCGCCGATGATGGTGTCGTAGCCGGTGGTTTGGGCGCCATGGCGGAAATACTCCGCCTCAAGTTCGATCTGAAGGGCGCGCTCGCTCACGCCGGGTTTGATCATCGGTTGGATCGCGGCGTAGCCCGCGGCGGTGGCGGCCGCGCTTCGCTTGAGAATTTCAATCTCGGCGGCCTCCTTCGGTCGGCGGGCGTGTTTGTAGGTCTCGCGCACAGCGGCCGTGCGCGCCTCGTCCGCGGCGATTCCGCTTACGGGCGCACCGAGCATGATGACCGGACGACCGCGGCGTCGCAGCAGCCAGTCGGGGAAACGCGAAAGAAGCTCGCCCGGCAATTGTTCGCGGCCCTCCCACACGCGGTCCATCTCGGTGACTTCCGGCACGAAGGATATCCAACCGTTGTCTCGTGGATCATAGGCGAGGATCCCCCCGATGGCGTCGGCGTGGCCGGTCAGGTAATAATATTCCTGGTGCGCGATATAGGGCAGCAAGGCGTCGCTGATCTCGGGCTTGGACAAGGGCAGGCCCGAGCCGATGAGCAGGATTTCATCGGTCAGGCCCAGCGTGCGGGCGATGCGGTCGCGACGGGCGGCAAAGTCGAAGGACATGGGGCGAGGTTAGACGGGGCCCATCGCCGCGCAACTCCGGAGCCGACACAGGTCCAAGGGAACCCGAAAACCCACGCAACGTCGTCCGGCGCGCAGCGAAGGATCCACGAAGCGGGCTTACATTCGTGCTTTGCCTTGGACCTTCGCTTTGCTGCTCATGAACTGAACGAGTTTTGAGTCTGTGAGGCGTCTCCCTATTAGAAATACCTCAAACCTCCCCCCACCGTCATCCTGAACGCAGTGAAGGATCCACGGAGTCGGCGCACGTCCGTCCTTTCCCTTGGATCCTTCGCTCCGCTCAGGATGACGGTGGTGGTCGTATCTTCCATTCTCCAAAGTTAATTTCGCTATGCCACCGCCAACGGTTGCCCCGGTAACAATGTATATCCAACTTCGGGGTTAGAACCGCGATGGCTTTTATGCGCGCTACAGCAGGGCCGCGTGCAGGATCTCGACCGGGTGCAACGCCGTGCGCCCGGTGCCGTCCTTGATCTGGTGACGGCAGCTCGTGCCCGGGGCGGCGACGAGCGTGTCTGAGCCGGCAGCGCGGACCGCGGGAAAGAGCACGAGTTCGCCGATCTGTTGGGAGATGGCGAAGTGTTCGGCTTCGTAACCGAAGGAACCGGCCATGCCGCAGCAGCCGCTGGGGATGATCGACACTTGATGGCCGGCGGGAAGTTCGAGCATGCGCACTGTCGGCGTCAGCGAGGAGAGCGCCTTCTGATGACAGTGACCGTGGAGCTGGATGGTGCGCGGCGCCGCGCGGAACTGGTCGGGGCGGATGCGTCCGGCGTCGATCTCACGGGCGATGAATTCCTCGAGGAGCAGGGCGTTTTTTGCCAGCGCACGGGCGGCGGGCTTGAGATGCGCGGGGACGAGATCGGGATACTCGTCACGGAAGCCGAGGAGCGCGCCGGGTTCGATCCCGATGAGCGGGGCGGCGTCCGAGACCAGATCCTTGAGCGACTCGACGTTCTGGATGGCGATGGCTTGTGCCTCGCGGACGAGGCCCTTGGAGAGTTGAGGGCGGCCGCTTTCGGTGGGCGGAGGGATGACGACCTCGTAGCCGAGGCGCTCAAGCAACTCGACGGCCTTGATGCCGATCGCGGCGTCGGTGGTGTTGGTGGATTCGTCGCAGAAGAAGTGAACGCGGGAGCGGGGAAAATTCTCGTGTAGGGGCGCGGCTTGTCCGCGCTCGTGGGCGCGCGCCAGGCGCGCCCCTGTAACCTGGCGCTTCGCAAACCAGGCCCGCAGTGTCTGCTCATGCAGCGTGGGCAGGCTGCGCGCCCGGGCGAAGCCGGCAAAATCCTTCAGCCAGCGGGACGTGTCGGGGGCGGTGACGATCCAGTTGTAGAGCGCGGGCGCGAGGGACGCCCAGCGCATGGATTGCGCGAAGTTGGCGACGAGGCGCGAGCGCAGCGGCACGCCATGGGCGTCGTTGTAGTGTTGCTGCCACTCGGCTTTCAGGCGCGTGAGGTCAACGTTCGAGGGGCACTCCGTCTTGCAGCCCTTGCACGAAAGGCAGAGATCCATGACCTCCGCGACCTCGGGGCTGTCCCACGGGTTGGTCACGTGGCGCGGGTGGGTGAGGACCTGGCGCAGGAGATTGGCCCGGCCGCGGGTGCTGTCGGCCTCGTTGCGCGTCACCATGTAACTCGGGCACATCGTGCCGCCCATGCGGTGGGACTTGAGGCATTCGCCGGCGCCCGAGCATTTCTCGGCAGCGCGAACCACGCCAAGGCTGGCGCTGAAATCGAAGATCGTCGCGTGCTCGGGGGTCGGGTGTGCCGGACCGTGCCGCAACGAGGTGTCCATCGGCGGCGTGTCGATGATCTTGCCCGGGTTGAAGATGCCGTGCGGGTCGAAGGTTTCCTTGATCCGGCGCATCATGGCGTAGCATTCGTCGCCCACCATGAAGCGGATGAACTCGCCGCGCAGGCGGCCGTCGCCATGTTCGCCGGAGAGTGAGCCGCGGTATTTCTTCACGAGCGCGGCGACGTCCGTGGCGATGGCGCGGAACATCCGCAAGCCTTCCGGGGTTTTGAGATTGAAGAGCGGGCGCGTGTGCAACTCGCCCGCGCCGGCATGGGCGTAGTAGGTGCAGGTGATGCCGTATTTGTCGCGCATGAGGGCGTCGAACTCCGCGATGTAGGCTGGCAGGTCCTCGACCGCGACGGCGGTGTCCTCGACGTTTTCACGCGGGCGGGTGTCGCCGACGACGTTGTTGGTCAAACCCTGGCCGGCACTGCGCAGATCCCAGACGCGCTTGCACTCGTCACCCCACAGCACGGGATAGGCGTAGCCAAGGCCGGCGGCGCGCAGCTCCGTTTCCAGGGCCCGCATCGCGGCCTCGATGGCCTCGCGGTTATCGCGACGTATCTCGACGACGAGCACGGCGCCGGGGTCGCCCTGCACGAAGGCGCGGTTGCGCGTGTGCGCGGGATTGTCGCGCGTGCCGGCGAGGAGCGCGCGGTCGATTAGTTCGCAGGCATGCGGGCGATGCCGCATGGCGATGAGCGTGGCCTTCAGCGCGCCCTGGACGTCGGTGAAATGCGCGCAGAGCAGTGCGCCCGGCGGCGGCAGCGGCTCGAGGTTCAGCTCGAACTCCACGCCGAGGAAGAGCGTGCCCTCGGAGCCGGCGACCAGGCGGCAGAGATTGAAGGGCTGGTCGGAGGTGGGATCGAAGACGTTGCACGCCATCAGGCGATCGAGCGCGTAGCCGGTGTTGCGTCGGGTGACGGTGGGCTTCGGGTAGTTCGCGCGGATGAGTTCGCGGTGACGGGCGTCGCCGAGGAGATCGCGGACGGTGCGGTGGATCCGGGTCTCGAGCGTGTCGGGGCCCGCGCACTTGGCGGCGAATTCGGCGGCGGTGAGGGGGCCGAAGGTGACGGCGGAGCCATCGCTGAGGAAGCCACGGGCGGAAACGAGGTGTTCGCGGGTGGTGCCGTAGACGATGGAGTTGGCGCCGCAGGAATTGTTGCCGACCATGCCACCGATCATGGCGCGGTTCGCGGTGGCGGTCTCGGGCGTGAAGAAGAGCCGGTGCGGCGCGAGGAGCAGGTTGAGCTCGTTGCGGACGAGACCGGGTTGCACCCGCGCCCGGCGCGAGGCCGGGTCGATGGCGAGGAGTCGGTTCAGGTGATGGCCCAGGTCGACCACGATGCCGGCGCCCACGACCTGTCCGGCGAGCGAGGTGCCGGCGGTGCGCGGGATCAGGCCGATGCGGTGTCGCGCGGCAAAGAGGACGAGTTCACGGACGTCGGATTCGGAACGGGGGAAGGCGACGGCGAGCGGGAGTTCCTGGTACTCGGAGGCGTCGGTCGCGTAGAGCGCGCGCATGGTCCGGCCGGCGTGCAGCGTGCCTTGGAGCCGGGCGGCGAGCGGGGCGAGGTCGGGGACAGGGGCGGTCATCGAGGCGGCTGGGGCGCGGTACGTTTCGGATACTTAGAGCGGCCAAGGAGGTCGCAGCAAGACTGCGCCCCTACGATTTGGGTCAGGGCAGAAATGCCTTGGTAAATGGCGGGAGGGCTTTATGACGCAGTCGAAGCCCATGCCCACGCTCCAAACCCCCGACAATTTCAACTGGCCGCTGGCGTACGAGGCGGAGGCGCTGCTCTCCCGCTTCATCAACGCGTTTTTGGAACGAAACACCTTCGCGCGCACGCTGGCGCGGCGGATGCACACCGAGACTGGCACGGAGTTTTTCGAATGGACCGACAGCCTGGTGGTTTCGCGTGGGCATGAAGCGGCGTTTCGCGCGGTGGGTTTCGTGACCGAGAACGTCGAGGCGCCCGCGCACATCATCGTGCTCGCGCACCCGCATGCCATGCTGCCGCGTGTGCGGGTCTGCACCCGGTCGCCGGAAACCGCCTGGCCGGTGGCGCTCCTGCTGCGGCCGGAGTTCCTGCCCGACTTCATGGCGCGCCATGGCCTGGAAGGGGAAATCGAAGGCGCGCCCGGGGCGCGTTTCCGGACGCTCACGGTGAGCCAGGAGAACGGCACGACGCTGCGCGCGTGCGAGCGGTTGGGTTATCGCGGCTATCTCACGCATGAGCCGGCGCCGGGTTTTGCCGACGCGGTGTGGAAAGTTCGAGAGCTGTGGCGGGCGCGGCGGCGGGCATTTCCGAATGATGACGATGGCGTGAAGGCCGCCTTCGATGCGCTGCACCAAAGCATCGCGCTGGTGGGCCGTGAGGTCGCGTGCGAGCTGTACTTCGCCGAGGAGCGCGAATTCTGGATGTTCCGGAACCGCGCCGGCCGCGTGCAGAAGCGCCGGCAGGATCAACTGGGACTCGGCTGGGCGAATCACGATCACCACACCTATCGCTGTTCGCGGCGGTATTTTCCGGACCTGGTGCAGTTCATGGAAATGCTCGGGCTCGAGAAGCGCGAGCGCTTCTACGCGGGTGCCGAGGCAGGGTGGGGCGCGCAGGTGATGGAAACGCCGGCGGTCGGGATCGTGGTGTTCGCGGACGTGGATCTGCTGCCCGACGAAGTGAACGAGGACTACGCGGCGCGACGCCTGCCGGAAGTGTCGAAGGTCGGCACGGTCGGACTGTGGTGCGGCCTGCATGGCGACAGCTTCCTGCAGGCGGGCATGCACCACCTCGAGGCGCGGTTCAACCACCCGTTGCTGCGCGAGCAATTGGCGGCCGAGGGCATCAACACCATGAAGCCGTTCTCGGATTTCCCGTTCCTCAAGCAGGCCTTCACCGAAGGCGAACGTTGGCGGGTCGACCCGGCGCGGGTCGAGCGGTTGCGTGCGCAGGGCTCGATCACGGAAGCGCAGGCAGCGTCCTTCATCAAGGACGGCGCGATTGGCAGCCACTTGGAAAACCTGGAGCGCAAGGGTGGGTTCAAGGGCTTCAACCAGAAGTCGGTGAGCGCCATCATCTCCGCCGTCGACCCGCGCAAGGTTCAGGAGGCGCATGCGCACTGAAATCCGGGCACCGGTCCGGAACCTCGGTTCCCGACCGCAATGACGCGGGTCGTTCACCAAACCCAGGGGCGGGCGCGTTTATGATGACCAACTCTCTTATGCCTCACGCCAAGGACGCGGAGTACGCGAAGGTTTGTTCCAGTTCACGAAATCGCTCCGCGTCCTTTGCGGCCCTGGCGTGAGGCACCTTCATTCATGAAAACCACATCAGTCAGCGCTGTCGCCAAGGCGATTTTCCCGAAGCTCGGCTTGTCCGGGAAGTCGATCAACGCGGGTGTCTTCCATGGCAACTGGGGCGGTACGGGGGCGGTGATTGAGAAACATTCGCCGATCGATGGTTCGTTGCTGGGGCGGGTGCGTTCAGCCGCAGGGGAGGATTATGAGAAGACGGTGGCCGCGGCGCAGGTGGCGTTTGCCGGCTGGCGTGATCTGCCGGCGCCGAAGCGCGGCGAGGTGGTGCGGCGCTATGGCGAGGCGTTGCGTGGGTTGAAGAAGGAACTGGGGCGGCTCGTGGTGCTTGAGACGGGAAAGATCATCGCGGAGGGCGAGGGCGAGGTGCAGGAAATGATCGACATCTGCGACTTCGCCACCGGCCTGTCGCGGCAGTTGCACGGCCTGACGATCGCGTCCGAGCGACCCGGCCACCGCATGATGGAGCAATGGCAGCCGCTCGGCGTGGTCGGCATCATCTCGGCGTTCAACTTTCCCGTGGCGGTGTGGGCATGGAACAGCGCGCTCGCGGCGGTGGGCGGGGACGCGACGCTGTGGAAGCCGTCGGAGAAAACGCCGCTGACCGCCATCGCGTGCATCAAGCTCGCGGAGAAGGTTTGCCGCGCGTGCGGTGTGGATCCCGCGATCTTTGCGCTCGCGATCGGGGACGGCGCCACCGTGGGCGAGTTGATGAGCCATGACCTGCGGCTGCCTCTGGTTTCGGCCACGGGCTCGACGCGCATGGGGCGCCGGGTGGGCGAGGTGGTGGCGAAGCGCTTCGGGCGCTCGCTGCTCGAACTGGGCGGAAACAACGCGATCATCGTGACGCCGTCCGCGGACCTGAAGCTTGCGCTGCGGGCGGTCCTCTTCGGGGCGGTGGGGACAGCGGGACAGCGTTGCACGAGCACGCGCCGGCTTTTCGTGCATGAGTCGATCCGGAAGAAATTTACGGCGTCGCTGGTGGCGGCTTACAAATCGCTGCCCATCGGTTCGCCCTTGAAGCCTGGCACGCTGGTCGGTCCGTTGATCGATGAGGCGGCGGTGCAGACCATGCAGGACGCGCTGACGCACCTGAAGCTGCACGGCGGGAAGATCCTGTTTGGGGGTGAACGCTTGAAGGGCACGTATGTCGTGCCCGCGATTGTCGAGGCAGAGAATGACTGGCCGGTCGTGCAGCATGAGACCTTCGCCCCGATCCTGTATGTGATGGGCTACACGAAACTGTCGGACGCGATCGCGATGCAGAACGCCGTGCCGCAGGGGTTAAGTTCGGCGATCTTCACGACTGACTTGCGCGAGGCGGAGCAATTCCTGTCGGCGCGCGGCAGCGATTGCGGCATCGCCAATGTGAACATCGGCACGAGCGGGGCCGAGATCGGCGGGGCCTTCGGGGGCGAGAAGGAAACCGGCGGCGGCCGCGAGAGCGGCAGCGACGCGTGGAAGGCGTACATGCGGCGGCAGACGGTCACGATCAATTATTCGGACGCGTTGCCGCTGGCGCAGGGGATTCGGTTCGGGGAGTGAGCTCAGGGGAGGGCCTGGGGTTCAGGGTCCCGGGGTCTGGGCTCAGGGATTTGAGGTTCGAGAATGGGAGAGCGGAGCGCCCTTCTTGACTCGTAGGGGCGCAGTCTTGCTGCGCCCTCGGGGCATGCGCCGCGAGCGAGCGGCGGGCGCAGCGAGTCTGCGCCCCTACGAGTTGGTTCGAGGTTGGGTTGGCTGTAGGAGCCTGTTCAGGCGACCAGGAGTTTCGCCGACGGCGGCCGGTCGGGGGTCGCCCGTAAACAGGCTCCTACGCTGGGGAAGCCTCAGGTGCGCCTGCGTTCGGGCATCGGCAGCGGTCCGGTGCGCGAGGGCATCGGGGAAAAGTCGGGACGCTTGAGGCCCTTGACCAGCTTGGTCACGTCGACGGGTTTGCCCGTGGCGAAGCATTCGTTCGCCGCGGCGCCGATGAGAATGGAGCAGGCGCCGGCGCGCTCGTCGGCGGCGCGCAGGTATTTGTCCTCGGGCGGCTGGGGCAGGAACATGTCGTCCAGCATCACCTTGTCGCCGCCGCCGTGCGAGCCGGTGCCGCTCCACGCTTCGAGGCGCTTGGGCGCGCCGCGGAGGGGGACGACGGTGGTGGTGACGCCGCGCTCGGCGATCGCGCCCTGCGAGGCGTCGTTGGTGCCGGCGTTGACGTAGACTTGCTCGACGATGCGGTGCTCGAGGCGGCCGAGAGTGCCGTTAAAGGCGATCTGGTAACCCTCCCACGCGTTGAAGGCGTTCAGGCTGTAGTTGAGGGTGACGTTGTTGTCGTAGCCGACGATGACGTTCATCGTGTCCTCGATGTCGATGCGCGGGTGCCACACGCAGCGGTCGCGGAAGTAGCCGTCATGGTGCTCCTGGTCGAGGTAGAGCGCCTTGAGGCTGGGGTTGCCGGCGAGATTCATGAAGAAGCCGCATTTGTCCGCCTCGGGGCAGGTGTGGCAGCGCTCGTGATGCGACTGCAGGCCGAAGCGCTTCGCCATCTCGGGGGTGTAGAACTCGCGCTTGCCGGTGGCGGTGACGGAGACGGGCATGGCGCCGAGCCACCAGTTGACGAGGTCGAAGTGGTGGGTGGCCTTGTGGACCATGAGGCCGCCGGAGAATTTCTTCTCGCCGTGCCAGCGACGGAAATAATCGGCGCCGTGGCTGGTGTTGAGCAGCCATTGGAAGTCCACGGAGCGCACCTCGCCGATCTCGCCGGACATGAGGATGTCCTTCACCTGCGTGCGGGGCGGTGAGTAGCGGTAATTGAAGAGCACGCGGACCTGCCTGCCGGTGCGGGCCCTGGCGTCGAGGATGCGCTGGGCCTTTTCCGCGGTGGTTGTCATCGGTTTTTCCGTGACCGTGTCGCAACCGAGTTCCATCGCGCGCACGATATAGTCGTCGTGCGTGGAATCCATCGTGGTGATGATGACGACGTCGGGCTTGGTCTCGGCGACCATCTTGTCGAAGTCGGTGTGCACGTAGCCGCGCGGCACCGGTGCGCCGTTCTCGCCGGAGCGTTTCTGGGCGAGAGCGAGGCGACCGGGGTTCTTGTCGCACAGACCGACGAGTTCGGCGTGTTCCGCGTAGGTCTTTTCGATCGCGTCGTGGTACATGCGGTACCGGGAGCCGAGGCCCACGATGGCGTAGCGCTTGCGCTTGGGATTGGCGGCCTGGGCCAGCAGCGCCGGGGCCGCGCCGAGCGCGAGGCCGGCGGTGGAAAGGGTTTTCACGAAGGATCGCCGGTCAACGCCGGTAGGGGTGGGGTGGTTCATGGTAGTGGAAAGTTGGGCGAGCAAGCCGGGGTTGGGGCGCGCCGCCAATGGGGTGTCGGGAAGCTAGCCACGAACCTGCGCCTGCCAAGTGATAAGGCCCGCGACGACAACCCGGCGATTTCGGACGGTCCGCCCGGCGTGTCGTTCACCTATGAAACGAAGCGGTTGCCCGACGCGCCGCGGCACTTCGCATTTGCCTGCGGCTGGCGGTGTGGGACCATGGGGCGCAACCCAACTCCTGATGCACAACTGGAAATTCTTCAGAACCGGCGGACTCGACCAGGCAACCGTGGCGACTGGCGACGATTTGCTCAACCTCAAGCACCTCGATCCAAAACTGTGGGTGGCGTTGAGCTGCCCGGTCAAGGGCCTTGAGCTGGATGAAGGCACGTTGAAGCTCCTGGACACCGATGGCGACGGGCGGATTCGCGTGCCCGAGATTCTGGCCGCGATCGACTGGGCGGCGACCCGGCTCAAGGACGTGGGCGTGCTGCTCGCGGGCACCGACGGCCTGCCGCTCTCCGCGATCAATGATGCGACGCCGGAGGGAAAGCTGCTGCTGGCGTCGACCCGGCAGATCCTCGCCACCCTGGGTCGCAAGGACGCCACCGTGATCACCGTGGCCGACAGCAGCAACACGGCGCAGATCTTTGCCTCCAGCGCGCTGAATGGCGACGGCGTGATACCGCCCGAGGCCACGGACGACGCGGCGGTGCAGGCGTTGATCAAGGACATCCTTGCGTGCATGGGCGGCACGCCCGACCGCACGGGTTCGACCGGCGTGACGGCCGCGCAAATCGAGGCGTTCTTCAAGGAAGTGGCCGCCTACGCCGCGTGGGTGGGGCAGAGCTCCGCCAAGGAGATCGCGGTGCTCGGCGAGGGCACGGATTCCGCGGTGGCGGCGCTGCGCGCGGTGCGCGCGAAGGTGGATGATTATTTCGGCCGCTGCCGCCTCGCGGCGTTCGATGCCCGCGCCGCCGGCGCGCTCAACGGCGCCGAGACGGACTACCTGCAGATCGCGGCCAAGGACCTGAAGATCACCGCCGACGAGGTGGCCGGTTTCCCGCTGGCGCGCATCGAGGCTGGGCGACCGCTCCCTCTGGGCGAGGGCGTGAATCCCGCGTGGGCCGCCGCGCTGGCCACCCTCCAGCGCACCGTCGTCACGCCCGTGCTCGGGGCGGGACGCAACGTCCTGACGGAAGCGGACTGGGCCGCGCTGAACGCGCGATTTGCCCCATACGAGACGTGGCTGGGCGGCAAGGCGGGCAGCGCGGTCGAGAAACTTGGCTTGCCCCGGATCAAGGAAATCCTCGCCGGGCCTGGCCAGGCGGCGCTCGCCGAACTCGTGCAACGCGACCGCGCGCTGGAACCGGAGTTCAAGGCCATCAGCGACGTGGACCGTCTCGCGCACTACCATCGAGACCTGCGCGCGATCCTGCACAATTTCGTCAACTTCGCCGATTTCTACTCCCCGGACCGCTGGGCGATCTTCCAGGCGGGCACGCTTTACCTCGACAGCCGGAGCACGGAGCTCTGCATCCGGGTCGACGCGCCGAATCCGCTGGCCGCGATGAGCAAGGCGTACATCGCCTACGTCGACTGCCGGCGCGCGGGTCATCCGGCCATTAAGGTGGCGGCCTGCATCACCCAGGGAGACTCGGACTATCTCTTCGTCGGGCGCAACGGCGTGTTCTACGACCGGCAGGGCAGGGATTGGGACGCGACCGTCACGGCGATCGTCGACAACCCGATCAGCATCCGGCAGGCGTTCTGGTCGCCGTACAAGAAGTTCGTGCGAATGATCGAGGAGCAGGTGGCCAAGCGCGCGGCCGCGGCGGAGGCGGAATCATCGGGCAAGCTTGCCACGGCCGCCGAGGGCGCCGCCAATGTGGACAAGACCAAGCCCGCCGCGGCCCCGAAGAAAGTCGATGTCGGCACGGTGGCCGCGCTGGGCGTGGCGGTTGGTGCGATCGGTGGCGCGATCGGCGCGGTCGTGACCGGGCTGGCGAGGCTCGCCATCTGGCAGCTGCCGCTCGTGGTGGTGGCCCTGATGCTCGTCATTTCCCTGCCCTCCATGATCATTGCCTGGATCAAGCTCCGGCAGCGCACCCTCGGGCCGATCCTTGAGGCGAATGGCTGGGCGATCAATGGCCGCGTGAAGATCAACCTGCCGTTCGGCACCAAGCTCACCGAGGTGGCCCGGTTGCCGGCGGGCGCGGTGCGGTCGCTCGATGATCCGTATGAAGACAAGGACGCGGTGCGCCGCCGGAGGCTGGTGTGGGCGCTGGTAATCGTGCTCGTGGCCGCGGCGATTTACGTGCGGTGGGATCACAACCAGCGCGGGCATTACTTCTGGCAGGAACCCCCGCCAGCCCCCGCGGAAGCCCCCGCGGCTCCCGCGCCGGCACCGGCGAGCTGATCGAGGGCGGGGCGGGAT
>JAEZDN010000030.1 GCA_023433275.1 Verrucomicrobiota bacterium
CGCCAGCGCCGCCTCGGAGTTCCGGCGCTGGCGGATCTCGCCGTGCAATTCCTCGATCTCGCGATTCACCCGGAGAAAGCGGCCCGCCGCGGCGACCTTGGGCTTGGCGCGGATCACGAGGCGCGCGTCCGCCGGCACGCGGGCGCGCCGCAGCAAGGCGCCCTCGCAGAGGAGGGGTCCGACGCCCTCGAGGTCGAAGGCCGCGGGCCCGATGATCATGCGCCCGGAACCGCGCCACAGGTTCAATGCCGCCTGCACCCGCTCGGGCTCTGCCGGCAGCCACTCGTGGAGGCTGCGCCCCGTCCACGCGGCCGGCAGCCGGCGAGTGAGTTCCGCGAACACGTCATTGCACGCGAGGATGGTGCCGGCGCCATCGGCCAGCAGGAGAGCGTCCGGGAAACGCGACGCCCAGGGAATGAACTCCGCTGGCTCCATCGCTCAACTCTCGGTTTTGAAATACTCGCGGCCGACCGCCCGCTCCGCGGCGTCGCTGGGATTGAGGTACACCACGACGCGGCAGCCCGGATCGCCGCGGGCGATGGCCTGTTGGATCTCCACCTTCGCGTACCCCAGGTTGTCGGCGGCAATGGCGCCGAACACGTTGGAGGTCATCATGCACATGGCCGGGCGACCGATGACCTTTTCCGCGAACGGACACGCCCGATTGCCGAACACGATCTTCTCGTCGTCCTCCTCGATCACATAGAAGTCCCCCTGGATGCGGCGCTTGAGATCGAGCAGGACCGCGGTGACCTGCGCGCGGCTCAACTGCGACACCTGCAGCGCATCCTTGTAGAGGCCCTCGATCTCGCGGCCCATGTTCCGGCCGACTATGCTCACGTAGCCCGCCGCTTCCTCGAGGCCCACGACATCCTGCAGGACGCCCGAGAGCTCGCGGATCAAGGTGCGGGTGAAAACATCACGGTTCAGGGGCACCGGGGCGTCCGCCGGTAGCGCCGACGGCTCGCCCCCCGACGGACTGGAAATCGTGGGGTTCATCGGCGTGGGACCATACGAAGGGCCCTAAAAAACCCAAGTCCGAGCCCGGTAGGTTGATACCCCATTGGCGAGGTGGGGGCCAATTATTGCGACGAATGCCGGCCAGGCAGGTGGCAACTCGCGGGGTGAGGGCACCTCGCCCACAGGTCGAGATTCTTCTCCGCCGCCCGCGCCGCCATCAGGTCCAGCGCACCCTCCACACAATCGTACCACAAGTCGGAGCCGCCCGGTGTCAGGCTCGTCGACACGCCTCGCCCCACCCTTCCAGCCCGCACGGGCAACCGCGTTCAGAAATCGTAATCCAGCTTGAGGTAGAACCCGCGCCGGATGGGCCCTCGCGCCTCGGGCGTGCCGAATTCGATGTGCTGGTCGTGCAGGAGGTTTTCCCCCACCAGGCTGGCGCGCAGGTTGCGACTCACGCGCCACGCGAGCCGGAGGTTGAGCTCGGTGTAACCCGGCAAGCCCTCGCCAGTCACGATCTCGGGCAGCCGCCGGATCGCGCCGATGCTCCGGAATTGCGCGTCAAACTGAAAGCCCCCGGGCAGGTTGAGATAGGACGACAACGCGAACTGGTGCCGCGGCGTGGCGCCCTCGTAGAAGTCACCGCGGTTCAGATCCTGCCCGGAGGGCTTCAGCGTCAGATCGATATGGGTATAACTGGCGACCAGGCGCCAGTTCTCCACGGGCGTGTACGTGACCAGCGCCTCGAATCCCGCGGCGCGACCCGAGGTGAGGTTGCGGTTCAGGATCGGCACGACGGTGCGCCCATCCGCCGGATCGATGAAGGGGTCTCCCTGCTCCAGCGAGGCGAGCCCGTCGTAGCGGTTGTCGAAGACCGCGACGTCCAGGTGCAACGAGGAGGTGGCGCGCCAGCGCCAGCCCAATTCGAAGGCGAGCATCTCCTCCGCCGCGAAGTCCCGATTGCCCAGCAAGCGCACCACGGGGTCGCCCGCGGGATCGGTCACGTCGATGAACACATCCCGCTCCAGGCGCGTGGGAATGCGCGCCGCCCGCGAGACCGCAGCCCATAGGGTGTGCGCGGGCGCGGGATCCCAGGCGGCCCGGATGCTGGGCTGCACTTCCCACCCGCTGAAGTCATTGTGCTCGAGCTTGGTGCCGGCCGTCACGCGCCATGCCTCGTTCAAGGCGATTTGATCCTGAATGAACGCACTCACCACGCGATCGTCGGACGAGGCGGGACGAACCTCAAAAATGCCGCGGCCCTCGTTGCGGTTCGAGGCGTAACGGTAATTCAACCCGGCCATCAGGTGGTGGCGACCGCGCGGCGCGAGCGTGTGCTGCAGGTCCACATCGACCGTGTCGAGCCGGTCTTCGAAGCTCGGGTCCACGCGGTGGGTGGTATCGTAATAGGCGCGCAGCTGGGTTTCGCCCCCATCCTGATGCTGGCGGCGCCAGCGGCCGAGCACGTTGCCGCCGGTGACGCGCGACTCCAGGTTCCCCGCGGGACCCGGGCGGCCGATGATCGTCACCGCCGGCGTGAGCTGGCCGATGTTGCCGCGATAGATGTCACCCTGGACCGTGAACGAGTCATCCGCGCCGCCGGTCCAGTCGGTCCGAAAACCCGCGTGCGTCATGCGCCAGTCGTCGGCCGTCCCGGCCATGCGCCGCGTCTCGTCGTATTCGGAATGTTGCCCGAAAATCCGATAATGCACGCCGCCGGCCGTCTGCCCGCCGTGGCGTGCGCCGACCTTGATGGGCAGGTGCGTGCCCGAGGACACTTCCAAGTGCGTGCCGTGGGTGTCGGCGGCGTGCTTGGTGGTGATGTTGATCACACCGTTCACCGCGTTCGAGCCCCACAGGGCGGCGCCGGGGCCGCGAATCACCTCGATGCGCTCGATGTCCGCCAACAGGTGGTCCTGCACGTCCCATTGCACGCCGGAAAACAGCGGCGTGTAGATGCTTCGGGTGTCGGATTGCACGAGGAGTTTTTCCGAATTGATGCTGCTGAAGCCCCGCGCGCTCACCGCCCAGGCGCTCGCGCCCTGCCGCGCGACATGCAGCCCCGGCACGCCGCGCAGAAGCTCGGGCAGCGTCAGGGCGCCCGACTGGTGGATCTCCTCGCGCGTGATGACCGTCAGCGCCGCCGCCGCCTCCTGATAGGGTTCGGCGATTTTGGAAACCGACGTCACGTCGACCGCGAGCAACTCGTCGAGGCTCATCTGCTTCAGCGCGTTGACGCCGGCCGCGGCGCGCGTCTCCCCGCCCGCCGCCACGGCGACAAGCACGGCGATCGCCCGGAGGAGCGCCCGGGCGGGGACCGATCCGGCAGTACGGTTGAGTGGCTCGGTATTCATCACTGGTCGCCCACGGGCGACGGATGCACCCAATACCCGGGAGTGCCGCGGCTCAACCTTTGTGTCGGTAGGTTCTTACCCCGTAGACGGCACCGGCCTTCGTCCCCCCAAGGCGCCGCCCCCAAGGGCGCGGCTAGCCGCCCCGACTGGCTCGCGGCGAGTGCAGGCGGAACAGCCGGCGGCGGATGTTTTCTTGCTGCGGCGCACCTCTCTTCCTTACCTCGCTTTGATCCATGAATTTCCATGAGCTAACCGCGGCCCTGCCCGCGACCGCGGTCACCCACATCGACGGCCTGCCGTTCGCGCGGATCGCCTCCGGCAAGGTCCGAGAAATCTTCGACCTGGGTGACGCCCTCCTGCTCACGGCGACCGACCGGTTGTCCGCTTTCGACGTGATCCTGCCCGATGGCATTCCCGGCAAGGGCGCGATCCTGACGCAAATGAGCAACTGGTGGTTTGCGCAGACCACCCATCTCATTCCCAATCATCTCCTGCCCGACCAGCCGCGCCAGTTCATGATGCGCGGACTTGGCAGCGCCGACCTGCAGTTGCGCAGCATGATCGTGCGCAAGCTCAAGCCCCTCACCATCGAGTGCGTCGCGCGCGGCTATCTCATCGGCAGCGGCTGGAGCTCGTACCAGAAGACCGGTGAGGTCTGCGGGATCAAGCTCCCGCCGGGCCTCCGCCAGGCCGACAAGCTCCCCCAACCCATCTTCACGCCCACGACCAAGGCCCCCAAGGGCCAGCACGACGAGCCGATCAACGACGCCCAGGGCGCCGCGGCCATCGGCGCCGAGCTCTATGCCAAGGTGAAGGCGATGAGCCTCGCGCTCTATGCGTTCGGGCACGACCGCGCGCGCCAGGCTGGCATGATTCTCGCCGACACCAAGTTCGAATTCGGCACCGACGAGGCCGGCAACCTGTTCCTCATCGACGAGGTGCTCACGCCCGATTCGTCGCGCTACTGGCCCGCCGACGCGTACCGGCCGGATTGCTCGCCGCCGAGCTACGACAAACAGTTCGTCCGCGACCACCTGCTCGCGATCAAATGGAACCAGCAGCCGCCCGCACCGCGGCTGCCGGCGGAGGTCATCCTGCGCACCCAGGAGAAATACCTCGCCGCCCTGAGGAACCTGCTCGGTTGACGCCATGCGCCGCCGCCTTCGTCCGCTCCTTTGCCTGTTGCTCCTCGCCGGGCTCGCCGCGACGACGGCCCACGCCCGCGTGGGCGAATCGATCTCCGACATTCGCAAGCGCTACGGCCGGCCGCAGGGCACACCCGAAAAGAACGTCACGTTCTGGATGTTTGAGAATGATTTCGGGGCCATGCACTACACGGTAACCACGAATGACAAGGGCATCTCGATCGCGGAGGGCCTGAAGCCGTACCGTCGCACGCGTTTCACGCCGCAGGACGCGGAGACGTTCATCCGCATGCAATTTGCCTCGCTGCCGGAAGACGACCGGCGGACGGTCGCGCCGGGAGAGGCGTATCGCTTCGGCGGGCAGGATTTCGTGTGCGGCGCGCAGGAGCATGTCGTCGTGGATGAGACGGCGGACATCCTCCTGATCTGGAGCAAATCCGATCCGGGTTCCGTGCTGGCGGTCAGCTCGGAGATGCTCGCCCGAACGAGGTGAGGCCCAGGCGTGGCGGTTAGGGACGTGGGGCGCCCACGCCCTTCCCGCGCTCCCGCAAACGGGCGCGCGCAAGGCACGCCCCTACGCGACCCCGCAGCGGAAAACCGCGCCCTTGCATTCCACTTTGATTGCTGCAGGGCCGACCGGTCGGTCCTGCCCCCGATTGCGGCATCCCCCTCGAGGATCGGGCATGCTCGACCCGACAACAAGTTCCCTCAGCCGGAATCATGCAGGAGGATGTGGGGGCGCGGCCTGACCGCGCCCTTTTCTCGCTGCGGGAACCGAGGGCGTGGACGAGCCGCGCCCCTGCAACCGAACAATTCGACCGCG
>JAEZDN010000053.1 GCA_023433275.1 Verrucomicrobiota bacterium
CCAGGCCCTCGGTTCCCGCAGCAAGAAAAGGGCGCGGTCAAGCCACGCCCCTACATCCGACTGCATGAGTCCGGCTTGGCCGGAACGATGCAGCCAGAATGCGATTCCGCAAAAGGCGCGGTCGAACGGTTCCGTTGTAGGGGCGTGGCTCGTCCACGCCCTCGGCTCCCGCAGCGAGGAAAGGGCGCGGTCAAGCCGCACCCCTGCATCCGACCGCATGAATCCGGCTTGGCGAACTTGGCGTCCTCTGCGTGAGGCCAAAACAGCCAGGCGATCAACGTGCCTCGCGCCAAGGCTGCGGAGCGCCAGGGTTCGATTCCCCATCGCGCTTCGCCACTGCCCAGCCCTCGGGCCTTTACGGCCGCCGCGCTTCCTCCACCGCCCGCATCAAATCCGGAATATCATACGGCTTCGGCAGGCTGACCCAGAATCCGTACTCCCGTGGGTTCGCCATGACCGCGTCACTGGAATAACCGCTCGAGGCAATGGCGCGGACCTCCGGGTCCATCTTGAGCAACTCCTGCAGGGCATCCTTGCCCCCCATGCCACCCGGAACGGTCAGGTCGAAAATCACCAGGTCAAACGGCCGGCCCGACTGGCGCGCGGCGGCATAGCTCCGAATGGCCTCGGCTCCGTCCGACGCAAACACCGCCTCGTGGCCCGCCAGCGCGAGCATGCGCCCCGCGACCCGGCGGATTACCTCCTCATCGTCCATCACCAGGATCCTTGCCGGCGTGAACGCCGCCGCGCGGCGCGTCGTGGCCGCGGTCGCCGGCATCTCATGCGGCGCCGCCGGCAACCAAACCCGAAAGGTGCTGCCCCGCCCGACTTCCGACTCCAGCTCGATGTGCCCCTTGTGCTTCTTGACGATCGAATGCACGGTCGCCAGGCCCAGCCCGCTGTTGTCCACCTTCCCTTTCGTGGAATAATACGGATCGAAAATCCGGGTCAGGTCCTCCGGCGGGATCCCCCGCCCGGTGTCCGCGATCGTCAGCCTCAGGTATGAGCCGGCCGGCAGGGCATCGATCTCCCCGGCGCGCAGTTCCGCCGCGGCGAGCGAGATGTTCACGACACCCCCGTCGGGCATCGCCTGCACGGCGTTCAGCACCAGGTTGTGCACCACGCGCGAAATCTGGCCCGCGTCCACGTTGCCCGGCGGCAGATTCGACGGCAGGTCGAAATCGAAGCGCACCTTCGACCCGTGCCGCGCGAAATTGGCCGCCTCCGTCACGATCTCCGGCAGCGGCACCGCCGTGCGCACCGGGTCGCCGCCCCGCGCAAAGGTCAGCAGTTGCTGCGTGATGTCGCGCGCGCGCCGCGCGCCGCGTTCGGCCTCGGCGATGCAGTCACCCGCCGCGGCCATCACCCGCTTGTCCATCGCCGCCAGCCCGAGGTTGCCCAGGATCGCCGTGAGCAGGTTGTTGAAATCATGCGCGATGCCGCCGGCCAGCACGCCGAGCGACTCGAGCCGTGTCGTGCGCTCCAGCTCCGCCTGCAGCCGCTTCTCCTTGTCGAGCTGCAACCGGATCTGCTCGGTCTGGGCCCGCACCCGCCGGCGCAGCGTGATGCCCCAGGAAAAAATCATCAGCGCCAGGATGGCGAGGCCGCCGGCCACGTAGAACGTGCGCTGGACACTCCACCACGAGGGCCGCGACAACAGGACGATGTCCGCCGGCCCGCGCAGCTCGAGCCGCACGCCGTGCGGCTGACGGTACTCGTCGAACTCCACCACATGCACGCCCGTGAGCTCGAGCCGGCTTCCCGCTTCCGGCGGCTGCCACGCCGCGTCCGCCGGCAGCGTGCCCTCGAAAATGCGGCTCCCGGTTTCGAGCGAAAGCACCCATCGCGAATCCACCTGCCCCGCCTGGCGCAACACCGCCCGCGTGCGCACCAGCCGCGTGTCCAACGCCAGGTCCACCGGCTCCACCGACTCGATGTCCGCGGGCACGACCTCCACGCCTTCCGCGACCACCCGCCAAATGCCTTCGCGCAAAACCATCCGGTTGCCTGCCCGTCCCACGAGGCCGACCAGCTCGATCCGCGTGCCCGGCGCCACGGCCCTCGTCTCGCGCGTCAGCACGAACAACCCCGCGTCGCCATCCTGCATATAGAGGTATCGGCCGGGCTGCTGCAGCGTCACGATGCCGCTCACCCGCGCGCGCTGGTTCGAGGTTGGCGCCACCGTCGGTTGCCGCAGGTCCGCGATCGTCTGCAGGCCGGTCGCAAACGGATCCAACGTGCCCGGCACGTCGACCACGAGTGCGTCGCGGTTTTGGAGCAACACCTGGATGCCCGACAACTCCCCGTTGGCGCCGGGCACCGCCACGCACACGCCGCGCACCCGCAACAGCGACCCCTGCAATTGCTCCACCCCGGCGTCCCGCGGCACGATCGCCGTAAATTCACCACTGCGCCCCGTCAGGTCCAGGTGGGTTCGCCCTTCCGCCGACACGACCTGCCGGAGGTAACCGCTCATCTCCACCCACCGCCCCGCCTCGGCCCCGGTCATCGCCTGGTCCAGCGTGATCTTCCGCGGCGGCGGCAGCGCCAACGATCCCGCGAGAAGGACGTCAGACATCTCCACTTCCGCGTGGAGTTTTCCCCGTGCCGTGAAGCCGGTGACGGTCACCGACTGACCGAAGCCGGGCAAAATCCCGCCGCTCCGCCGGATCAGGATGCCGCCGCTCACGTCCTGCAGGTAGAAGTTTCCCGACGCCTCATCCGACCACGTCACGATGCCGCGCAGGGTCACTGGCTGCGCCTTGGCCGCCTCGGCCGGGCTCAGCTGCAGGACCTGCTCGGCCAGTCTCAGCCGCAACGGCGCGTTGCCCGGACGCTGGCCAGCCAGCGCGGGCGCGTCGACCCGGCGAAACAGCGGGCTGCGCAGGGTCCAGCCCAGCGACGACGGCGTGGCGCGGCCAAAGATCTCCACGGTGGCGCCCACGGGCAGCGTTTCCGGCTGCTTGGTGGGAATCTCGATCTGCCCCGTCTCGTCGCGCACGGTCAACGAGGCGCCTGGTTCCTGACTTTTCACCTCGCCGGCAAGGCGAACCCAGGTGCCGACCGAACTTTGCTCCAGCCGCTCGATCGGCGTGCGCGGCAGCGCAAAGCGCTCGTCGTCGGCCATCGCGCCCTTCACCTCGATGCGATCGCGATGCGCCGTCCAGAATTCGATCTTCTGCATCTGGCCTTCCGAGTCCCGCCCCACGTCGTACACGCCTTGCGCGCGGATCAGGGCGCCGACCAGTTGGGGCACGGGCTCCGTCGCGCTGATCTGCACGGTCATCGTCAGGAAATGGCCTTCACTCCAAACCCGCGCCTCCACGTGCGTCGCGTCCGGCTCCTGCTGGCTCAGGACATATCCCTCGAGCCATACCCAGTGGCCGTTCAGCGCGGGATCCTCCATCCGCCCCGCCACCGACACGGGTTCGGGCAGCATGTTGTCCGCGAGCACCGTGGTCCGAATCCGCTCGCCGTCGAATCCGTCCGCCGCGATCACCGTTCCCTCCAACCGCACCTTTTGGCCGCTCTTGATCGCAAGGGGAGCCCCGCCGGTCGGCAGGTAGGACACCTCCGCCCCCGTTTGGCAGTAGAGCAATTTCCAGTACGGATCATAATAGTTCACGACCATTTCCATCCGCACCGGCAGCGGCTCGCGTCGCGCCGACTCCGGCAGGTTCCAGAATTCACCGACGGTCGTGATGACCGGACCGCTCGCATTCTGCGCCGCCCGCGCTCCCGCCGCCAACAGCAGCACCCACGCCAGCGCCAACATCACACGGCTCCGCCAGGGAGCAAAAGCCCGGGTCAGCCCGCCATCGATTGGGAAGGAAAGGGACAAGGTGGGAGCAGTTGGATAAGGGACGTCGCGCGTGGATCCTCTCCATCGTCGGATTTCACACCACGCTTAAGCGTTCCCGCCATCAATTGGATTTTTTTCCAGAGCGCAATCGCGCTTCCCTGCCTCGCCTAGGGCCAGCCGGCCCTAATGCCGCCCCAACCGCGCGCCGCGACCCGCTCCGCCGCCGCCAACGCTCACATCCCTCGATAGCCGTCCAGCAAGGCGTCCCATTCCGCCGGGCCGAAAACCACCGCCGGGTTCCGGGTCCGGAGTTTCTCGATCGAGCGCTGAAAGCGCGCCAGATTTCGTTCCTTCCAGCCGCCGTCGCGGGCCAGCTTCGCCTTGTCGAAGTCGATCAGATGATACCGGCCATGCTCGTCCCGCAGGACGTTGCTCACATTGATGTCATCGTGCCGCACGCCGTGCGCCTGGAATTGCGCCAGCAACCGTCCGACCTTCACCCAATCCTCCCGCGCCACGACGCCCGCCGCCAACAGCGCGCCAAACGGGACCGCGGGCTCGATCCGCTCCGTGATCAGGTCTCCCCGATAAGTCAGCCCCGACCGCCGCACGCGCGCGGCAATCGGTCGCGGCACCGGCAGGCCCTGGGCCCGCAACGCGGCGAGCAGCCGCCACTCGCGCCAGGGTCGCGTCGCCTCCAAACCCCGCCACAGGTAACGCTCACGGTTGAATCGCCCGATCCACCCGCCCCGCCAATAGCGCCGCAACACCCAGGTCGCGGGGCCGGCCCGAAAAAAATAAACCGTGCCCCGCCCCTTCGCCGTGCCGACCACCAGTTGCTGGCGATTCAGCCACTCGGGATCGAAATGATCTTCGGTCGCCGCCGGCAGCGTCGCCGGGTCGACCAACAAGTGAACTGAAGACGGGAGCGACATGTTCATTAACCACGACTCCCGCCGGTCGTCGACGACGAGGGTTCCAGCGGCGTGGTTCCAAATTCCGCTCCATAAAGAGAGTTGGCGCGCAGCGCCGGGGTGTGCGGGATCCTCATCGCAGCCGGTGACATTTGCGCCTCGATCCAGTCCGCCGCGCGCGGCTCATTTCACCGCGCGCTGGTAATGCCGGTGCACCCCGGAGCGGCGATGCTGCTCCCACGCCAGCACGAAGCCCCGCACCTTGAGCCACGCGTCGATCGTCGTGCCGTCCGGCATCTGGTCGCGTCCGCCCTTGTTGTGCACTTCCATGATGATCTCGCGCGGCTTCCCCGTCGCGATGAGCCCTTCCATGCCTGCGAGCATCTCGCCTTCCGCGCCTTCGATGTCGATTTTCACCACATCCGGCGCCTGCCCCGATTCCCGGGCAAAAGCGGTCGCAGTCGAGAGCTTCACGTTGATGCTGCCCTTGGCACCCTTCGTCTCGGCGATGGAATGCCGGCCGTCCCCCGTGCTCCCGCGCACGAACAGCGCCGCCTCCCCCTCGGTGCGCCCCAGCGCCACCTGATGCGGTGTCACGCGATCCCCCACCCGGTTCAACCCGATGTTGCGGGCCAGTTCCGCAAAGTTGCGCGGCTCCGGTTCGAAACTGTGCACCCGGCACCCGCGCCCCGCGGGGTGCAGCGCCACCAGCAGGCTGATGAGGCCGATGTTCGCGCCGACATCATAGACCGTGTCGCCCGGCCGCACATGGTCCAGCAACCGCTGCATGAGCGCCGCCTCCAGCCCGAAGGACCGCGCGCGCGTGATCTCGCGCCGCGCCTCGATGCCCAGCACCACCGGGCAACCGAACAACACCGTCGTCAGCTGGTAGGGCCGCCCCAACAGGCGGCTCCAAAGAAACCCGGCTTCGACGGCCAGCCGCGAGGGCTGCGCGGCGCTGGATTGGGGTGCGGAGGTGTCGGATGTCATGGGGCAAGCGTCTTAGCCGGAACAGCCAGGATCAATCACAGATACGCCCGCATCCCTGCGGAATGAAACCACGAATGGACCCGAAGGGACACGAACGACCGAAACTCGCCTCCGTTGCCGCTGCTCCCCTTCGTGCTCCTTCGGGTCCATTCGTGGTTCAATCGAATTGCCGCTGGGCGACAGCATTCACCCGTCTCAGTTTTCAGTTTTCCTGCTGCCGCCGCGCCCCAGCACCGCCGCCTGCAACTGGCGCAAGCTGCGCCGGACCTTCTTCATCGCCCCCTCCTGGTAACGTCCCTTGTGCAGGTGCTTGATCCGATAAACTCCCGGCACGTCGATCGGCACGCCCTGCGTCCGCAACAGCCACCGGAACGTCCGGTCCTCATACGTCTTCCGCCAATGCTCGACCGGCTTCTGGTAATATGAAATCGCATCACAGTAACCGGCGAGCCGCGCGATGTCGCCATGGACGACCTGCAACGGTCCCACCGCCTTCTTGATTTCAAACGGCTCGAACTGCGCCGGGTCGATGCGCACGATGCCCGGATCGTCCGCCGCCGCGAGCAGCACCGGGTCATCCTCCCGCAACAAGCGCGTGCAATGCTCGACCTGCGGATAAACCAGCCGGTCCCTTCGTCCCTGCAACCGCTGCGCCAGCGTGTCGAGACAGCCCTCCAGGAACAACAGGTCGCAATCGGTGAACCAGATCCAATCCGCCCGCGTGGCCTTCGCCGCCTCGTTGCGGCCGATGGCCCGGCGCAGCAGCCGGTTCCGCTCGAGCGGACGCCAATCCCACGTCACGCCCGGAACCTTCAAGCCGCCGAAATGTTCGAGCAGCCGCACCGTCTTCCTGTCCTCCGGGCAGTGATACACCGTCATCCGCACGTCGATTGCCGACGGCGGATGCAGCACCAATGAACTGAGTTGGTAGGCCTGCAGATGGGCGTAATTCCAACAATGGCTTACGATCTCCAACGACAACCGCCCCGTGCGCCCGGGCAGCTGTTCCGGCCCCGGCAATTCCGGTTGATATAACCCTGCTGGGATCAACCCGCTCGCCGCGGCCCGATAAAAATTCTCGCGAATGATATCCATCCGGGAGGTTCGGGCGGGCGCGAGCGTTCGGGTCATGGCAGAGCGCCGAGCACGCACCAAAATCCGCCCAGCGGCGAGGCAAAATCCCCCGGGGGCGCGGCTCGCCCCGCCCACCCCGCGACGCGGTTGAACCTCAGAAAACACGGGAGACACGGCAATCAGACCAACCTGACACAGTCGCCAGGAAAGAGTCCGTCTCTCCACCGGCTTTTCACCGCGATCCCCTTCCGTGGATTCTGGGTTTTCCGTGGTTGATACCCGCTTCCAACAATTCGGGCCCATCAAATCTTTGCCAGCACCGCGCCTTTGTGCATGCTCCGCCATTCCATGATCGAGGTCGAAAATCTCACCCGCGTCTTCCGCACCTACAAGAAAAAGCCCGGCTTCTGGGGCGGCGTGCAAGGCCTGTTCAAGCGCGAGTTCGAGGAAACCCGTGCGGCCGACAACATCTCCTTCTCGATCAAGGAGGGCGAGTTCGTCGGCTTCCTCGGGCCCAACGGCGCCGGCAAGACCACGACACTCAAGATGCTCTCGGGCCTGATCTATCCGACCTCCGGCACGGCCCGGGTCGCGGGCTTCGATCCCTCGAAGCGCGAGAACGCCTACCGCCGACTCTTCGCCCTCGTGCTCGGGCAGAAAAACCAGCTCTGGTGGGACCTCCCCGCCCAGGAATCGTTCACCCTCATCCGCGCGATCTACGGCCTGCCCGCGGGACCGTTCAAGGAAACCCTCGACGAACTCGTCTCCCTGCTCGGCGTCGGCCCGAAGCTCAACGTCCAGGTCCGCGAACTCTCCCTCGGCGAGCGCATGAAGATGGAACTCATCGCCGCCCTCCTCCACCGCCCGCGCGTCCTCTTCCTCGACGAGCCCACCATCGGCCTCGACGTCGTTTCCCAGAAGGCCGTGCGCGAATTTCTCCGCGACTACAATCGCCGCCACAAGACCACCATCCTGCTCACGAGCCATTACATGGCCGACATCACCTCGCTCTGCGAGCGCGTGATCGTCATCGACCACGGCAGGAAGATCTACGACGGCGACCTCGACCGCATCGCGGGCGCCGGCTCGGGCCAGCGCATCATCAAGTTCCGGCCGCAGGCGGCCGCCCTGAGCAGCGCCGAAGGGAAGCCCGCCTCCTTTGGTCCCGGCTGGAAACCCCTGCACGGCGAGAGCAAGGTCGGCGAGGATGGCGAAATCATCCTCCACGTCCCCAGCGTCCACGTCACCGAGGTCTTTTCCCAAATCCTCGCCCAAGGCGCCGTCGACGACATCACGATCCAGGATGTCCCGCTCGAGGACATCATCACCGAACTCTTCTCCCGCGGCGTAACCGCCCCGGCGAGGTAGAATCGTTTTCCCGACGAGCCCGGTTCGAGTCTGAGACACTCCGTGTCTCCGTGTCTCCGTGCGAAACCAAGTCCGGGGATCCTCACGTCGACCCCCTGAATCCCCGAGAGGTTCGCACAGAGACACAGAGGCGCAGAGACGCCGAAACCAAACCACCCCTCGCCGACCTTCGCTAACCCCAACCTGAATCCACGCAGTGCGTCTCCCAAGATGGAGCGTCTTGACCGCAAGGCGCTGGATGAAAGCCCCGCTCTGCCTGAATCCCCCCACGTCTCCGTGTCTCTGTGTCTCCGTGCGAAACCAAGTCCGGGGATCCTCACGTCGCCCCACTGAATCCCTGAGAGGTTCGCCCCGAGACACAGAGGGCGAGACGCCATAACCCAACCACCCCTTCCGAACCTTCGCGCCTTCGCGCCTTTGCGTTTAACCCCAACCTGAATCCACCGCACCAATGCCTCAACCGCACGGGAACGGATTCCGCTCCGCGAAACCCGTCTGGTGCCAATACGGATAAATCTTCGTCGTCTCGCTGGCCGCATCGAGCCGCGCCACCTGCTCCTTCGTGAGGTTCCAACCAACGGCGCCGAGATTGTCCCGCAACTGCTGCTCGTTGCGCGCGCCGATGATCACGGTGGAAATACTCGGACGCTGCAGCAGCCAGTTGAGCGCCACCTGCGGCACGGACTTCCCGGCTTCCGCCGCCACGGACTCGAGCGCGTCCACGACCTTGAACAAGTACTCGTCCTTCACCGGAGGCCCCTTGTCGACGACCACGGGCGTGTTGAGCCGGCTGTCCTTCGGCCGCGGCTGGCCCCGGCGAATCTTGCCCGTGAGCCGACCCCACCCCAACGGGCTCCACACCACCGCACCCACGCCTTGGTCGAGCGCGAGCGGCATCAGTTCCCATTCATAGTCGCGCCCGATGAGCGAGTAATACGCCTGGTGCGCCACATAGCGCGTGAGCCCGCGCTGGTCGGCCAGCGCCAGCGATTTCATGAGGTGCCAACCGGAGAAATTCGAACAACCGAGATACCGGATCTTTCCGGCCTTCACGAACCCATCGAGCGTCTGCAACACCTCCTCGATCGGCGTCAGCGCGTCGAACGCATGCAGTTGAAACAAATCGATGTAATCCGTGCCCAGCCGGCGGAGCGCCGCATGGATGGCATTCGTCAGGTGCTGGCGCGATGAACCCACATCATTCGGCCCCTTGCCCGAGCGAAACGTCGCCTTCGTGGAAATGAGCACCTGGTCGCGCCGGCCCTTGATGGCCTGCCCGAGGATTTCCTCCGCCGCGCCGCTCGAATAGCCATCGGCCGAGTCGAACATCGTGAGCCCCGCCTCCAGACAGATGTCCACGAGGCGCGAGGCCTCCTTCACGTCGCTCGCGCCCCACGCGCCAAAAAAATCCCCCTTACCGCCAAAGGTGCCCGTCCCGAAGGTGAGCGCCGGAACCTTGAATCCCGATTTCCCGAGCAGCCTGTATTCCATGGTGCCGACACCAAAGCCACGCCCCCACGTAACGCCAACGCAGAATTAACGGCGCTGGATCACCGCATCCCGCTCTCGTTCGCGACCATTTTCGAATTCGTGTCTCCGGCCGTTTCCGCCTTCCCGAGCTGCGTGTCCTCCATGCCGCCTCGTTCACGCGCTGTGACAAACTCTCCTCCCTGCCGACCTTCCACAATTCCCGCCCGAACGCCTCGGAGCGGCCCTGCCAACGCTTGCTCGAATTCTCCACCCTCATTCCTGCCGTTCCTTCCTCTGCCTTGGTTACAATCGCCCCGCCTCTGTGCCCTCCCGTTACCCTCCTCTTCCTCTGTGACAAAATCCCTCTTCCCCAGCCAACCATCACAATTCCACCCCAAACCACCCAAACGCTCCTGCGCTCCTCGACAACCGCCCTCCCTCCGCCTTCCGTCTCCGTCATGTCCCTCGCCCTCGTCACGACCGTTGCCCGGATTGGCTCCTCCAGCCTTTCCTCCATCGTCGTTTCCGCCGTCATCGGCGCGCCGCGAGGGTTTTGAAGTCTTCCTGACTTTCGCCCCTCCGGTGCCGCACCGGAGGGGCTTTTTCATGCCCCCGGTGCCCGCCCGGCGGGGAAAGGTCCGCCCCTTTCCCATCATGAAAACCCAGACCACTCGTCGCCCGCACGAAACTCAACCCGCGCGCCATCACCCGCGCAACCGCCCCCAGTCGGCGCCCACGATTGCGCGCGATCCCCTCGCGCAACAAATCCGCGACCGACGGCTCTACACTGATTTTCTCGTCCTCGCCCTCTATCCCGGCATGACCCCCGGTCGCGCCCCCTGAGGCCCCTTACGCCATCATTTCCGGACGCGATCCCATCATCCGTTCGGCGGACTCGCGCAACTGGGCGCCGATTCGCAACACCACCTCGCAGACCCGCTCCCGCACGCGGCTGTCGTCGGGGCTGACCGGACATCCCCGGCGCTCCGCCTCCAGCCACGTCTCGTCGCGGATAATCTGTCCGATTGAGGACAGTTCCATCAGCACTATGGGGTCGGGCTTGGACATGGATGCGAAGGGCAATGCGATCCGGTTCGCCCTTACCCTACACGATCAACGCCCGATTCGCCTTGGGGTGTACCACTAGTAACGCGGTCCGTCACAACCGCAGGACGGAAGGGAGATACCTACCTCCGCACCCGGGGTCCAAACCGTATCCCCCATGAACACCGCGCCCCATTCGCCCTCGGGACATCACGCCCACTCCCACCACCACGCTGCGCAAAGCGCGTGGCGCGACTACATTCCGCTCCTCGCCCTGCTCCTGGTCACCCTGCTCGCCGCGTCTGCGAAGGACTTTTCCTATGGCCCCGACGGCCGCCCGCTCCGCTGGATGCACGACTTCATGGGCTTCTTCCTGGTCGTCTTCGCCCTGCTCAAACTCTTCGACCTCTCGGGTTTTGCCGATGGCTTTCAGAAATACGATCTCCTCGCCAAACGCTGGCGCCCTTATGCGCTGGTGTACCCCTTCATCGAACTCGCCCTCGGCCTCGGCTATCTCGCCTTCTGGCAACCCAACACCATCTACCTCGCCACGATCATCGTGCTCGGCTTCGGCGCCCTCGGCGTGATCACCGCGCTCGCCCGCGGTCTCGACGTCACCTGCGCCTGCATGGGCAGCACCCTCAAGGTCCCATTGTCCACCGTCGCCCTGTTCGAGGACCTCGCCATGGTCGGCATGGCCATCGCCCTGCTGCTGCGCTTGCACTAGTTACGGCGCCCTGCGCGCCGGGTGCCCTCACCCGGCAAATCAACCCGGGTCCCCTGTTTAGACCCGAAACCATGCGCTCGGTTGTAGGGGCGCGGCTTGACCGCGCCCTTTTCTCGCCGCGGAAAACGCGGGCGTGGACGAGCCATACCCCTCCCACGGAACAGTTCCGCAGTTCAACCTCCCGTGGACCTACTCCCGCGCGGCCGATGTCGCTTTCAAATGACGATCCGCGAAATCCAGGAACGTCCGCCAATCCAGCGGACTGATGATATGCGGCCCCTTGTTCTCGAGAAACGCGAGCGTGCCGCCGGACACCGGCACATCCAACGCGGGCCTTTCCGTCGTGCCCAAGTCCGGCTTGCCCAGCAACCGCCAGACCGGCCCCGCGGCCACGACCGCGAGAAATTGTCCGTGCGGATCGGACCACATGTCGCCGTTCGCCGCGCTGATGAAAACCGGCCGCGGCGCACTGAGTGAAATCAACAGATGTCCCTCATGCGGCATCTCGTTCCAGCGTCCGGGATACTTCTGCAGGTTGCCCGCGAACTGATAACCGTAATTCGCCGCCATGTCGTCCACCGTCTCGCCAAAATCCCGTCGCGACAACGCCGCGCCCATCTCGCCCGACTGGCTGGCGTAAATCAGCGCGTACCGCGGGTCACTGGCCCCTGACCACAACGCCGTCTTGCCCAGCCGCGAGTGACCCACCAGCGCCACGCGCTGGGCGTCGACCGTCGGCTCCGTTTCCAAATAATCCATGATCCGGCTCAACCCCCACGTCCACGCGGCGATCGTGCCCCACTCGTCCGGCGCCGGCTTCTCCTGACCCGGTGCCAGCGCGAGACCGATGACCCCGCCCGTGTAACCATCCTTCGTGTCGGCCTGGATCTCCGTGTAACGCACCACGGCATACGCGTAGCCGCGCGAAAGGATCTCCGGGGCCGGGCCCATGTCGCTGAACCGCCGCGGCGGCGTGCCGGCGGGCAGCGGCAACGCCGGGTCACCGCCAAAACTGATGTGCAGTACCAGCGGCAACGGCCCGGTGGCAAGCGCCGGCCGGTACAACATCACGTTGACCGCGGGACCGTCCGCCTTGTCACCGAACCGGCCGACGATCCGCTTCCGTCGCGCGATGCCATGCAACACCTCCACATCCTCCACCACCTCGAACGCCACCGTCGGCGCCCGCGTCGGCACGCGGCCATAAATCTCCGTCTCGTAACGCTCGAACAATTCCGGACGCCGCTGCGAAAACCACGCATCTGCGTCCCGCACGGCCGCGCCGTTCGCCATCACGAGCGGATCGGGCAGCACATAGCTTCCCGCCTTTTCCTCATAATAGTTCGTGATGTGACCGGTCGGCGCCCGGCGCAGCGTCCGGCCCTCGGCGTCCTTCAGCGGGACGGGCGGCGTGTTTTCCGCAGCCATCAAACTTGTCGCAATCATCAAGGCGCCCGCGAGCACGACGCGGCACAGCGTGGGGGTAATCATCCGCGCAATCAATCGGCACCCGCGCATTTCGCAACGGACAAAACCAGCGTCACGCCGACGAATCCATTACGGATGAATGATCCTGTTCACAGGCGATCCTCCACCCGTTGCCCGCGGCATCCCCCCGTCGCTTTCGAAAATCGTCATCGCGAGGCAACCGCCCGAACCCCCGAGGCCGTCATCCTGAGACGCTGCTGACGAACTGAACGAGTTCTGAGCCTGTGAGCCGCCTCCCTGTCGGAAATACCCAAAACTCCCCCACCGTCATCCTGAACGCAGTGAAGGATCCACGGAATCGTCGCGCGTTCGTCCTTTCCCTTGGATCCTTCGATCGGCTGCTCACGAACTGAACGAGCTTAGAGTCTGTGCGCCGCCCTCATCTTAGCCGGAACGATGCAGTTGGATGTAGGGGCGCGGCTTGACCGCGCCCTTTTCTCGCCGCGGGAACCGAGGGCGTGGACGAGCCACGCCCCTACACCTGAATCGTTCGACCGTGCACGCTGCGGAATTACATTCCGACTGCATGAGTCCGAATTGGAATACCCAGATTCTCCCCCACCGCCATCCTGAACGCAGTGAAGGATCCACGGAATCGTCGCACGTCCGTCCTTTCCCTTGGTTTCTTCGATCGGCTGCCGATGAACTGAACGAGCTTAGAGTCTGTGAGCCGCACTCATCTTCGCCGGAACGATGCAGTTGGATGTAGGGGCGCGGCTTGACCGCGCCCTTTTCTCGCTGCGGGAACCGACGGCGTGGCCGAGCCACGCCCCTACACCTGAATCGTTCGACCGTGCACGCTGCGGAATTACATTCCGACTGCATGAGTCCGAATTGGAATACCCAG
>JAEZDN010000085.1 GCA_023433275.1 Verrucomicrobiota bacterium
CGTCCGGAGGACTCGCCCTACCCGTTTTCCTGCGCCAACTCTCGAATTCCTCCGCGCGCCTGTTCGGCGTCAGCGACCTCGACCTCGCGACCGAGTTGTTCGAGGGCGCCGAAATCGAGGAAACCTGGGACACCGAATCGCTCGCGCACCACCGCTCCTACCCGGGCGAGCGCCAACTCGCCCACGAACGCCTGCAGGCCGAAGACGCCGCGCGCCGCGCGTTTCTCGAGCAAGTTGCCACCTGGCAGCGCGACGGCTACGACGTCGACTTCGTCGTCGGCAAGGAAGGCGAGGAGCAACGCGTCCGCGAACTGCTCGAGGAGGACAGCGAGCTCAAGCACCTCAAACCCCGCTTCCTCCGCGGCTCCCTGGGCGAAGGCTTCCGGCTCAAGTACCGCCCGGGTAGCGCGATTCCTCCGGACGAGCCGTCTGCGCGCGGCAAGTCCGGCGCCCGCGCCTCGTCGGCGCACGGCCAACCCAAGGGCCTCGTCGTCGTTTCCGAAACCGAGATCTTCGGCCGCCGCCGCCAGCGCCGCACCACCAACAAGCGCGCCGTCGCGGCGCAATCCGCCGTCGACCAGCTGCTCGACTTCTCCGAATTGGTGGAGGGCGACTTCGTGGTCCACCTCCAGCACGGTATTGCGCAATTCCGCGGCCTCACGAAACTCGAGACGGCCGACGGCATCCGCGAGGTCATCTCCCTCGAGTTCGACGACAAGGTCACGCTGCACGTTCCCCTGCAGGAATCGCATCTCATCAGCCGCTACGTCGGGCTCTCGAAGGCCCGCCCGCAACTGGGCCGCGTCGGCTCGGGCCGTTGGGAAAAAGCGCGTCAGGCCGCCGAGCGCGCCACGCTCGACCTCGCCGCCGAGCTCCTCGCCATCCAGGCCAAGCGCGAGGCCCAGCCCGGCCACGCCTTCGCCGAGGACAATGTCTGGCAGCGCGAGTTCGAGGCCGCGTTTCCGTTCACCGAGACACCCGACCAGCTGAAGGCCATCGTGGCGGTGAAGGCCGACATGGAGCGCACGCGGCCCATGGACCGCCTCGTCTGCGGCGATGTCGGCTTCGGCAAGACCGAGGTCGCGATCCGTGCGGCCTTCAAGGCGGTGATGGGCGGGCGCCAGGTCGCGGTGCTGGTGCCGACCACGGTCCTCGCCCAGCAGCACCTGAACAGCTTCCGCGAGCGCATGGCCGGTTATCCCGTTGCCATCGAAATGTTGAGCCGTTTCCGCACGCGCAAGGAACAGGCCGGCATCGTCGCCGCCCTCGCGGAGGGCAAGATCGACATCCTCATCGGCACGCACCGCCTCGTGCAGGCCGACGTGCAGTTCAAGGACCTTGGCCTCGTCATCGTCGACGAGGAGCAGCGTTTCGGCGTGAAACACAAGGAGGTCTTCAAGCGCTGGCGCGCCCACGTGGACATGTTGTCCATGAGCGCGACGCCGATCCCGCGCACGCTCTACCTCGCCCTCACCGGCGCGCGCGACCTCAGCACGATCGAGACCGCCCCGACGAACCGCCTGCCGATCCAGACCATCGTCAAGAGTTACGACGAGAAGCTCGTCGTCGAGGCCATCCGTCACGAGATCCGCCGCGGCGGCCAGGTTTTCTATCTGCACAACCGCGTGCAATCGATCGATGTCATCGCCGGGCGCCTGCGAACGCTCCTGCCCGACCTCACCATTGGCGTCGGCCACGGCCAGATGGGTGCCGACGGACTCGAGCGCGTGATGACCGACTTCGTCGCCGGCGCCTACCAGGTGCTCGTGTGCACCACGATCATCGAGAGCGGCCTCGACATCCCGAATTGCAACACGCTCATCATCGAGGGCGCGGACCGCTTCGGCCTCTCGCAACTCTACCAGTTGCGCGGGCGCGTCGGCCGTTTCAAGCACCAGGCCTACGCCTACCTGCTCCTCCACCGCCACGCCCGCGTGATGGACCTCGCCCGCCAGCGCCTCACCGCGATCCGCCAGCACAACCAGCTGGGCGCCGGTTTCCGCATCGCCATGCGCGACCTCGAGCTGCGCGGCGCCGGCAACCTCCTCGGCGCCGAGCAAAGCGGTCACATCGTGGGGGTCGGCTTCGAGCTCTATTGCCAGTTGCTCCGCCAGAGCGTCGCCCGCCTGAAGGGCGAGAAACAGGCCGCCCACGTGCGCGCCAGCGTGAAGCTCGACTTCGTCTTCGTCGGCGAGGGCGCCGACACCGAGGCCCCGCGCGCCGAGGCCACCGGCAGCTTCCTCGCCATGCGCCAGGCCGAGCGCATCGCCGGCGAGATCGATCGCATCCAGGCGCGCCTGCCGTCGGCCTACATCGGCGAGACACGCCTGCGCATCGATTTCTACCGCCGGCTGGCCCTGGCCGAGACCACCAAGCAGGTGAAGGAACTCGAGCAGGAACTGCGGGACCGCTTCGGCCGTTTCGCCGAACCGGTGCGCGCGCTGCTCCTCGTGACCGAAATCCGGGTCCGCGCGGAACAAAAAGGCATCCTCTCCGTCGAAACCGACGGTAATCGGCTCAAGTGCCTGCGGAACTCCGGCCGCCGCGACGATTTCATCCAGCTCAGCAGTCGGTTTCCCCGCTTGACCGCCCCCACCCCCCTTGCAAGGTTGAAAGAAATAATCACGTTCCTGCTCAATCTTCCCGCTTCATGATGAGTTCCCGTCGTTTCCGAACCCCGCTCCTTGGCCTGATTGCCCTTAGTGCCGTCGGGCTGGTGCAAGCGCAGGCGCCGAAGGACAATCTTAACATGCGTTACGCCAACGGGATTGTGGCGATCGCGGAGGACAAGGTCATCACCGTCGACGACGTCCGTCGCGAAATCGGCCCCTTCGTCGCCGAAATCCAGCGCTCCAGCCGCTCGGAACAGGAATTCAACGAGAAGCTCGAGGCCACGCAGAACGACGTCATCCAAAGCCTCATCGATCGCGTGCTGATCGTGAAGGAATTCTACAAGGACGAGAAGCGTCGCGTCCCCGCCAGCTACATCGACAACCAGCTTGCCGAGACGATCATCACCCAGTTCGAGAACGATCGCAGCAAGTTCCTCGCGTATCTCCGCAGCCGCGGCATCTCGCAGAAGGAATACCGCCTCGAGCTGGAGCACGACATGATCTATAATTTCATGCGCCAGCAGAAGGCCAAGTCGGGCAGCACCATCAGCCCCGTGCGCATCGAGGATTTCTACAACGAGAACAAGGAGCGCTTCCACCAGGAGGACAGCGTGCAGCTCCGCCTCATCCAGATTGCCCGTACCCCCGAGGACACCGACGAAAGCCTCCGCGCCAAGGCGCAGGCCGCGGTCTCCGAACTCGACAATGGCGCCAGCTTCGCGGACGTGGCCCGCAAATACAGCCAGGATTCGCGCAAGAACCGCGGCGGCGACTGGGGCTGGCAGCGTCGCACCGACCTCCGAAAGGAATTCAGCGACATCATTTTCAGCCTCGAGAAGGGTAAGCCCAGCGAGCCCCTCATCACCCCCGAAGGCGCATTCCTTTTCCTGGTCGAGGATCGCAAGTACGCCGGCACGCTGCCCATCGATGAAGTTCGTCCGGACATCGAGCGCACCTTGGTGAACCAAGGTTCCCGCCGCGCCACCGAGCGCTGGTTGGAGAAGCTCCGACGCAACGCCTACATCAAGCACTTCTAAGTGCAATGCTCGCAGGCCGGCGGGCGAAAGCACCCCGGCCCCATGAGCTCGATCCCCTCGTACCCCGCCCCGCGCGTCCGCGATCTCGCCGTCGGCGAGCGCCCGCAGGAAAGACTGGAAAAACTCGGGGCCGGCGCGCTGAGCGACGCCGAACTCGTCGCCATGCTCCTGCGCAGCGGGCAAAAAGGCCACAGCGTCATGAACATCAGCCAGCGGCTTGTCAGCGAGGCGGGCTCCCTGGCCGGGCTCACCCGCTGGCGCGAGGCGGACTTCCGGCGGATCAAGGGCATTGGCCGCATCAAATCCCTGCAGTTGATCACCGTGATGGAAATCGCCCGCCGCGTCCTTGCCGGCGGCCAAGCTGCCAACCCGATCCTGAACCGGCCGGAGCTGGTCTTTGAATGGTTTCGTCCCCTCGCCCAGGGACTCTCCGTCGAAAAATTCTGGGTTCTGTGCCTGAATCGCAAGAACCGCCTCATTCGTCAGGTGGAGCTGACCTCCGGCACGGCCACGAGCAGCCTCGCCCACCCGCGGGAGGTTTTCCGCGAGGCCGTGCACCACGGGGCCACGTCGGTGGTCTGCGTTCACAATCACCCGAGCGGCGATCCCGCCCCGAGCGCCGCCGACGTGCAAGTCACCCGCCAGCTGCGCGAGGCGGCGCGAGCCTTGGACATCGAATTGCTCGACCACGTCATCGTCGGCCAAACCGCCAACGACCCGCGCGCCCGCGGCTTCTACAGCTTCCGCGAAGCCGGCGTGATCTAACCACCCACTGCAGGGTCGCGGCTCGACCGCGCCCTCTTTCCCCCCTTGTGGGCGGGACGCCCTCACCCCGCGTCTTGTTCCTCCCCCATGTGGGCGGGGTGCCCTCACCCCGCGTCTTGTCCCCCCCTGTGGGCGGGGTGCCCTCACCCCGCGCCTTCACGCTGGAATCCACTGACCCCAGCGCGTTGCCGCGAAGCCGCCCGAGCCGCGCCTTGAGGCCGAGTTGCTCCACTTCTCGTGGGATCAGGGTGAATCCTGCGCCCCGCCCTTCCAATAGGTTCTGCTGTGGGAGCGAGGTCGCTCGCGACTCCGTGCGTGATCTGCTCCAACCCGCGGGCGAGGTCGCCCGCGCTCCACGAACTCCACGAACTGGAGCCACGGCGACCCCGCCGTGGGCTTCCGCTCAGTGGCGTTCCTCATCCTCTATCGTGGTTCCCGCATGAACGGACCCGGCTGAGGAAACGAACTCGACCGAGCTTGCGCGGAAACGCCGTCTCACACTCACCCGCCTCTTTCTCAAAAAACCGCTTGGCAAAGCCCGGAACGCCTCCATACCTTCACCCTTCGTTTGCTTGTTGGTGGAGTATCCAAGTGGCCAAAGGACGTTGACTGTAAATCAATTCGGCTCTTGCCGTTCACTGGTTCGACTCCAGTCTCCACCACCATTTTACAAAAGTCCCGCCCCCCAAAAGGGCGGGATTTTTCGTGCCCGATTCGCGCGCCCTCCGCCCCCGCGCGCCCCAACGCATCGCCGACCGGGCAGGGCCAGTCCCCGACTGGCCAGTCCCGTCTAAGTCCGAACCTACCCGATGCACCCTTGACTCACCCCTCCGCGTCATCCTCGGTAGGCCGCTTGCCATCAGCACATTCCGTGCGAATGTAAATCCCGCGATGCAGACACTCCGAGAGGCCCTTGAATCGCTTTGGGAGCATCCCTTCTTGAACGGCGTCCTGCCCCACCTCCTGACGGTGGTCGGCTTCCTCCTGGCCATTTTTGCCATCGCCCGCCTCATGAGCGAGCGCAAGCACCCGGGGAACACCTTCGCCTGGCTCTTCGCGTTCGCCTTCATCCCCTACGTCGGCGTGCCGCTCTACCTGCTCTTCGGCGGACGAAAACTGCGCAAGCTCGCGGAACGCAAGGCCCGGCTCAACCCAGCCAACCGCACCAAGGTCGCCGTGCCCGAAAACGCCAGCTTTGCCGCCCGCGTTTTCGCCAACAACGGCGCCTGCTCGCCGATCGGGGGCAACCGCGTGACTTTCCTCACGGATGGCGAGGAGTCCTTCGCCGCCCTAGAGAAAGGCATCCGCGAGGCGCGGGAAAGCATCCACGTCATGACCTTCATCCTCGGACGCGACGCCGTGGGCCGGCGCATCGTGAAGCTCCTGGCCGAGCGCGCCCGGGCCGGGGTGAAGGTCCGCCTGCTCCTCGACGCGCTTGGTTGCTTTCCGACCAGCGGGAGTTTCTGCGACCCGATCCGCAAGGCCGGCGGCGAGGTGGTGCGCTTCATGCCGATGCTGCCGCTGCAGACGCGCTGGTCCGCCAATCTCCGCAATCACCGGAAAATCGCCATCATCGACCACCGGGTCGCCGCCGTCGGCGGCCGCAATCTCGCCATCGAATACATGGGCCCGACCCCGCTCCGCCGCCGCTGGCGCGACCTCGGCGCCATCATCGAGGGCCCCGCCGTGCGCCAGCTGGAGGAAGTGTTCCTCGCCGACTGGGCCTTTGCCAGCGAACAGCCATTCGCGAACCTCCTGAAGGAATTACCCGCCCACTGGCCGGACCGCGCCGGTTCCGCTGACCTCCAGGTTGTCGCCAGCGGACCCGACGTCGCCGGCGATCCGCTTTACGAGGGCATCCTGTCCCTCGTCCAGCAGGCGCAGCGCAGCATCTGGATCTGCACGCCCTACTTCATTCCCGACGAGGTGCTCCAGCGCTCGCTCATGGTCCAGGCGCGGGCCGGCCTCGACGTCCGCATCGTGGTGCCGGCGCGTTCCAATCACCTCATCACCGACCTCGCGCGCCGCCACCACCTGAACGAGCTCCAGGCCGCCGGCGTCAAGGTGCTGCTCTACCAGTCCGGCATGAACCACGCCAAGATGCTGCTCGTCGATGGGGAGTCCTCCCTGATCGGTTCAGCCAACATGGATCTCCGCAGCCTGTTCGTGAACTTCGAGATCGGCCTGGTGACGTACTCCGCTCCCGAGGCGCGCGCCCTGCGCGAGTGGATGCTCGAGGTTTTCGAACTCAGCAAGCCGCTCCCCGATCGCAAGCAATCGCGCCGGCTTCTCCCGGCCTTCGGCGAGGAGATCGCCCGCCTGCTCGCACCGCTGCTGTGACGGTTCGTTTGCAGCGGCGCGGCTCGACCACGCCCGTCTCGTAGCCCGGCCGGGGCCGCCCGCGCCTCCAGCTGGTTTCCGCGGAGAAAGGACGTGCCCCTTGTAGGAGCCTGCTCGCAGGCGATCCAAAACTCCCGCCAACGATTAGGTGCCGATTGCCTGCAAGCACGCTCCTCCGAAAACCGCCCCCCGTCGGTCCCGTCATGCGGGCACAAAAAAGGTGGAGTCCGAGGACTCCGCCTGAAATTCAATCCTTCGGAGGCTTAAGCCCGCGCGCCGGCGTGCTTGAGCAGGCGGGTCGCCTGACGCACCTCGCGGCGCATTTCGTTCAACGCGGCCTTGGCCTCCGCGAACTGGGCGTTGGCGCGGTCGGCGTACTCGCTGCGCAAGGCAGTGGCCTTTTCCGTATACTCGGCCTTCAGGGCGTTGGCCTTTTCGGTGTATTCGGCCTTCAGGGCCGTCCAACGCTCGCCGAGCTCATGCAGCTTGGCATCCGACGCGCGCAGCAGTTCGTGCAGACGGGCATTGGCGCTGACCTTAGGGCACGCCAGCTGGGCGGCCAGACGGCGGCGGGTGTCGGTCAACTGGGCGAGGATGATCTTGTCCTCCGGCACGCGGCGCAGGCCGCGCACAAGGTGAAGCTTTTCCAGCGTCCAAATCGTCCACTTCGTGGGATCCCACTGCCACCACTTCACCCCGTTGCGGTAGTCGTGTTGGAACTCGTGGTGATAATTGTGATAGCCCTCGCCGAACGTGAAGATGGCCATGAGCCAGCTGTCGCGCGCGCTGCACTTGTTCGAGTACGGCTGGCTGCCGACCGTGTGGCAAAGCGAGTTGATGAAGAAAGTCATGTGCTGGACCGCCACGACGCGAGCGACGCCGGCGATCAGGAAGCCACCGAGGGCGCCGATCGCGCCGCCGTGCCAGAAGCCGAGCAGCGTGGGGAGCACGAAACCGAAGCCCACCGCGATCGTGACATAGAAACGGTCCTGCCAGACCACCAGCGGGTCCTTGCGGAGGTCGTTGACGTTGTCGTACGGCGGCTCGGGGTTGAGCTTGAACAGGATCCAGCCGATGTGCGCGTGCCAGAAACCCTTCGAGATGTCGTACGGATCGTCGTCATGATCCACGTGCTTGTGATGGCGGCGATGGTCCGAGACCCACGCGATCGCGCTGTTTTCGAACGCCGTGGCGCCGAAGATGAGGGTGAGCAAGCGCACCGGCCAGCTGGCCTGGAAGGCCATGTGGGAGAAGAGGCGGTGATAGCCGAGCGTGATGCTGAGCCCGCTCGCGATGAAGAAGAGGAAGAACATGGCGACTTGGAACAGATCCAGGCCATAGAACCAGAGATAGACCGGCACCGCGGTACAGGTCACCACGAACGTCCCGATGAGGAACGAGCTATTGGTCCAGTTGACGCGCTCGAAAGGAATGTTGAGTTTCACAGAAATGCAGCGTGCGAGCGGTCCGGGTCGGCGCGAGCGCAATTTTATGAAAAATTCGACGCCCGGCCCTGGATTTTTTGAACGTTGTTGTGCCGCCCCGCGTCGCCCCTAGTCCCTCCAAGGGAATCCCTTATCCCTGTCTCCCGTCCGCTCGGCGGCCGGCCCTTAGCGCTCGCCACCATGTGGGCCGGGTGCCCTCACCCGGCTGCCTTGGGTTCCGTCGCCCATGCCTCGCGGAGTGATGGCACTCCGCCCACACCCAAGGCATCTTTCGTGCCCTTTTTGTAGGCCGGCCATCACCCGGCAGTCTCGCTCCTCCCGCCCACCATTTTCTCTTCTGTGGGCCGGGTGCCCTCACCCGGCTGCCTTGGTGCGCGCCCCTCGCTCCCCGCTCACCCGTACCAATCACACCGCCCGCTCGGCGATGAAGGCCTTGATCGCCGCCACATCCGCCGGGAGGCGATGCTTCACGATCTTTCGACCCTTGAGCTCTTCCAGCGCGGGCGCGGTCGGCGCCTGGCCGATGGCCGTCGTGATCGCATCCGGAAACTTGGCCGGATGTGCGGTGGAGAGCACCACGCTCACGCGCTGCGGGTTCAGATCCTTGAACGCGCACGCCGTGTGCGGGTCCACCACGTAGCGATAACGCTCGTACACGCGCCGGATCAGGCCGGTGATTTCCTCGTCGCTGGCCGACGAGGAACTGAAGATCGAACGGTTCAGAAGGTCGAACCGGTAGACACCGGTCGCCTTGATCTGCGCCATCACCGCGTTGACCCGCGTCGGGTTCTCATCGAGCGCATAGTAAAGGAACCGCTCGAAGTTCGACGCGACCTGAATGTCCATCGACGGCGCCAAGCTCGGATACACCTCGCCGCTGCGATATTCCGCCGTGGTGAAAAGGCGGTGCAAAATGTCGTTTCGGTTGGTCGCGACCTTGTACCCCATGATCGGCACGCCCATCTGGCCGAGAAGCCAGCCGGCGAATACATTTCCGAAGTTGCCCGTGGGCACCACGAACTCGACGTTCGCCTGGTCCTTCCTCGGCAACCGCAGCCACGCATAAAGATAATACACCGACTGCGCCAGGACCCGCGCGATGTTGATCGAGTTCACCGCCGACAGCCGGTGCTGTTGCGTGAACGTCTTGTTCGCGAAGATGTCCTTCAGCACGCGCTGCGCGTCGTCGAAACTCCCGTCGATCGCGATGGCGTGGACATTGGCCGCGCCGGTGCACGTCATCTGCCTTTCCTGCAGCGGGGACACGCGCCCCTCCGGATAAAGGATGAAGATGGCGGTGTTGGGTTTTCCCAGCAGGCCATGGATCGCGGCGGCGCCGGTGTCGCCCGAGGTCGCGCCCAGGACGTTGATGCTCTTGCCCGCCTGCTCGCACTGCCAGCCATAGATGTTCCCGAGCAACTGGAGGGCGAAATCCTTGAATGCGAGCGTGGGGCCGTGGAACAGCTCGAGCACGTGCACGCGGTCGTCGATCGAGCGAAGCGGCGCGATGTCCGGGTGCGTGAATGTCCCGTAGGACCGGTGGATCATGCGGCCCAACTCGTCCTCAGGGAGGTCCGTGGCGAACAGCTTCAGGAACTCATGGCAGAGCTCCGGGTAACTCAGGTTCTCCCATCCCTTCAGCCGCGACGAGATGTCGGGCAGGTGCTCCGGGAGGAACAGACCGCCGTCCGGCGCCAGGCCGGTGGCGACGGCTTCGTTGAATGAAACAGGATCAACCTGGCCGCGGGTGGAGACGTATTTCATCAGTGGCTCTCACGGGAGCCGGCCTGCAGGCGATAACAACAACCCGCCGCCTGCAAGCCCGCTCCTGCAAAAAACGCGGTCGGGAACGCCTTACTGCTCCAAGCCGAAGGCCGCGTGCGCCGCGCGCACCGCCTCGTCGGCCTTGGTGCGGTCCAGCGCCACGGTGATCTTGATCTCGGAAGTGGTGATGAGCTGGATGTTCACGCCCTTGTCGCCGAGCGCGGTGAACAGGGTGGCCGCAACGCCCGCGTGGGTGCGCATGCCGACGCCGACCACGGAGAGCTTGGCGATGTTGTCGAAGGCCTTCACCTCGCCCCCGCCCAGCTGCTGGAGCACGGCGGGCAGCACGCGCACGGCATTCTGGGCGTCGTCGCGCGACACCGTGAAGGTCAGGTCCGCCAGCCCGCCGGTGTGGCTGCTGTTCTGGACGATCATGTCCACGTTGATGTTGGACTCCGCCAACGCGCGGAAGATCGTGGCGGCCGCCGCGGGCTTGTCGGGCACGTTGGTGATGGCGACCTTGGCCTGGTCCTTGTCGACGGCGACGCCGCGCACGACGACCTTTTCCATGTAGGCGACTTCTTCTTTCACGATGGTTCCTGGGTTGTAGTTAAAGCTGCTGCGGACCTCGAACACGACGCCGTACTTCTTGGCGAACTCGACGGAGCGCGACTGCATGACCTTTGAGCCGAGGCTCGCGAGCTCGAGCATCTCGTCGTAGCTGATCTCCTCGAGCTTCTTCGCATCCTTCACGACCCGCGGGTCGGCCGTGTACACGCCGTCGACGTCCGTGAAAATCTGGCAGACATCCGCCTTGAGCGCCGCCGCGAGGGCGATGGCGGTCAGGTCCGAGCCGCCGCGGCCGAGCGTGGTGATCTGGCCGCCTTCGTTGATGCCTTGGAAGCCGGCGACGATGACGACCTTGCCGTCCTTGAGATCCTTCTGGATCGGCTTCGGGAGGATCTTCTGGATCTTGGCCTTGGTGAAGACCTCGTCGGTGAAAATGCCGGCCTGCGCGCCGGTGTAGGAAACCGCCGGGATCCCGATGGCGTGCAACGCCATGGCCGTGAGCGCGATCGTCTCCTGCTCGCCGATGGCGAGCAGCATGTCCATCTCCCGGGTGTCGGGCCGGTCCGTGATCGCCTTGGCTTTCGCGATCAACTCGTTGGTCACGCCGGAACGCGCCGAGACCACCACGACCAGGCCGTTTCCTTCATCGCGGTACTTCTTGATGCGCTGCGCGACGTTCTTGATCCGGTCGATGTCGCCGACCGAGGTGCCGCCGTATTTCTGGACGATTAGAGCCATGGGAATAACCGGCTATGAATGGCCCGATGCGCCCGCCCTTGGCAAGGAGGGAGTGCGCACCCCACGTCATACATCCCCGTGGCCGCGCGACGGGATCATGTAGGCCGGATTCCGACAACGCTATCAGCCGGGGACCGACAGATCACTTTGCGGGAATCTGGTTTACTGGTGCCATGGGAATCCACCTCTCCGCCGCCCCCCGGGCCCACGCCCCCGCCACTCCGGCCTTCAGCCTTTCCCCGCTCGCCTCCCGCCGCGGCCTGCTCATGCGCGTCGTCATGGTCACCGCGGCCGCCGCGCTGCTGGGCGCCGGGCTGCTCAACACGGCCTCCGCCGCCCCGGCGCCCGCATCCGAGCTCAATTCGCAGGACCAAGCCCTCCTCGACGACGTCCAGCGCCGCGCCGTCCGGTTCTTCGTCGAGCACACCGATCCCGTGTCTGGCCTGACCCGCGACCGGGCGCCGAAGGACGGATCCGACAGCACCGCCCCGGCCAGCATCGCGGCCACGGGCTTTGCCCTGACCGCGTGGTGCGTGGCCGACGCCCGGGGTTGGATCCCGCCCGGGGAAGCCCTGGCCCGCGTGCGAACCACCCTGCGCTTCGTGGCCGACCATACCGAGCACGAGCGCGGCTGGTTCTATCATTTCATCGGCGTCCGCGACGGCCGCCGCGCCTGGCACTGCGAGGCCTCCACCATCGACACCGCGCTGTTCCTCAAGGGCGCCCTCATGGCCCGCGAATACCTCAAGGATCCCGAGACGAGTGCCCTCGTCGCCCGCATCTACGGCCGCATCGACTGGCAATGGGCGCTCAACGGCGGCGACACGCTCTCGCATGGCTGGCTGCCCGAGACGGGATTCATTCCCCACCGTTGGGACAGTTACTCGGAACTGATGGGCATGTATCTGCTCGGCATCGGCGCCCCGCGCGAGGGCCTGCAACCCGACGCGTGGCACGCCTGGGAGCGCGGCCCACGCACCGAGTACGACGGTCGCTCCTTCCTGCAGGGCGGTCCCCTCTTCACCCACCAATTCGCCCAGGCCTGGTTCGATTTTCGCGGGCGGAGCGACGGCTACGCCGATTACTGGCAGAATTCGATCGATGCCACGCTCGCGCAACGCGCGTGGTCCGCCCAGCAAAGCGACCGCTATGCCCAATGGTCCGACGACATGTGGGGCCTGACGGCCTCGGACAGCGCCTCCGGCTATCGTGCGTGGGGCACACCCGGACACGCCAATGAGACCGCCGACGGCACGCTCGTCCCCTGCGCGCCCGGTGGTTCCCTGCCCTTCGCCCCGCGCGAGTGTCTCACCGCCCTTGCCCGCATGCGCGACACCGGCGGACCGGAGGTCTGGGGCCGCTACGGCTTCGCCGATGCGTTCAATCCCCAGACCGGCTGGGTTTCCCCGGATGTCATCGGCATCGACGTGGGCATCACGCTGGTCATGGCGGAAAACCTCCGCTCCGGCCTCGTTTGGGACGCCTTCATGCGTGCGCCTGAAGTCCAGCGCGCCATGACCCTCGCCGGCTTCCGCCCCGTCGCCCCGACCTCGAGCTAAGTCGGGACAATCCTGAAATGGAGCCGCGTCGACCCCCGCCGCGGCAAGAGAGCTGCGCGGCCAAGTCGCCCGCGCTCCAGCGCGTCGTAAGCGCCCCCCATCCTCAGGTTTCACACCCTCACACCCTCACACCCTCTCCTCCGCCCTCACACCCTCGCCTTCCCGCCCTCAAACCCTCGCCTTCACGCCGGCGGCTTCCGGGCAAACTTGCTTTCCGTGCCCGCTAGGAGGCGCTTGATGTTTTCGCGGTGGCGCACGATCACGAACAAGCCGAGCGCGGTCACCACCAGGTTCAACGGCACCGGATTGCCCCGGAGCCAACTCGTGGCCGGCACCACGATCGCCGCCAGGATCGAGCCCAGCGAAACATAACGCGTGGCGTAAAACGTCACGACCCACACCGCCGCGCCCGCGAGGCACGAGAACGGCACCAGCACCAGCACGCCGCCCGCGGCGGTCGCCACGCCCTTGCCGCCCTTGAATTTCGTGAAGACGGAAAACGAATGCCCGAGCACGGCCGCGACCACGCCAGCGAGACCGATCAATCGCCAGTCCTCGCCTGCGATCCGGCCAGCCTGTGACAGGCCCCAGTCCGACAGGTCGTACTCGATCGCGACGCCCAATCGCCCCAAGAGGCCCCAGCTGGCCGCCAGCGCGCCCTTCAGCACGTCGAGCGCGAACACCAGGTTGCCCGCGCGCTTGCCCTTCGCGCCGAACTTCGTGCCGAGCACCCGCTTGACGTTCGTCGCGCCCGGGTTGCCGCTGCCTTCCTTGAAGATGTTAACGCCATGCGCCCGGGCCACGATATAGCCGAATGGCAGTGACCCGAGCAAATAGCCGATGAGCGTGGAGACAATTAACCCGACCGGAGACATCAGAGGTTGACCACCTGAGCCTGCTTGATGGCTCGATGGCTGGTCAATTCCTTAAGGGCCGCCTCCGTGGGCGCGCTGTCGAGATTCAACACGCAGAGCGCGATCCCGCCGGCGTTGTTGCGGCTCAGCGACATCGCGGCGATGTTCACCTTGTCCTTGCCGAGGAGCGTGCCGACCATGCCGATGATGCCCGGCTCGTCGTGGTTCTCATAGACGAGCAGCGCGCCCTTCGGATCGGCCTCGATGTCGCGCCCGTTGAGGGCCACGATGCGCGGACTGGCCGACTTGCCGAGCAACGTGCCCGTCGCGGAGAACACGCTCCCGTTGGACGTGACCGCCTCGACCTGCATGAGCTCGGTGTAATCGGTCTCGACGCTGGACTTCACGACCTCGACCTGCACGCCGAGGCGCTCGAGCACCACGGGCGCATTGATGTAGTTGAGCGACTCGCTGCTGATCCGGCTGAGGAAGCCGCGCTGGATGGCGCGCGTCACGGGGTTCGCGTCGAGCTCCACGATCTTGCCCCAATACGTGACCCGCAGCTTCTCCACGCGATCGGTGGCGAGCTGCTGGACCAGCGTGCCGAGTTTGTTGCCCAGCTCGAGATACGGCCCGATGACCTTCAGCGTGGCGGCGTCGAGCGAGGGCATGTTGACCGCATTGCGGATCACCCCGCCGGCGAGCACGTCGGCGATCTGCTCGGCGACTTCCACGCCGACGGCATCCTGGGCCTCGGCCGTCGAGGCGCCCAGATGGGGCGTGAGCGTGACATTCGGCAGCTTCCGCAGCTCGTGGTCGGCGGCGAGCGGCTCGTCCTCAAACACGTCGAGGCCCGCGGCGGCCACCTGGCCCGACTTGAGACCGGCGACCAACGCGGCCTCCTTGATGATGCCGCCGCGCGCACAGTTGAAGAGTCGGACGCCCTTCTTGCACTTCGCCAGCGCCGCCTCGTCGATCATGTACTGGGTCTGTTCGGTCAACGGCATGTGGACCGTGATGTAATCCGACTTGGCGAGCAGCTCGTCGAGGGTCACGCCCTCGATCTGCATGGCCTTGGCGCGACTCGGCGCGAGGTAGGGATCGAAGGCCACGACATTCATGCCGAAGGCCTGCGCACGTTTGGCCACCTCGCTGCCGATGCGGCCGAGGCCCACGATGCCCAGCGTCTTCTTGAAAAGTTCGATGCCCGAGAAGCTCTTGCGATCCCATTTGCCCTCGCGCATGGAGGCCGCCGCCTGCGGCACCGGGCGTGCGCCGCAGAGGATGTGGGTGAACGTAAGCTCAGCCGTGGCAATCGTGTTGCCCGAGGGCGTGTTCATCACGATCACTCCGCGCTCCGTCGCGGCATCGACATCGACATTGTCGACGCCCACGCCCGCACGGCCCACGACCTTGAGCAGGGGCGCGGCGGCGATGACCTCCGCGGTGATCTTGGTTTCCGAACGCACGGCGATCGCGTGCACATCCTTGACCAGCTCCAACACCTTGGCCGGGGAAGAGCCGTAAGCCTCGACTACTTCAAAGCCCTTCTGCGCGCGCAGGAAGGCAACTCCCTTGGGTGAGATCTTGTCGGCTACGAGGATTTTCATGGAAGGGTCAGGAAAGCAGAGCCCCCGCCCCGAATGCAACCTTGCAGGTGCGGCGGATCGTCCGGCTCGGGATATTATGACGCGCCGATCCCGGCACCGCCGGGCAAAAGTCGCCGCGGCCGCGTTGGCGTCCCGGATTGCACACGGCCGATTTAACCCTTTCGTGAATCACATGAACCACCCCCGCTCCCTTCGCTCCCTCTGGCTACGTGTCCTTCTGCTCGCCTCCCTCCTGCTCCCGGCGGCCGCGATCCAGGCGGCGACCGAGCGTTGGGCCAAGGAAATCGATGCGCTGACCGCCGCCGACGCCACCAACCCGCCCCCCGCGGGCGGCGTCGTCTTCGTGGGCAGCTCCTCGATCCGCATGTGGAACACCCTGGCGACGGATTTCCCCGGCGTCGCCACGATCAACCGCGGGTTCGGCGGTTCCCAACTGGCCGACAGCGTCCAGTATCTCGATCGCATCGTCCTGCCCTACCGCCCGCGCGCCGTTGTGCTCTTCGCCGGCAGCAACGACATCGCCAGCGGCAAGACCCCCGCGCAGGTGGCGGCCGACTTCAAGGCCTTCCGCACCCGCCTGCACGCCGCGCTGCCCGAGACCAAACTATTCTTCCTGTCCATCAACCCGGCTCCGTCGCGCGCCAAGATTCATGACCAGTTCGCCGAGGCCAACGCCCTGATCGAGGCGGACTGCGCTTCCGACCCGCGCTGCACCTACGTCGACATCGCCACGCCCATGCTCGACGCCAGCGGCGGCACCCGGCCCGAGCTTTTCCTCAAGGACCAGTTGCACATGAACGCCGACGGTTACGCCATTTGGAAACGCGTGCTAGCCCCCTACCTGAAACCGTAGTTCCGCCCTTGCAGGATCCTGTTTACCGGCGATCGGGGACCTCCGCTTCCTCCCACAGCCCGCCTCCATGAAACTCCCCTCCGCCGAGCGCCTGCGCCGCCAGATCGCCTTCATCACCGAGGTCGACAAGCTGAAGGAAATATTCCGGCAGACCATTCTCACCCAGAGCCGCCGGGCCGAGAACAGCGCCGAGCACTCCTGGCATTTCGCGCTCATGATCATCGTGCTCGCGGAGCACTCCAACCATCAGCCCCTCGACGTCCTGCGCATCCTCAAGATGGTCCTGATCCATGACCTCGTGGAAATCGATGCCGGCGACACCTTCGCGTACGACACCAAGAACATGGCCGACCAGCATGCCCGCGAGGCTGTGGCCGCCTCCCGCATCTTCGGGTTGCTGCCGCCGGACCAGGCCGAGGAGTTTCGCGCGCTGTGGGACGAGTTCGAGGCCCGGGCCACGCCCGAGGCGCGCTTTGCCGCCGCGTGCGATCGCTTCCACCCGATGCTTCTCAATTGCCTCACGGACGGCCATGCCTGGCAAAAACACGGCATCACCCACGACCGCGTCCGCGCCCGCAACGCCCATGTGGCCGAGGGCTCGCAGGCCATTTGGGAATACGCCGTCCAGATGATCGACGACGCCGTAACCAAGGGCCACCTGGCGCCCGCCCCGAAAGAGTAACGGCGTTCCCGCAGGGGGCGCCGGTCCTATTGCCGGAGTTTCGGACGCGACGCGCATTCCCGCTCGAACTTACCCGCGACCGCGTCCATACCAGCGTCCACCGCTCCCACCATGCTCCGCCCCGCCACGCCCGCCGACGCCGCCGGCATCGCCGCGATCTACAATCATTACGTCACGCACACGATCGTCACGTTCGAGGAGGAAGTCATCACCCGGAAGGAGATGGCCCAACGGATTTCCGAGGTCCGCGACGCCGGCCGCCCCTGGTTCGTGTGGGAGGAAAACCAGCGCATCCTCGGCTACAGTTACGCGAACGCCTGGAAATCCCGCTGCTCCTATCGCTTCTCCCTCGAGACCACCGTCTATCTCGATCCGACGGCCACGCGCCGCGGGCTAGGCACACAGCTTTATACCGCGTTGATCGATGCGCTGCGCCCGACCAAGACGCATGCCCTGATCGGCGGCATCGCGCTTCCCAATGCCGGCAGCGTCGCCCTCCACGAAAAACTCGGATTCCAAAAAGTCGCCCACTTCAAGGAGGTCGGCTGGAAATTCGATCAGTGGATCGACGTCGGCTATTGGCAACTGGTGCTGTAGCGTCCGACGCCCCTGGTTCCGGTAGGGGCCGACCTCGCGTCGGGCCTGCTCCGCTTCCCTAACCAGCGTCGATCCTTCCAGTCGCCGAAACCCCGCTGGCGCGGCCCGCCACCCCGCCCGCTCAGCTCAAATCCCGAAACGATCCAAACTCCGGATCGAACAACCGACGGTAGGTTCGCACCACCATGCCGTCCGTCTGGCCGGCGAGGAAATCGCAAATCCGGCGCGCCTTCCCATCCTGGCTTCGCTCGGCCTCGATCAACCGGCTGACGTTCGCCGGCAGGATGTGGATCACGCGCTCGTTGCGCTGCGCGTAGTTTTCCCAGATCGCGTTGAACAACGCATTGATGATCACGCGCGCCTTGTGCTCGAGCTGCTCGAGTTGCGGGCTCTCGAAGATGATGTCGTTGGCCATCTTCTTGAAAAAATCCGCCTCGCCGCGCGCCGCCGGGTCGATCGTCAGCTCGAATGCGTAGCGATTCGTCTTTTCCGACATGAAGTTCTCCCGCGGCTTGAGCCGGCAGGCCTGGATGAAATGGCCGATCTTTTTCGAAAACGTGTTTTCGAGCCGATCCTTCCGCACCGCGTCGAAGAACGAGTCCAGATGCCGCTGCTCGAGCGCGCCGATCACCTCGCCGCCCGCCCACCGCTCGACGCGCTCCACCGTCAGGAAACCCGCGCGCACGCCGTCCACGATGTCATTGAGGGAATACGCCGCATCGTCCGCCCAGTCCATGATCTGGCATTCGACGCTCTTGAAATCGTTCAACGCCTCCCCGCGCATGAGCGGCCCCGGGATCCGCGCGCCCCCGAAAACCCACTCCCGCACCGGCGCCTGCGTGTCGTAGATGAAATGATTCAGCGGCGGCGTGGCGAACTCGGTGTACAGCTTCTTGTACTTCAGCACGCCGTCGAGCAGCGCGCGCGTGGGCTGCATGCCCTTCACGCCCGACTCGTTCTGATAAATTGTCTCGCAGAGCAGGTGCAACGTCTGCGCGTTGCCCTCGAACCCGCCGCGCCGCTTCATCAGTTCCTGGAGCGTGCGCTCGCCACTGTGGCCGAAGGGCGGATGCCCCATGTCGTGCGACAGGCTGCTCGCCTCCACCAGATCCGGATCGATGAAGAAATCGTCGCTGAGCGGGTCCCCCCGGCTGAGCAGCCACGCGCAAATCGACCGACCGATCTGCGCGACCTCCATGGAGTGCGTGAGCCGCGTGCGGTAGAAATCGTATTCCCCGCTCAGGAAAACCTGGGTCTTCGACTGCAGCTTCCGGAACGCATGCGCGTGGATGATCCGGTCGCGGTCAATCTGGAACGGGCTGCGGTAGTCGGGCTTCCGACTGCTGCCCCACTCCTGCATATCGAAGGCGTTGTAGAATCGGTTTTTCGGCATTGGGCGAACGCGCACCAAAGCAGGTGCCAAGCCGCGAAGCCAGCCTTATGGACACCCGCGAGGGCCGGTCTCCGACCGGCTTCCGACCCGCGTGGCTGGCCAGTCAAAGCCTGGCCCCACCTCGTCACCGCCTCACTTCTTCTTCCAGGCCCCGGAGGCGTCCTGCACCCACACGCCCCCCCGGCTGTTGCCCGCGATCTGCTTGGCGCGCGCGCGGCCGACGGAGTCCGCCGTGGCGCCCGTCTCCTTTGCGATCAAGGCGTACACCGCTTCCCGATCGCGGTTCTCCTCGGAAACCACGGCGCTGGCATCGGCTCCGCCACTGCCCCGCACCTCGAGGAAACCGCGGTTGTTCTCCCCCACGGCCTCGGCGGTTTTGAGGCGGTCGATGGCCGGCAGGCGCTGTTCCATGCGGCGGCGGATGTCCGCGGCATTTTCGGCGGCAAACGCCGTGACGACCCCGATACAGAGGCTGGCAAACAGGAGAATGAAACGAAGACGGTTCATGGCGTTCAGGATTTGGAGGGTTCGATGGTCGAGGACTTTTCGTCGAGGTCGCCGAAGAAATCATCGAGGGCGCGCTCGACGCGGACGTTGACGTCGACGGTGATGTGGATCGGCTTCACCTCAATGGGCTCGGTTTTGACGTTGAGGCATCCGCCCAACAGGAGCGGCACGAGGGTGGCGGCAAAGGCGGTGCGGAGTTGCATGGGGGTGGAAGATTAGTCAGCGACGGCGGGACGAGGTTGCGCGTTCGCTTATTATTTTCCAGCCCCGATGCTGAGCCGCGAATCCAACCCCATGTTGATCAGCTTCTCGATCGGGCCGTTCACATTCAAATCCAGCCGCACGGGCGCCTTCACTTCCGGGTCGACCGGTTCGCCCTTCAGGTGCAATTGCGCCGACCGACCCGCCGGCACGTCCGGGGGCCGGATGTCGAGCCGCAGTTCGCTGATCCTTAATTTCAGGAGGCCGGATTCGATTCTCTGCAACACGGTATAACGGGGATTGCCCGGCGCCACGCCGCCCGTGAGCAGCCCCTTCGCCTTGAAGGCAATCTCCGCGGGGACGCCAGGCTGGAGCGCGAGCCAGCCCGTCCCGAATCGCAGCCCTTCCTCGTCAAAGCGCACGGGGACGCGTCCGTTGACCCGCCCCGTGGCCTGCGCCGGCAGGTCCTCGGTCAGGGCCATCACCTCCTCAATGCTGATGCCCTCCGCGAGCAACACGGCATCGATGGCGGCCTCGCTCGGCACCAGCACGAACGGCTCGGCCGTCACGTGCCCGCCCAACGCCCGCACCGCCGCGCGCGATACCGCAATGCGATCGGTGCCTTCCAAAGCAAAAACCGCGGCCAGGTCCCCGAACGTGAGTTCCCCGGTCCGCACTTCCCTTGCCCGCACCGAGCTCGGCGCCGTCTGCACCTCCACCAGGTCCGTGAAGTCCAACTCCGCCTCGATGCCCTCGGCGGCGATGTCACCCGCGGCCGATGAAACACTTCCCTCCCGTAATCGCACCTGGCCACGCGCCACCAGGCCGTCATCTGCCATTCGTCCTTCCACCGCCCCGCTCACCTTGCCGGCGATTTTCCAATCCCCATCCGGCATCGGCGCCACCGCACGCACGAAGGCCTCCCACGGCGCAAAATCCAGCGCCAGTTCCGGCACCCTGAATTCCAACTCGCCGCTCGAAAGCTCATAGCTGGCCTCCCCCGCCAAGGTCAGACCCGGTCCCGCAACGGTCGTCTGCGCCTTCCACTTTCCGTGCGCGTCTGGCCGCGCCACGATCGTCACGGCGAGCGCCTGGTCCTCGGCCCCGGCCGCCTGGATCACCAGCTGGCCATCGAGGGAAAACTCGTCCAGCGGCAGCCGCGTCGGTCTCGCCTTTTTCTCCGGCGACGGGTCCGTCCGGGCCTCGTCAATCTTCACCGGCACCCGCGCGCCCTCCACGCGCAACGTGCCCAGCGAAGCCATCCACCACCGCGCGCGCTCGACGGAGACCCGGCCGGCCGATAGCGGCTGCAACCCCATCTTCAGGTCGAGATCCTCGACCACCACGAGCCGGGGCGACGCTTTCGTTACTTGAAACTGGACCTCCGTCGCGCCGGCCTCGCGCAACGCCGTCGCGATCGCCATCTTCGCCAAAACAAAACGCGCCGCCCACGCCGTCGCCAAAAGCACGACCCCCAGCGCTAGGGCGCCGATCAGGAAGGGATGCTTTTTCCAAACGAAGGCCATGCAAGTGGAGCGACCGCGGCGGAGATCGAAAGTTCACCCCCACGAACCAGGCCAGCATGCATCCGACCCGGACAATGTCCCGCCGAAATACCTTCCCGCTGATCCGACGCTCCGGGAGAATCGTCTGTGCGTCGGCACCTGATTGAACCAGAATGCGCGCCATGACCGACCCCCTCGACCCCGTGTCCGTGGTCCAGCGCCAGCTCGACGCCTACAACGCGCGCGATATTCCCACGCTGCTCGCCATCTATGCCGAGGACGCCGAGCTCTACGAGCACCCGTCGACGCTGCTCGCCCGCGGTTCCGCGGCCCTCCGTGAGCGCTTCGCCGTGCGCTTCCAGGAACCCAACCTCCACGCCCGCCTCCTCAATCGCATTGTGACCGCCGCGACCGTCATCGATCACGAATCAATCACCCGAACCTTCCCCGAGGGCGTCGGCACCCAGGAGCTCACCATGATTTATGAAGTGAAGTCCGGCCGCATCACCCGCGCGTGGACCATCGTGGGCCGAAAGGAACTGAACGTCCCCGCAGCCGGCCGCTGACCACCTAGTATTGCCGAGCGGGAGGGCGATGCACCTCATAGACCCAACCGACTCGCGCCTCGCCGGCGGCGCCAGCGCTCGCCGTGCTTGTCTTCGCTCCAGACGTGCCACAGTCTTCACCCGTCATGAAACCCTCACCCGCACTTCCTCGCAGCCGCGCGCTCCTCGCACTGGCCTGCTTGCTTGGTCTCGCCACGCTCACCATCACGGCGCTCGCCGCCAGCGACGCCCTTGTGCTCGAGCCCCGGGCGGAAAAAGCCCTGCCCTTGGTGGCCACGTTTGAAAAAGCCGAAAGCACCGAGGGCACCCCCTTCGTGCTGAAGCTCAAGAACGACTCCCAGGACACCCTCAAGGTCAGCGGCAAGGTGCTCCTCAGTGTGGTCCACCATGCCATGGACAAGGCGCGCAACGTGCCCGAGCAGACGCTCGCCGCCGGACAGGTGATGACCGTCGGCCAGCTTTCCGCCGATGATCGCGTGGTCCTCACGGCCCCCGGCTACGCGCCGCTGGAGGTGAAGGTGCCGTTCAAACTCTGAACGCGCTCCCGAATCAGGGACTATCCGAGATTTCCAAGATTGCGCGCCCCCGCGGCGCGCTTTTTTGTGCCCTCATGAAAACCACCCGTTCCGTCGCCCTGCTCATCTCGACGGCCCTGTTGCTCGCCGTCCTGCCCGCGCTGGCCGCCGGCAAATCCAAGGAGAAGGAAAAGGCGAAAGCCCCCGACCTCACGCTCGAGGATGTGATCTTCGACGCCAAGTACCTCAAACAATTGCTCGGGGCCAAGACGCTCGTCGCCCCCACCGAAAAGTCGGGCACCATCCCCACCGAAGCCATCAGCAAGGCGGGCCTCGATGAGAAGACCCAGGTTTTCCTGCTCCCGGACGAGGCCACCAAGCCGGTGCTGAAATCATCCTTCGCCCCGACCTACCCGCAAAGCCTTCGACTCAAGCGCGACCCGATCAAGGCGAAGTTCCTCCTGTTCGTCGGCGCCGACGGCAACGTGAAGGGCCTTTATTGCTACGAAACCAACGACCAGGTATTCGCCATCGCAACGGCCGACGCCGTGATCAAGTGGCGGTATTCGCCCGCGAAACTCGGCGCGACCGCTGTGCCCGTCGTGGTTCCCTTCGAGATGGATTTCTCCGAGTCGCTCGCCGCCATCGGCATTTTCAATGGGGGCAAGCCGCCGATTTCCCTCCGCGGCGAACCCGCTCCTCCGCCCCCCATCGGCAAGCCCGGCAGCATCGGCCCGCGCTGACGCCGCGCACCCGTTCGGGCGCGATGCCACCGCGTCCAACTTCACGCGTATCCGGCTACAGGCTGAGGAATCGCTCGAGCGCCCCGTTGACGTGGTAGGTGAACGCCACCGGTGCGCCGTCCACGCGCCCCGCCACGCGCACGCGCGCGGACGTCCCCAAGGGTAGGCCCTCTCCGCGCGGCTCGAACCGCATCTCATCCAGTCTAATCAGAACGCTCCCGCCCCGGGCACCGCGGAAAACCTCGGTCGTCCCCGCGTCCATGATCGCGCCGGAACGCAGCATGGCCGCCGCATTCACCTGCAACTCGGGCGCGCGCTCCGGCCGCATCACGAGGCTTCCGCCCGCCACGTGCACGCCGTCCCCCTGGATGCGAAGCGCGACCTCGCCGTCGATCTCGCCGCTCAGCCGCGGCGCCACCCCTTGCGTCAATGCGATCAGGCCCGGCGCCCGCACGCGCTCAGGTCGCACCATGAGGTTCACCACGCTTTGGTTCAAGGAGTAGCGAAATGGATCCACCGTCAATTTCCCGCCCAGGGCGGTGCCGCTCGTCCGCTGGATCTCAATCTGGCTGCCGCCCCATAATCCGAAATCCGCCGCGACATCTTGCACGACGAGCCGCCCAACCCGCAGCTCGTCCAGGTGAAGGGCCCCGGACTTCGTTCGCAATTTCCAGAGATCGGAAAACTCCAGCTCCGCCTCGGCGCCGCGTGCCTCGATGTCCCGCGTCCCCGCCCGCATGCTTCCGTCGGCGAGGCGCACGCGAGCCGTCGCCGCAAAGCGCTGCGCCGTCACCTTGCCCTCGGCCACGCCGGTCAGCCGGCCCTGCATCGTCCACGGCCCCCCGGGAAGCGAAACCAGCCGCTGCACCTGGCGCGACCAGAGGCCCAGATCCAACGCCGCGCTGTGCACCTGAAAGTCCAGTTCCTGTCCCGCGCGCAGCAGCGAGCCCGCTCCCGCCAGGTGAAACCCCTCGCCCTCCGCCACCAGGCTCCCCACCCACGAGGTGCCGCTGCGGGGCTGTCCCTCGAGCTGAATCGCAATGGCCCGGTCGGGCACCGTCGCCATCCGCACCACCAATTCTCCCGCCAACACCAGCGACCGAAACGGCAGGCTCACCGGCTCCCCTTCCCACCCACCGCGTTCATAGGTCGACCAGTTCCAGGGATCCACGTCCGACCCGTCCAGCACCACCGGCATCCGCGCCTGCTCGACCCGCACGTCGCCCAGCGAGGCCAGCCACCATTGCCGGCGGGCGAGAGTAACGCGCCGCGCGAAGAATGCGTGCGTTCGCACCTTGAACCGCAACTCCTCCACCTCGAGGAGCCACGGCGTGCCCCGGACTGCCCCGTGCCTGATTTCCGAAGCCCCGGCCATGCGAAGCACGGAACGAACGACATATCCGCCCAGCCAGAGTCGAGCCGCCATGCCAAGGCTGACCGCCAGCAGCAAAGTTCCTAAAATCCAATACAGGCGACGGGAGCGGGGGGCGGGCAACATGGAGCGGAGACGAACCCATTAACCACAAAAGCATCAGCCGGCACACGACGAAAATCGCCGACCCGCACCCGGGGCGAATCCGCTGGCCGGCCCGCGCCCGAGACGTCATAGGTTGGCGCATGGCGCGCAAACGCGTGAAATCGTCCTGGCGGGACCGGCTTCCCGGCCGACACCCCGAGGAACACTTTCATTGGCGCGGCCGGGAGGTGTCCCGGCTCGAGAACCTGACCGACGCGGTCTTCGGTTTCGCGCTGACTCTCCTGGTGGTTTCGACCGAGGTCCCGCGCGATTTCGAGGGCTTGGTCCAGGTGTTGCGCGGCTTCCCCGCCTTCGTCGCGTGCTTCGCCATCCTGCTCCTGTTTTGGAACGAACATTATAAATTCTTCCGGCGCTACGGTCTCGAGGATGTCTTCACCCGGTCGACCAATTACCTGATCCTCCTCTTGGTGTTGTTTTCGGTCTATCCCTTGAAATTTCTCTTCAACGCGGCGCTGGGCGGGGGCGCCGGGCTGAGTCACCCCGACCAGATCTTCTTTATCTACCGTGTCTACGGCCTGGGCTTCGCCGGCATCTGGACTTTGTATGTCCTCCTCCATGGCCATGCGCTCCGCCTGCGCGAACAACTGCGGCTCACGGAAGCGGAGATCATCCTGACCCGGCTCCAACGGAATGAATTCCGGCTTCAGGTCGCCGTGTGCTTCCTCTCGATCGGCCTGACCTATGTCAGCCGCTCCACCTGGCTGCCCGGCGTCACGTACGCGCTGATTGGACCCCTCGCCGCCTGGAACGGACGATGGCACAGCCGGCAGGTGCAGGCCGCGCTCCTCCGGCAGAAATCGGCCGGCCTGATGCCGGCCTGAACGCGATGCGGGCGCATCACCGCCCCTTCGGGACGGAGGCTCGTAATGGAGCCGGGGCGCCCTCGCCCCGGTTCACGCTCCCCACCGAACGCAACAATTCGATCAGCGTCGCGTCACCCGCCGGGCTCAGCCGGAACTATACAGATGGAGCGGAACTGCGGCGTGCGCCCCGCAGCAAGAAACGGGCGCGGTCAAGCCGCGCCCCTGCATCATGCATGATTTCGGCTCAGGCCACCGGGACGGCCTTCAGTTTCCAGATCTGTTCCGCGTATTCCCGGATCGTGCGGTCGCTGGAGAATTTCCCCATCCGCGCCGTGTTCAGGATGGCCATCTTCGCCCAGGCCTTCTGGTCGCGATAGGCGGCATCGACGCGGGCCTGGGCCTCGCAATAGCTGCGGAAATCCGCGAGCAGGAGGTACGGGTCGCCGCCGCCCATCATGCTGTGGTGCAGGGGACCAAAGGCGCTCTTTTCGCCAGGGGCGAAATACTCGCTGCCGATCCAGTCGATGACCGCGCGCAATTCCTCGTCCGCGTTGTAGCGGTCCCACGGGTTGTAGCCCTTCGCCCACAACGCCGCGACCTCCTCGACCGTCAGGCCAAAGATGAAGATGTTTTCGGACCCAACCTCCTCGCCGATTTCCACGTTGGCGCCATCAAGCGTGCCAATGGTCAGCGCCCCGTTGAGCGAGAGCTTCATGTTGCCCGTGCCCGACGCTTCCTTGCCCGCAGTGGAAATCTGCTCCGAAAGGTCCGCCGCCGGGATGATCTTCTCGGCAAGTGACACGCGATAATTGGGCAGGAACGCCACCTTGATCTTCCCGCCGATGCGGGTGTCGGCGTTGATCCGGGCGCCGATGAGATTGATCGCGCGGATGATGTTCTTCGCCAGATCGTAGCCCGGCGCGGCCTTCGCGGCGAAGACGAACACGCGCGGCACGATGTCGAGGCCGGGATTCTGCAACAGCCGGCGGTACAGCGCGAGGATGTGGAGCAGGTTCAGGTGCTGCCGCTTGTACTCGTGCAGGCGCTTGATCTGGACGTCGAACAGCGCATCCGGGGAAACGTCGATGCCGCACTCGGCCTTGATGACCGCCGCCAGCTCGACCTTGTTGGCGCGCTTCACGGCCATGAAGTCGCGCTGGAACGCGGCGTCGTCCGCGTCCTTTTCGAGGCCGCGCAGCAGGTCGAGGTCGCGCACCCAGTTCTCGTGGCCCAGGCGCTTCGTGATGAGCGCGGACAGGCGCGGGTTGCATTTCAGGAGCCAGCGGCGGGGCGTGATGCCATTGGTCTTGTTTTGGAATTTTCCCGGATAGAGCGCGTCGAACTCGGGGAAGAGATCCTGTTTGAGCAGCACCGTGTGGAGCGCGGCCACCCCGTTCACCGTATGTGAGCCGGCCACGGCGAGGTTGGCCATGCGCACCTGCTTGCCGCCGTTTTCCTCGATCAGCGAGCACACGCGCTTCTTCTCGTTGTCGCCGGGCCACTTCGCCTCCACGCCCTGCAACAGGCGGGCGTTGATCTCGTAAATCAGCTGGAGATGCCGCGGCAGCACTTTCTCGAAGAGTGCCACGCTCCATTTCTCGAGCGCCTCGGGCATCAACGTGTGGTTGGTGTAGGCAAAGGTCTGGCCCACGATGCGCCAGGCGTCCTCGAAACCCATGTTTTCCTCGTCGACCAGGATGCGGGTCAGCTCGACCACGGCGATGGCCGGGTGGGTGTCATTCAGTTGCACCGCCACCTTCGCGGCAAAATTGTCCCAGGAATTCGCGGGGTTGCGGAAATGCCGGCGGATGATGTCTCGCAGCGAGCACGCGACGAAGAAGTACTGCTGCATGAGGCGCAGCTCCTTGCCGTTCTCCGTCTTGTCATTCGGATAAAGCACCTTCGACACGGTCTCGCCGGAGGTCTGCTCGCGGACGGCCTCGAAATAACCGCCGCGGTTGAAGGCCGCCAGGTCGAAGTCCTCGGTGGACTTCGAGGCCCACAGGCGCAGCAGGTTGACGGTCTTCGTGCCAAAGCCCGCGGTGGGAATGTCGTGCGGTACGCCCAGGATCGTCTTCGTGTCCACCCAGCGCGGCCGATAATTTCCGCGATCGTCGAAGACATTCTCCACGCGCCCATAAAACCGCACCACCTGGCTGTACTCGGGCCGCACCACTTCCCACGGGTTGCCAAAGCGGATCCAGTTGTCCGGATGCTCGACCTGGCTGCCATTCACGAACTGCTGCCGGAAAAGGCCGAACTCATAGTAGATCCCGTACCCGAGCGCCGGGTAGTCCAGGGTGGCCAGGGAATCGAGGAAGCACGCCGCGAGACGCCCGAGGCCGCCGTTGCCCAGGCCCATGTCGACTTCAGCGTCGCGGATCTTCTCGAAATCCTGCCCGAGCGATTCGAGCGCGGCCCGCGCGCATTCCAACATGTCGGTCGCGAGCAGGTTGTTGCCAAAAAGACGGCCCATGAGGTACTCGAGCGAGAAATAGTAGAGGCGTCGCACGTTCTGCTCGTTGTGCACCGCCTGGGTCGCGATCATGCGCTCGTGGATCGTGTCGCGCACGGCCAGGGCCGTCGCCACCCACCAATCCTGCGGCGTCGCCGAGCCCTCATGCCGCGCGAGCGTGGAGATGAGGTGGCGGTGGATGTGCGCCCTCAGCGAGTCCTCGGGATTCTGGGCGGCGGCGGTGGCGGCTTTCTTGGTGGGCTTGGTGGCTTTGACGGTCGGCATAAGCGGGAGGAACATCACAAGCCGTGCCAACCCGACAGGCAAGGCGGGAGTCTGCCCGAGGAAAAAACCGGGCCGACGCCCCAGATTTTCGGGAACTATCGCTGGAAGCGCCGCGACAGTTCACCCCGGCTCAACTCGAAATGCGTGGGCCGCCCGGCGGGACTGGTGTGCGGGTGATCGCACGAAAACAGGCGCGTCACGAGCGCCAAGGCCTCGTCCGCCCCCGGAGACGGCGGCAACCGCACTGCCTTTTGGGCCGCCAGCCGCGCGAGCTCCTCCCGCGCCAGGTCGGCCCGGCGCTCGTCCAGCCGCCCCTCGCGCATCAGGCCGACCAGGTCCCGCAGGAACTCCTCCGCGTCGGCGGGATCCAGCCAGACCGGCACGGCCTCGATCCGGAAGAAGTTTCGCCCGAACTCCCCCACCTCGAGCCCATGGCGCTGGAGAAAGAACAAGCGGTCGATCAACAGCGCGCTGGCGATCGCGTCGAGTTCAACGGGCACCGCGAACAACAGGCGCTGGCTCGCGACCTCGCCGATGGAGAACTGCGCCTGCAGCCGCTCGAACCACACGCGCTCATGCGCGGCGCGCCGGTCGACCACCACCACGCCATCGGGCGCCTCGAACAGGATGAAGTCCCCGTGCGCCGTGCCCAGGAAACGCCAGTTCGCGAGCGGAGCAGGCCCACCTGCGCTCGTCGAGGGAGCGGGCGGGGGCATGGGCGCCGCCGAAGCCGGCCGCGTCGGCGCCATCGGCAGGGGCACAAAGGGTCGGAACGGTTGCGCCATGGCCGGCGATCCGGACGCCAGCGGAACCGCCGGCACGGGTTTCGGCACCGGGTCGCCCGGCATGAGCTCGACGGGCTCCGGCGGGCGGAGCGCGCTCTCTGCCCGGGGCGCGACGCCGGCCGTCCCGCCAAATTCCCGGAGCGTCTGCAACAGGGCGCGAATGACAAATCCACGCACCGCGCCCTCGCTGCGAAAGCGCACCTCGCGCTTCGCCGGGTGGACATTGACGTCCACCGCCGCCGGATCGAGCTCGAGAAAAAGCACCGCCACAGGATAGCGCCCCTTGGCCAACGAGGTCGCGTAGGACTCGATCACCGCATAATGGAGCGTCCGGCTGTCCACCGGGCGGCGGTTGACGAACATGATCATCTCATGCCGTGTGGCGCGATTGACGCCGGGCTTGCCCATCAGGCCGGAGAGCTTGAGTCCCGCGTCGTTCGCCTCCACCGCGAGCAGGTCCGCCGCCAGCTGGCGGCCGAAAATCTCCGCCACGCGGTCGCCCAAGGTCGTGCAGCTGGGCGATTGGAAAAGCACGCGGCCGTCCTCGATCAGCGTGAAGGCCGTTTGCGGGCAGGCCAGCGCGTAGAGTCGCACCGTCTGGATGATGTGCGCGGACTCGGTGGCGTCACTCTTGAGAAACTTGCGCCGCGCCGGCACGGAGTTGAACAGGTGCGACACCGTGATCCGCGTTCCCGGCGCCAGGCCGCACTCGCGCACGTGGACGAGCTTGCCGCCATTGACGAGGATCTCGGTGCCGCCGGCGGCATCCTCCCGCCGCGTGCGCAACTCAAAGCGCGACACGCTCGCGATCGATGGCACCGCCTCGCCCCGGAACCCAAAGGTATCGAGGCGGTCCAGGTCCGCCGTCTCGACGAGTTTGCTCGTGGCGTGCCGCTCCAGCGACATCAGGGCGTCGTCCTTCGACATGCCGCAGCCATTGTCCTCCACACGAATCAGGCTGCGCCCTCCATGGCTGAACTCGACCTCCACGCGCGTGGCCCCGGCGTCGAGGGCGTTCTCCACCAATTCCTTCACCACGGCCGCCGGACGCTCAATCACCTCGCCCGCGGCGATCTGGTTCGCCACCCGGTCGGTAAGGATGCGGATCGTGGGCATGGTTAGCCGCGGAACGTGCAGAAATTCGCGGTCCCGGCGAGTCTATCGTTGTCCGCCCGACGCGACAGTTCCCCGGCGGCAATTCCAAGACGACGTTCTGCCGGTCCGGGACGCGCCTATCCGAGCAACTTTTTCCAGCGCGCGAACTGGCGCCGGAGCTGCGCCGGTCCGGGCATGCCGGTGCCGGTGCGGCGCGCCATCGCCTTCGCCAGGTCGAAGGACTCGACCCAGTCCTTCTTGAACGCGGGGTGGATGCTCTGCACGTCGGCGAGGCTCAGCGCATTGAGCGCCACCCGCTTCTGCTCCGCCAACTTCACCACGGCGCCGACGGCGTGATGGGCGGTTCGGAAGGCGACGCCCTGGCGCACCAGGTAGTCCGCCAAATCCGTCGCGAGCAGCGCCGGATCGGCGACCGCGGCCGCGCAACGGTCCGCCTGCACCGTCATGCCGGCAAAAGTCCCGGCCAGCACCTCAAGGCAAAGTGCGGTCTGGTCATGGCTGTCGAACACCGGCGGCTTGTCCTCCTGCAGGTCGCGATTGTAGGTGAGTGGCAGGCCTTTCACGAGCACCAGCAGCGTGTGCAGGTTGCCCTGCAGCCGCGCGGACTTGCCGCGGATCAGCTCCATCGAGTCCGGGTTCTTCTTCTGCGGCATCAGGCTCGAGCCCGTGCAAAAGGCATCGGGGAGGTCCACGTAGCCAAACTCGCTGCTCATCCAGAGGATCAGGTCCTCCGCCATGCGCGAGAGGTGCACGCCGGCGGTCGCGCAGGCCGACGCGAAGCCGATGAAGACGTCGCGATCGGCGACGGTATCCATGCTGTTTTGCGTGACCCGCGGCCGGCCCCGGGCATCCACAAAGCCGAGCGCCTTCGCGGTGAACTCGCGGTCGATCGGCAGGGTCGTGCCCGCAATGGCGCCGGAGCCCAGCGGGCACCAGTTGGCCTGGTCGGCCACGGCCGCGAACCGTTCCGCATCGCGCTCGAGCATTTCCAGATACGCGAACAGGTGATGCGCAAGGAACACCGGCTGCGCACGCTGGAGATGAGTGTAGCCGGGAATCAGGACCGACGAGTTGGCCTCCGCCACCCGCAGGATGGCGCGCTGGGCCTCGCGGATCCGGCCGGTGAGGTCCGCGCAGGCCGCCTTGAAATACAGCCGCATGTCCGTTGCGACCTGGTCGTTGCGACTCCGCGCGGTATGAAGCTTGGCGGCGGCCGGCACGCGCGCGGTCAGCGCCTGCTCAATGTTCATGTGGACGTCCTCGAGGGTCGTCTGCCACTTGAATTTTCCCGCCTCGATTTCCCGCGCGATCGCGTCGAGTCCGCGATGAATCGCGTCCCGCTCCTGCGCGGTGATGAGGCCGACCTTCGCGAGCATGGCCGAATGCGCCTTGCTGCCCGCGATGTCGAACGGCGCGAGCCGATGGTCGAACGAGACCGATTCACTGAAACGCAGCATGAGCCCCGCGGGACCCGCCGAGAATCGCCCACCCCAGGTGGCTTGAGCCTGCTTAGCCATAGGGGGCCAAGCAACGCCCCGCCCCCACCCTTGGCAACGCGAAAGAGCCGCGATGGCCTCGGGTTGGGAGTCAGGGTTGTCGGGTGGGAGGCGCAGGCTCCGCTCTGCGCCGAAGGATTCACCCTCGATGATCGCGGTACCGTCACCGCCAGCGGGACCCTGCGCGCTTGCCTGCAACTTCCACCGCCGCATGGTGACTCAGTCATGATGCTACGCTCCATTCTGTGCTCCCTTCTGTTGCTGGCCGCTGTGGCTTCGGGCCGAGCCAGCTCCGCGCCCATGGCCGGCGACTGGGACGCGGTGAGCGTCGCACCGGTCAAAACCTCCATCTATGTCGGCAGTGTCGCGCTCAGCACCGGCGTGTTCCGACGCGAGGGTGACCGGTTCACCACGACCTATGAGGCGAAGGTACGTCCCTGGTTTTTCTGGAGCGAAACCGGGCAAATCACCATCACCCTGCCGGCCTCCGACCGGGAAAGACTGGCGCGGGGCGAACGAATCGAATTCAAGGGCGAGGCCACGAACCACAAGGGCAAGCCCCGGCATGTCACGGGCCGCGCCGACCGCACCGACGCCGCCACCGGTACAATCAAGGTTCGGATCGGCGTGGATGACACGGAGCTGATTTTCAACAGCACCTACCGGCTCGACAACGTGGTGAAGTAAAACCGGCAGGGCGCGTTGTCCCTCCCAGTCGCGCTGCACCGGACCATTTGGGCCCGCCCGACCCGATCACCCTTCCCAATGGAAGGTGACGGGTTTCTCAACCGATGGATGCAAGGTCTGAGCGACGGGGCAATTGAGCGCCGCTCGCTCCAAAATACCTTCCGGGTCCTTCGCCTTCGAAAAGGGCAGCCAAATCTGGACCGCGAGCCGCACGATTCGGCGTGGCTGGTCGGTCGACATTTCCTTCGTCACCTCCCAGCGAATACCAGGAATGTCGGTACCCAGCTTCAGCTTCGCCACGATCGCCATCGTCGTGACCATGCACGAGGCCAGCGAGGCAGCCGTGAGATCGGTCGGCGAGAATGCCGCGCCGCGCCCGTGATTGTCCTTCGGCGCGTCGGTTTCAATGACCTTGCCCGACGGACCATGGGTAAGCTGGCAGTTGAGTTCGCCGGGGTAGATTCCAGTGCTTTTGACCATGCGGCAATTGGTCACAAAGCATCGCAAAAAGACACGCCAAAACGTCCACGCAATGGAGCCGGGGCGCCCTCGCCCCGGTTCTTTCGCGTAAAGCAATAACCGGCGCGCCGGCGCCCCGGCTCCATCAATGAAAACGCCTCAAG
>JAEZDN010000103.1 GCA_023433275.1 Verrucomicrobiota bacterium
GACTTCTTCACTGTTGGGGCGCGCCTCGTGCGCGCCCAGGGCGTGGTCAAGCCACGCCCCTCCACCCGCACGGCATGCGTCCGCTAAGGTACAGGACGCGCGCGCCCGGAGCGCCGGCGCGCGAGACCATGCCTCCCGCGATGCCTGAGTTCGCCTACCGCTTCGGCGTCGGCGCCAGGAACTTTTCCTTCGCGACGAAATACAGGAAACCACACAGCAACCCGTACGGGATCAGCGCGAGCAGGTCCGCATGCGGGCCGGCATAGAACGGATTGTTCTCCGCCGCCCACTTCGCCACCGCGGCATCGAACTGATCCGTCACCCCGGCCAGGAACGCGATCACGATGCCCGCGATCGCGCCGCCGGCGATGTAACCGGATGCCAGCAGCACGCCGGGACTCTTGTCGGTCTCCGCGGCAAAGGTCTCCGCGTTCATCGCCGCATAGGCCGGCTTCTTCTTCATCCACCGGTCCACCATCCAGCGAATCATGCCGCCGATCCAGATCGGCAGCGACGACGAGATCGGCAGGTAAACCCCAACCGCGAACGCCAGCGCGGGCACGAACGACATCTGCAGCGTGATCGTGATCATCGCCCCAAACAGCACCAGCGCCCACGGGAGCTGCTGGTCGAGGATGCCCTTGATGATGTAGGAAACGAGCGTCGCCTTCGGGGCGTCGAACTTGCGCACCGTCGAGCCATCCGGCCGCGTCGTGTGCGTGCCGTTGATGCCGGGGTCGACCAGCCACACCGCCGCCCCCGCGTCATTCACCAGGTACTTGCCCGCCGGGCCCCCGGTTTCGTCCGTCTTGTGCCAGGAATAATACGTGCCGCCGTCATCGCGCGCCTGCGGTCCCTGCAGGGATTCGCGATGCTCGAGCTTCGACACGTCCGCGCGCAAGCCCGCCGGCGCCACCTCGGCCACCGGCACGTACACCGTCGCCGAGTCGTTCAGCTTCATCAGCACCGGTCCGAGCACCAGCGCCGAGGCGAACGCGCCGATCAGGATCGAATACTGCTGCAGCTTCGGCGTCGCTCCGATCAGGAATCCCGTCTTCAGGTCCTGCGAGGTCGTGCCGCCGTTGGACGACGCGATGCACACGATGCCGCCGATCGACAGCGCCATCACGTAGTAGGTCCCGCCGGTCCATCCCACCAGGAGGAAGATCAGGCACGTGAACAGCAGTGTCGCCACCGTCATGCCCGAAATCGGATTCGAGGTGGAACCGATCTCGCCCGTCAGCCGCGACGACACCGTCACGAACAAGAATCCAAACGCCACGATCAACAACGCCCCGAGAAAATTCATGTGCAGCGAGGGCGCGAGCATGATGCCGGCCATGAGCACGAGGATCCCGATGCCCACGAACTTGAGCGACAAATCGCGATCGGTACGCGGGGTTTCGCCCGCCCCGCCGCCCGCCCGGGCCAGGCCGATGTCGCGCAGACCGCCCTTCAGCCCGTGCCAGATCGTCGGTAACGCCTGCAGGAGGCTGATCAACCCGCCCGCCGCCACGCACCCCGCGCCCAGATAAAGAATGTACGCGCCGCGAATGCCGCCGGGGCTCATTTCCGAAATCGGCACCGTGCCCGGCGCCAATGGGCCCGGCACGCCTTCCCCGAAAAACTGGATCAGCGGGATCAGCACGAGGTACGACAACACGCCACCCGCCGCCATCAGCCCGCCGATGTAGGGCCCGATGATGTAACCCACGCCCACCAGCTCCGGCGAGATTTCCGCGCTCACCGAACCGGCCTTCAACGGCGCGCCGAAGACTTTTTCCGGCACATCCTTCCAGCCCTTGAACGCGATGTTCACCGTCTTGTAGAGCAATCCGATCCCGAAACCGGTGAAGATCACCCGCGCGCCGGGCGACTTGCCCAGCCCGGCCGCCTCGGCCGCCGCCATCTCGGCCTTGGCGGACGGTGACGCCGCCGCACGCGACACGTCGTCGGCGCCGGCCTTGAGCACCGCCGCGCAGGCCGTGCCTTCCGGGTATTTCAACACGCCATGCTCCTTCACGATCAAGGCCCGCCGCAACGGGATCATCATCAGGATGCCGAGCAGGCCGCCCATCACGGCCACCAACATCACGCGGGTCAGCTCCAGGTCGAAACCAAGGATCAAAATGGCCGGCATCGTCACGCCCAGGCCGAACGCGATCGACTCGCCCGCCGAGCCGCCCGTCTGCGTGATGTTATTCTCGAGGATCGTCGAGTCGCGCCCGCCGACCTTCGCCCAACCGCGGAACAACGCCAGCGAGATGACGGCCACCGGAATCGAGGCGCTCACCGTGATGCCCACCTTCAGGACCAGGTAGAGCGAGGACGCGCCGAACACCATGCCGAGGATCGCCCCGGTGATGACCGCGCGCAGCGTGAATTCAGGAATCTTGGCCGAGTCCGGGATGAACGGCTCGAATTTCGGGGAGGGCGTGACGGACATCAGGGAGTGTTTCGCCCGAAACTAGGAAGCCCTATGACACGAGCGCAACCGCGAATCCGTGAGTCCAAGTTCCGCAGGTAGGAGCCTGTTTACAGGCGATTCCGCGCGATTCGGAGCGTGCGCAATCGAATTCTTCTATGCCGGGGCGCGGCTCGCCCACGCCCTCGATCACCGCAGCGAGAAAAGGGCGCGGTCAAGCCGCGCCCCTACAGCGAACTGCATCTGCCCGGCCGAAAATCCCAACGCGCTCAGCCGTGTTAGTAGGAGCCGAGCTCGCTCGGTCCACCCCGCGCCTTGCTTCTGCCACCTGCCTTCTTCCCTGTGTCTCCGTGCCTCTGTGCGCCCATTCTCTTTCCGTGAGCCCCCTGCCCACGAACAGAACCGGACTACACCAGCATTCTTGCGCACGGAGACACAGAGACTCAGGGAAATCCCATACCCAACCAGCGCAGTGCGAAAACCCTCACGCCCCATCCGCCGGGGATCAACCCAGGCCGATCCCATCGCCCCTCAACGCTTCCGCGTCTTCGCCTTCAGCTTCGCGTTTCGCGCGGCGAGCCGTTGCTTGATCAGCCAATAAAGCATCTCCATGCGCGGGACCGCGGCGCCCACCGACTTCGCACGCCGCACCGGCTCGCCCCAGATTTCCTCGATCTCCAAATCGCGCCCTTCCTCGAAATCGATCAGGCTCGACGGCCGATACGCCGCCATCTTTGCGGTGCGTTCAAACTGCAGGTCCACAAACGACCGCGAAATCTCGTGCCCGAATTTCGCGGCCGCCTCGACCACCTCCTCCATGAGCCGCCGGGCAAGCAAACGCATCCCATCATCCGCCAGCAGCAAATCCGTGGTCGTCCCCGCGACGATCGCCAGGCCATTGAACGGCACGTTCCACACCAGCTTGTGCCACCGCTGGAGTTCGAGATTGTCCTGCGCCGTGCATTTTACGCCGGCCCGACGCCACAGCGCCGCCACCGCATGCGTGCGCTCGCCCGCCGGCTTGCCGAACTTGCCAATCGTCATGAGTCCGGGAAACGAACACTCGACCACGCCGGGCGCCGTGCGCACACAACCGATGTAACAAATTGCGCCGATCACGCGGCCCGGCCCCACGATCTCCGCCACCGGCTCCTCGACGCCCAGCCCGTTTTGCAAAGTCAGCACCGTCGTGTCCGGCTTCAGCAAGGGCGGGAGCACCGTCTTCAACGATTCGTTGGCCGTCGCCTTGGTCGCGATCACCACCAGGTCACACGGCCCGATGTCGGCGCTCGAGCCATACACGTGCAACTTCCGCACCGCGAGCCGTTCCGTGGGGGCCTTTACCTTGATCCCGCGAGCCGTCAGGGCCGCCCGCCCGCTCCGGGCCAGAAAATGAACGTCGGCCCCGCTTTTCACCAAGCGCGCCCCATAATAGCAGCCCAACGCACCGGTGCCGATGATCGCGATGCGGGGGTTGTCAGGTAACGAGGTGCTCACAAGACCTCAGTCGTCACAAAGATAGACACGTATTACAACACCGCAGTCGCTGCGCGGGGCCCGTCTTCGATGCGTTGTTCTTCACACCCGCCCCAGAGCCTCAGCTCAATACCGTCCCAAGCCAGCTTCCGTCGCGATTCGGTCCCCGCTCAGACCCTCGAGCCTTCTCCCTGGCCTAGCGGTTACCCGTTCTTTCCGATGGAGATAGCTGAAACCCACGCGATTCATCCTATCGTTATCACATTTGCTACCAGTGTCTTATAAATCACCTCCCTGCGCAGAGCCATCGTCAGGCGTCGCCGCGCCCCACTCGCCATCACTCGCTGTCAAAAGCGATGCGCCCCGCAGATCGAAATTTTGTCCGCCTGTTCACAAAACCCAGAATCGCGCCATTTCAGAGCGTGCCGGGACGGCGGCTGACAAGTTATTCACAGCCCTTTTCTCACGTCGCGAAAACGAAATCTTATAGCTACGCGACGCGCCGCTCGGAAGCTCTCGTCCGACCTCTCGCAAACACCCAAGCGTCGCACCAAGCTTACCACGCCGCTCCGCCTTGGAGCGCGGGCGACCCCGCCCGCGGACCGCATCGTTCTGCGACGAGGTCGCCGCAGTTCCAGGAGCGTCCTGACTTCCGACTCCCAGCGCGCCTGCCGCCTTACAGCGGCATGTTGTCCGTCAAACGCACTTCATCGACCCAGTACGACACCGCCATCAGGCACTGCCCGGGCACGATGTCCCGCACCGGGTCCATCGTCCGCGGATCGACCACCGAGATATAAATCACCCGCAGCCGGCGCTTCTGGCCGATGATGTGCGTGGCCTCGGCCACCAACCGGTCGGAAATCTTGACTCCCGCCTCCACCATTTCCTTCGCCTTCCGCAGGGCGCGCACCACCGCGAGGGCTTCCTCCCGCTGCGACGGCGTCAGGTAATTGTTGCGCGCACTCACCGTCATGCCATCGGCGTCACGCACCACGGGGCTCGTCACAATCCGCAGGGGCAGCAGCAAATCCGCCGCCACTTTCTTGATCACCGCCACCTGCTGCACGTCCTTCTCCCCGAGCACCAGCAGGTCGGGCTGCACGATGTTGAAAAGCTTCAGCCAGCACGTCAGCATCCCCCGGAACAGCACCGGCCGCGCCACGCCGCACAACGGCTTGCTGACGGCATCCTCCTGGACGAGCGTCGAAAACCCCTTGGGAAACATCTCCTCGACCGCGGGCGTGAACAGGATCTCCACGCCCTCCTTCTCCGCCAGCATCGCGTCGGCTTCCGGCGTCCGCGGGTATTTCAGGTAATCCTCGCTGGGGCCAAACTGCAGCGGATTCACGAAGGCCGAAACCACGACCGCCGCGCCCTCCTCGCGCGCGCGCCGCATCAGGCTCGCGTGGCCGGCATGCAGGGCGCCCAGGGACGGAATGAAGGCGATCTTCCGCCCCGCCGCCCGCAACGCCGCCGCCGCTTCGCGCATGGCCGGGATGGTTTCGATTTTCTGCATGAGGGAACGGACTTGAATAAGGCACGGCCGAGCCAGTTATCAAGCTTCGCATGGGACCCCGGTTTCGCGCCGATGCTTCATGGCCGACCCACCTACCCCGTCGTTCCGTGCCGGTCGTTCATTCGGACTCATGCCCGCCCCCGTGGAACGCGACCTCAGGGCGCTGCACCGGCGGCCCCGCCGCAACGAGCTGAGGCCATCGCGTGCCGATGGCCCTTGAGAGCCGCAACTATCCATTGGGAATGGAGCCGCGGCGACCCCGCCGCGGTACGGCCGCCACGCGGGCGAGTTCGCCGCGGCTCCAGCACGTCCCTCGCATCATCGACGCCAGCCTATCTCAAAATACCATCCACATCGTTACCGTCATCCTGAGACCCAGGAGCAACCGCGGGGAGATTGCAGAGTAAGCAGCAATGGACTTCGAGGGCACAAAACATGTCCGCCAACGTCATCCTGAACCGCGCGAACGATCCAAGGGAAAGCACGGACGTGCGCCGACCGCTTGGATCCTTCGCTTCACTCAGGATGACCATGGCGATTGTTTGAGGTCCTTCCCGTGCGACGACGGTTCACCGGCTCAAAGCTTGCCCAGTTCATCTTCAGCCCGGCGAAGGTTCCACGTGGTCAGCGCGCGCCCGGTCTTTTTCCTTTCTCCTTCTTGAAACATGAGCTCGCCCCGCCCCAATGTCATAGCCTGCCGCGCGGTGCATTCATGCTCGCCTCCTCCTCGCCACTCATTACCCGCTACTCGCTCCTTTCCTCTCCATGATCCGCATCAACGAAAACTACTCGAAGCTCAAAGCCAGCTACCTCTTCGCCGACATCGCCAAGCGCGTGAACGCCTACGTCGCGGCCAACCCCGGCAAGCCCGTGATCCGCCTGGGCATCGGCGACGTGACCGAGCCCCTCCCCCCGGTCTGCATCGAGGCGCTCCATGCCGCCACCGACGAGATGGCCAGCCGCGCGACCTTCAAGGGTTACGGCCCCGAGCAGGGCTATGCGTTTCTCCGTGAGGCCGTGCAACAACACGATTACGCCGCGCGCGGCTGCGATATCGCGGCCGACGAGATCTTTATCTCCGACGGCTCGAAATGCGATTGCGGCAACATTCAGGAAATCTTCGCCCAGGATGTCCGCCTCGCGATTCCCGATCCGGTTTACCCGGTGTACGTCGACACCAACGTCATGGCCGGCCGCACCGGCGCCAACATCGACGGACGCTACCAAGGCATCACCTACCTCGATTGCACGCCCGCGAACGGTTACGTCCCCGCCATTCCCGGCGTCGCGACCGACCTGATCTACCTGTGCTTCCCGAATAACCCCACCGGCGCCGTCGCCACCAAGGCGCAGCTCGCCGCCTGGGTCGCCTACGCCAAGGCCAACAAGGCCGTCATCCTCTTCGACTCCGCCTACGAGGCGTACATCCGCGATCCCGAGATCCCGCGCTCCATCTACGAGATTCCCGGCGCGCGCGATGTCGCCATCGAGTTCCGCAGCTTTTCCAAGACCGCCGGCTTCACCGGCACCCGCTGCGCGTACACCGTCGTGCCGAAAAGCCTCATGGCCTACGACGCCGCCGGCAACGCGCACTCCCTGCACGCGCTCTGGAACCGTCGTCACACGACCAAGTTCAACGGCGTCGCCTACCCGATTCAGAAAGCCGCCGCCGCGATCTACACCGACGCCGGCAAGAAACAGACGGGCGACCTGGTCAACTTCTACCTCGCCAACGCCAAGCTCATCCGCGAGGCCATGACGAAACTCGGTTTCAGCTGCATCGGCGGCGACAACGCGCCGTACATCTGGATCAATACCGGCCGCGACTCCTGGGAATTCTTCGACCTCCTCCTGAACCAGGCCCAGGTCGTCTGCACCCCGGGCGCGGGCTTCGGCAAATGCGGCGAGGGTCACGTCCGCATCAGCGCCTTCAATTCCCGTGAAAACGTGGAAGCCGCCCTCGCCCGCATCGCCGCCGCCCTGCGGTAACCAGTCGCGTCACCGCTCTCTCTGGAGCCGGGGCGCCCCCGCCCCGGTCCTCCGTCGTGGCAGGGCGAATCCTCCGGATGAGCCGCACACGGGAGGCTTTGCAGGCTCGTCCGCTTGCGCCGACCTAACGCGAGAGGTCGAACCAACGTCCGCCCCCACTGGAGCCGGGGCACCCCCGCCCCGGTGCTGGGCGCCGCCAGGGCGAATCCTCCGAATGAGCCGCGTCCCGCGCGCGCAATTCACTTCCCGCCCGTCCCCTGGCCCAGCGGGCTCATCAGCCTGACCATCGCCGTCTCGCGCCGCCTCATCCACGTTTTCTCACTCGGCAGCTTCAGCGTGCCAGACGACAACCGCGCGTGCCGCTTGCCAATCCACACCGCCACGACCTCGCGCAAATCCTCCGCCAGATCCAGCAACCGGTTGGCATCCGCCACCGTCACCCGGCCGACTTCATCATAATCCAGGCCGCTTTGCTTCGTCCGACACGCCTCGAGAAAATCCGCCTCCTCCTGCCACGTGCGGCCAAACATCAGCGGCAACGCCACGATCAGCCGATACCGTCCATTCAAGCGGTCGAGCTTCCACCCCTCCGCCAGCAGCGCCACGGTGCATAATTGCAGGGCCGCATTATACCCGATGCGGAACCGGCCATCCGGCGAGAGATTCTGCCGCGCATCCTCCAGGTCGCGGTCGATCACGCGAAAGATCGCCGCCACTTCGTCCCGCGTCGGCGAATGCGGTTTCAGCCAGCCGTTCTTAGCCCAGCCTCGCAATGTCATGGGAACCTCCGGAGATGTACGTTTGATCTCTTTTGGCCCGTGACTTGAACAAGCGCCCCCGCGCGTTGATTTCCGGCACAGCGACGGAAAACGAATTCGATGCCCCGCCTGAGGGGAAACGAAGAACCAGCCGCAACGTGGAGGGGCGCTTCAACATGATACCCGCAAGCGGCCCCCAGCGATGCGCGAAACCTGAAAGGAAAACTTTTGCCCGTCAAATCCTCCCTCGAAGCCGACGCGAAAAATATGACCGAATTGGCGCCCGCCAACCACCTGATTTCAGGCGGACATTTTCGAGGCCACCATCCGCTCCGCCCCCTTGCAGGAGCCCGTTCACAGACGATCAACACACCCGACACCCCTCATGATCGACGGACCCGGATGGATCGGTTTGATCCGTGATCACCCGCGAAATCCGCGGTCAAAACGTCGGTTCCTGCAGTCCGACGGGGGCCGCCGACCGCGTGCCTCCACGTTTCCAACGCGAAACCCCAGCCATCGACGACCAGCTCAGGCCACATCCCATCGCCTGTGAACAGGCTCCTACGACAATCCCGTCAACCGCGGTCCGCTCACGCCCCTGGAATCACCGCCGGCGCCGTGTCGTGCACCCAGAAACGCGAAACCACCTGGTGGTCCTTCTTCAATTCATAACCCCACTCGGTGTCCTTGATCTTGATCTCAACCACGCGGCCCGGCGCGTTGCTCAGCTCCGGCTGGTTCACCGCTTCCTGCCATTCCCGCAGCACTTCCATGCGCGCGGTATCGAACGCCTGCTCGACGTCGCTGAATTCGCCGCACCGCCGCACTTCCTGCGTCAGCCGCCCGTCGGGCGTCTGCTTGAGCACAAATCGCAAGACCGAATAACCGGATTTCATTTCAGAATGTTTCAGAAGGAGGTGCTTCGCTGCCCGGATCATGCCACGCCCGCGGTCGCCGCGAAAGAAAATTCTACGCGATCCCAGTAGGGTCGGTCTCCGAGCGACCCATCCTGCGCCCCCCTTATTTGCCCGCCGCAGCCGCGATCGCCTCGGCCAACTCATCCGCCGCCGCGCGCATCAATCCCACCAGCTCGCCCGCATCGTTTCCGCCCCGCGTGCGCCGCGTCGCGGTGAACTCGCCCGGACGCGCTTCGCCGCCGGCGGGCGTTACCGTGTACGTGGCCGCAAGCTGCACGCTGTTTCCGTCAGATCGCACCAGCTCGCACCGCTGCACCTGCACGGTGACCGACGCCCCGCCACCCACCTGCCGCAGCCGGTTGCGCAATACCTGCGTGAGCGCCTCATCGAGCGGCTCGGCCCAGCGCACATCATCCAGATAAATGACTTCGTTTTCCGAAACCCGCACCGCCATGCTGCGATTGCGCAGGTGTCCCGCCAGGCGGACCGGCCGCACCATCACGCCATCAGGCGCCGGCGCGCCGCTCACCGCGCCACTCAGGGTGAAATAGCGCACCGCGTCGACCTGCGGCTCCGGGAGCACGCTGCAGCCACCAAGCAAGAAGCTGAAAGCTGAAAGCTGAAGGCTGAACGCCAGGAGCCTGGATCTGTGTTTATCTATGTTCATCGGAGGTTTCTTCGTTCGGGGCGGTTACTCCGCCCTCTTCTTTTTACCCACGAGCAGCGAGCTCGGGTTCCGCTCCAGCGAGCTCGCGAGGTTTTCCAACGCGCCCGCCGCCTCGGCCACCTGCCGCAACGCCGTGGTGAGCTCGTCGCCCACATCGCCCTGCCGCTGCACGAACCGGCGCGTGGTTGCCGCGGTGGATTCGAGCGTCTTCAGGGCCGCCTGCGCCGTCGCCAGCGTCTGCTTGAGCTCGTCGCTCACCGGCCCGACCTGCCCGTCGATCCGCTCGACCGCGGTCTTGACCGCCAACAGGGTGCCATTGAGGTTGGCCAGCGCTTCCTTGGTCTGCGGCGATTCAACCAGCGCGCTGACCGACTCCGCCGCCCGGCCAACCTTGTCCGCGAGCCCTTTTACGTCCGCCTCCCCGATCTTCTGGTTGGCGGTCGCCAGGAGCGTTCTCGCGTCCCGCGAGATGCCGGCGAAATCGACTTTCTTCAGGTCGGCCAGGATTTCGCTCAGGCTCGCCTGGTACTCGGAGATCGCCGAGGGCGCCGCCGGGATCACCACGAACTTCGGGGGCGCGCCCATCGCCGGCGCGGGGTACAGACCCGGCTCCTCGAAATCCAATTCCACAAACAGGAGGCCGGTCGCCAGGCCGAGCACCCCGAGCTGCGCCCGCAGGCCGTCGTCCACCATCTTCTGGATGTCATTGGGCCCCGCAATCTTCAGGTCGGCGCCCTTCTCGTCGGTGATGACGTTCCGGTTCAACTCGCAGGTCACGACGACCACCGAGCGCTTGCCCACGTCATCATAATGCACCGCCAGATCCACCACGCGGCCCACGCGCACGCCCCGCAGCTTCACCGGGGAACCGAGGTCGAGGCCGTGGATCGACTCGTCAAAATAGACCGTGAACCGGTGCGGCTTGCTGAACAGGCTCATGCCGCCGAACGACAACAGCGCGATCAACCCGAGCGCGAACGCCCCGAGCACGAACATGCCTACGGCGGCTGGACTGACCTTGGTTTTCACGGGTGGGAGTGACTAGCGGGATTGAGGTGCATTGGACAGGGTTTTTTATGCGGACGGCGCCCCGGGCGCGCGCACCTGGTCGCGCCGCAGCAGGAATTCGGCAACACGCGGGTCGCGGCTCGCCTCCGCCAGCGCGGCCGGCGGCCCCTCGGCGATGATCCCCTGCGCGCCGCGATCGAGCATGATCACCCGGTCCGCGATGCCAAAAATCGAGGCGAGCTCGTGCGACACCACCACCAGCGTGGTCCCAAAACTCTCGCGTACCTGCAGCACGAGCTCATCGAGCTTGCGCGATGTGATGGGATCCAATCCCGCCGATGGCTCGTCGAGGAACACGATGTCCGGATCCAGCGCCAGCGCGCGTGCGAGCCCGGCACGCTTCTTCATGCCTCCGCTGATCTCGGCGGGATAATAATCCTCGAACCCCGTCAGCCCGACCTGCGCGAGCTTCAAGGAGGTAAGCTCCGCGATCTCCCGCGCCGAAAGTTCCGTGTGCTCCTCCAGCGGCAGCGCCACGTTCTGCCGCAACGTGAGCGAACTCCACAGCGCGCCTCCCTGGTAGAGCACGCCGAATGTCTTCAACAAGCTGCGGCGCGTCGCGAGGTCCGACGCCGTGAACGAGCGCCCGAAAAACTTCACATCCCCGGCCAGCGGCGCGTGCAGGCCCACCAGGTTGCGCAGGAGCGTGCTCTTGCCGCAGCCGCTCCCGCCGATGATGAAGAAAACCTCCCCGCGCTTCACGGTGAAGTTCACATCCTTCAACACCGTGGCGCCGTCATAACCGCAATGAAGTCCGGTCACCTCGATCACGGGAGAATTCAGGTCAGGCATGGCTCACCCTCCCGCTGTAGGGGCGCGGCTTGTCCGCGCCCTGCCCGGTCTCCGCACCCTGGAGGGCCGAACTCCCGTGAGGCCGGTTTGGGAGCTCCCCCGTAAACCCGCTCCCCCCACGGGCGATTCCGCCCGGCCGGGAAATCACGGAAACATGATTCAGCACATTCATGCTCACCACCTCAGGATGTCGAATGCCACCGCGAAGAACGCATTGGCCACGATGATGAGCAGGATCGCCGTGACCACGGCCGACGTCGCCGCGCGGCCCACGCCCACCGCGCTGCGCTCGGCTTCCATGCCGCGCAGGCAGCCCGACAGCGCGATGATCAGGCCAAAAGTGAATCCCTTGATGATGCCAACCATCAGGTCGGACATGTCCACGATCGTCAGCATCTCCACCCAAAACGCCGCGGGCGGAATGGAGAGAACCGTGCTCGATACCGCCATGCCGCCCACGATGCCCAGGGCATTCGCGTACAGCGCGAGCAACGGCATCATCACCGCCAATGCGAGCAGGCGCGGCAGGACCAGGAAATCGATCGCCGGGATGCCGAGCGTCTCGAGCGCGTCGATCTCCTCGTTCGCCTTCATGTTGCCCAGCGTGGCCGCATACGCGGCGCCCGTGCGCCCCGCCAGCACCACGCCCGTCATGAGCGCGCCCATCTCCCGCACCATCGAAAGACCCACGAGGTCCGCCACGTAGATGTCACCGCCGTACTGCCGCAACACGATCGCCCCGATGTAGGCCAGCGTCACGCCCACCAGGAAACTGATCAGGCTGACGATCGGCAGCGCCATCGCGCCGCATTGCTGCATCTCCTCCAGCGCATCACCCCACCGGAACTTCCGCGGATGCTTCAGCGCCCGGGCCACACCGATCACGCACTCTCCAAAGAAGTGCGCGAACACGCGCCCTTTCTGCACCGCGTCGAGCGTCGCTTCGCCGACCGCGGTGAAGAAGTTCTCCGACCGGTCGAACGGCACCACCGTCTGGTGCGAGACCGACATCTGGTTCAGCAAGGCATGGATCTTTGCCGGCAACGCCTTCGTGTCGCAATACGCGCCGGTCACCCGGCACCACTGCTGGACTTCGAAAAGAAACAGGAGCAGCGAACTGTCCCACTGCCCGAGCCCCGCCGCCGCCAGCATCACCTGCTTCGGCTGCCGCCCCGCCAGGACCGCGGTCCAGCCCGGCCGGCGCCCGCTGATCGACCAGTCGCCCGCGAGCGCGACCTTCATCACCGTGCCTTCGAGCGTGGCATCGGCGCGGGCGTCGGTCTGGGGCGGAGCAAACATGGGCGCCGGCCAGTGTGCAACCAGGCCCATGCCGCGCCAGACTGATTTTTGTGCAGCAATCCGGGACGCTGGGGGAGCCTGATCACAGGCGATTCCACCGACGTTCACCCTGCCGTCCGGATCGCCTGTCAACGGGCTCCTACACCGGGCCCATCACCCTTCGGCTTCCGCAGCACGGCGAGCTTGGTCTCCACCAATTCATAACTCATGCCCTGGCGCGCGCAAAATTCCTCCACGGCCTGCCGCGAGCCATCATAGACATGGTCCGCCTGGCAATCATCCACCACGATCAATCCGCCCGGCGCCAGCAACGGCCAGACCTTTTCCAGTCCGTCCACCGTCGGCAGGTAAAGGTCCACGTCGAGCAGCACGAAACACAACCGCGTGTCCGCGGGAAAAATGAAATCCTGGATCGCCACCGCATGGGTGCTCACGCGCGTCACGCCATTCTGCCGCAGCGCGGCCTCAAACCAGCGGCGCGAGTTGATCGTGAACTTGTCCAGGGCCCGGCGCTCCTCACGGCTGGCCTTGCCCCGGACCCCGGTCTCGTGATCCACATCCGCCGGCACAAACCCGCCAAACGTGTCGATCGCCCAATAGCGCTTGGCCGGCGCGATCTCGTCGAGATGACGGTTGAGCCACACCGTCGTGTATCCGCGGTAACATCCCACTTCGCAAAAATCCCCGTCCGCCCCCGCCGCCTCGCTGGCCAGCACCGTGAGCCGCGCCAGCTGCGCCGGCGTGAACGCATAGCGATACTTGTACAGCAGGTACGTCCGCAGCGGCGACCAGAAGAGCGCCCGCTTCACCAGCCCATCGAGCCAGATCTCCCATCGCGAATTCGTCATGGCTGCCGCTTGCCGTCGGCCGACCACGGCGCGCGCGTCGCGGGCCTCCCTTTCGCCCGCGTCACCTGCAGGTGAAGCGCGTGCAGCGAGACAAAGATGTCGCGCAGGAAATCCACCAGCGAGGCCGTCAGCAGCAGGATGCTGGCCGCAAAAAGCACCAGCACGACCCCCCGGATCGGCCAGTCGAAGAGGGCGGCGCCGAACAACGCGACAATCTGCAGGCACGATACCAGCATGCTCAGGCCGTTGGTCGTCACGGCGCGGCGGATCATGAGCGCCCGGCGCCACATGATCGTCAGTTGATCCTCGAGATGCTGCCGCTCGTCGGCGTCGGCCTCGGGAATTTTCTCCGCCAGATCCCGCGTGCGGTCCACAATCCGCGCCATGCGGTTGGTCAGCGTGATCATGAGCGCGCCCATGCCTGAGATCAGGATGACCGGCGTGATGGCCAGCTGGATGATCGGCAGCAACGATTCGAGGGATTCCATGCGGCCGCGAGGTTTGGTGGTTCACCGCCCAAGCGCAACCCCGCGCTCACCGGGCGCGGCCGTGCAAGCGAGCATCTCCACATGCGGGAGAAGCTTCATGCCCATCCTTGAACGCCCGAACCGGAACCATGTGCCGTCGGCATGCGATTTCCCGGCGTGCGTGGCCGAACTGAACCGTTGGAAGGGCGTGGCACGTCCACGCCCTGGTTCCCCCCTGCGTGCAAAGGGCGCGGTCAAGCCGCGCCCCTACATCCAACTGCATCGTTGGTTAAGCCGGACTCATGCAGTTGAAAAAACGCAGATGGCCGCAAATGAACCCAAATGGCCCCGCAAGGCAGGCCGTGCGGCCGAAATAGCGGCGCATTGATTGGTTCCGAGCCTGAATTCCTCCACTCCTTATCCCTCGGTGTGAATCTGTGCTGATCTGTGGATGAACCGCATTTTCCGGCCAAGCGATCCTCACCGATGGTTCCGATCGAGCCCTCTCCTCCGTCATCCTGAGCCCCGCGAAGGATCCAAGGGGAAAAGACGGACATGCGTTAACCGCTTGGATCCTTCGCTTCACTCAGGATGACGGTAGCGACGGTTTGAGGTACTTCCCAGGCGAGGACGGTTTAGGCGCTCAAAACCTGTCCAGTTCATCATCAGCGAAGCGAGGGATCCATGGATGAACGCTACGGCCACAGGCGCGCGCCTCGCAAAATCCCGTCGAGCTTTGCCAATCGATGACATGGATTTTGCCTCGCGCGCCCGCTGGCGTCGGCGATGCTGACTGCTCTCCCATGCTTCCCGCCTGCGTTCTCTTCGACCTCGACGGCACCCTCCTTGATCATTTCAAGGCGATCCACCGCTGCCACAGCCATGCGATGACGCAACTCGGGCTGCCCGCGCCCTCCATGGACGAGGTGCGCGCGGCCGTCGGCGGCGGGCTCGAACTCGCGGTCGAGCGACTGGTCGGACCGGAACGCAAGGCGGCCGCGCTCGCGCTCTATCGCCCGCATTGGGATGCGACCATGCTCTTCGACGTCGAGCTCCTGCCCGGCGCGCGAGAGATCCTCACTGCCCTCCGTCAACGCGGCATCCGCACCGCCGTCTTCACCAACAAGCACGGCCCGTCCTCCCGCGCCGTCTGCGCGCATCTCGGCGTCGATGCGCTGCTCGATGCCAACCTCGGGGCGACCGACACGCCGTGGCTCAAGCCCGATCCCCGCTTCGCACAGCATGCCCTGACTCTTCTCGGCGCCGCGCCTTCCGCCACCGTGCTCGTGGGCGACTCGCCCTTCGATTGCGCCGCCGCCCGCAACGCCGACCTCGCCTTCATCGGGGTCGCCACGGGCACGCACACCGCGGATGAACTCCGCACCGCGGGTGCAACCCGTGTCTGCGCCAACCTCGACGAGGTTGCCCGCGAGCTCGGTCTATAGGTGCCGCCTCCGGGATTACGCCCGACCTGCGGTCAGCCCAATCTTCAGCTGCCGTGGTCGCCGGGCCGCCGCCACTGGCACCCTGCCCCACAAAAAGCCCGTGGCCGCCAACTGATCTCCCGGTCCGCTTCGCCCCTTCACTCACCCGCCGTCCGGTTGGGGCGGCTTTGTAGGGGCGCAGACTTGCTGCGCCCGTCCTGCCCGCCGCTCCGCCGGCGGGCTTTTCTTTTCCACGCCTACCGTCCTGCCCCGAACGCGAGCGCGTGCAGCCCCGCGCCCAGCATGAACAGGCAGATGAACGCCGCATTGGTTCCCTTGGCCACCTTGCGCCAGAAGATCGGCTGCAGGGTGGCGCGCAGCACCCACGCCGCGGTCAAGCCCGCCATCAGCAAACGGCCCAAGGGCGTCGCCGTGAGTTCCGCGGCATTCAACATCTGCACGCACGCAAGCATGACAAGGAAGAATACCAGCATGACGTTCATCACCTGCACAACCCCCTGGTTCACCGGATGCAGTTTTGGCAGCTCATCCTTCCACCGAAACATCCGCCAGAAGCCCAAATGGAACACCGCGAGCGCCACATTGTACCCCGCCGCCGCATAAACCCACAGGTGTGATTTCATCCGCGGAAGCTGACGGTTCCGCGCACTCGGTCAACCCGTCGCCTTCAGGTAGCCGGGTCCTCCGGACGAGCCGCGCCCCGCAGAAACAACCCAACCTCGTCGGGCTCCCTGAAACCCACCACCTCTTTTTCGCGCTTTTTGTGCTTTTTGTGCCCATCCCTTTCTCTGCATTTTGATCCCAGTGGCGGCTTCCCCCCCAGAATCCCTGACCGGCGTCCTCGAACGCATCATCTTCTTCAACGAGGAAAACCACTACACCATCGCGGAGCTCAAGCCCGAGGGCGCGAAAGGCGCCGACGCCGTCGTCACGATCACCGGCCCGCTCCCCGGCGTCCAGTGCGGGGAGACGCTCCAACTCAGCGGCGAGTGGACCCGCCACGCCCAGCACGGGGCCCAATTCAAGGTCGTCACCTTCAAGAGCGAACTCCCCTCCTCCGTCTACGGCATCCGCAAATATCTGGGCAGCGGCCTGGTTCCCGGCATCGGCAAGGTCTACGCCAACAAGATCGTCGATGCGTTCGGCACCGACACTTTCCGCATCCTCAGCGAGGAATCGGGCAAGCTCCGCAAGGTCGAGGGCATCGGCAAGGTGCGCGCGACTTCCATCAAGCAGGCGTGGGACGAACAGAAAACCCTCCGCGAGGTCCACATCTTCCTCCAAACCTACGGCGTCACCACCTCGCAATGCGTGCGCATCGTGAAGAAGTGGGACACCGCCGCGCAGAAAATCATTCAAAGCGAACCCTACAAGCTCGCCCGCGAGATCGACGGCATCGGCTTCAAGACCGCCGACCGACTCGCCATCAACCTCGGCTTCGCCAACGACGCCCCGCCCCGCCTCGACGCCGGCCTCATCTTTGCCCTCCAAACCCTCGAGGAGGAAGGCCACACCGCCTACCCGCGCGGCGATCTCGTCACCTACACCGCCACCCTCCTCGAAACCTCCTCCGATCGCATCGAGGCCCGCATCGCCGCGCTCATCGCCGCGAAGGACTTGGTGCAACATCTCCCCCCTGGAGCCGGGGCGCCCCCGCCCCGGGGTACGACCGACCGGGGCGAGGGCTGTGTCTTATTCACATATAAG
>JAEZDN010000069.1 GCA_023433275.1 Verrucomicrobiota bacterium
GCCTCGCGGGGTGAGGGCACCCCGCCCACACCTCGATCCGAAACCAACCATTCTCCGGAGAGATCCTGAATCTCCTTTGCGCCCTTGGCGTCCTTGGCGTGAGGCAACAAAACCCTCGCTTCAGCCCCACAGCGGCCCCGGATATTTTCCCGCCGACACCAACGCCCGGATCGCGGCCTGCGCTGAGGCCATATCCTCCTTGTAAGTCAGCCCGAACCACGCGTCCTCCGAGCGATGCAGGGCAATCCTCGCCTCACCGGATTGGTTCAACTCGCTCAGCGTCGTCGGGAGATAGATCTCCGCTTTCGGATCATGCCCCCGAGTTTCCAGAAAGGCCCGGAATTTCGCCTCGAGTTGCGGGAACACCGCGGGGGTGAAGCCCCAGAAATTCATCGAGACGATCTCATTGCCACTCAACTCCTGCGCTTGCCCCGCCGCGTCGAAATAACGCGCCCCGGACGCGGTCTTCTCGATCTTCGTCACCTCCGTGATCCCCGTGAGCCGGCCGGCGGCATCCGTGGCGCAGAGTCCGCGACTGACCGTCCCGTGTTCCGACAACGTCTGGTTCAGCGGATAACCCACCATCGCGTAATCCGTCGAGGCCTCGAAATGCGCCGCCAGCGTGCGATACGCCGAGGCCCCATAGAAATCGTCCGCATTGATCACCGCAAACGGCCCGCGCACCGCCGGCCGCGCCACGAGTGTCGCATGCGCCGTGCCCCAAGGCTTGGTCCGCGCCGCGAATCCTTGTAGGGGCGCAGACTTGCTGCGCCCTTCCGGCAACCCCGCCTCCAACTCCTGAAACACATACTGCACGTCCATGCGCCTCTCCAACCGCCGTCCGATCGCCTCGCGAAAATCCGCTTCGATATCCTTGCGGATGACCAGCACCAGCCGGCCAAACCCCGCGCGCAACGCATCGTAGGCCGAATACTCGATGATCAATTCGCCGTGCGGTCCGACCGGCTGCACCTGCTTGATGCCTCCGAAACGGCTGCCCATGCCCGCCGCCAGCACCACGAGATCATACGAGGGTTTGTCCATGGGACTCACGGAAGCCGCTCCGCCACGCGCCGTAAAACAAAAATCCGCGGGCGGACGCACTCAGCGTCGCAGGGCCCGCCACCGCTCCAGCGCCGCGCGCAGGTCGGCTTCACGCACCGGCTTGCTGACATAATCGTCCATCCCCGCCGCCAGGCATTTCTCGCGATCGCCCTCCATGGCGTTCGCCGTCATTGCGATGATATGCACGCGCCGCGCCGGCTGGGCGTCATTCAGCGCGGTGCTCTCGCGCTTGCGAATCAGCCTCGTGGCCTCGTAGCCATCCATTCCCGGCATCTGGCAGTCCATCAGGATCACGTCGTACACGCCGCCGTCGAGTGCTTCAAGCACCTCCAAGCCATTGGCCACCGGGTCGGCCGTGAAGCCCAGTTTGGCCAATTGGGCCAGGGCCACCTTCTGGTTAACCGCATTGTCTTCCGCGAGGAGGATCCGGACCCGCTCGCCCGTCACGTCGGGCGCCGGGGAGGCGATCGCCGATGCCGGCGGTCGCGCGATGCGATCGGGGGGCCTGACTTCGGTACCGCTCACTTCCACCAGGCAGTCGAACAACCGCGATTGCTTCACCGGTTTGATCAGGTACGCCGCCAGCCCGGCCGCCTGGAGCTCGGCCTTGGTCATGATCTGCCCCAGCGACGTGAGCATGATCAGTTTCACCGCGCTGATCGCGGGATCTGATTTGATCGCCCGCGCCAGCGCCAAGCCGTCCATCTCCGGCATTTGCATGTCGAGCAGGGCCACATCGAAGGGTTCCCCCGACTCGGCCGCAGCACGCAGGATGCGCAACGCCTCATGGCCGCTGGCCGCGCTGCCTCTTTGCATTTTCCACGCGAAGATCTGGTGCCGCAGGATCTGCCGGTTGGTCGCATTGTCATCAACAACCAGCACCCGCAGGTTGTGGAGGTCGTCTCGCGGCGCGATGGCCGGCACCGGTATGTCGCCCGCTTTCTTGAATTTCGCGGTGAACCAGAAGCTCGTGCCCTGCCCCGGCTCGCTCTCGACGCCGATGTCGCCGCCCATCAAGCCCACCAATTGTTTCGAGATCGCCAGGCCGAGCCCCGTTCCGCCGTACTTGCGCGTCGTCGAGCTGTCCGCCTGGGTGAACGCTTGGAACAACTGTCTCTGCGTGGCAGCGGGAATGCCGATACCCGTGTCCGTGACCCTGAAGCGCACGCGCACGTGCGTGGGCGTCTCGTCCACCCGCTCGGTGCGCACCACCACCTCTCCTTTCTCCGTGAATTTGATGCCGTTGCCGACCAGGTTCACGAGCACCTGGCGCAATCGCCCCGGATCCCCGCACACGATGCCCGGCAGTTCGGGGGCCACCGATCCGAGGAGCTCGATGCCTTTCGCCTGCGCGCGTTCGGCCAACAGCTCGAGTGCGCTCTCCACTACTTCCACGAGGTTGAATTCGATCTCCTCGAAGGCCAGCTTGCCGGCCTCGATCTTCGAGAAATCCAGGATGTCGTTGATGATCGTCAGCAACGTGTCCGCGCTGGTCCGGATCGTCTCGGCGAATTCCTTCTGCGTGGCGTCCAGCTTCGTGTCGAGCAACAGCCCCGTCATGCCGATCACGCCGTTCATGGGCGTCCGGATCTCGTGGCTCATGTTGGCGAGAAATTCGCTCTTCGCCCGCGCCGCCCCCTCGGCGGCGTTCTTCGCCATCTGCAGTTCCGCCGTCCTCTCGCCCACCAGCTTTTCCAGTTCCGCCACCCGCCGGCGCGCCGCCCGCACCCGCGCGCGGTACACGCCAAAAATCGTCGCGGCCAGCGCCGCGGCGGCCAGGCCCATGAACCAGGCGGTCTGGTAATAGAACGGACGGACGGTGAACGTGAGCGCCACGCCGTCCTCGTTCCAAACCCCGTCGTTATTGCACGCGATGGCCCGGAATTCGTACTTGCCCGGCGGCAGCTGCGCGTAACGCACGTCCGTGCGGCCGCCCACGTCCACCCAGTCCGGGTCGATCGGCGAGAGCCGGATGCGATAGCGCACCTTCTCGGGCGCCAGCAGGCAGATCGCGGAATAGTCAATGCGGATGGACTGATTACCCGGCGGCACCACGAGGGAACCCGTCAGGTCGCGCTCCGCCCCGTTGACGGAGAAATGCTCGATGTGCATCGGCGGCGGCAGCTGGTTGATCTCGAGGTGCCCGGGCTCGATCACCGCCACGCCGTGATCCGTGGCGAACAACAGGTGACCGTCCCGGGTGCGCACCGCGTTCGGCAAGCCCTGGTGGTTGGTTTCACCCGCCGGCAGGCCATCCGAACGGTTGAACAAGCGCGGGCTCAACTGGAGGCGCGTCCCCGCGTCGAGCTCGGCGAACTGCGCGCGCGGTATCCGCATCAGCCCCCGGGGATGGGCAATCCAGAAATTCCCCTCGTCATCCTCCACCAGGGCCGAAATGAAATCGTCGGCCAGGCCGTCGCGCGCCGTGTAGTTGCGCCACTGGCCGTCCTTGAACCGATTGAGGCCGCCGCCCTCCGTCGTCACCCAAATGCCCCCTTCCCGATCCTCAAAAACGGCCCGCGGGTAAATGTCCGAAATGTCCCGGCCACAAAGAAACGTCGTCCATCGTCCTTCGTGCCAGCGCACCACGCCGTGCGGCGGGACCGTCGCCCACACCGCGCCGTCCCGCGCCCGGAGCACCGACTTGAAAACATTGCCCGGCAACCCATCGGCCTGCGTGTACGCGCGGAACCGCCCTTCCCGTCCGTGATAGAGCGCCCCGTCGGTCGCGACCCACAAGCCGCCCTCGCGATCCGGCGCGAGCGAGTTCACCCGGCTGTGCACCGGCCCGGGCAGAAGCGCGCCGGGCTCTTTCGCCAGAAGCGCCAGTCCCGCCGCGGCCTGGTCCGCCCGGTAGAGGTTCGTGGTTTTTCCATCTTCATGCCGGTACAGACCACTGCTGGCCCCGATCCAAAGCGTGCCTGGCGGCTCCTCCGCAAACGATAGCACTTGCGCGAGCCCGGCTTCGGGCGGTACCGGCAAGGGCGTGGTCTGGCGTTGGTCATAGATGTGGACGCCGCCGCCCCACAAACCGATCAACCAGTCCCCGTTGCTCCGCTCGAAGACCGAAAACACCTCCGTTTGGTTCAGCCCCTGCGCCGTGCCGATGCCGCCGCTGATGTTGTCCTTCAGCTGAAAGAGGCCGCGCGAGGTGCAAACCCACAATCCGCCTTCGCGATCGGCGATGATGTCCTGGATCGTGGTCGCCCCGATCGACTCGGCGTACAACGCGCGCTCGATCCTGCCATCCGTCAGCCGGTACAACCCGCCGCCATAGGTGCCGATCCAGAGGTTGCCATCATCATCCAGTTGCAACTCCGCCACGCGCGTCGTGTCCAGACCCTCGTTCACGCCGAACTCCTCCACGCGACCATCCGGATACACCCGCCTGATCCCTGCGCTGTAACCGATGCAGTACGAACCGTCCGGCAGGCCCACGATGCTGGTGAAGGCGCTGCCTGAGATCGCGCCCGCACCCGAGACCGGCGTGACCGTGTCCCCCTGCGCGAGCCACAGCCCCGCCTCAGTTCCCAGCAACGCGGACCCGTCCGCATGTTCAAAATAACTGCGGGCCACGCCGCCAATCTGCTTCCAGTCGCCCTGCGGGGTTTCAATCCGACCCCCGCGCACGAATGAATAGCCCGCGCGCGTGCATACCACCAGCGAGCCCGCGCGCGTCAGTTCCAATGCCCTGACATAATTGTGCGCCAGGCCATGCTCGGTCGTGAACCGCTCGAACGTCCCTTCCCGCCAGCGAAACAGACCGTGGTCGCCGCCAAACCACAGCGTGCCGTCGGCGGTTTCCTGCACCGCGAAAAACCCGCCACCGCGCAATTCCGGATGGGTGACACCGTTGAAGATCTCAAACGTGTTCCCATTGTACCGAGCGATGCCATGGGCCGTCGCGACCCACAAATATCCATCGCGCGCCTGCATGGCTGCCCGGATCTTGTTCGAGGGCAGCCCATCGCTGGTCGACTTGCCCAGAACCGTATAACTCTCCGCGCCCCGCCGTGGGTTCAGCGCCCACCCCGGAGCTGCCAGCGCCGCCACCGCCAAGAGGCACACCGTGACGCGGGCGGATGCGAAGAAGGAATGTTTCACGACGGGGTTACAATACGTTAGGAATGGCGATTCGCCATTGGCTAGACGAATCTCAGTTGCTTCGACACGCACGCGACCGCCTGAAAACAAAAATGCGGGTGGCACCCTGACGCCGCCACGCACCTCCTACACAGTCCTGGCAGCGAGCGGTCGGACGTGCTGGGCGAGCCCCTGCGGCGCGGCCCGGGGATCGGTTCTCGAGCGGGAAACCAGCGACCCGTGGCGGGAAATGCTTCGCGACAAGGGGCGTTCATCACCACTCCGAGCGATGAAACCGGCGGGTATACGGCGTGGCTGACATCAAACCTCGCGTTTGCAGTACCGGCATACGAATGTACGGGCGACCAGAGCGCTTAACCCTCCATTGCTTTCAGGCCTGTTTACGGACCTCAAGGCGCCCCTCCGCTATTCTTTCCATACTAACTCACAGCCTATGGCTAAAATGGATACCTCCCCTGAACTAAAGTTCCTTGCTTCAAAACTGGAGTTGTTCAGCCGCTCAATTGCTCATGAACCGAGTCGCGCAAGCGTGATGCTGGTGTTTGGAGCGCCCTTATCCGGTTGGGAGAAGGGCCCACTTCCTGCGAGGCGCCGTCTGGTCAAACTTGAACGCACAATGGAACAATTGAGTGCGTCACACATCAGTCCTGCCGAGAGGGAAGCTATCGACTTGGAGTTAGTTCGCTTGCATGGATTTCGCTCTCTAGGAAAAACCCCGGTCGCGATAATTAGCCAAGTGTTCAAGAAGGGAAAAATCGCAGGAGAAGATGAAGCCATTCTAGTCCGGACTTTCCTGAACAACCTGGAAAACGAGGCACTTGTTGGACAGGCTAAGTTTAGCAGACTTGCCGAGCTAATGGTCGCGTACGGTGATTGAGCCTGGATCGACCTACGCGCTTTGAAGCAATCTGACTCCCTTCTTCTGGCGGTCGCGGCGATCGCGGGAGCCCAACAAGGACCGAGCTTCGTTGGTGAGGTGGCCGAGACGAGTGCGAGACGACCTAGTGCCGCCATCGAGAACACTAGAAACTGCCCACAGTTGCCACAGTCGGCCTACAACAAAAAAGCCAACGTCTCGTAAGTCGTCGGCTAAATTGGTGCCAGGGGCGAGGATTGAACTCGCGACCAAAGGCTTATGAGTCCTCTGCTCTACCACTGAGCTACCCTGGCGTGGGTTCCCGAAAGGGACGCGCAAGAAGTCACAGTTTTGGCGGGAAATCCACAAGATTTTTCTAAAGGTCCTCCGACCCCAGCCAGCGGAAATAAGTGACCACGAATCGGCCGATCGAGGCGCTTGGGTCGTCTTTCTCCCGCTGGACGATGGCCTCACACCAGGCGGTGGCTTCGGCCCGGGTGGCATCGGACGGGTTCAACGCATCGCCGTATGCCCGTACCCGAAACGTGTCCGAACGCACGTTCAACCAGGGTCGCATCACCGCGCCGAAGGAATCCACCAAGTCGTCCGCCCCTCCCAGCGCGCCGGATAGGAGCGCCGAATTCAGAAAACTCTCCGTCGAAGGGAACGGCCCGCCCGCCAGCTTCCCGACCTCCTCATCCGCCGCAGCGAAATTCTCCGCTATCGCCCTTCCGAACGCGGCCACGTCCCCGATCGCGGGCGCATCCGCCGGCCTCAATCCATTGTACGTCCCCGCCACCCCGGTCCAATACCGCTGCGACGCGCTGTTGATGTTCAACCGACCGGCAACCCGCGTGGCTCCCAACCAGCCGCGATGCGTCAGCCCCAGCACATGCAGGTTCCGCCGCCGGTTTCCCGGGGTCACCCCAAGAAGCTCGATCTGCTCGTAGCTCATCAGTTTCCCGGTCAACCCGACGCCCGGCGCACCCGCCAACCCGACCAGACTGTCAAAGGCATGCGCGCCACCCGCGACCGGCGCTTCATTCGCCGGCACGACGACGCTCAACTTCGCGCCCTCGTCCGCGGTCCACCACCCCACACGTCCAAGCCGACGCCAGCGACCTGCGCTTCCCGCGATCTCGATAACTTCCAGTTCCACCCACACATGTTCCCGGTCGACTTCATCCACCCCCAACGAACCCGCCCCAGCCATCGTCACCGTCATGTCGGCCTCGCTCCCGGCCGAGAGGTCCGCGCCACTGCCCGACACCAGTCGCCGCACCAAACTCCCGCTCGCATCCCACACCACCGCCCAATGTCGTACCGATTGTCCCGCGCCCGGCGCGATGCCCACGATGCCCGCCATCCCTGTCATCACATGATCTTCCGCCGCGAATCGCTGCAGCTCTCCCACCGCCCGGCTCAAGCCCAGCAGGGCGTTCTGCCGGGCCTGCGCCTGGTAAACCGCGGTCGCGGACGCGTCGCTTCCCACCCGGTTCAAAGCGCTCAGCGCGTACACGACCAACACCAGCAGCGCCAATAGCACCACCGTGATGACGAGCGCAAATCCCGCCCGCCGTCTGAGGCGCTCCTGTGGGCGGGGTGCCCCCACCCCGCAAAGGCTGCGCGTGTTCACCACCCGCCTCCCTGAATCTCAATCCGCCGGCTATACACCGCCGAGTGTTCCTCCACGACGCTCCACCACCAGGCCGCATCCGTCGCATGACCCGCCGGCCGCGCCACGCGCCCGTTTTCCATCGCTTCGATCTGGCTCGCCCCGGCTTCGCTCAAGATTCGCACCATCACGTCCACCACGTCGGGATAACGCGAATCCAACGCCACGCTTCCGCCGATCGCATGATGCGTCAGGTCGCCGGCGGCGGCCGGATAAATTCGCTCGAGCTCCCCATCATCGCGTCGGACATGAAGCCAGCAGCCGAAGTCCACCACATTGCTGGCAATCAGGTTCGCATGCCCGGGATTCATCACGTTCCGTCCCTGGCGGAACAACGCGGAGCCCACCCCGTAAGGACTATTGTTGGCACTCGCATACCCGCCGCCGGCGACATCGTAGCCCTGCGCAAACGTTTCCCCGGCACTGATCGCCGCCCGATAGAGCGAGTACCGCACGGGCGCCGGATTGCCCGACACCGGTTCTCCGCCAACCGGTCGCCGCGCCACCTGCCAGCTGACCACCGTCGGCAAACTGTTCCCGGATTCCACGTTGGTCGTGACCAACCGCACCCACGCGCCCGACAGGCCAAACCTTGCCTCTTCGATCCGACGCTCCCCGCTCCCGTCCGCCTCCGGCAAGAGCCGCAGGCTTCCTCCCGCGGCCGGCTTCATCAACCCGGCACCGGCGAGCCAGCCGTGGTTGGCCAGGCTCGGTCCGGTGTCGAGGACATCCACCGCCAGCCATCGCGTCCCGTCGTTTCGGTGCACCGCCGCCTGCCAATCCTGCTCAATCTGGTCGAGCACCAGCTTTGCCGCCAGCGCCTGCACGTGCGCCGCTTGCTGCCGCCGCCACAGCGCCATGACGTTCGTGGTCACCGCCAGCAAAAGTCCCGCCACCATCAGGGTGATCGCCACCGCGACCAGCAGTTCCAGCAGCGTGAAAGCGCCGTTCGCGACCGCGCCTCGTTTCGCATTCATCCCATGTCGCCGCGACGCCGGCACCCGATCGGGCCTTCGCGTGTTCGCTTGCTCGCCCCGCCCCTCCGGCCTCGGCGCTGTCGCGCTTCGTTTCATCGGTTGATCCCCACCGGGAACCATATCTCGTGACGCGTTTCCTGCGGCACGGGAGCGGTCGCGCTCGGCAAGCGATAGGGCCAGCTCACCCGCACCGCCAGGGCCATCGCGGAATCCGAGCTTTCGAACCGCCACGGCTCCTCGGGAAATTTCCAGCACTCGACCAGGAAATATTGTTCCACCTCCGCGATCGCGTGAGCCGGCGACGGGCCGTAATCCAGCGCGTTCAATCGGCCGCCGTCTCGCGTCGCCACCAGCGCCAAGCCGTCGATCGGCGGGCTCGCCAGGGTCGGCGCCTGGGCCGCCAGGGCTTCCAGGCCGGTGGCCGCCAGTCTCTTGAGTTCAATGCGCACCGCATCGGGCAGACGGGCGGCCACCAGACGATCCTGCGTTTCCGTGCCGCGACCTGTCAGCGCCGGCAACAAGGCGAGCACCACGACAATCGAGCCTGCAAACAGCGCGACCGCCACGACCACCTCGATCAGGGAAAAGGCAACGGAACCGCAACAAGCATACCGCTCGACCGCCGAGGTGTCGGCCGGGGTATTTCGAAAACGACTGCGCGACACGATCACCGGATTCTAAAACGACTGCCGCCCGTTCAGCAGAGCCGGGATTCCGTATGCGCCGAGCACCACGCCTCGCACCCCATCCGGATTAAAGAGCCGGACCGGCGGGTCCCCCGGCGCACGGGACCCCGCCTCGCGCCCGGCACCATTCGCCAGGATGAGCATTCCTCGCGGCGGCGGGCCTGCCGCGAGCGGGGCAAGCGTTCCGTTGGACGTGTAGCAGACCCCCGTCCACGCCCGGACGTTCCCTTCGCCCTCGAGTGCCGCGAGCACGGTTTGGTTTCTGAAAACTCCCGACACCAGGTCCTCGCCCGGGTCCGAAACGCGCCGCCAATGTGCCGGCTCCGCCACCAATCCTGGGGTCGATCCCAGTGAAGCTGGCACCACATACACCCCGGGCGGCAGCGAAACTACCTGCACGGTGGCCCACTCGGCGGGATTCGCCCCGGGCTGACGCGCCACCTGCAGCACCAACTCGCGCAAGTACCCCTCACCCGCCGCCGGATCCGCCGCGACCAGCACGCGGCAATGCCGGCCAGTCGACACCGCTTTCAGTCGCGCCGAGGTGATGAGGTTCACCACCGTCGCCTGCCCTGCCTCGAGTGCCGCACTGGAACCACGCCCACCCAGCCCGACAAGGAGGAAACCCGACAACCCGGCGATCACCGAGATGACGACAAGCATCTCGAGCAGCGTGAACGCACTTCGGACACCATGGAAACCGCGCCCGGCCTCCGATTCCCGGGCCGCATTCGGGATCCTTCCAACTCGCACTGTGCTTCTCATTTCCAACTGAAGATAAATTCAGGGTTCGCCGCCGTTGCCGTCGGTGCAGGCGCGTAGAACGCCACGCCGGCGCGAATTCCTCCGGGCGGCATCTCGCTCGGGGCCGGCGCAATGCCACCCACCGGCGGAAGCGAGGCATAGTCGTCGCCCGCCCTGATCGTTCCGTCGAGATCGCGATCCACCAACACCGCGATCTCGGTGTTCTCGAAAGCGTCGCACACCAGGCCCGCCGCGTTCAGCTCACTGCTCGCAAACGTGTGAAACCGTATCGCCTTCCGGTTCTGCGCCGCGGCGATGCCTCCGGCCACCGTTGCGGTCCCATCCCGCCGGCGGCCAGACAACACGTCGTGGAATCGATGCTCCTCCGCCGTCACCCCGCCATTCACGAGGCCGCCCGCACCCAGCGCCGGATAATAACCATACTCGCCGCGAAACGCCTCGATTGCGGCCGCCCACTGCGCGAACTGCACTTTCGTCCGCGCGACGTTCGCGGACCGCTTCGCCCCACCCACGCTCGGAAAAATCAAAGCGGCCAGGATGCCCACCACCGCCACGACGCACAGCAACTCAACCAGCGTGAACGCCGCCGCTCGCGCCCTCGGTTCACTCCGCGGTTCCCCTCCCCTGCGTCCGCGGATCACGGGGGTCGGCCGTTCGTTCTCGTCGTGCTCGTTCTTCATTCATTGGCCCGCATGAATGTTGTCGGCATTGCCTGGCGCCGTGACATCTGGGAATCCACCTGAAAGCAGGGTCCCATAATTCAACTGGTCCGGACCCGGCGAACTCAGGACGTATGCCGGATTGATCCAGCCCGGCGCGGATTTATAGGCGTACACGTAAGGCTGCCCCCACGGGTCGAGCAGCACGGCGGTTTCATTTCCCTGCGGATCCGCACTCATCGTGAACCTCGCGGCGTCGATCAGCGCTCGCCCGGCGTGCCGCCTCTGATCCGGCCCGCGCTGCCCCATCAATGCCTGCAGAAAGTGTGATGAATCGTCAGTCCGCGGGAAATCCCCGTGCGTCGCCTTGTAGGACTCGAGCGCCGCCGCCAGCACCGCCAACTCCGCTCGCGCGCGAGCCACTTTCCCCCTCTCCACCGCGCTCTGCCCTGCGCCGATCACGATGGCGGTGAGGATCGCCACTACCGCGATCACCGCCAGCAATTCGAGCAGCGTGAACGCCCGCGGACCCCAATCAGCACCCAAGCCCATGCGTGCCGGCACTCCAAAGCTTCCAGTCGGAGTCAGGCCGGCCCGCCCCCTCACGGAACATGGAGGCACGGAGTTGGCGGGCGGAATCATGGGGCCGTGCGCGTACGAACGCCGGCGGGCCCGCGCCGGCGTTCTCCAATGTAATCAGTCCTCGGCCTGCAGGGCGGCGATGACCGAGAAGTCCTCGAGCGTCGTGGTGTCGCCCTTCACACTCCCCGTGGTCGCCAGTTCCTTGAGCAGGCGGCGCATGATTTTTCCCGATCGCGTCTTCGGCAGGGCCGCCGCGAAGCGCACCTGATCCGGCTTGGCGAGCGAGCCGATCTCCTTGCCGACGTGCGCCCGCAGGGCCTCCTTGAGTTCCTCACTGGCGGTCTGGCCGGACTTGAGCGACACGAATACCACGAGCGACTGGCCCTTGAGTTCGTCCGGCCGCCCCACCGCCGCGGCCTCGGCCACGGCAGGATGCGACACGAGCGCGCTCTCCACTTCGGCCGTGCCGATGCGGTGGCCGGAAACGTTGAGCACATCATCGATGCGGCCAATCACCCAGAAATAGCCGTCCTTGTCCTGCCGCGCGCCATCGCCCGTGAAATAGTAGCCGGGATGCTTCGGGAATTCCGAGTAATACGCCTTCTTGAAGCGCTCATCGTCCCCCCAAAGCGTGCGCAGCATCGACGGCCAGGGCTGCGTCAGCACGAACTTGCCGCCCGTGTTGCGCGGCACTTCGTTGCCGTCGGAATCGACAACCATCGCCTTGACGCCGAAAAACGGCAGCGTGGCCGAGCCCGGCTTGGTCGGCGTGATGCCGGGGATCGGCGTCACCATGATCGAACCCGTCTCGGTCTGCCACCACGTGTCCACGATCGGGCACTTCTTTTTGCCGATCATCTTGTGATACCACATCCACGCCTCCGGGTTGATCGGCTCGCCCACCGAACCAAGCAGGCGCAGCGAGTCGAGCCGGTGCCGCAGGACGTAATTGTCGCCCCAGCGCATGAATGCGCGGATCGCCGTCGGCGCGGTGTAGAGGATCGTCAGCCCATGGCGGTCGATCATCTGCCAGAACCGGTCAGGCTCGGGCTGGTTCGGCGCGCCTTCATAAAGGAACACCGTCGAGCCGTTCGAGAGGAGCCCGTACACAACGTAACTGTGTCCCGTGATCCAGCCGATGTCCGCCGAGCAGAAATACCGGTCGTTTTCCTTCAGGTCGAAAACGTAATGCGAGCTCAACTTCGCGCCGAGCAGGTAACCGGCCGACGTGTGCAGCACACCCTTCGGCTTTCCCGTGGAACCCGAGGTGTACAAAATGAACAGCGGGTGCTCGGAATCGAACGCCTTCGCCGTATGCCGGTTCGGCGCGCCTTCCCAGGCCTCCTTCCACCAAACGTCGCGGCCTTCCACCATCGTCACCGGATTGCCGCAACGCTTGACCACCATCACGCTGTGCACCGACGGCGCGCCCGCGATCGCCTTGTCGACGTTGGCCTTCAGTTCGATGATCTTTCCGCGGCGCCAGCCGCCATCCGCCGTGATCACCAGCTTGGCCTGGCAATCGTTCACGCGATCCTTGATCGCCTCCGCACTGAAACCGCCGAAAATCACCGTGTGCACGGCGCCGACGCGCGCGCATGCCAGCATGGCGATCACCGCCTCGGGAATCATCGGCATGTAGATCGCCACGCGATCGCCCGCCTTGATCCCCAGATTCTCCATGAAATGCGCCATGCGGCACACGTGGAAGTGCAGCTGCCGATACGTGATCGTCCGCACATCGCCGGGTTCACCCTCGAAAATCAGCGCCGCCTTGTTCTCGCGGGCCGTCCCGATGTGCCGGTCGAGACAGTTTTCCGAGACGTTTAACTTCCCACCCACAAACCACTTGGCGTGCGGCGGCTTCCACTGCAGGACTTGGCGGAACGGCTTGCGCCACACGAGGTGCTCGTTCGCCTGTTTTGCCCAAAACTTGTCTGGAGCGTTGACAGACTCGGCGTACATCCTACGGTAAGTGGCGAAACTCCCAAGGTTTGCTTGGTTCTTGAATTCAGCCGATGGTTTGAAAATCCGGCTTTCGCGAGACACCGAGGTAATCGTTTGGTCCGTCACAAGTTTCTCCTCTGATTTTATTTGGGGTTGAAGCTAAGCGTTTTGAGGAATGCATCCGACGGATTGCGCGGTCAAGCCCAGGGAGCATTCCACCCACCCGTATTTGTCGCATTTGTATGGATAAAGAAAATCCGCCCGCCACTCCCCCCGAGTCGCAGGCTCCCACCCCCGCCCCGGCCCCGCCGGCCGAAAACACCATCCGTGTCGAAGGCATCCTCGACATCGATAACAGCCGCAACGGCCAGTTGCTGGACCTGAATAAATTCGGCAAACGCCGCCCCACGGACCCCTTCGTGCCGCGCGAACTGATCCGCCGCTTCCACCTGCAACAGGGCAGCATCATCACCGCCACCGCCACGCCCGATCCTCGCTTCCCGAATCCCAAGATCCGCTTCATCGAGAAGGTCGACGGCCTCGAGATTGACGAACGCCGCCGCAAGACCGAGTTCGCCAACCTCACCACCGTCACGCCCGACAAGCAGCTCCGCCTCGAGCACAAGGACGGCCGCATGACCACCCGCGTCGTCGACCTCTTCTGCCCCATCGGCAAGGGCACCCGCGGTCTCATCGTCGCCCCGCCCCGCACCGGCAAGACCACCTACCTGCGCGACATCGCCCTCGGCGTGCTTCAAAATCATCCCGAATGCCACGTCATGATCCTCCTCGTCGACGAGCGCCCCGAGGAAGTCACCGACTTCAAGCGCAACGTCCCCGCCGAGGTCTGGGCCTCCTCCAACGACGATCCGGTCGAGAACCACATCCGCATCGCCGACCTCTGCATCGAGCGCGCCAAGCGCCTCGTCGAGTCCGGCAAGGACGTCGTCCTCCTCATCGACTCCCTCACCCGCCTGGCCCGCGCCCACAACACCGCCAAGAACTCCGGGCGCACCGGCTCCGGCGGCCTCGACGTCCGCGCCCTCGAGAAACCCCGCCAGCTCTTCGCCTCCGCCCGCAACACCGAGGACGGCGGCTCGCTCACCATCATCGCCTCCATCCTCGTGGAAACCGGCTCCCGCATGGACGACATCATCTTCCAGGAATTCAAGGGCACCGGCAACATGGAGCTCGTCCTCGACCGGAAGGCCGCCGAAATGCGCATCTGGCCGGCCGTCAACGTCCAGTCCTCCGGCACCCGCCGCGAGGAACTCCTCATCGACCCCAAGAAACTCGAGGGCATCCACTTCTTCCGCCGCGCCCTCGTCCAGCAGAAGATCGAGGAAGCCACCGACACCATGGTCACCCGCCTGGGCAAGACCAAGACCAACGAGGAGTTCCTCAAGCTCATCACGAAGTAAATTTCGCCCTTGCCCGCCGCCACCTCCACCAACCACCCTGACCGTTCCCTGAATGAATAGTTTCTCCGAGCAATGCCTCGATATGGCCCGTTCGATGTTGAGCCACAACCTCGACTCGATCAACGCCGACGGCACCGTCACTCCGATCAGTTCCGAACCCTCCCGCTCCGATGAGCCGGGTCACGTCGCCTTCGCCCTCGGCGAATACTACCGCGCCACCGGCGAGACCACCCTGAAGGGTCACGACCTCATCGACCTCACCGCCCGCTGCGTCACCGCCCAGGCCTTCACCGAGCCCGCCCACGAGAACGGCCTCGCCTACGCCTCGCTCGGCCTCCTCTCCTTCGGCCCCTCCAAGGAACGCAACGCCGTCTGGGAACGCCTCGTCGAGGAAACCCGCGAGCGCCTCGACAAGCTCCTGCTCACCCGCAGCGACTACGACAATTACTGGCAGGCCTTCAACATCGCCAAGGCCGTCTGCCGCTACAGCCTCGGCCTCTCCAAGAAGGACGAGACCTCGCGCCTCATCGAGCGCATGGTCGAACGCATCGAGCAGACCAGCTCCTCCGGCTTCTTCGACGACGCCGAGAAGGGCTTCGGCGGCCACTTCAATCTCTACGGCGTGATGACCCTCGCGTTCACCCGCTCGGCGCTCCAACTCCACGCCAACTCCGCCCTCCGCGAGCGCAAGCTGCCCACCCTCCGCACCTACGCCGAGAAGTACATCAAGATGATGCCCGACCTCGTCCGCGCCGACGGCCTGGGCTGGGCCTACGGCCGCTCGGCCGGCGCCTACGGGCAGATGCATTGCATCACCCTCATCCTGCAGGGCCTGCGCGACAACTGGATCCCCGATGACCAGAAGAACAAGTACTTCGATATCCTCCGCCGCCTGTTCTATTACTTCTTCCAGACCTACCTGGACCAGGAACACGGCTTCCTCGACATCCGCGACGACGAGCGCACCGCCTATGCCTCCCACACGACGCGCATGGCCAACTTCGACGCCGCGCGCTACCTCTGCCAGTGGGCCCGCCTCGCCAAAACCGTGCAGATGCCCGACAACGTCAAGGCCGAGCCCAACCGCACCAGCGGCCGCTTCGTCATCTACGACAAGAGCAACCGCAAGGAACAGGGCCTGTTCCTCTACCGCGACGCCGAGTCCGGTCTCCACGTCCAGTTGCCCCTCGTCAGCTCCGGCACGGATTGCACCGCCGACAACCTCGCGTTCCCCCACTGCCCGGGTGTCTTCGACTGGCCCAACAACGTTTACCTCCCGGTGATGGTTCCCGAGCTCACCTTCGGCGAACACGTCACCGTCCCGTCCTTCTATGGCCAGAAATGCGTCACCGGACTCGGCCTCAAGAATTCGTTCTATTTCCGCTACGAGCAGCCGGAACTGATCAACACCATGGAAGAGCTCGCCCGCGGCATCGGCAGCGTGAAGGTCCAGTGGTCCTTCACCGGCAGCAAGATCACCGCCGAGTTCGCCTACACCGTCAAAAACCAGGTCCAGCTCGACAAGTTCCGCATGGCCCTGGTCATCGGCGCCCCGCACTCGAAGTATCGCATGGGCACCTCACCCGCCCTCGGCGCGCAAGGTCACCGCTGCTCGGTGCTCAAGGACGACTTCCACGCCAACTGGGCCGAAACCGAGGTCGTCACCGCCGACCCGGTCTACAAGACGAATTTCGGCAAGCTGCACTACGTCCAGATGTTCGTCCGCGACCATCCGCTCATCATGCGCCCCGGCCAGGTCTACCGCCTGTCCGTCGCCTTCGACCCGGATCTCACCGTCGTCGACGCCTGATCGCCGCGAGCGCCACATTTTCGGGGCGGGGTTTCCAAACCCCGCCCTTTTCTTTGGGCCCAGGCCCCGCGCCTTGCTCGTCTTTAAGACGACCTCGTCCCTGTTCCACGGGCCCTCGCCCTTGCTGGGGCGCGGCTTGGGCTACGCCCTCCGAACGCGCCCGCCCGCCGGCGCTTGTTGATGGACGACCGCCGCCTTGCTCTCCCGCATCAGTGAGATCGCCCGAATTTCGTCTCCGCGCCGGCCTGCTTCGACCACTGCTGCCGTCCTACTTTTTCCTTCCTCCTTCCCCTTCCAGGGCTTCCTCAATCGCCTTGCTCGCCGTGCGCAACACCACCAGGCGCGCAAATCGCTTGTCGTCCGCCGGCACCAAATGCCAGGGCGCATCCGGCCGGTCGGTCAGCGCGAGCATGTCGCCCACGGCAATTTCATACGCGCCGCGCTGCCGGCGGTTCCGCCAGTCCTCCGCGTTCAGCTTGTGCCGCTTGTGCGGCGTGGCCGCCCGTTCGCGGAATCGCCGCAGCTGCTCCTCATGCGAGACGTGCAGCCAGTACTTCAGGACCATCGTGCCATGCTCGGTCAGCCGGCACTCGAAGTCGTTGATCTCGCCATAGGCGCGCCGCCATTCGTCTTCGCCGCAAAACCCCTCCACGCGCTCCACCAGCACCCGGCCATACCAGGACCGGTCGAAAATCGCCACCCGGCCGTCGCGCGGCAGGTCCCGCCAGAACCGCCAGAGATAATGCGCGTGCTTTTCCTCCTCCGTGGGCTTGGCCACGGGGATCACGCTGTAGTCCCGCGGATCAATCGCGCTCGTCAGGCGACGGATCGTGCCGCCTTTTCCGGCCGCATCCCATCCCTCGAACACAAACACGATCGACCTTCCGGCGGCGAGCGCCCGCCGCACCGCCTGGCTCAGCCGGCCGAGCCACTTCTCCTTCATCGTGTCGTAATCCTTTTCCGAAATCGCCTGGTCCAGCGACAGGGCTCTCAGCCGGCGCAGCCCGGATACCCGCAGCGGCTCCTGGACCTTGCTCGGCTTGGCTCGCGGCCGGCGCGCGATCCGCCGCTGCTGCTCGTTGAACCTTGCCAGCAGCAGTCGCCCCACCGCCAGGTCCCGCGATCGCTCATCCTCGGCTTCGATCACCGTCCAATGCGCCCCCGGCCGGTCCGTCTTATTGCGAATCAACCGCGCAACCCGGTCCATGCGGTCATAGAGGCGAAGATGCTGCCAGTCTTCGTTGCTCACCCGCCAAGCCGTCGCCGGATCCGCGCGCAGCGTCCGCAGTCTCCGCCCCAGCGCCTCCTTCGAGAGGTGCAGCCACACTTTCACGATCAGGGTGTCGCCGTCCGTCAGCAACTTCTCGAAGTCCCGGATACGCTCCGCCTCCTCCGCCACCCGCCGCAGCGATCGCTGATTGCGCGCTTCGCTGCGCAAGGTCTCCGTATACCACGACCCCGCATAGAGCCCGATCCGGCCGATTCCCGGCAGGCTGCGCCACAACCGCCATTGGGGCGGATGCGCCCGCTCGTCGTCCGTCGGCGGATGGTACGAAAATGTTTCCACCCCGCGTGGGTCGAGCCATTCCGCCAGCGTGTTCAAGAGGCTGCCGCGCCCCACTCCCTCCGGCCCCGCAATGATCAGGAGCACCTTGAAAGGCGCTTTCTTCAGGTCGATTTGCACCTTCACCAGCTTCGCGCGCAAGGCATCGGCGCGAACCTGGTAAACCCTTTTTGCCATGCGCTGCGTCTGCTTCGCCATCCCCCCAACCTGCCCGCCCGAGCCCCATTGTCCAGCCCCCGGCCGCAGCCCCTCCCGCAAGCGCTGCACCCGGTCTTCCCCGCCCGCCGTGCGATGCATCCTTCGTTTCCCCTCAAGGTTAACCTATCCCGGCCGGTTTGATCTTCCGGGATTTCTCCTCTCGCTCGCCCAATGTTACGACCAGGTTAAATCCTCCGGCCGTCCTCCGAAAATCGTTGGACGTGAGCCTCTGCCGCGCTCCCATTTGCCCTCCTCCCATTTACCCGTCCTGTTCCTTGTGCCTGCCTCCCTTCCCCCTCGTCCCGCCATGTCTCCCTCCTCCCGCGCGAAGCCCCGCTCCACCAAGATCACCGCCAAGACCGGCAAATCGATCACCCCCAAGGCCGGCGGCAGCAAGATCGTCTACGCCAACCGCGAACTGAGCTGGCTCGCCTTCAACCGCCGCGTGCTCGGCCAGGCCCTCAACGAGGCCAACCCTCTCCTCGAACGCACCAAATTTCTCGCCATCGTCAGCTCCAACCTCGACGAGTTTTTCGAGATCCGCATCGCCGGCCTCCTCCAGCAAAAGGACTCCACCGCGGGCGAGCCCAGCATCGACGGCCTCTCCCCCCGCGAACAGCTCAAGCGCGCCCTCACCGAGATCCGCCGCCTCGTCGACGAACAATACGCCTGCTGGCACAACCTCCTCGTCCCTGCCCTCGCCCGGGAAAAGATCACCTTCAAGACCGCCTCCCAGCTCACCCCGGACGAGCGCGCCTGGGTCCAGGCCTATTTCGAAAAACAGGTTCATCCCGTCCTCACCCCGCTCGCCATCGACCAGTCCCACCCGTTCCCGCAGATCGCCAACAAGACCCTCAACGTCATCGCGACCGTTGACAATCCCGACACCCCCGAGAACGAGCTCCTCACCGCCATCCTTCCCGTCCCCAGCATCCTGCCGCGGCTCGTCCAGATCACTCCCGGCAAACGCGGACCGCAGACCTTCGTTTTCCTCAGCGAGATCATCAAGCTGTGCGCCGGCTCCCTCTTTCCCGGCTACCGCATGGTCAGCGCCCACGCCTTCCGCGTCACCCGCAACAGCGACCTCTACATCGATGACGAGGAAGCCGAGAACCTCCTGAAGAAGATCGAGGAGGAGCTGCGCAACCTCCGCCGCGGCGCCGCCGTCCGCCTCGAAATCGAGGACGACGCCCCGCCCGCCGTCTTCCAACTCCTCTGCGATCACCTCGAACTCGACGAGAAGCGCGTCTTCAAGCTCGGCGGGCCCCTGAACCTGGTCCGCATGATGAGCCTCTCCGACCTCGTCGACCGCCCGGACCTCAAATTCCCTCCCTTCGCCCCGGCGGAACTCCCCACCCTGAAAACCGCCCCCAGCATCTTCAGCCTGATCCACGAGGGCGACATCCTGCTCCACCATCCCTACGACTCCTTCAACCCCGTCGTCGAGTTCGTCCAACAGGCCGCCCGCGACCCGAGCGTGCTCGCCATCAAGCAGACCCTCTACCGCACCAGCGGCGACTCGCCCATCATCGGCGCCCTCATCGAGGCGTCCCGCAACGCCAAGCAGGTGACCGCCCTCGTCGAGCTCAAGGCCCGTTTCGACGAGGCAAACAACATCAAGTGGGCCCGCGAACTGGAGGAAGCCGGCGTCCACGTCGTCTTCGGCCTCGTCGGGCACAAGACCCACTGCAAGTGCAGCATGGTCGTCCGCCAGGAACCCGACGGCATCCGCCGCTACGTCCACCTGGGCACGGGCAACTACAACCCCAAGACCGCCCGCCTCTACACCGACCTCAGCCTCCTCACCTGCAACCCCGAGATCGCCGCCGAGGTGGCCCAGCTGTTCAACTCCCTCACCGGCTTCGGCCGCTCGCCCGAGTTCAAGCACCTCATCGTCGCGCCCTTCAACCTGCATTCCCGCATTCAGGAATTGATCGCCAACGAGGCCGCCAACGCCGCCGCCGGCAAACCCGCCCGCATCATCGCCAAGATGAACAAGCTCGTCGACAAGGTGACGATCGACAACCTCTACGCCGCCTCGCAGGCCGGCGTGAAGATCGACCTCATCGTGCGCGCCACCTGCTGCCTCGTCCCCGGCGTGAAGGGCCTCAGCGAAAACATCCGCGTCCGCAACATCGTCGGCCGCTTCCTCGAGCACGCCCGCATCTACTATTTCGAAAACGACACCGCCCCGCTCCTCTATGCCGGCAGCTCCGACTGGATGACGCGCAACTTCTTCCGCCGCGTCGAGGCCCTCTTCCCGATCACCGTCCCCGCCCTCCGCGACCGCATCCTCAACGAGATTCTGCCCAGCGAATTCAAGGACAATGTCGACGCTCACCATCTCCAACCCGACGGCACCTACGCCGCCCCCACTCGCAAGGAAGGAGAGGAGCCGTTTTCCGCCCAGCGGAATTGCATGGCCCTCGCCGAGCAGCGCGCCAGCACCCCGCTCCAACTCGTAGCCACGTAGCGTGTCCGGGCCTTGGGTAGGGGCGCAGACTTGCTGCGCCCTGGGGCACGCAGGGATGAATACACCGGACGCGAGGACGCCTGCTGCGTTCGTCGTGGCCACTTTACCCGCGGCCCAAAATGCCACGGCGACTCCGCTGCGGTTTGCACAGCGAACCGCCCGCCGGTGTTATCCTAGCGTCGGCAAACCCGCTCCCTCAGCACTCGGTCACGTCCACCCCTTCGATCCCGTCCTCCGCCACCCGCACCGCCACCGTCATCGGTCGGCAACAGACTTCACAATCCACGACGAACTCCGCGCTGCCTTCGGTCTCGTCGAACGCGAGCGAGAAAGTCTCCCCACAATGCGGACACTCGATGGCCAGCGCGTCGTTCATGCCGCCATCGTGTGTCCGCGGACAAAAATCGCAACCACGACCCCAGCTCTCCCGTCCCGTATTCAGGTAGGGTGGGTCCTCCGGACGAGCGGCAGCCGGCCGAGCCGGCCAAGGCTACGCTCCATCAGAGAATGTCATCTCCGGAACGCGCGCCATCCGCGCCCGAGTGCCTCCTCCCCGCCCCGTCCCCAAATACTTCTGTGTATTCCGTGTATTCTGTGGTTTACTGCGTCACCCTATGAGTGCCGACCCCCACTCCGATTTCGATCACGCCGTGCTGGACAAGATCGAGCTTAGCCCGATCGGCGCCCTGCCCACCACCCCCGCCTATCAGGATGCACTGAAACGCCTCTACGCCGCGCAACAGGTCTATCCCAGCGCCGACCACAAGGGCGGACACGTCACCGCGCGCTCCCTCGCCTCGCTGCCATTCTTTCACGCCAACAATCTCGAGGCTTTCATCGCGGGCGAGATTGCCGACGACGCCATCGAACCCAACAAAAGCATTTACGACCGCTACGTCGCCTCCCTGCCTCCCGCCGATCGCCCCCGCGCCGAGGAATTTCGCCTCATGGTGATCGGCAAGGCCGTCCATCACCGGACCAAGGCCGGACACGCCGCCATCCACGATCCGCTGCACACGCTCTTCCTCGTGCCCGGCGCCGGTCCGCACCCCGGACTGCCCGGCAATTACCTTCATGGCTCGGTCTTTCACGTCGGCGACGAAGCCACCGGACATTGGGTCGTCCACCTCCACGACCGCGAGGACGGCGCCACCGCTTTTCAGACCCCAAAGCTGGCCGATGCCCTCGCCAAGCTGCAGGAAGTCCTCGCCAGCGCGCCCTTCCACCTCAGCGAGCTCGATGCCCTCGGCTTCAAGGCCACCTGATACTGAGCCTGTGAACCGCCCCCCTGTTTAGAAAATCTCGCCGGCAATCAGGCCAGACGCTACGGGCACCACCGTCTTTTCCGCCAGCGCAGGTTTCTTCCGACGCAACCACTCCGCCACCGCTGCGCCATAAACCTCCCCCCACCGTCATCCTGAACGCAGAGAAGGATCCAAGGCGTCGGCGCACGTCCGTCCTTTCGCTTGGATCCTTCGCTCCGCTCAGGATGACGGTGGCAGGGATATTTTGAACGTTCCAAGGATCATCCCGCTCGCTCGCCTCCAAAGTTCATCTGCGCATACCACGCAACCGCCTAGCGGTTACTTCTGCGCACGGCTGCTGATGAACTGACCGAGTTTTGAGTCTGGGGGCGGCCCCATATTGGAAATCCCTTAAACTTCCCCACCGTCATCCTGAACGCAGTGAAGGATCCAAGGCGTCGGCGCCCTTCCATCCTTTCCCTTGGATCCTTCGCTCCGCTCAGGACGACGGCGGCGGGTATATTTTGTACTCTCCAAGGATCATCCCGCTCGCTCGCCTCCAAAGTTCATCTGCGCATACCAGCAACCGCTCAGCGGTCGGTTCTGCACACGGCTGCTGATGAACGGACCAAGCTTTGAGCCTGTGAGCCGCCTCCCTATTAGAAATACCTCAAACTTCCCCCACCGTCATCCTGAACGAAGTGAAGGATCCAAGGCGTCGGCGCACTTCCATCCTTCCCCTTGGATCCTTCGCTCCGCTCAGGATGACGGCGGCGGGTATATTTGTACGCTTCAAGGATCATCCCGCTCGCTCGCCTCCAAAGTTCATCTGCGCATACCACGCAACCGCCCAGCGGTCGGTTCTGCACACGGCTGCTGATGAACGGACCAAGCCTTGAGCCTGTGAGCCGCCTCCCTATTAGAAATACCTCAAACCTCCCCCACCGTCATCCTGAACGAAGTGAAGGATCCAAGGCGTCGGCGCACGTCCATCCTTTCCCTTGGATCCTTCGCTCCGCTCAGGATGACCATGGCGGGTGTATTTTGTACGCTCCAGCGTTCATCTCCGCATACTCTGCAACCGCCAGCGGTTGCTTCTGCCTTCCTCGATGACGCTGGCGGAGGGGTGCCCGACTTTCATCTGCAGCTCCGCTCGCGGGTCCCAAACCCCCAACCCCGCTTAATCAGTCCCCAGCGGATCCAGGTGCTCGAGGATGATCTTCTGGATCTGGTCCAGAAACGTGTAAGCCGCAAACGGCACGCGGATCTCCGCCGGGATCAGCGCCACCGGCGCCTCCTCGTCCTCGAGGATTTCCGGCGACACGGACTGCAGCCACCGCGACAGGATCCGCAGCCGGAGCGCGGCGCACCCGCGCAGCAGTGAATCGCAATTGTTCGAATCAATCGAAATGGCCCCGTCCGCGAAGAATTCCGAATCGAACAGCGCCAGCAACGCGCGCACATCGCTGTTTTGCCCCGCCATCAGATCCTGCGTCCAGGTGTCACTGAACTCGGCATCCGCGTCGGGCAAATCCGTCGGGATCGCCAATGTCGTGCGCAGGTCGTCCGCGGCGAGCTTGATCACGTCCAACAACGGCGCCACGGCGCTGATGTTCAGCCTGATCTCGACCTGTTTCATGCCCAGCCTCCCGCCCGCGCTGGAGCCGGGGCGCCCCCGCCCCGGTTCGCTGTCGGCCACGACATAAGACCCTTCATGCTCCGTCGGCCGGCTGGATGATCGCCGTCAAATGCCACTGGTGCAGCGTGAACAGGTGCGCCTCCGCCTGCTCACGGGTGCCGGTCCACACGACCGAGCGACCCTGCTCGTGAACTTCCAGCATGTGATGACGGGCGGCCGGTTCATCAAAGCCGAACACCCGCCGGAGCACCATCACCACATAGGACATGCGGTTGACCGGATCATTCAGGACCACGATCCGCCAGGGTTCCGCAATCTGCGGCTGGGTCGCCGGGACGGGCGCGACTTTCTGGCGGGTCTTGGTCTGGGCGAGAATCATGCTTTGCTGGCAGCTTCGCGGACAGCCTGGGCGACGGTGGGTTCCGCCTCGGCGATCGCGATCTTGCGCACTTCCTTCGCGGTGCGCCACTTCATTTCAAAAATCCCCTCCTTCAGGCCCTTGCCACCCACGGTCAGGCGCAGCGGCAGGCCGATCAGGTCGGCGTCCTTGAATTTGACGCCCGGGCGCTCGGCCCGGTCATCGATGAGCACGTCGGCGCCCGCCGTCTCGGCGGCGGTGGCGAGCTTCCGGCAAAGTTCGGCGGCCGCCGCGTCCTGCGGGTCGAGGTTGACCACCAGCACCTGCCACGGAGCCACATGCCAGGGCCAAATGATGCCGTCCGCATCGTTGCTCTGCTCGATCACCGCCTGCAACGTGCGGCTGATGCCGATGCCATAGCAACCCATCACCATCGGATGGCTCTGCTTCTGGTCGTCGGTATAAACCGCCCCGAACTTCTCGGAATACTTCGTGCCCAGCTTGAATATGTGCCCCACCTCGATGGCGCGCGCGATTTTCAACGGCTGGCCTGATTTCGGACACGGTTCGCCCGCACGCACCGTGCGGAAATCGCCAAAGCGCGTGATCTCCAGGTCGCGGACCACATTCACGTTCCGCAGGTGAAAGCCATCCTTGTTGGCGCCGGTCGTGCCGTTGCCCACCAGGCGGATCGCATGGTCGGCAAAAATACCCGCCAACGCGCCGGGGTTCTTGATTGTGCCTCGCACCGTGCCGAGGCTGCCGGGCTTCGCCCCCATCACCGGTTCAATTTCCTCGGGCGTCGCCGGACGCCACAGCTGAAACCCGAGCGCACCGAGCTTCGCCTCCTCCAGGTCGTCGCACCCGCGGAGCACGACCAGGAACGGCTTGCCATCCCCCATGTACACGAGGGTCTTGAATTGTTTGTCGGCGGCGACGTTATACGGCGCAGCGGCGAGCGCGGCGATCGTGACGATCCCCGGCGTGGCGAATTCCTCGAGCGCGCCCGCCGGCGAGGCATCGGCGAGGTCCGCCGGCACCAGGCCGCTCGTGGCCTTCTCCCGGTTCGCACTGTAGCCACTCTCATCGCAATAAACGATGTCATCGTCACCCACGGGAGCGGGCACCATGAATTCATGCGAGAAGCTCCCGCCCATCACACCCGTGTCCGCCTCGACCGGGATCGCCTTCAGCCCGCACCGGGCGAAGAACGCCGTGTAGGCGCGCTTCATCTTGTGATAACTCTCGCTGGCGCCCGCGTCCGTGGCGTCGAAACTGTAGCCGTCCTTCATCACGAACTCGCGGGCGCGCATCAGGCCGTAGCGCGGACGGATTTCATTCCGGAACTTGGTGCCGATCTGGTAGAAATTCTTCGGCAGGTCCCGGTAGCTCGTGATCTCCGTCTTCACCAACGGCGTGATGACCTCCTCGTGCGTCGGCCCCAGGACGAATTCCGGTTCCTTCGACCGGCCCTTGCCGGCGCCGGCGTGATCCACGCGGTACATGATCTCGCGCGCGGCATTCCACCGCGGTCCATCGACCCAGTTTTCCACCGGGTGGATGAAAGGCATCGACAACTCGATCCCTCCCTCGCGCTCCATTTCCTCCCGGCAAAGCTGGCTGATCTTCTGCATCACCCGCAGGCCCGCGGGCATGAACGTGTAGAGTCCGCCGCCGAGCTTCCGGACGAGGCCCGCGCGCAGCAGGAGTTTATGCGAGGCAATTTCCGCGTCGGCGGGGCTTTCCTTCAGCGTGGGAATGTAAGTCTGCGACCAGTACTTCATGAAGGCGGCACGAGAACATCCCCCCCGGGACGGCGCAATGGTATTTGCGCCCCGGCCCGGCGGAACCTGGCCTCCGCGCAGGTTGGCGTGGGATCTGGAATCCAGAACCCGGTTTTCAAGGAAGCCAACAGGGCGAGGGCCGGCGCTCTGAACCACCTTCCCTCTCCCCGTGCTCCCTGCCCTTTCCGACCTCTGTGTCTCCGTGCCTCTGTGCGCCTATTCTCTTTCCGAAGTTCCTCAGACAAACCGCCCAAGCCCCTTCCTGCCCATCCCTATTTTCGCACGGAGGCACAGGGACACAGGGAAATCACCCCCGACAAATCCATCGACACGAATTCCATCAATTTCCCAAAAAACATTCACGCCATTCGTTCCCTTCCTTGATCCGTTTATCCGTCTCATCCGCGGTGAAAATTCAGGCCCAACGCCACGCCCCTTTCCGACCTCTGTGTCTCCGTGCCTCTGTGCGCCCATTCGCTTTCCGAAGTTCTCAGAGAAACCGCCAAAGCCCCTTCCTGCCCATCCCTATTTTTGCAAAGGGACACAGGGAAATCACCCCCGACAAATCCATCGACACGAATTCGACCAATTCCCCCCCGAAAAGAATTTCCCGCCATTCGTGTCTCCTTCCTTGATCCGTTTATCCGCCGCATCCGCGGTCAAAATTCAGGTCTCCGTTGGCGGTGCCGCCTTTAAACCCGCTTGTGCCCGCGACACCTTCCACCTAACTCCGCTTCCCCGATATGACCGCTCGCCGCCCCTCTCCCAAGCCCTGGCCCATGAAATGGATCGTCGCGGCCATCCTGGTGTTCGCCGCGGGCTACACCGCGGTGAACTTCTATTTCCGCAAGCCCGGCCCCGCCTACCGCCCCTACCAGGACGCCCAGGACCGCGCCACCACCTCGCGCCTCCTCGCCGCGGGATGGTCCAAGCTCCCGGTCGACGACCGCCGCCCGGCCGAGAAACCGCCGGCCGGTGAAGCGTCCGCGCCGGTCACCCGCGGCGCCGTCGGCCTCGGGCTCGACCTCGATCCCAACTTCGCGGAAAAGCCCAAACTCCCCGGCTCGATCGACCGCGTCACCGCACCCGCCACCGTCTCCGCCGGCGCCGACTACACGCTCTACTTCACCGTGGGCCTCGCCAACCCCAAGGCCCAGGTCGGCGACGTGTCGCTCTATCGCCGCGGACACGACGTCGTCCTCGTGCCCAACCTCGAGCCTCTGCCCGGCCAGGAGCTCATGAACCGCTGGAAGGACGACGAGCACGCCGCCACCTTTTCGACCGCATCCCTGCCGCCCGGCCGCTATACCGCCCGCATCGTGGCGAACGGCCCGTGCGCCACCTGGAGCTTTGTGGTGCAGTGAGGCCCGACGGGCATCCGAATATCTCCCGCCGACGCCGGGGCGCACTGCGCGGCTTGACGTGCCGGGCGGATTGCCCGATTAAAACGCACCTCCGATGAGCAACGGCTCCGCCATCAAACCCACCGACTTGCGTGGCATCCTGAAATACGTCCCGCGCTTTCAGGGACAGATCTTTGTCATCGCCCTCGACGGCAGCATCGTCGCCGATGACAACTTCGACAACCTCATCACCGATGTCGCCGTGCTCCATTCGCTCGGCATCAAGGTCGTGATCGTTCACGGCATCGGCCAGCAGATCGCCGAACTGGCCAAGGCACGCCACATTCCGATCACCGATGCCGACGGCACCGGCGTCGCCGACGCGGCCACCCTCGACCTCGCCATCCGCGCCTCCTCGCGCGTCACCCACCTCGTGATCGAGGGCCTCACCGTGAACGGCCTCAAGGCCGCCCTGACCAACTCCATTCGCGCCATGCCCCTCGGCATCCTGCGCGGCGTCGACCACCAGTTCACCGGCCGCGTCGACCGCGTGGACCGCGACTTCATCCAACAGCTCATCACCGCCGGCGTCGTGCCGGTCGTGAATCCCATCGGCTTCGATCGCGACGGCAAGCCCCTGCGGGTGAACTCCGACCTCCTCGCCGCCGAGATCGCGGAGGCGCTGCAGGCCACCAAGATCGTCTACTTCTCCCCGTGCCTCGGGCTCGAGATTGCCGGCAAGCTGCAACACGACATCTCGGTCGACGCCCTGCGCAAGGTGCTCGAGACCAAACCCGATTCCATCAACGAGCCGATGCGGAGCAAGGCCGCCCACGCGGTCAAGGCGATCGACACCGGCACGCCCCGCATCCATTTGCTCGATGGCCGCGAACTCGACGGTCTGCTGGCCGAGGTCTTCTCCAACGAGGGCGTCGGCACGCTGATCTACGGCAACGAGTACCAGCAGATCCGCAAGGCCACCAAGCGCGACGTCCGCGCCATCTACAACCTCACCCGCTCCGGCATGAAGCGGGAGGAACTCGTCTCGCGCAGCCAGCAGGCGATCGAGAAGAACATCGACACGTACTACGTGTTCGAGATCGACGAGAACCTCACCGCCTGCATTTCGCTCCGCCTTTACCCCGACAAGCCCGACCTGGCCGAGATCGGCGCGCTCTATGTGATGCCGTTCTATCATAACCGCGGCATCGGCCTGAAAATGGTCGAGTTCGCCTGCCTCAAGGCCGCCGAGCGCGGCGCCAAGGCCGTGATCGCCCTGTCCACCCAGGCCTACAGCTTCTTCACCTCCGTCTGCGGCTTTGACGACGCCGACAAGGACGCCCTACCGCCCTCCCGCCTCAAGACCTACGAGGAAAGCGGCCGGAATTCGAAGATCATGATCAAGCGGCTTTGAGCATGGCTCAATGCCGCGGCTGGGGATTATGAGTTAGGAGTCATCCTGAGACACAGGAGCAACCCCTGGCGGCTGCACAAAAATGCGGAGCTGAACTAGGGAGAATGGAAGATACACCCGCCACCGTCATCCTGAGCGAAGCGAAGGATCCAAGGGGAAGGACGGACATGCGCCGACTCCGTGAATCCTTCACTGCGTTCAGGATGACGGTGAGGGAGTCTTAGGTATTTCTAATGTGACGGCGGCCCACACGCTCAAGTCATCCTGAGACACAGCAGCAACCCCCGGCGGTCGCATAAAAGGCGGAGCTGAACTTGAGAGAATGGAAAACACACCCACCACCGTCATCCTGAGCGAAGCGAAGGATCCAAGGGAAAAGACGGACATGCGCCGACTCCGTGGATCCTTCACTGCGTTCAGGATGACGGTAAGGGAGTCCTTAGGTATTTCTAATGTGACGGCGGCCCACACGCTCAAGTCATCCTGAGACACAGCAGCAACCCCGGGCGGTCGCATAAAAGGCGGAGCTGAATTTGAGAGAATGGAAAACACAGCCGCCCCCGTCATCCTGAGCGAAGCGAAGGATCCAAGGGAAAAACCGGACATGCGCCGACTCCTTGAATTCTTCGCTGCTCCCACGATGACGCGATCTGAGTTGATTCTATCTGCGATCCGAGCTGCCCCGACTTTCGGCCCCCATAACCCCATCACCCCTAACTCCCAACTTCTAACTCGTGACGCGCAGCGTCACGCAGCGTCACGGGGTCACTTCAGCTCCACGATCACCTGGATCTCGACCGTCGAGCCCTTGGGCAATCCCGCCGCGGCCACCGCGGCGCGCGCATGCTTTCCGGCGTCGCCGTAGAGCTGGCCAAACAGCTCCGACGCCCCGTTGATCACCGCCGGGCTGTCGGTGAACCCGCTCACGGCATTCACGAAACCCGTCACAAGCACGAACTGCTTCACGCTGTCGAGACTGCCCGTCGCGGCCTTGATGTTGGCCAGCGTGTTGAGCGCGCACACCTTCGCCGACTCATACGCGGTCTGCACCGTCTGCTCCGCGCCGACCTGGCCGGTATGGGTCATCTGGCCGTTGAGCGCGCTGATCGTGCCGGCGAGGTAAAGCAAATTGCCCGTGCGCACATAAGGCACATAGCTGCCGGCCACGGCCGGCGGGTTCGGAAGGGTCAGACCAAGGGAGGCGAGTTTGGCTTCGATGCTCATGGCAAGAGCTTTCAGCCGTCAGCGTTCAGCTGTCAGCAACGATCTGCGGAAATCCAGCCGATCGCTGAAAGCTGAGTGCTGACGCTGACTACCGCTTGGGCACGAACTCCATCGCCGCGACGTTCGCGACCTTGACCGGCTTGTCGAGCACCCCGACCTCCTGCAGCAGGTCGATCTGTTTCTGCAGACGCGCTTCCGTGATTTGTCCGGGAAACTCCCCTTTCGCCGGATCGCCGAGCACCAGCTTGTAGTCATTCATCGCCTTGATGCTGTAAGCCATGAACTCCGGCGTCAGGTCGCTGCGCCGCGCCATGATCAGGGCATTGGCCGGGGCGGGATCGCCGGTGAGATAATCCACCCACCCGCGCACGCTCGCGCGGACAAACTTCGCCACCACGTCCGGATGTTTCTCGAGATAGTCGGAGCCCGCGAAAATCACACGATACGGTTCGTAGGCGTCGCTCGCGATCAACAGCGCGCCCACATCCGCGCCGCGCTGCCGCGCGAAATAGGGTTCGTTGGTCACGAAGCATTGCTGGAGCAGCGTCTTGTCATTCATGAACCGCGCCAAGTCACCCACCAGCGGCATCTGGTTGAACTCGACGCCGAGCTTCTTCCGCACCACGTCGAGCCAGGTCGACACCGAGCCCGCCATCAGCGTGCGGCCCTGCAGCCCGCGCAGATCCTTCAGCGGGTTTTCCGCATGAAACAGGATGCCCTGCGGGTCGCGCTGCATTTCGGCCGCGACAATCTTCAGCGGGAGCCCCCGGGCCGCCGCCACGATCACATCGTCTCCATTGGTCATGCCCAGCTGGGCTTCACCCAAGGCCACCTGTTGCTTGACCTGCGCATTGGGTCCGCCGGGAAGGATTTCCACGTCAAGACCCTCCTCGGCATAGAACCCGCGCGCCAACGCCTGATAGTAACCGCCATGTTCCGGCTGCGGATACCAGTCCGTCTGAAACCTGATTTTAACCGCCCCCCCTGTCGCGGACTCCGCCGGCTTCTTGCCGCAGGCCGCGAACACCAACAGGGCCCCGAGGGAAACGAGAATCGATATCGTGCGTGGCATATCGGTCCGAGTTGAACCACAGCGCTCCCGCGACACCAAGAAAATTAGCCGGGGCGCCCAGGCAGGGCGAATCCTCCGGGCGAGCCGCCCCCCCGCGCACCGCATCCGTGATGCACTCCCACCGTCCCGCGCCTCCACGCCTCAATGATCCTGGCGCTCGAACGAATCATGCCACTTGTGCAGGACGGCCCAGTTCAGCCAGGAGACCGCCGCCACAAACACGAAACCGAGCAGACAGCTCGTCAGCGCCGTCGCAAAGAGCGCGGGAATCTTGATCTGGCTGTTGTAGCTGTAGACCAGGAAACCCAGCCCGCCCGATCCGCCTGACGTGTTCCCCACCATGTACTCCCCAAAGATCGCGCCGATCGGCGCCAGCGTCGCCGCGATTCGCAGCCCCGTCAGGTAATAAGGCATCGCCGCTGGCAGCCGCAGCAGGATCAGCTCCTGCCAGCGCGTGGCGTTCGCCATCCGGAAAAGCGCCACGTGGTTCTGATCCGCCGAGATCATGCCCTGCGTCGCATTCGCCACGATCGGAAAATAGCTGATCAGCCAGGTGATCACGATGATGCCCCGCATGCCCGGGCCGGCCCAGGGCCACAGCACGATGATTGGCGTCAGCACGATCACCGGCGTCATCTGCAGCACCATCAGCCACGGGTAAAGCGCCGCCCGCAGCGCCCGCGAAATGCTCAGCACCACCGCCGTCACCAGGCCGAGCGTGGCCGCCAGCGCAAACCCGCCCAGCGCGCCCAGCGAGGTATTCGCCACCGCGGGCAGCAGGCGCATCCGCTCCGCCCACGCCGCCTCGAGGATTTCCCCGGGCGTCGGCAAAATCCAACTCTGCAGACCGCTGAAATGACGCACCGCATACCAGATCGCCACGAATACCGCGCCACTGCACGTCGGCAACAGCCACATCAGGATCGGGGGCAGCTTCTTCATGCGCCGCCCTCCGCGCCCGTCCGCCTGCCCACGATTCCGTGGCCGGGGCGTTTTCCTCGGGCCATCATCCGTTGCCCTCCACTTCATGCAGCCGGCCCGTGACCTCATTCACCTTCTCTTGGAACTCCGGCTGGCCGCGCAATCCCGCTCGCCGCGGATACTCAAATCCCACCCGCACCTCCGCGTGGATCCGACCCGGGTTCGCCGCCATCACGACGACGCGATCAGACAGAAACACCGCCTCGCTCACGGAATGCGTCACGAACAGCGCCGTGAACCGCGTCTGCTCGCGCAGCGCGAGCAATTCCTCGTTGAGCCGGTTGCGCGTCATCTCGTCGAGTGCCCCGAAAGGCTCGTCCAACAACAACAACTCGGGCGCCAGCGTCAGCGCCCGTGCGATCGACGCGCGCATCTTCATGCCGCCGGAAAGCTGGCGCGGGTAGTAGCCCGCATTGGGCGCCAATCCCACGCGCGCGAGCATCCCCGCCGCCCGGCTCCGGCGTTCCGCCGCCGGCAGGCCCCGCAGCCGCAACGGCAGCTCCGCATTGCGCTGCACCGTCAGCCAGGGGAGCAACGTGGCATCCTGAAAAATAAACGCCTGCCGGTCCCGCGCCAGCCGCGGCCGGGTTCCCAACACCTCGATCCCTCCTTCGGTCGGCGGGTTGAGTCCCGAGACCAGCTTCAACACCGTGGATTTCCCGCAGCCGCTGGGTCCGATCAGGGCGACGAATTCCCCCGCGTTCACCGTCAGGTTCACGGCGTCCAGCACCCACGGTCCGGCACCATAGCGCTTTTTGAGCGAGGTGAATTTGACGATCGGCGCAGGGGGCTCCATGAAAGTCAGCACGATGGACCCAAACGCCCCCGGAACGCCAGCCGCTTTGCCGTTCGCAGCCTGGCAGGCGATGGGCCCGGATTCCGCCGCCCGCGAAGTTCACACGCGGCTCGCCACCCTTCCCGCCCCCTTGCGCCAAGCCGCCCTCGCCTGGTTGCGCCCCGAAGCCGACCTGGCCCATTTGCTCGGTTCGAATTCATCGGCCGGAGCCTGTTTACCGGCGACGGGCCATCATGAGGTCACCGGTCAACAGCCTCCGACGACACACCTTCCCCTCGCCGGCGTCCCCTATCTCCTGAAAGACCTGTTCGACCTCGCCGGCGCCGCAACCCGCGCGGGCTCGACCTTTCTCGAGAATATCCGACCAACCCCGACCCGCGACAGCCACATCGTCCAAGAACTCGCCACCCTCGGCGCCGCCTGCGCGGGCAAGACGCACCTCGTCGAATTCGCTTCGGGCCTCACCGGCGAGAACCCCCACTACGGCGACTGCCCGCACCCCCGTTTTCCCAACCGGCTTTCCGGCGGATCCAGCAGTGGTTCCGCGGCGCTCGTGGCGGCGGGCGTCGCCCCACTTTCAATCGGCACCGACACCGGCGGCTCGGTCCGGGTGCCCGCCGCTTGGTGCGGGCTCTATGGGTTCCGGCTCACGCCGGCCGACGAATTCATCCGCGACGCCTTTCCTTTGGCCCCGACCATGGACACCGCCGGCTGGTTCACGGCCAACGCGGCAGACATGCTGATGACATGGCAGGCACTGCGCAGGGCGAATCCTCCGGATGCGCCGTCGGGGAAAAACGCGCCCAACCCGGCCCGCGAACCCCGCGGCTGCTACCTCAACGCCCGCAGACTCGTTCCCGGCATGGATCCGGCCGTCGCCACCGCGTGTGACTTCGCCGCCGCCAGCCTCACGGACCATGCCGACGGCGAGACCGAATCCTCGCTCCTGCGCTCCTGGCAGCACGCCGTTGAAACTTACGTCACCATCGGCATGAGCGAGGCGCACGCGGTCCACCGCGACTGGCTCGTCCCGCATCGTGAACACTACGATCCGGTCATCTGGCAACGCTTCACCGATGCCGGCAACTTTGCCCCCGACGACATCGCGCGGGCGCGTGAACGCCTGCAGGAAATTCGCCGCGCCTGGAGCGACTTTTTCCGCACCTACGATTTTCTCGTGCTTCCCGCCGTGCCGTGCGCCGCTCCAACGAAAGCTGAGGCCACCGTCGAACTGCGACGCAACATCCTGACCCTTTGCTCACCCGCGAGCCTCGGCGGTCTTCCCGTCCTCTCGATCCCCGTCGTCCTGCCTTCGGGACTGACCGCCGGCCTCCAAATCGTGCTGCCGGCCGCCGACAGCCCCGTCGTACCATGGCTGCTGAGCCGCCAAATAGTCTAAACAACCCAGTGGCCGCCAGACCTCCGAAACAAAACACCGCCCGCGCAGCGTCATCCTGAGCCGCGCGAAGGATCCAAGGAAAGGGACGGACGTGTGATTAGGGTGTGAAGCCTGAAACCCCTGCCACACCCAGTTCATGGCAATCGATTGGCCAGGCTTTGCTCGAGCTGCTCCAGCCGATCCAACCAGGGCTTCTTCTGCTCCGGCGAAAGCAATGCCACCTCAAACCCGTTGCGGGCTAGCTGCACCAGTTCGCGACGGTTGAAACCCGTCCGCTCCACCAGCACCACGTATTCCTCCGTCAGCGTGTTGCCAAAGGAGATCGGATCATCGGTGCTCACGGTCACCTTCACGCCGGCATCGAAAAGCCGGCGGATCGGATGCGTCTCAAGCCGGATGCCCGGCATGAGCTTGTGGTTGCTGATCGGACACACATCGAGCGCCACGCCGCGCCCGCGCAACTCTGTCATCACGGCTGGATCCTCGCTCGCCCGCACGCCGTGTTGGATGCGCTGCGGTTTCAGTTCGTCGAGCATGCGGAGCACGAAGGCCGCGTCCATGAACTCGCCCGCGTGGGCCTTGGTGTATTTCCCCGCCCGACGGGCCGCCGCCCAGTAGGGCGCGGTCCACGGCTCGATCGGAAAACTCTCGGTGCCGTGCAGGTCGATGCCCGCCAGACCGGCCCAAGCCAGGGCATCCTCCAGCACCGGCTTCATCTTCGGGCCGGCACCATTGTGGTGAATGCCGAGAAACACCCTCACCTCCAGCCCCGCCGGTACCGCCGCGCGAATCGCCGCCAATACCTCGCGGCCGTCCAGTCCGAGAAACTCGATCACACCCGAAGCAAAGCTCGTCTCCACGTACTTCACATTTTGCGCCACATGCTTCGCGAAGATCATTTTCGCCGCCTCGTGATAGCGCTCCGGCGAGGTGAACCACGAGAACGCCATGTCGAGCAACTCGGTCTCGAAGTGCGCGAAGTCGCGGAACTTGAATTCCGACGCCCACGACGCCGGCGGCCGGCTGAACTCCGGCCGCACCCGTTGCAGCAACTCAAGCGGCAACGCTCCCTCAAAATGAAGGTGCGTCTCGGTCTTCGGGAGCGACTGGATGAAGGACCTGAGGTCGGAATCCATGGATCAATGCGCGGGTGGCGAGCTTTGGAAGTGACTTGGGATCGGTATCGCGTTGTTAGGCCATCGAGGCGCTTTTCACCACCGTTCGCTTAGAATCCCCCTGCCGTCATCCTGGGCATCTTTCCACGATCGTTCCGCCAGCAGGCGACTTGCCCACCGGGCTTGCATCAATCGCAGGTCCAGGAATGGGCGTCACAGGGATCGGTCCTTCTTCATCCGTACGGTCCGCGCTGAAATCCTACTTCACCTTCAACAGCTGGTCCGGATTCAGCTTCTTCAACGCCGGGGTCGTGAACAGCCCGTCCTTGCGGATGAGCTTCCCGTCGAACCAGATTTCGCCGCCGCCGTATTCCGGACGCTGGATGTTGACCATGTCCCAGTGCACGACCGACTCGTTGCCATTGCCCGCGCGCTCATAGGCCTTGCCGGGCGTGAAGTGGAACGAGCCCGCGATCTTTTCATCAAACAGGATGTCGCGCATGGGCTCGGTGATGTGCGGGTTGAAACCGATCGCGAACTCGCCGATGTAGCGCGCGCCGGCGTCGGTATCGAGAATCTCGTTCAGTCGCTTGGTATTGTTGGCCGTCGCCTCGACGATCTTGCCCTTCTTGAAGACGAGGCGGATGTTGTCGAACGCCGTGCCGAGATAGACGGTCGGCGCGTTGTATTGGATCACGCCCTCGACGCTGTCCTTCACCGGGCACGAAAACACCTCGCCATCGGGGATGTTGCGCAACCCGCCGCACGCCTCGGCGCCGATGCCCTTGATCGAGAATTTCAAGTCCGTGCCGGGTCCCTTGATGTGCACCCGGTCGGTCTTGTTCATCAGGTCCTCGAGCGCGGCCATGCCCGGGCCGTAGCGGCGGTAGTCGAATGTGCACACCTTGAAATAGAAGTCCTCGAACGCCTCGGTGCTCATGCCGGCCTGCTGGGCCATCGCGCTCGAAGGCCAGCGCAGGACCACCCACTTCGTCTTGTTCAGGCGGTAGTCCAGCACGGGCTTCATCAGTTTCGAGACCAGCTGCACGCGGCTCGCCGGCACGTCGGACGTCTCGAAGATGTTGTTCGAGCCGCGCGCCGCGATGTACGCGTCCATCTTCTGCATGCGCGCCAGTTCGATGTCCGCCGTGAGCTGGTACTGTTCGTTGCTCGCCCCCTGGAGCAATTCGCGCGTGATGCGCGCATTCTGCAGGTTCACATACGGGATCGCGCCCCGCTCCCGGCTGGCGCGCACGAGCGCGATCACGAAGGCCTCGGGGACGTCGAAGGCATCGATCAGGACGCGCTCGCCCTTCTTCAGTTCACACGAAAAGCCGGTCAGCACCTCGGCCAGTTTGGAAAAACGGGGATCACTCATGTTTATGACATTCCATGGCGCGCCGGAGACGTTCAATCCCAAAGCGGTGAAAGGCAGGGACCGACCGCTGGCCCGCCGCGGGGTCGCCGTGGCTCCACCTTGCTGGATCGCGGGCGACCCCACCCGCGAAAAACTCACGTCTCCAGTTCCGCCCCCGTCGCCACCTCGCCCCGCGGGAAACAGATCTTCCCCACCGCCTCGTCAAAGTCCGCCGCGCCGCGCAGGATCTCGATCTCGAGCCGCAGGTAATAGCACGGCAGCGGTATCGTCCACGATTCGTCGATGCGCACCGCGTCTTTCTCGGTCGTCACGACCATCTCCACCCCCGCCTTCAACGCCTCGTCGAACACCGTCCGCAGCTCCTCGCGCGTGAACCGGTGGTGATCCAGAAATCGCCGCGTGTAATCGAGCTTCGTCCCCGTGTCCCGCAGGAAGGCCTCGAAGCCTTCCGGCGCGGCGATGCCGCTGAAGGCGCCGATGTGACGCCCGGCCAGCGCGGACAACGGCAGCCGGTCCGGAAACGCGCCGCCGGTTTCGTCCACACCGCCGGCCCCGATGCGCTGGAGATACTGCGGCTTGTGCGCGCACTCGATGATTTCCGCGTCCGGATTGAAGCGGCGGATCATGGCCTCGAGTTCCTCGTCGCGCACGCCCTTCGACTTGGTCAGGAAAACATACGACGCCCGCTTGAGGTGCTTGATCGGCTCGCGCAGGATGCCCCGGGGCAGCAGGAAGCCGTTGCCGAAGGGGTTGGTCTTGTCCACCAGCAGCAAATTCAACCGTCCCTTCAGCGGCAGATACTGAAACCCGTCGTCGAGGACCAGCGTGTCGCAGCCGAAATGCTTGATCGCATACGCCCCCGCCTTCACGCGGTCCTTGTCCACCAGCACGACCACGCCGGGCAGGTTGCGCGCGAGCATGAACGGCTCGTCGCCCGCGATTTCGGAATCGAGCAGCACCCGGTTGCCGTCGCTGACAATGCGCGGCGGGGCGTCGGCCGTGCCATTGAGCCAGAACCACCACTTCTTCCACAACGGGGGCGCCTTGCTCTTGTAGCCCCGGCTGAGGATCGCGACCTTCCGGCCGCGATCGCGCAATGCCCGCGCGAATTTTTCCACCACCGGAGTCTTCCCCGTGCCGCCCACGGTGAGATTACCCACCACCACGACCAGGCAGCCAAGCGGCTGGTCACGCAGGATGCGGTGGCGGTAGAGCCACAAGCGCAGCTGCACAATGCCGCTGAAGAGCCAGGAACACACCTGCAGGAACGCGCCGAACACCACCGCCGGGGTGTCTTCCCGGCGCCCCATGATCACGTCGATGGCGAATTGCTCGAATTCATCGGCCTTATGACGGAACCAGCGGTTGGGCATGAGCAAAATTGGCTTTGACGCTTCGGATGGGGCGGTAGTGAGTCACAGGTAGCTGCTGGTTTTGTCACATGCAACACCGGCTTCATCTTCCTCATGAGCTACAAACTCTTCATCCCCGGCCCGATCGCCGTCTCCGAAAAAACGCTGCGCGCCATGGCGCAACCCATGATCGGGCATCGCAGCACCGACTTTGTCGCGCTCTACCAATCCATCCAGCCCGGCCTCCAGGCGCTGATGTACACCCAGGACCCGGTCTACCTCTCCACCAGCAGCGCGTTCGGCTCGATGGAAGGCGCGATCCGCAACCTCGTCGCGAAAAAGGTCCTTTGCTGCATGAACGGCGCCTTCGCCGACAAGTGGAACGACGTCGCCCTCCGCTGCGGCAAGCAGACCACCCCGCTCAAGTTCGACTGGGGCCAGCCCGTTGACCCCGAGGCCGTGCGCCGCGAGCTCGCGACCGGCGCCTACGACGCCATCACCCTGATCCACAATGAAACGTCCTGCGGTTGCATGAGCGACCTGCCCGCGCTGATGGCGGTCATTCGCGAGTTCCCGGGCGTGGTCTCAATCGTGGACACCGTGAGCTCCTTCAGCGCCGTGCCGATCAAGAAGGACGAACTCGGCATCGACGTCCTCATCACCGGATCGCAGAAGGCCCTCGCGCTGCCGCCCGGCCTGTCGTTTATCTCCGCCTCGAAGAAGGCCCTCGAGCGCGCCGCCACCATCAAGGACCGCGGCTACTATTTCGACCTGCTCGAATTCCAGAAGAACCACGAGTCGGGCATGACCCCGAGCACGCCGGTCATCCCGCTCATCTATGCGCTCAAGTCCAAGCTCGAGGACATCCAGGCCGAGGGCCTCGACGCCCGTTTCGCCCGGCACGCACGCCTGAACCAGAAGGTCCGCGACTGGGCCTTCGCCAAGGGCTTCAAATTGTTCCCGAAGGAAGGCTACGGCTCGATCGCCCTCAACTGCTTCGCCAACACGCTCAACGTCGACCTCGCCGCCGTGAACAAGGCGCTGAAATCGAAGCATGGCTGCGTGATCGATGGCGGCTACGGCAAGTTGAAGGGCCAGACCTTCCGCATCTCCAACATGGGCGACGAAACCGACGAGACCATGGCCGCCCTGCTGAAGTCCCTCGACAGCGTGCTCGCCGACCTCGGCGTGAAGTAACCGCGAATAGAACGGTTGGGCGCGGACCTCGCCCACCCCACCCGAGGCGCACCTTCCCGGTGCGCCTTTTTGTTTGTGGCGATGGCGGAGTTGCCCGAGCCCACCGAGTGTAATCCCGAGCGCGTATCACCTTTGCTCCGACGAGGCGCACCTGTGACATCGGGTAGGCGCTGCTCGTCCGATTCCCCACGCCTCCAGAAGAAGTCCATGCCATCGTCGGCTGGGCATAAGCTCGAGGCGACATGAACGTCGAGAATCGAACCCCTCCCTCCGCCGTCATCCTGAGCCATGCGAAGGATCCACGGTTAAGGACGAATGTGCGCCGACGTCGTGGATCCTTCGCGCGCTCAGGATGACGATAGCGGGTTTATCCATTTTCGACGTGCGCTTGGGACTCCAGTCCTGAAAACCGCTCAGTACATCAGCAGCGCCGCCAAGGATTCACGCCGTCGTCAAACCATCCCGCAGCGAGATCGATCCACGTAGGGTTTGTCGCCTGAATCAACGCAATCTTCCTTTCTCGCTTCCATCCCTTGAGCGCACGCTCTCGATCGATGGCATCACGAATTCGAGGAAACACTTCAAAATACACCAACCGGTTTACCCGATAACGCTTGGTAAAGCCGTCCAATGCGCCGGTTTTGTGCTGCCAAATGCGTGCCCGTAGGTCCGTCGTGACACCAATGTACAACGTTCCGCTTGGACGGTTCGCGAGGACGTAAACCCAGGCACGACTTTGAATCGCGACGGACATTGAGAGACGTTCGTTGATCCTTCGTCTTCCCCTGCCACTTCCCTCCCCGTTTTCCCCTCTCAAAATCGTAACTTCTCCGTAAGCGCCAAAACGATCCCGCGCGACCGCCCCGCAAAAGTATTGCTTGAAATTCCCGGCATGCGGGGTAACGGCTCCTCCCCCGCATGAAGTGTCTCATCATCGCCGAGAAACCGTCCGTCGCTGCCGATCTGGCGCGCGCGCTCGGCAAAATCCCGAAGAAGGGCGACCACTACGAGAACGACGAATACGTCATCTCCTCCGCGGTCGGCCACCTCGTGGGACTGCAAATGCCGGAGGACATCGACAAGAAGAAATACGGTTTCTGGCGCCTCGAGACCCTGCCCATCATCCCCGACGAGTTCGAGCTCCAGCCGCTGCCCGAGGGCAAGGAACGCTTCAACCAGCTCAAGAAACTCCTCGCGCGCAAGGACGTGACCAGCGTCATCAACGCCTGCGACGCCGGGCGTGAGGGCGAGCTGATCTTCACTTACATCTACCAGCTCACGAAGTGCAAAAAGCCGTTCCAGCGCCTGTGGATGTCCTCGATGACCAACGAGGGCATCAAGGAAGCCTTCAAGCGCCTCCGCTCCGCGGCGGAAATGCAGGGCCTCGCGGACGCCGCCCGCTGCCGCAGCGAGAGCGACTGGCTCATCGGCATCAACGGGACCCGCGCGCTCACCAAGCGCATGTTCGGCTCCCGCGCGGGCAATGTCGCGTCCGTCGGGCGCGTTCAGACCCCCACCCTCGCCATCGTCTATAACCGCGAGCTCGAGATCCGGAACTTCGTTCCCCGCGGCTTCTGGCGCATCACCGCCAGGTTCGGCATCGCGAAGGGCGAATACGACGGCGTCTATCAGCGCCCCGATTTCAAGAAATCCGACGACGAGCATGACCGCATCGACCGCATCTGGGAACAGGCGAAAGCCGAGGCCATCGTCGCCGCATGCCAGGGCCAGCCCGTCGCCAGCGTCACCGAGGAAAAGAAAGCCAGCACCTCCGCCGCGCCCCGCCTTTACGACCTGACCACGCTGCAGCGCGAAGCCAACGGCCGCTTCGGCTTCCCCGCCAAGCGCACGCTCCAGATCGCCCAGGCCCTCTACGAGCGCCACAAGATGATCACCTATCCCCGCACCGACTCGCGCGCGCTGCCGGAGGATTATATGCCGTTGGTTCGCCAGACCCTCGGTAATTTGCACGGTGACCTCAAGGCCCACGCGGAGCGCGTTCTGGAAAACGGCTGGGTGCAGCCCAACAAGCGCATCTTCAACAACGCCCAGGTCTCCGACCACTTCGCCATCATCCCGACCCAGCACGAGGCCAAGAACCTCGACGAGGCCGAGGCCAAGTTGTTCGACATGATCGCGCGCCGCTTCGTCGCCGCCTTTCACCCGGTCGCCGAGTTCGACATCACGACGCGCACGAGCGTCGTTTCCGGCCATGCCTTCAAGACCGAGGGCAAGGTCCTCACCGCTCCCGGCTGGCTCGCCGTGTATGGCAAGACCACCGACGACGAGGGCGCCGACTCGAAGGCCCTGCCGGCGCTCACGCCCGAGGACAACGCCAAGGCCAAGACCCTCGCCGCCACGCTCCATTCCGAAACTACCAAGCCGCCGCCGCGCTACTCGGAATCCACGCTCCTCTCCGCCATGGAAGGCGCGGGCAAACTCGTCGACGACGAGGCCATGGCCGAGGCCATGAAGGAACGCGGCCTGGGCACGCCCGCCACGCGCGCCGACACGATCGAGGGCCTGATCAACCAGAAGTACATCGACCGCGCCCAGCGGGAACTCATTCCCACCACCAAGGCCGAGCAGCTCTTCCAGTTCCTCTCCGCCGTCAAGGTCGAGAACCTCACCAGCCCCGCCATGACCGGCGAATGGGAGTTCCACCTCCGCGAGATGGAACAGGGCAAGTTCTCCCGCGAGAAGTTCATGGCCGAGATCGTCAGGGAGACGAGGGGCATCGTGGAACGCGTGAAGGGATTCGAGGAGGACGATTCCATCGCCCGCGAGACCGACATCATTTCCCCGACCGACAACAAGCCCATGAAGGAAACCCTCCGCGGCTACAAGTCGCAGGACGGCGAGCTCATGGTCTACAAGATCGTCGGCGGCCGCCGCATGGAGGAGGCCGAGGTCAAGCAACTCGTCGAGACCCGCCAGGTCGGCCCGCTCGACGGTTTCATTTCCAACAAGACCCGCAACCGCTTCTCCGCCGTCCTCAAGCTTGCCGTCGTCGAGGAGACCAAGAAGGACAAGACCACGAAGGAGGAGGTCACCACCCGGAAGTGGAAGACCGAGTTCGATTTCGGCGACAAGGTCGACATCGGCACGCTCACGCCGATCTGGACCGACCCGAAGACCGGCGCCGAGATCTGCGAGAGCGGCAGCAGCTTCATCGTCCGCGAGAAGAAGCCCGACGGCGAGTGGGAGCAGACCTTCCGCATCGGCCGCATCATGTGCCAGAAGCCGATCCCGCCCGAGCAGGTCATCAAGCTCGTCGGCGAGGGCAAAACCGACCTCATCGAGAATTTCATTTCCAAGAAGGGCCGGCCGTTCAGCGCGTTCCTGAAGAAGGAAGGCGGCAAGTTCTCCTGGGAATTCCCCCCGCGCGCTCCGAAACTGGACAAGGATGGCAACCCGATCGTCCGAAAGGCGAAGGCCAAGGCGGACCTCTCCAAGGCCACCGTCATCGGCGAAAGCAAGACCCACCCCGGCGGCCAGCTCGTCGAACTCGGTGACGCCTACTATGTGCGCAAGCCCGACCAGGACAACCGCCAGGTCTTCAAGCTCTCCAAGAAACTCTGTGAAATCGAACTCCCGGTTGAGCAGGTGCAGAAACTCCTCACCGATGGCCGCAGCGACTTGATCGAGGGTTTCGTCTCCAAGCGCGGCAACAAGTTCAGCGCCTACCTCGTCCTCTCCCAAAAACAGGACAAGGCCGACTTCGAGTTTCCTCCTCGATAATGATCAGGTGAAACCCGACCTCCGCGCGGGTTGTTCGATTCTCGCCCCCTGATGGCGCGTCCGGTGACTGCGCTCCATCTCGTCTCTTTTCGGGATGCCTCTCCCGGGTAGGGTCGAGCTTGCTCAATCCTTCCCCGAGGACCGAGCCGGCCCGGCCCCTGCCCGGGGCGCGGGCGACCCCGCCCGCGGCTCGCTCCCGCATCCGTCTCCGCATCCCTTGCGAACCTTCCTTCGCTCCGTGGCCCGATTTTTGACATGCTTGGCCGGGGATTAATCTTGTGACTGCCACCCCCCGAAAGCTAACTGTCCGACTGCCATGATCGTCACGACCGCCCAACTCTTCAAACACGCCTACGGCAAGTACGCCGTCGGTGCGTACAATATCAACAACGCCGAGCAGGCCATGGGCCTGTTCCGCGGCGCCATCGAGTCCCAGGCGCCGTTCATCATCCAGATTTCGAAGGGGGCGCGCGCCTACACCGACAAGCGCATGCTCGAGGCCAGCATCCGCGCCGCCGGCGACATCTTCCCCGAGGCCATCTTCGCGGTCCACCTCGACCACGGCGACGAGCAGACCTGTTACGATTGCATCGATTCCGGCTTCTTCAGCTCCGTGATGATCGACGCCTCCCACGACCCGTTCGACAAGAACGTCGAGATCTCCAAGCGCGTCGTCGACCGCGCCCACGCCAAGGGCATCTCCGTCGAGGCCGAGCTCGGCATGCTCGGCGGCGTCGAGGAGGATATCAAGGTCGAGGACGGCCACGCCACCCTCACCAACCCGGCCGAGGCCGAGGAATTCGTCAAGCGCACCGGCTGCGACTCCCTCGCCTGCGCCATCGGCACCAGCCACGGCGCCTTCAAGTTCAAGGGCAAGCAATCCCTCCACTTCGACGTGCTCGAGAAGATCAAGGCCCGCATGCCCGGCTTCCCGCTCGTCATGCACGGCTCCTCCTCCGTGCCGAAGGACGAGGTCGACCGCATCAACGCCGCCGGCGGCACCATCAAGGACTCGATGGGCGTCGACGTGAACGAGTATCTCCCCGCCGCCAAGCTCGGCGTCACCAAGATCAACATCGACACCGACGGCCGCCTCGTCTGGACCCGCGTGCACCGCGAGTTCTTCCGCGACAAGCCCTCCGAGTTCGATTTCCGCCCGCCGGGCAAGATCTTCATCGCCGAGTACGCGAAGTTCATCGCCAGCCGCAACAAGCTGCTCGGCAGCGCCGGCCAGCTCGAGGATCTCCGCAAGAGCCTCGGCAAGTAACGAACACCCGTTCCCTTTCATGCGGCCCCACGCGGGCCGCATTTTTTTTGGCCGGTTGCCTTCACCGCCGATTCCCTCATCGTGCCTGGGCTCCGCCATGAAACGCCTCCCCGCCCTCGCCCTCGCCTGCGTTCTGCTCGCGGCGGCGCCCGCAGGGGAGATCATCCCCGGCACGAAGATCGACGCGCTGCCGGTCGGCTCCACCACCTACCAACAGGTCGAGGTGCGCTCCATCAATGCCCGTACCGCCGTCATCATCCACCGTGGCGGCATGAGTTCCATTCGCCTCCGCGATCTCCCGCCGGAGTGGCGCGAACGCTTCGGCTACGATCCTGCCGCCGAGGCCGCCGCCGAAGCCCGCGCGCTGCCCGCGCCCGCCCCGAAGCCGCCCCGTGCCAGCGCTCGCCCCAGCGCCCCCGCCGGACCCTCGAAATGGGATGCCCTTCTCCTGTCCTTCGGCCAACCCGCGAAGTTGCAGTCCGGGGTAGATCTGCGGCCGAAATTCTTCGAGCTCGAACTCGGCGTCAAAAACCAGGGTTCACGCCCGAGCTGCGCCGTGTTTGCCGTCGTCAGCGCGCTCGAATTCCAAAACGCCGAACTCGCCGGCAAGGTCGAAAAGTTTTCCGAGGAGTACCTGCTGTGGGCCGTGCGCAAGACCGTGCGCCGCCTGCCCGCCACCAACGGTCCGCACGCCAACGCGGTGATCGCCGAGGACGCTTACTGGGACGCGGGTTTCTCCCTCGGCGAGGTCGTCGCGGCGCTGCGGGCGTACGGAATACCGCTTCAAGCCAGCATGCCCAACACCTACGAGGGCAAGGCCACCGCCGATCCCACGCCCGCCATCGTGCAGGAGGCCCGCAATCGCCAGCGCGTCTTCGTCCAGCAACTCCCCGGTCGCGACCGGCCCACCGTCATCAACAACGTCGTCCAGGCCCTCAACGCCGGCATCCCCGTTCCCGTGGGCATGAACTGGCCCGCCACCCGGGTCGTCAACGGCTACATCAGCACGCACCAGGGCGCCCCGGATCGCGGGCACGCCGTCACCCTCGTCGGCTACAAATGCCCCTCCGGCCGCATCGAGGACGCGTACTTCATTTTCAAGAATTCCTGGGGTCCGCGTTGGGGTCAGGGCGGCTACGGCACCGTGACGTACAACTACCTGCGCGACTATCTCAACGACGCCATCCTGCTGGAAGTGCAGTCCGGTTGAGCCCGCCCGGGCGTCGTCGTACCCAGTGAGGAACACTCGCGCCGCGCAATTCGCTCACTCGCCTGTCCCCGCCTGATCGACGCGGAATACGCGCACCGGTCCCAATAACCCTGACTCCGGCAAGGGCGGCTCCGGACGCCGTCCGGCACCAAACGCCGGGCCCGGATCACCCAGAATCTTCTGCCCCTCCGGCAATTCACGATCCCCGGCCAGCCGGTTTGTCCATTGATTCACCACCTTGATCTCCAGCAGGTTCTCCCCCGGCCGCAATGCGCCGCTCACGTCGACCCGCCAGGGCGCCTTCCAAAGTGTCCCAAGGAATCTTCCGTTGATCGAAACGTCCGCCACATCGCCCACCCGGCCGAGATCCAGATAGACGCTGCCTTCTGCCGCCAACCACTCGGGCGGCACCGTCACGCTTTTCGCATACACGGCTTCGCCCGAAAAATACCGCACGCCGGCCTCGGCATGCGCCGTCCAAGATCCGAGATCGGTCACGGTTATCGCGGCTGGCGCCCCAAGGTTTTCCTGAAAACGCACGTCCCACGGTCCCTTCACCTCTGCCAGCATCGTCTCCCTCACGCGCGGCGTCGAAACCACCGGCGCGCCGGGCTGCCCGCGAAACACCACGAACACCGCCTGACGCTCGGCCAATCGCAAGGACACCACGGTTCTCTCGCCATCCGCACGCCCGTGCGCTCGCTCGATCGTTCCGGTATCGGGATGCCACAATTCCACGCCCCGGCCGCTCACGCGAAAGCGCGCTTCGAATTCCCGCGGCTGGTCGCTCGAGTTGACCACATAATAAATATCCGCGTCCGTCGTGCGCCGATGGAGCCATGCGACCTCCGCGTCCAAGCCCCTCGCATACTCGAAATCCTTCGCCACGCTGATCGCCGCCAGCGTTTCCGCCAGCGGCCAACCCCAGAACACGCGGCCCTTGCCCACGTGACGTATCGTGCGGCTCACGCCATCGAGGTCGCCCCACAATTCCGCCGCCAGCGCCCGCACTTCCTCGTCCGCCTGCGGATACCCGGCCAGACTCGGCGAGCGCATCGGCCGCCGTCCCGTGATCGTCGCGCCGCCCCGGACCAGATCACGCAATTTCCGCAACAGCTCCGGGCGCATCCGATCCGTCTCCGCCAGGACCAACAAACGATAACTCATCCCATCCGGCAGCACCAACCGCCCGTCTTTCGCCACCGACATCCGGTTCAACAGCACGTCAGCATTGATGAAATCATAGTCATGCCCGTCCGGCGGCGTTGGCTGCGTGCCCGCACCCCAGATCGGCGGCGTCGAAGGAGCGCCTTCATTCAGCAAATAGGCCACATCCGCCACAAACAGACCCTGCTGGAGCAGATGACTGCTGCGCGCGAAATAGGTCATCAACGGCTCCGCGCGCTCGGCCCACGTGATGTTCCGATTCAGATGCGTGCCCACCATTGTGTTGCCCGGTTTCGAATCCAGCGGCTGGTGCGCCGAAGTGTGAAACACGAGCCGGTTGATGCCCTGCGCCAGCCAGTAGTCCGCGACCTTCTTCAACGTGTAGGGCGATTCGTAACCGCCACCCGTGAACGCCTCCGCCCCGACCAGCGGCTTCCCATACACGTGCGCCGCCGACGCTGCGCCACGCACATCCTGGAAATACATCAATCGCGGGTGCAAATCGCGCACCCAGAATTCGCCCATCGGAATCTCCACCTTGCTCTTGTTGAGCAACGTGTCCTCCGGCATCTCGAGCGACACCCCCGCCGCCTCGGCGTAAATGCCAATGCCGTCGGCCCGCAGCTTTTCCGCCATCGTGCCGTAGTGCGCGTCCGCCCACAGGTCCGCCAGTGTCCGGCGAAAATCCCACAAAAACCGATCGCTCAATTCCGCGCTCTCGACGACGCGCCCCGTCAATACCGGCAACCACGGCGTCGGGTCGTAGCCGCGCCGCCGCCTGAATTCCGCCGCCATCTCGTCCGTCCAGTTGTTCGTGCCCGCCTCCCAACTGTCCATCATGACATACCGGAGGCTCTTTCCGTAGAGTGGGCCGAGTGCCTGCTTCAGCGGATCGAAATAGCCATGGTAATACGCCTCCATGTGCGCGCGGCTCAGCTTGTCCGCCTCGAAACCCGAACCCGCCGGTGTCGCCGGACGATTTTTCGCGCCCGTCAGCGAATAGCCCAAACGCACCACCGTCCACTCCCCCGGCGGGACGTCCCACTCGAGCGTTCCATCCGGCGCCATTCTGGCCGTGAGATCGACGACCTCCTTCGCCGCCACTGCCTCCGTCGCCGGGGTCGCGGGCGTCGGCACCGACTCATACTCGAACAGAAAGCTGAATCCCGCCTTTTCCTCCCACCGATGCACGCGCGCGCCGCCGTGCAGCACCGCCTCACTCAACACATACTGCGTGGCCGGCTGCGCCGGTGCCTGGCTCATCGTGGCCGCCGGCCCCAGCGGCGCACCGGTCAACTCGATGCGATAATACCGCGCCGTCACCGGTGGAAACGAAAATGTCCGCACCATCCCCTGCCGGTACAGCTGCGTCCCCGGCAACGTGACCAGCGTGCGAAACTCCTCCCCGTCGTCGCTGGCCAGCACCCGCCCGACCGGGATGCCGTTGGCGCTGCCTCCCTTGCCCCCGAGCGTGATCGCCCGCGCGGTGAACGGCGCGCCATAATCATACTGCACCCACGCCACCCCGCCCTCCTTTGGCGCCGGCACTGCCAGCAGCGTGTTCAACTCGTCGTCGAGCAACGCCGTCCCATCAATCGGCCCCTCGTGCGTCGTCACGACCGGCGTCCTCCCCGGCGCCGCCTCCGCCGCCGGCAATCGATAAGCCACGACCGCGCTGTCCGCATAATACGGTGCATCCGTCGAGTCGCTCGCGTAGTAACTCGCACCCGTGTTCCGGATCTGGCCGATATTCGACGGCGGCGCCGCCAATTTTCCCGAAAACCTTCCCGGTCCCCTCACTGCCGTCTCACCCCAGACCAGTTTCTTCATGGCCTGCTCGGGCTTCACCCACGGCCCGCCGGTTTCGCTCCAGCCGGGCGAGCTGAAGATCGACATTTCCAATCCCAGCCGGTCCGCCTCGCTCGCGGCATGACGCACAGCCTCGAACCACTCCGGCGTGCCGAACGGTGTTTTCGGTTCCACCGTCTGTCCGCGCCCGAAATTCACATCGGCCAGCATGAATCCACCGATCCCCACGCGCTTCATCCACTCGAGATCCTTCGTGATGCCGTCCTTCCTCACGTTGCTCATCGTCCAGTGCCACCACGTCCGCGGCTTGGCCGCGTCCGGCGGATTCCTGAATCCGTCCTCCAGTGCGTCGGTCGCACGGGAAACCAGCACAAGACACGAAAGCAACAAGGCGAGACCCGGACGGAACGATCGATTCATGGGTGGGGTAAGTAAGCGCAACCTTGCCGCAAACACTCCCAAGGCAAGCCCCACCCATGCTGACGGTCCGGCGCCGCTCCGTCGGGCGGGATCGCTGAATCCCGCCTCCAACCGCGGCGCAATTCCGCTTCCCCGGGAAATGGCGCAACCTCCCTTGATACGACGAACCGTCCGACGAGTCGCGCCACAACCATTTTTCTTTTGAGGCACCGCCCGCTCCGTGCTGCATTCCCCTCAATGCCCGCTGACGTCGCCTCCCGCCTGCCAGCCATGGCCGAAGTCATCCTGCGCGTCGGCCTGAACCTTCACCCGGGCCAGCCGCTGCTCGTCACGGATCCTTACGACCTCCAAGGCGCCCATCCCGAAACGGCCTCACTTGTCGAAGCCGTCCACACGGCGGTCGCCGCGCTGGAGCCGGGGCGCCCCCGCCCCGGTCTCGAGTTCATCCCCGCCAACCCGAGCCACCTCCGCGCCCTCGTCGAATCCGACGATCTTCCCCGTTACGAAACACTCGTCGCCACGCACGCGCGCCGACTGCAACGCCACCTGGCCCAAGGCGGAGCGTTTCTCTTCCTCACCGGCACTGTTCCCCAGCTCCTGTCCGGCCTGCCCGCGGATCGATTGCAACGCTTCGACACCGTCAAATGGCGCCACCTCGGCCCCCTGATCCAGCGGCTCACCCGCGGCGCCACCCAATGGACTCTCGCGCCCGCGCCCACCTCCGATTGGGCCACTGCCGCAGGCGTAAGCGTTGCCGCACTTTGGGAAACCACGTTTGCCGCCCTGCGGATTGGGGCATCGCCGACCCACGACAACCTTCCGTCGCATGCAGTCACGTCATGGCGCGCCCATCTGGCCTCGCTCGCCCGCCACCGCGATTCCCTCAACGCCGCGCGCCACCGCCGCATGCGCTACCGCGGCCCCGATACCGATCTCACCCTCGCGCTGCCGCGCTTCCACACCTGGTGCACCGCGCAGCTCACGACGAAGGCCGGCGTGTCATTTGTCGCCAACCTGCCCACGGAGGAAATTTTCACCGCCCCGCACCGTCATTCCGCCCAGGGCACTCTTCGTGTTGCCCGCCCGGTGGCCCACGCGGGCGCCGTGATCGAAGATATCCGACTCGAATTTCGCCATGGACGCGTCGTCCACGCCCGCGCCCGCTCCGGCGAGACGCTCCTCCACCAACTCCTCGCCACCGACCCCGGCGCCTCGCGCCTCGGCGAGGTAGCCCTCGTGCCCGGTAACGATCTTCTGCCTTGGGCGTCTCAATCCCATCATCACACTCTCCTCGACGAAAACGCCGCGCCCCACGTCGCGCTCGGAGAATCCTACCGGTTCTGCTCCCGCGCCTGGCTCCCCCTCGTTCTCAACCGCAGCCAGCTCCACCTCGACCTCCCCCTTGAAGCCAAGATCGAACTGGCTTAACCACAAAAGACGCAAAATGAGGCCCAGTTTCTTTGTTTGGTTTTGTGCCTTCAGCGCCTTTTGTGGCCAATGATTCGAATCCTTTTACCGTCCATCGTGTCCTTCGTCGCAAACCTCCGTGCCTGATCCCGCCCCAGACCCCGATCCCGACCTTCTCCGCCGCGCGCAAGCCGGGGACCAGGCCGCCTTCGGGGTCATCATGCGCACGCACCACGAGCGCACCTTCCGCCTCGCCTACGCCATCGTTCACAACGAGGCCGACGCCCGCGACATCTGCCAGGAAGTCTGGCTGACGGTCTGGAAACAACTCGCCACCTTCCGCGGCGACGCCCGCTTCACCACCTGGCTCCACCCGATCGTCACGCGCCGCTCCCTCGATCACCTGCGCAAGCGCCGCCGCTGGTTCGACCGCTTCCTCCCCTTCGGTCCCGGCGATGAGGACGGCGTGACCACGCCCGAACCCGCGACGGAAAACACCGCCCGCGACGCCGCGGAAAGCACCGATACCGTCGCGCGCGTCCGTGCCGCCATGGAGGAGCTCCCGCCCAAGCAACGCGCCGTCCTCGCCCTCCGCGAAATGGAGGGACTGTCCTACGAGGAGATTGCGGCCGCCACCGGCGTTCCCACCGGCACCGTCATGTCCCGGCTCTTTCACGCCCGCAAACTCCTCGCCGCCAAACTCGGCAACCATGCCAACCACCCCTAAACCCGCATGGACCCACACCAGCCAGCTTTCCTGTCGGGCCTGAATTCGTGTCCCTTCGTGTTCATTCGTGGTTTAATCCTTTCTTCCGTGTCTTCCCTGCATTCCGTGATTAACTCGTCCTCAGGAGTCCTCATCATGAAAATCCTCGCCCGCCTCACTCTCCTCCTTGCCGTTCTTGGCGGTTTGCTCCTCTCCGCCAGCGGCGCCGAGCGCGCCTCGCTCCAGGGCATCCTGATCACCGCATCCAACGATGCCGGCCAAACCGACCGCCGCCTCGCCCAGTACGAACCGACCCTTCGCCGCATCCTCCGTTTCGAAAGCTTTCAGTACGTCGGCGCCGGCAACACCAGTCTCGCGATTCCCGCGACGGGCGGCCTTTCCCTCGGCAACGGGCATGATCTCGAAATCACCACCGAGGGCAGCGACGGCAAGGCCATCCACGTAAAGGTCCGCTGGAACGCGCGCGGCCGCACGCTGATGAATACCGGCCTGGTCCTTCGCCCCGGAGTCCCCGCCGTCCTGGGCGGCCCCGCCACTGGCCAGAAAGGCGAAGTCTACGCCGTCATCCTGATCGGAAAATAGCGTAGTCCGACCGACGGAAGTGCCGCCCCCCCGTTGATGGGTCGGTCAGCACTGCGGCCACACATCCGCCGCCATCGCGACGCATTCTTCATCGCGATTTCACGCCGGGTTCATCCGCTCTTCATCGTTTGAGCGCATGCTCCGCGCCATGGCATCTCGCAATTTTGAATCCTCCCGAAGTAGAATTTCCCCTGCCCGTATCGCGCTGGCCCTGGTCCTCATTGCCCTCGGCCTGGCCTTCGCCGCCGGAGGCTTCTACGTCGGTGAAACCGACGACGCGCCCGGCGCGGCACTCCTCGGCCTCCTCCTGATGACCGGACTCATCACCTGCGCCGTCCGCATCCTTCGACGCAAGCCCCGTCCGGACCGCATCAACTCCGAGCAGTCCGATTGACCGGTAGTCGCATTGGAAGAGCGCGTAGCCGGGTCGTCCCTTGCGACGATCCTATGCGTGAGGGCGGACCAAGCTCCGACACACCAGCGCGCAGCCACAACTTCATTCAAACTGCCCTGCTTGGCGAAGCCTCCCTCCGCCACCGGACCACCAATTCCCGCTACCCGCTACTCGCTACTTCCGCCGCCCCCCGCTCTTAGCCCTTAGCTCCTCGCCCTTGGCCCTTAGCCCGCACGCCTATTTCACCGCGTCCAATTTCAGCGTCACCCACACCGGGCGGTGATCACTCGCCTCCTCGGCATGCTCCCCATCGTAAATGGTCGCGCCGGTCCCCGGCACCCACGCTTTCAATCCCGGGGACACCATGAGGTAGTCGATCCGGCTGTAGAGATCTTCCCGCCGGAAATAATGCGTCCACGTCTCTCCACGCGAATCCGACGCCGGCACGAGCTCACCGATCGCCGTCTCGCCCCGCTTCTGCAACGCGCGCACCGGTCGCGTGCCCCGCGTGTCATTCCAATCACCACAGACCATGAACATCGCTTTCGTCGGCTCCGGAAAACGGGACAGCACGAGGTCCCGCACCGCTTCCGCTTCCATCGCGCGCTTCAGCGCCGCTTCGGGATCGTCCTTCCGCTCCGTGTACTTGCTTTTCAAGTGCAGGACGAAAAGCGACAGATCCCCCTGGTCCGTCGCGACGACGACCTCCAACGCACCGCGCCGCACCCGCTCGCGCTCTCCGAAATAGGTGAATGCGAGGTCCGCATGGCGCCGCACCTCCTTGAAAGGCACCTTCGAGAGGACCGCCACGTGCCGGTCCTTGTCGGCCGCCTCCAGCAGCGCGACGTGCGGATAATTCATTCCTGCCTGCCTCAGCTCCAGCTGCAATTCGTTCAGAAAGACCTGCGTTCCCATTTCCTGCACCGCCAGTATATCCGGCGCGATCGCTGCGATCACCCGCGTCAGCGCCCGGCGCTCCTTTTCGGGCTTCGGATACCCCTCCCGATAGACGCCGTCCACCATCCGATTCGCGAGCGTGTAGTTCTCGATGTTGTACGTGGCCACCGTCAGCTCCGCCGAAGCGGCTGCCGCCAGAACCACCAGCAATCCCACAAATCCCGTCATCCTGAGCGCCGCGAAGGATCCACGAAACGCGGACCCCAGCGTCGCACGGCTGAACCCTTCGCTGCGCTCCGGCTGTCGATATGAGGCCTCTTTCAATGCCGTTTGCCCAATGGTTGGCTTCACCGCTGGAGCGCCCGCTCGCGCTCGACCAGCGTCGGATGCGAATAGTAAACCGCGCTGTACAACGGGTGGGGCGTCAGGTTCGACAGGTTTTTCTGGGAGAGCTTGCGGAGCGCGCCGGACAGCGGCGCGGGACCGCCCATGGCGTCGCGCGCAAATGCGTCGGCCTCGTACTCGTGCTTGCGCGAAACGCGATTGCCCAGCGGGGAAAACCAGAATGTCACCAGCCCGCCGAGGAGCCCGAAAAGCAGGAACGTGGCCGCCGTGGCCCCGGCCGGCAGTCCGAACGCCTCGTTGAACCAAGGCGCGCGCGCCAGCCACGCGATCGCCGCGAACCCGCCCAGTTGCAACAGGCCCAGCGTGACGAGCCGCTTCGGGATATGCCCGCGCTTGTAATGCCCGATCTCATGGGCCAGCACCGCCTCCAACTCGTCCTGGGCGAGCTGGTTCATCAGGGTGTCGAACAGCACGATCCGGCGAAAACGCCCGAACCCGGTGAAGAACGCATTGGAATGCGCCGACCGCTTCGAACCATCCATCACCTCGATCGTCTGCGCCTTGAAGCCCGTGCGATCCGACAGCGCCAGCAACCGCGCGCGAGCCTCACCTTCCGGCAGCGGCGTGAGCTTGTTGAACAGCGGCAGGATCAATTTCGGGTACAACACCAACATCAGGAGCTGAAAGCCAAAGAGCAGCACGAAGCCCCACACCCACCACCAAGGACCCGCCCGCGCAACCAGCGCCAGCAGTGCCCACGCGAGGGGGAAACCAATGAGCAATCCCAACAACATCGACTTCACCTGGTCGCTCACCCACAGCCCCGGCGTGCTCTGATTGAACCCAAAACGCGCCTCGAGCCGGAACTGCGCCCACCATGCCAACGGCAGGCCCGGCAGCCCGATCAGGATCATCGTCGCCACGAGGAACAACGCCCCGCTCCACGCCGCGCCGGGCGCGAGCGCGTCGAACCGCGCCCAAAGCCAGGGCAGCAATCCGCTGAAAATCACCGCCGCCAGCACCACCGCCTCATAAACCATCTCGAACGAGGCAAACCGGCTCTTCGCCTGCGTGTAGTCCCCCGCCTTGGCGAAGGTTGGCCCATCCATGACTCCCGCCAAGGCGGGTGGCACCGCGCCCGCGTGCCGCCGCACCTCGGCGCGGTTGAGCGCCTCAAGCCCGAGCTGGGCCAGCAAGCGGGCGAGCAGAAGTCCGATGACCGTCAGGGGAAGCCAATGCATGCCCAAAGGGAGAACACCTTTAGCCGCCCCCGCCAGCCCGGAGTTAACCCCCAACCGGTAGGACGAGTCCTCCAGACGAGCCACCACGCGTTCGCCCGGCCCCGTCGACTTGGCTTCGCAATCCCGCCCCGACGCTCGAATGCCATAACCTTTTGCCTGAGCCCCCTTTCCCGCCCTTCCAAAGATAGATTGAAATCACCCCATGCAAACGCACAGTTGGCCCGTGGATACCGACAAGACCGCCAAACTCAGTTTCGAGGCCGCCCTCGCCAAGCTCGAAGCCATCGTCGATTCGATGGAATCAGGCGAGGTCCCCCTGGCCGAACTCCTGGCCAAATACGAGGAAGGCAGCAAACTGCTCAAGGTCTGTGAAGGGCGTCTCAAGGACGCCGAGCTCAAGATCGAGAAACTGAAAAAAGCGAAGGACGGCACCCTCACCTTCGAAGTCGTCGAACCCACCCGCGCGGACTAACCGCCGGTCTCCCGCCCACCCGATGAGCACCTCGCCCACGCCCTCCTCCCTCCTTGCCCGCATTTCCGGCCCCGCCGACGTCAAAGCCCTGGCCCCCGAGCAGCTCCCGCTTCTCGCGCAGGAAATTCGCGACGAACTGATCGAGGTCACCTCCCGCAACGGCGGCCACATCGGCCCCAACCTCGGCGTCGTCGAGCTCACGATCGCGCTGCACCGCGTCTTCAATTCCCCGGAGGACCAGTTTGTGTTCGACGTCGCGCACCAGGGCTACGTGCACAAGCTGCTCACCGGCCGCGGCGGCGAGTTCTTCGCCAAGCTCCGCAAGTCCGGCGGCGCGTCCGGCTTCCTCTATCGCAGCGAAAGCCCGCATGACGCCTTCGGCGCGGGCCACGCCGGCACCGCCCTCTCCGCCGCGCTGGGCATGGCCACCGCGCGCGACCTCCGCAACACACCCGAGCACGTCATCGCCGTTTGCGGCGATGCCGCCTTCACCTGCGGCGTGACCCTCGAGGCGCTCAACAACATCGTCACCTCCACCAAGCGGCTGATCGTCATTCTCAACGACAATGAGTGGTCGATCGCCAAGAACGTCGGCGCGATCTCGACCTACCTGAACCGGCTCAGCACCAACCCGACCTACAACAAAATGCATCACGACGTGGAGGCCTTCTTCAAGAGCTTCCCGGCCGGCGTCGAGATGAACAAGGTTTACCACAAGTGGAAGCGCGAGACGAAGGACTTCTTCGTCGAGTCCTCGCTCTTCGAGAAGTTCGGCCTCCGCTACCTCGGGCCCGTCGACGGCCATAACCTCGATGCCCTCGCCAAGAATCTCGAGTTCGCGAAACACTGCGACGTCCCCGTCCTCATCCACGTGCTGACGAAGAAGGGCAAGGGCCTTCAAGCCGCCGTCGCCCACCCGGAGAAATTCCACGGCGCCAGCCCGTTCGATCCCGAGACCGGCGAAAGCGTGAAGGCGATCCCCGGCACCCCGCCGAATTACCAGGACGTCTTCGGCGCCGCGCTCGCCCGCTTCGCCCGCGCCAACCCCAAGGTCCTCGGCATCACCGGCGCCATGCCCAGCGGTACCGGCCTCACGCAGCTCTCGCGGGAACTGCCTGCTCAGTTCTTCGATGTCGGTATCGCCGAGGAACACGCCGTCCTCTTTGCCGCCGGTCTCGCCACCAAGGGCTTCCGTCCCGTGTGCGCCATCTACTCGACCTTCCTCCAGCGCGCCTACGACCAGGTCATTCACGATGTCGCGCTGCAAAACCTGCCGGTCACATTCTGCATGGACCGCGCCGGCCTCTCGCCCAACGACGGCCCCACCCACCACGGCCTGTTCGATCTCAGCTACCTGCGCTGCGTGCCCAACGCCACCGTCATGCAGCCGAAGGACGAGGACGAACTCGTCGACATGCTGCACACGAGCCTGCACCTGCCGGGCCCGGGCTTCATTCGCTACCCGCGCGGCGCCGGCACCGGCGCGCCGGTCAAGACCGAGCCCTCCCTCGTGCCCATCGGCCACGCCGAGGTGCTCAAGGTCGGCACCAATCTCGTCATCTGGGCCCTCGGCGCGATGGTCCAGGACGCGCTAAAACTCGCCCAGCGCATCGAGCGCGAGGAGCACATCTCCGTGGGCGTCGTGAACGCCCGCTTCGTCAAGCCCCTCGATCGCAATCTCCTCCTCAGCCAGGCCGCGGTCGTCCCCTTGCTTGTCACGATGGAAGACAACGTGCTCGCCGGCGGCTTCGGCAGCGCCGTGCTCGAGGCCCTGCAGGAAGCCCATTGCTCCACTCCAGTCGAACGCATCGGCTGGCCCGACAAATTCGTCGAGCACGGCAGCAGCGTCGAAATATTGCGCGCCAGCTATGGTCTCGCCCCCGACGATATCGCCGCGCGCGTGATCAGCCGCTGGCGCTCCCTCCAAACCGGCCGCGCCACCGTCGACCGGCACTGAGCCGGTCGCCCGCTTGTTGCCGCTAGGGGCGCGCCTCGTCCCGACGAGCTACAGGCGCCCGCCAAGTCGGAACTATGCAGATGGAGCGGAACTGCCCCATGGGCGCAGTCGAACTATTCCGTTGTAGGGGCGTGGCTCGTCCACGCCCTTG
>JAEZDN010000087.1 GCA_023433275.1 Verrucomicrobiota bacterium
GGGGTGGGGTTTCGGCCCCCCCCGCCCGGGCCCCCGAGGCCGAGGCCGCGGCCCGAAAACTTGGTGGTGAAGAAGGGTTCAAAGATCCGGGCCCGCACTTCCGGGGCCATGCCGCTTCCATTGTCCTGCACCTCAAGCCCAACATAGAGCCCGGATGGCAACCGGGGTGACTGCACGGCGCGACGGAGAAATTCGTCGGTGAGGTCGCGGGCATACGTGCGCACCACGATGTGACCGTCGGTCCGGTTGCCCATCGCGTCGGCGGCGTTGATCACCAGGTTCATCACGATCTGCCGCAATTGGGTGACGTCGCCCATGACATGGGGGGCGCCCGGGTCGGTGACCAGTTCAAGGCGGACGCACTTGCCGACGCTGACCTCGAGCAGGGCGGCGGTGTCATGGACCAGCGCCGAGAGGCTGAGCGGAGCGGTCACGAACGACGCCTTGCCCGCGTAGGCCAGCATTTGGGAGCAAAGATCAGCGGCGCGTTGGGAAGCCCGCTCGATTTGCTGCAGGTATTTCCTGCTGCGATGATTCTCGGGGAGGTCCATGGCGCCGAGCGTCGCGTTGCCCAAAATGGAGGTGAGGATGTTGTTGAAGTCGTGGGCCACGCCCCCCGCCAGCACGCCCAGGCTCTCGAGTTTCTGGCTCTCGAGCAATTGGCGCTCGAGCGTGAGCCGTTGCACTTCCGACGCCTTGCGCTCGGTGATGTCCGTGGCGATGCCGCAGAGCGCGTAAGCCTTCCCCTGGTCGTCGAGGAGGGGAAATTTTTGCACGATGCAGATGACCTGCCTGCCGTCCGCCTCCACCGCCTGTTCGAACTGGACCGGCCGGCAGTCGCGCAGCACGGCCTCGTCGCTGGCGCGAAACGAATCCGCCTGCGCGGGGCTGAAGAGCTCGTGGTCGGTCCGGCCGATGATCTCGGATCGGTTGCGCTGGCTGAAGCGCGCGAAGGGCTCGTTGCACATCAGGTGGCGGCCCTCTAGATCCTTGAGGAAAATGATGGCGGGGCTGTGATCGACGATGTCCTGCAGGCGCGCCTCACTGGCCCGCAGTTCGCGGGTGCGCTCGCGGACCTGCTGCTCGACGAGGGCGGTGCGCTGGAAGAGGTTGTTCACAAAACCCGTGAACATCACGCTGATGACGAGGCCGGCCAGGAGGATGACGACGGGCTGGCGGGAACTGGTCGCGCGGGCCCACCGCGCATTCGGACGAATGACCATTTTCCAGGTCCGGTCGCCGAGCGTCAGGGGGGCTTGGAAATCCACCTTGTCGTCGACGTGCGGGATCGGCGGCATCGGGCCCGCTTCGCGGAGGGGCTCGCGTCCGGCCAGGTTGGCGTAGAGGAGAACGGGGTCGCCCTCCGTCGTGTCGAAATAGTAGGTGTCCAACGCCTCGTTGGTGGTGAGGTTGTGGGACTGCGCCAGCAGGGTGTGCACGGTGAAGACGCCTTGGATGAAGCCCTCGACGGGGCTGTCGGCCGGCTCGGCGCGCGCGAAAGGCAGGATGAATACGACGCCCTGCATCGATTCTCCGGGCGCCGATTGGGCGAGGCGAAAAGTCTGGGAGACCTTGAAGCCCCCGTCGGCGCGCGCGGCCCGCAAGAGGGGGGCGGATGGGGCGGAGAGCACGTCGTACCCGACCACCGGCTCGTTGCCTGCGATGGGCTCGACGTAGGTGATGGCGAAGTACTCGGGAGCGACGGGCGCGGGAGCCAGCGAGTCGTCGGGGCGGCGCTGGCGGATCGCGAATGGCCGGCCCAGCTGGGTCGCGGTCAGTCGCTCGAACTCGGCGCGCTGGGCGTCCGGCACGATTTGCACCCATTGGAGGGCCTGCACGCCGGGGTGGCGTTGCAGCATGGACTGCGCGATGCGATTGAATTCCTTTCGCTCAACGGATTCCTGGCCGAGGAAGGAATCGCGAAGACTGTGGATCATCTCCTCGTAGGCGTGCAGGTGAAGGTTCGCGACGCTGGCCTGGGTCTGGGCCCGGCTCAGGAAACTGGAGCGGACCCGTTCCTGATCCTGGCGAACCGCGTAGCGCCAGATGAAAACCGACAGCAGCACGCTGGTCAGGAACACCAAGATCACGGCACCGCGGTGAAACGGGGACAGGAAGCTTGGCAGGGCCATGGTTTTCACGGATAGCGGGCGGAGCCCAACACGCGACGGAAAACTGACCTGGCCCGGCCCGTTTTCCGCTTTTCCGGGGGGCTGATCAGGCCTGGTAAGGCAGCGGGAAGCGGGAGGTGAGGGCCTCGACCTTTTGCTTGGTGGCGGCGATCACGGTCGCCTCCTCGGGCTGGCCGATGGCCGACAGGACGCCGTCGATGAGGCCGGCGATTTCGGTCATTTCGGATTCCTTGAGACCGCGGGTGGTCATGGCCGGCGTGCCGAGGCGGATGCCGGAGGCCTGGAATGGGGAACGCGTCTCGAACGGGACGGTGTTCTTGTTGCAGGTGATGTTGGCCTTATCGAGGGTTTCCTGGGCGGCCTTGCCGGTGAGCTCGGGGAATTTGGCGCGGAGATCGACCAGCATGAGGTGATTGTCGGTGCCGCCGGAATTGATCTTGTAGCCGCGTGCGGTCATGGCGGCGGCGAGGGCCTTTGCGTTGGCGATGACCTGGGCGCTATAGGTCTTGAACTCGGGTTTCAGGCACTCGCCGAAGCACACGGCCTTGGCGGCGATCACGTGCATCAAGGGGCCGCCCTGGCCACCGGGGAACACGGCGGAATCGATGGCCTTGGCGTGGGCGGCCTTGCACATGGTGAGACCGCCGCGCGGCCCGCGCAGGGTCTTGTGGGTCGTGGTGGTGACGAAATCGGCGTGGGGAAAAGGCGAGGGGTGGTGGCCAGCGGCCACGAGGCCCGCGATGTGGGCGATATCCGCAAAGAGCAGGGCGCCGACGGAGCGGGCAATCTCGCCCATGCGGGCGAAGTCGATCGTTCGCGAGTAGGCGGATGCGCCGACGGTGATCATGCGGGGTTGCTCGCGCTGGGCGACGGCGGCGAGTTCGTCGTAGTCGATCAGGCCGGTGTCTTCGCGAACGCCGTATTGCACGAATTGGTAGAGCTTGCCGGAAAAATTCGCGGGATTGCCGTGCGTGAGGTGTCCGCCGTGGCTGAGGTTCATGCCGAGGATCTTGTCGCCCGGCTGGAGGACGGCGGTGTAGACGGCGAAGTTGGCCTGGGAACCGGAGTGGGGCTGGACGTTGGCGTGTTCGGCGCCGAAGAGCTTCTTGGCGCGCTCGATGGCGAGGGTCTCGACCTTGTCGACCTCCTGGCAGCCGCCGTACCAGCGCTTGGCAGGATAGCCCTCGGCGTATTTGTTGGTGAGGACGCTGCCCTGGGCCTCCATGACGGCCGGGTAGGTGAAGTTTTCGGAGGCGATCAGCTCGATGTGGCTTTGCTGCCGGGCGTATTCGCCGCGGATGATGGCGTGGACTTCGGGATCGAGCTGGGCGAGGGGGGCGGCGTTCAGGGACATGGAGGAATTTTCGATTTAGGAATTCGCAATTTTCGAATTGGGTCCCAGCAGAGCGGACCGGGAATCAAAAATCGAGAATCGAAAATCGAAATTCAGCCCTTGGGGGGCATCACGAGTGTCTTAAGGAAGGCGACGATGCCGGGCACCGCCTCGACCATCTCGTCGCGGGACGATTCGTAAAGCTTGAGGGGGCCGCCATACGGGTCACCGATCTCCTTGGCGGCGGGCGGGGGCAGGAATTCGCGAAAGAGGTACAGATGCTCGGGAACGGGCCGGGCGCGGGACTGGATGATGCTGCGGTGGGATTCGGTCATGCCGAAGACGACGAGGGCGTCGTCGAGCATCTTCTGGGTCAGGCCCTGGCTGCGGAAGTGGCGGATGTCGATGCCGACCTTTTTCAGGGCGGTGACGGAATTTTCCGAAACCGGATCCCCGGTGCGGGCGGCCACGCCGGCGGAGATGACCTTCAGGCTGCGCAGGGGTTCGGGTTGCGCCGAGAGGGCGTGGGCGAGCAAGCCCTGGCCCATCGGGCTGCGGCAGACATTGCCGGTGCAGACGACGAGGATGTGGCCGGGAGAACTCATGATTTTGGTGCCGAATGGACACGAAACCGTCGGAAAGGCAAAGGCACAAGTGGCCGACCGCGCGCGCGGGGGACCCGGCTGAAATCGGTTGGGCGGCCGGACTTACCGCTGCAGGGCCTGAAGCGTGTGGTGCAGGTGGACCGCACGCTGCAGGACCCGATCGACCACACGCCCATTTTCGGAGGTGGAAGCGTTGTCCGGCGCATTCGGCGTGGCGGCCGGCACCGGGGCCCCGCTCCTGAATTCCTGGACGAGGGATGCTTCGTCGAAACGCGGCTTCTCGGTCTTTCCGGAAATCAGATCGGGCAGGGAAGCGCCGGCCAGGAGCAAATCATACGCGCGGCGGTCATGCTCGACGGACTGCAGCACGACGACCTGGGGCTGCGGTTTCGCGCCCTTGACGCCCAGGGTGATTTGTCGGGACGGATTCGAAGCGAGGACTCCGACCACGGGCACCGGGGTGGCGGGACTCACCAGAACGTAGAGGCGGGCGGAGGCGGGGCGGTCGAGAATTTGGCGAAGCGTTTCGCCGGCATTGCGTTCGTCCAAAGTTTGACGGAGGTCGAGCACGAGGGCGCGGGATTTGGCGAGTTCGGCGGCGAGGGCGTCATGGTCCGCGGAGATCGATTGGACGCGGAGATAGCCCAGATCGGGCGCGAGGTTCGCCGGCACAGCGGGGGTGGCGACGGAGACGAGCGCCAGGCTCAGGAGTAACAGCGCCAACCTGGGTCCGGGCAAACGCCGGCGCAAGCTGGAGGCGCCGGGGTGAGAGGGGACCAACTCGTTCGACATCGAACGGGAAAGGGCAGGGATGGCGCTCACCGGTTTCGCCCGAGTTGCCGGGCGCCGATATCCCGCCGGTAATATTTGGAAACACATTGGATGCTGTCACACGCCGCATAAGCGCGGTCGGCGGCCTCGCGGAGGGTGGGAGCCAGGGCGGTGACACCCAGCACGCGGCCCCCGTTCATGACGATCCGGCCGTCGGCATCGCGCGCGGTGCCGGCATGAATGATGGTGGTTTGCGGGGGCAGAGCGGCGGGGAAGGTGATGACGTCGCCCTTGGGATAATTGTCCGGATACCCCTTGGCGGCGACCACGACGCAGATCGCGGCGTCGGGCCGGACGGCGAGGCGAAAGCCCTGCAGTTCACCGCGAGCAGCGGCCCACAGGAGGGCAAGGACATCGCTCGTGATCCGCGGGAGGACGACCTGGGTTTCGGGATCGCCGAAGCGGGTGTTGTACTCGAGGACGCTCGGTCCGCCGGCGGTGAGCATGATGCCAATGAATAGCGTGCCGCGGAAATCGATGCCCTCGGCGGCGATGGCGTCGACGGAGGGCTTGACGATTTCACGGTCGATGCGGGCGAGCAGTTCGGGCGTGACGACCTCGGCGGGCGAGTAGGTGCCCATGCCGCCGGTGTTGGGACCGGTGTCGCCGTCGCCGATGCGCTTGTGATCCTGCGAGACGGGCAGGATAACGTAGTCGCGGCCGGAGACGACGACGAGGATGGAGGTCTCGTCGCCGAACATGCAGTCCTCGATGAGAATCTGGCTGCCGGCGGAGCCGAATTTATTGCCCGCGAGCATATCGCGGACGCCGGCCTCGGCCTCGGCGAGGGTTTGCGCGACGATCACGCCTTTGCCCGCGGCGAGGCCGTCGGCCTTGATGACGATCGGGGCGCCGCGTTCTTGCAAGTAGGCGAGCGCGGGTTCGATCTCGGTGAAGATGCCGGCGGGGGCGGTCGGGATATTGTACTTCAGCAGGATCTGCTTGGTGAAAACCTTGGAGGCCTCGAGGCGGGCGCCGTCGGCTTTCGGGCCGTAGGCGGGAATGCCGGCCTTGATCAACGCGTCGACGAGGCCGAGCGAGAGCGGGACCTCGGGACCGACGACGACAAATTCCACTTTTTCCCGCTGTGCGAGGTCGACGAGGCCGGGAATGTTGTCGGCGGCGACGGGGAAGCAGGCGGCCTCGGCCGCGATGCCGGCGTTGCCCGGAGCGCAGAGCAGGCGGGGTTGGGCGGGCGACTGGGCGAGCGCCTTGACGAGGGCATGCTCGCGTCCGCCGGAGCCGACGATGAGGACGGAGGAGGGAAGTTGGCTGGCCACGGAGCGTCTAGATGGACAGGGTTGCCGCCGGGCGTCCAGCCGAGTCTGCAGCTTAACGATCCGTGCCGCCGCACAAATTGTGTGCGATTTCCCGCGTTCGGACGGTAACCAGGTGAATCCCCATGTATCCCGAAGCAGAATTACTCCAGCGCTACGCCGTCCACCGCGACGAGCGCGCCTTTCGTTCCTTGGTCGAAAAGCATCTTGGCCTGGTGTACGCCGCCGCCTTGCGTCGCACCGGCGGCCATTCCCACCTGGCCGAGGACGTCTGCCAGAAGGTTTTCACGGACCTCGCCCGCAAGGCCGCGTCGCTCCAGCGCCATCCGGCGCTGACCGCGTGGCTGCACCGCAGCACGCGCTACGCGGCCATCGACGCGATCCGCGCCGAGGCCCGCCGCCAAAAATTGAATGCAACCATGGCCACCATGACCGAAACACAACCTGACGAAAACCATGCGGTGGAGTGGGGGAAGCTGCGCCCCGTGCTCGACGAAGCGATGGACGAACTCAGGGAGTCGGACCGGTTGGCCATGGTGCTCAGGTATTTCGAGGGGCTGAGCTTCGCTGACGTCGGGGCCCGGATGGGGCTGTCCGAAAATGCCGCGCGGATGCGGGCGGAGCGGGCGCTAGACAAATTACGGCATCAACTGGGGCGGCGCGGCGTGACTTCGACCGCGGCGGCGCTCGCGCTGTTGCTGGCGAACCGGGCGGTCGCCGCTGCGCCCGAGGGACTGGCCGGGTCGGTGGCGGGCACCGCGCTCGCAGGCGCCGGCCAGGCGGCGAGTTCGGGCCTGTTTGCCGCGCTCGCGGGCAGCCGGCTCTTCACGTGGTCGGTGATCGTGGCGGGCGTCGTGGGCGCCGGCGGGCTGAGCTGGCGTTTCATCGGACCCGGCCGGGACGGGGCCTTGACGGCGGAGATGGTGGTCGCGGCCGACGGCTTTTCCGCGAACGCCCTCGAAGTTTACCGGCTGATGGCGTTCGTGCATCAGGGCGGGAGCGACGGGGCGGCAACGGTGGCCGCGCCCGGGGCGATCCCGGCTGGCAACGGGATGGCGGCGGCGCGGGAGGCATTGTTGAGTTTCTCCGAGGCGTCCCGCGCCCGGCACGTAGCGCGGCTGGCGCAGTTGGTGACCTTCGATGCCGCGGGCGTCGAGGTGGCGCGGAAGATCCACGCGGGCGTGCCGGCGAGGTTGCGGGAGCAATTGCGGACACCCGAGGAGCTCTTCGCCTTTTTCTACGCGACGGACACACTCCTGTCGCCGGTGCCGCCGGCGAAGTTCGTTGAAGCCTTCGTCGCGACGGAGATCAAGCCGGGTCGCGCCGCGCTGCACCGTCCCGGGGCCGCGCCGCGCGGGTTGGAGTTCGTGCTCACGGCCGAGGGCTGGAAGCATGAGATCCCGACCGGTTACCTCCCGGTGCTCGCCGCGCGCATCCTCAGCAACGAGACCCTGGCGAAGCTGCGGGCCCTGCCTGAGGTCCGCGCCACCGATCCCGTGCCGGCGGAGGGCACGGCGCGGGCCGCGCTGGCGGCGTTTGCCGGGGCGTGCAATCGGGGCGACATTCCGGCGGTGACCGGGATGTTGCACTTCGAACCGGCCGCGCGGGTGAAGGCAATCGCCTTCATGGACTCGCTGCCCCCGACGATGAAGGGCAAATGGCGCCATCCGGAGGAGCTGGCGGCTGACTTGTTCGTCGACGGCGCGATGGGCAATCCGTACCCGACGAACATCGTGCTCGCGAGTGCGAAGGAGGAGGCGGTGCGCGAGGGTCGGGTGCGGTTGCTGCTCCCGGATGCGACGAGGGACCGGTTTGAGTTCGAGCGGACCGAGGCGGGATGGAAGTATCTCGTCACCGAAGCAATGGTGGACGGCTATCTCCGGCGCCTCGTCCAAAACGCCGCGCCCCGCTCGTGATGCGGCTGAAGGCCGTCCTTGAACGGATGGCTGGGTCAAGCAACGACGGTCACCGTCAGTGGTCGGGGTCCCGGTCGGAAAGAAAGGCGCGGATTTTCGTGCGCTTTTGCACCGGCCGGCAGTATTAGGGTGATCAACCCTCATGCGGACCGATGCCGAACTGCTTCAATGTTACGTTAGGCGACAGGATGGGCGCGCCTTTGCCGATCTCGTGCAGCGTCATCTCGGTCTCGTGTATGCCACGGCTCTGCGCAGCACGGGGGGGCGCGCGCACCTGGCGGAGGAAGTTGCCCAAAGGGTCTTCACCGATCTCGCGCGCAAGGCATCCTCGCTCTGCGAGCACCCCGTGCTGAGCGGCTGGCTTTACCGTAGTGCGCGATACGCAGCCATGGAAAAGAACCGGGCGGAAAGTCGGCGCCAGAAGGTCAACCGGGCCTATGCGCACATGTCCGGTACGGGCGCCGCGGCCGAGGTGTCACCGGATTGGGAGCAATTGCGGCCGGTGCTCGATGAGGCGCTCGAGGAACTCAAGGAGGATGACCGGCAGCTCATGTTGCTGCGCTTTTTCCAGGGCATGACATTTCCCGAGATCGGGGCGAGGCTGGCGCTCTCGGAAAACGCCGCCCGCATGCGGACCGAGCGGGCCATGGACAAGTTGCGCGCCCACCTGGGCCGGCGGGGACTGACCTCGACCGCGGCCGCGCTGGGTTTGCTCCTGGCCAACCAGGCCGCCGCCGCGCCGCCCGACGGACTGGCGGCCGCTGTCACCAGCAACGCACTCGCAGCCGGTCCGGCGGGTGGAGGGTTGCTTGCGGTGGTTTCGAGCAGCAAAATCGTGGTGGCCGTGCTCAGTGGCACGGCCGCCCTGGGGTTAACCGCTCTTGTTTGGAATATGACCGGGCTTGGCGGTGGAGCGGACGAACTGGCAGTGCTGCGCGCCGAGAATGTCCGGCTCCGGGAGGCGACCGCCGCCAGTGCATCGACCGTTTCGGTGAAAATGGTCGCGGATGAGTTCGCCGCGCATTCAGCCTCCCTGATGGAGGGGATCGGGCAACGGCTGGCGGCAAGGAGAGGCATCGCACCAAGCCGCTATCGCGATCATGGGCAGGCCACGCCGTACGAGGCGTTCCTGACCTATGTTTGGGCGTTGGATACGGGCAACGCCGCGGCCCTGGCCCGGCTCCTGACCTTCGACGAAGCGGGTCGGGATGCCCTCCGGAGGGTTCACGCCGGGATGCCGGCGGCCATCCGCGAGCGGTATCCCACGCCGGAGGAATTCATCGTTGTGCTCTTTATCGCCGACACCCTGTTGAACCCGGTGCCGGATGCGGACGTGGCGGCCAAGTTCACCGTGACCGAAGTCGGCCCGGGTGTGGTGGCCGTGCGGCGACCAGGGTCCGGGCGCGGCGGCATGAAATGGGTCCAAACCGTCGAGGGATGGAAAACCGAGGTACCCTCGAAATATCCCGAGCACGTGGTCCAGCGGGTTTTGGGCAATGCCATGCTGGCCAAGTCCGGCCGAAACTGAACGAAGCATGACCATCGTGAAGACAGCGATGATTGCGGCGGGGCTAACCGTAGCCCTCAGTACGGGGTGGTTTTATCGCGGGCGAGCGGAGCGATGGGAGGAAGCGGAGCGATTGCGGGCGGAAAACGACCAGATGCGCGTACTCGTCAGCCAGCGGCACGAAGCCTGGTTGAAGCAGGCGCAGCGGGTGCGGGGCACGGAGTACCGGAACGAAGGTCAAGCCACCCCGCTCAGTGCCCTGCAGACTTATGCCTGGGCCTGTGATCACGGCGATGTCGCGCTGATGGAGCGCCTGCTCGTTTTCGATGGCGCGGCCCGGAGGAAGGCCGAGCTCTATTTCGAGGAGCGGCGCGCGGCGACCGGGGCGCAATGGGCGTCGCTCGACGCGCTGGCCGCGGCCGTTCATGTTGAGGAGGGCATGAGTCGTCCGTGGCCCGGGGCGGCGGTGCTCCAGCAGGCTGGTTTCGAGCCGGCCGGGCCCGATCGCGTGGCGGTGGTGCTGCCCGGAACGAAGGCGGATCGATCTGAATTCCTGCGCACGCCTGCGGGGTGGAAACTCGTGATCACCGAGGCGATGGTCGATGCACACATCCAGAAGGAGGCGAAGGAGGCACGATTATCCCGCCGGCCTTGAGGCCAGCCGAACCCGCCGTCGCCCAGCCCGGGCCCCAACGATGACCGCTGCTTTTCAGCCCCGCCCACCCATGAAAAATACCCTTCGCGTTTCGGTTCTCGGCCTCGCCCTGCTCGGTATGGCCGCAGCTCAGGTTTCCCCGCCGCAGACCGTGGAGGAACTGCAGGAGGTGGTTGAAAAGATCCTGCGGGAAACCGGTACGCCCGGCGCGGCTGTCGCCCTAGTTTCCGGCGACGGGGTCGAGTGGGCCGCGGGCGTGGGACTGGCAGAGGTGGATTCAAAGCGACCCGCGACCGCGCAGACTTTATTCCGCATAGGGTCGGTGTCGAAGGAGTTTGTGGCGCTCGCCGCGTTGAAGCTGCAGGAGCAGGGGAAACTCAAGCTGACCGACCCGGTCCGGCAGTGGCTGCCGGAATGTCCGATCGAGAACCCATGGGAGGCGACGGATCCGGTCCGTCTGGTTCATTTGCTGGAGCACACGTCCGGGTTGCCTGATTGGAGGGCAAAGGCGTGGGCGCACAGCGATCCCAAGCCGGCAACCACGGCGGAAGCGGTGGCGTTCGAGCCAGGCAATCGTTACGTGCGCTGGCGGCCGGGCAGTCGCAGCGGCTACACGAACTATGGGAGCATGCTGGCGGCGGCGGTCGTCGAGAAGGCGGCGGGGCAGCGCTTTGAGGATTACGTGCGAGAAAATTTCTTCGCGCCGTTGGGGATGAAGACGGCGAGCTACTTCCTGACGCCAGAGGTGGAGCGAGCGAGGGCGATCAACTACCGGGGATCGCACCCGCGGCCTTTGCCCTACCGGCATATGATCTATCGGCCGGCCGGGGCGATCAGTGCGTCGGCCGAGGACATGGCGAACTATCTGCGCTTTCACCTGCAGCGGGGCAGCTTCTCCGGGCGGCGGATCCTGAGTGAGGAATCGATCAATCGCCTGGAGCAACCCGGCACTCTGCCGGCGGTGCAGGCGGGGATCACCACCGGCTATGGGTTGTACAATGAGGCCACCCACAACCGGGGTTACGAAGAGCACGGGCACAAAGGTGGGGTGGAAGGGGCCTTAGCGATGTTCGGCTATATTCCGGAACTCGGGCTTGGCCGGGCCGTCATGATCAACACCGATAACACCCGGGCGCTGATGCGGATCTGGGGGGCGGTGGACAGTTACATGATGCGGGACATCGCTCCGGCGAAGATGCCTGCCGGGGTTCCGCTCTCCGACGAATTGCAGCGGAGCCTGCCCGGTTACTATATGAACATCGGCCCGCGGGATTCCGATCATCTCGGCCTGTTCGAGCATTACGGCAGCCTGCGACGGGTGGACGCCGATGGGCGGGGGCTGGCTTTTCGGGCGCCGCTCGGTCATCGGCCGACGCGTTGGGTTCCCCTTTCGGAAAAGCTTTTCCGGCTGGAAACGGCGGCCAAGCCGGCCATGGCGCTGGTCCGCGGTGAGAATGGCGAAACCTTGCTGCAACATGGCCAGATGACCTATCAGAGAATTTCGCCGTTTCGGGTGTGGTTCCCGATGGCGGGTTTCGCGGGCTCGTTCCTGCTGGCACTGAGTGCGCTGCTCTTCGCGGCGATCTGGGGTCTGCGCAAGGTGCTGGGCCGTTTGCCGAATCCCGGACCCTGGTCGGTGCGGGTGTGGCCGCTGCTCGGAGCGGTGGCGCTGGTCGGGTGCTTTTGGTTTTATTCCGCGGCGGAATCACGGGGCTTTGAGTTGTTTGGCACGGTTAATTTTTGGACGGTTGGCATGATGCTGACGTCGCTGCTGATTCCGATCGCTGCGCTCTTCAGCGTGGTGGCGGTGTGGCGTCATCGGTATGCAACGATGAACCGGTGGGCCTACTGGCATGCCGTGCTCGTCACGGTGGGGCACGTATTCATGACCGGGTTTTTTGCGTCTTGGGGCCTGATCGGCGTACGGATGTGGGTGTGAGCGTGTTTCCGGATTAGCGGGAAAACGTGAAGGGAAGAGTGCCCGCGAGCGGGCAGCCCACAAAACAGGCCGGCTGAGCCGCGCCAGCAGGGTGGGTCCGAGTCGACGGAAGCGATCCGGTTTAGAGCACCTTCAGCGTCTTGCGGTAGAAGGCGATGACTTCGGCGGGATCGTCGGTGAAGAGGATGTAGTCGCGCATCCAGGCGGGGGCGCGCTTGTCGTTGATCATCGTCTCGACCTGCTTGCGGAGATTGCCCCAGAAGCTCGCGTTGAAAAACACGTAGGGCACGCGCGGGCGGATGCCGAGCTTGAGGTTGCAGAGCTCGATGCCGATCTCCTCAAGGGTGCCGACGCCGCCGACGTTGAAGATGCAAAAATCGGCGGCTTCGAACCACTTTTGGCGGAAGTGGCGGGAGCTTTCCTGGAAGGTGTTGAAGAAGTCGACGCCGAGCTCGGGGGGCTGGGCCTCGAGTTCGAGGAAGCACGCGCCGGTGAGCGCGCCCTTGTCGCGCGCCTGCTCGGTCGCGAGGCGCATGACGCCGCCGCCGCCGCCGGTGAGGACGCCGAGGTTCGAGCCCATGAACGTCGTGAGCTGGTGCACGAGGGCGGAGATGCGGTCGGTATCGGCCTGGTCGAGGCCGACGGCGGAACCGTAGAAGGCGAGGATGGTGGCCTCCTGGAACTTCCGCGCCATTTCCTCGCGCACGAAAAAGCCATGGCCGCGACGATAGGTATGAAGGTAGAGCTCCTTCGTCATCTCGTCGTACCAATACACGGGGATGCCGAGGGAGTGGAGGGTGTCGAGTCGGGCGTGGGCGTTGCTCGAGAGGAAGTAGCCGTGCGTGCGCGAGGCCTTGCGGAAGATGATGCGCTTGAGGTGGAGGTCGCCAAGGCGGGTGACGAGCTCCGTGTGCTCGAGCAGGTCGGGGAGATAATCGACGACCAGGGTGTCGGTTTCCGGACCGTGGGCGTCGAGCGCCTGGATCAGGGTGCGGGCGCCGATCGGGCAGCGTTCCTGGGCGAGGAGCTTGCGGAGGTCCTCGTCGCCCGCGCGCACGAGCAGGGCGCGGTTTTCCATCGTGGCGCTCTGGCCGCGAACGGAGACCTTGGTGCGGGGGCGCGCCTCGGAATGCTCGACCGCGGGCGACGAATCGAGGCACTGGTAGAGCCCCTTCGCGGTGGCGAGCAGCCGCTGGCGCTTGCGGGCCAGGGTCTTGAATGCGGGATCCTCGGGGGGCGGCGCGCGGAAGATCTCGACGGAGACCATCGGGTTGACCACGGGTTGCTCGCCGGTGTTGTAGATCTCGAGCATGATGTTGGTGCCGGAGGTCTTGACGGGATCGAGCAGGATGGCGGAGGTGTGCAGGCCGAAGTTGCCCTCGCCGGGGCTGAGCACGACGTAGTGCTCGCGCAGGTACATCGAGCAGCTGGTCAGCACGCCGGAATGCGGCGGGATGGTGAGGGGCGCGGCGTCATGCCGCACCTGCACCTTGTCGATGAAGCTGCGTCCGGCGTAGCCGGAGGCGATGTGCTCGAAGTTCACGCGGAGGAGGCGCGGGTTGAGCGTGTAGCACACCGGGTGGGGCGTGAAGAAGACGCGGCCGGAGCTGTCGATGGAGATCGTGTTGGGCAGCTTGAGGTGATTCTCGCGGATGGCGGTCCAGACCTCGGTGGCGGAGAGTTTGGCGGCGGCGGGGGCGTGGAACAACCGGCCGACGGGGACGCCGGGCCGCAGGAGTTTTTGCCAGTACGCGGCGTTCGGGAAGCTGTGGTCGTAGAGGAAGGCCTCGATGGTGAGGACGATCCGGTTGCCGTCGACGACCGGGACGGACGTGGTGACCATTTCGATGCCGATGCGCGCCAGGGAGCTGCGTTCGGTGAAGCGCAGGGACGTCAGGTGCGAGCGGAGGAACTCCATCTCGGCGGGATGGCGGGGCCAGAAGGCGACGGACAGGACAGCGCGGTCGGGATTCTTGGCGCGGACAGTGAGCACCTGGCCGTCGGTGCTGTGCCAGAATTGGTTTTCGTTCATGGAATTGGGCAGCGTGGAATGCGGGCGGGGCAGAGACAAGCCCGGGGTTGGGGCGTTCCCGGGGGAGCGCGGACGTGTAAGGGATTGATTTTTGCGAGTCGGCTGGGCAGTTTCGCGCGCTTTGACGGCACAAATTGGCCCGGGCCGTTTCCCAACCGGGCTCCCCCAATTCCATGAAACTGACCCATCATCTCATCGCCGGACTTGTCTCGGCTGGTTTGCTCATCGCCGCCAGCGCGCAGGACGCGGTCAAATTTGAAGTGCCGGGCGTGACGACGCCGGCGAAGCCCGCGGCACCCGCACCGAGCAAGAGCGCCGCGCCTGCGCCTGCACCGGCGAAATCCGGTGCTCCGGCGTCCGCCCCTGCCGCGGCCCCGGCGGCTCCTGCGGCCTCCGCGGCGGTCAAGTACACCGAGGCCCAATTGATGGAAGCGTACGGTTATATTTTCATGTTGGAAACCCGCATGGCCGGCCAGTTGCAGGCGCTGGAAATGACGCAGGCGCACAAGGACGCGATGTTGCGCGGCATTGGGCTGGCGTTGAGCGGCAGCGACCTGCCGTATGATCCGCAGCAGGTGCAGGCCCAGTTGCAGGAATTCATGGGCCGTCGCCAGGCGGTTTTCATGGGCAAGATCAAGGCGGCTCAGCTGGCCGCCGGCACCGAGCACTTCACGAAGCTGAAGGAAAACAAGGCGGTGGTGGCGCTGCCGAGTGGCCTGAACTACGAGATTACGCAGCCAGGCAAGGGCGCGGTGCCCAAGCCGGGCCAGCTCGTGACCATTCACTACACCGGATCGCTCGCGGGCGGACAGGTGTTCGATTCCAGCTTGGAGCGTGAGCCGGCGGAGTTTGTGCTGAACCAAGCCACCGCGCAGAACCCGGCCGGTGTGATTGCCGGCATGTTCGAGGGATTGCAGAAGGTTGGCGTGGGCGGAAAGATCCGGCTGCACATTCCGCCGTCGCTGGCTTACGGCGACGAGGGCGCGCCTGGTGCGATTCCTCCCGGTGCGACGCTGATTTTCGACGTCGAGATTCTCGGGGTGAAGGACGCGCCCAAAGAGCCGGCCAAGTAAGCGGTGTCCCGCGGTGACCCGCAGTCACGCCTCCCCTGGTGGGAGGCGTTTTTGTTTTCAGGCGGGGAGCATCGCGAACCGGTCTTGCGCCAGCCCGGTCGGGACTGTTCGCTCGGAGTCCACGCATGGACACCAACCTTTACCTCGTCGGCTTCATGGGCACGGGCAAGAGCACCGTGGGCCGCTTGGTGGCCCGGCAGATGGGCTTTGAGTTTCTCGACAGCGACCACGAGATCGAGCGGCAGCAGGGGAAACCGGTGTCCCGCATTTTCGCCGAGGAGGGCGAGGCCGCGTTTCGGGAGATGGAGCGGGAGTTCATCGAACGGGGGCATCCGGCGCGGCGGTGCGTGATCTCGTGCGGCGGCGGACTGGTGGTGCCGCCGGGCATGATCGAATTGCTCCGGAGCCGCGGCGTGGTCATTTGCATGCACGCGCCGATCGAGACGATTTTGCAGCGGACGATGCATGCGACGCATCGGCCGTTGCTGGCGGTGGAGAATCCGGAACAGCGTTTGCGGGACCTCTATGCGCAGCGGGAGGAACTCTATCGACGGACCGGGACGATGGTTTTGACGGACAAGCGACCGTTGCGCGAAATCGCGGCGCACGTGCTGCGCGTTTACCGGCAGGAAGCCGGCCCGGCGGGCAAATGATGGCGGCGAATGAATCGGCGGTTGCAGGTGAAGCGCGCGAGCGGCTGAGGGGAAAATTGCACGCCCTGGGTTTTGATGAGGTGCGTTTTGCCGCCGCCGCTCCGTCCGCGGGCGCGTCCATCCGCGACTGGCTGGGCGCGGGCCACCATGCGGACATGGCGTGGATGGAGCGAACCGCCGACAAGCGCGCCGATCCGGGCCTGGTGGTGGCAGGCGCCAAAACCGTGGTGGTCCTCGGCGTGAACTACGGACCGGCGGCGAGTGAAGGGGGCCTTCCGGAAGGGGCGGCGTCGCGCCCGCGCTGGGCGAGGTATGCGCTGCATGAGGATTATCACGACACGATCAAGCCGGCGCTCGTCGCGGCGGGCCGGGTATTGGAGGAAGAGCTGCGGATCGGCGAGCGGGATTATCGATACTACGTCGATACCGGGCCGGTGCTGGAGCGCGGGTGGGCGGCGCGCAGCGGACTCGGATTCCGGGGCAAGAACGCGATGCTGATCTCGCGTGAGCACGGCAACTGGCTGTTCCTCGCGTGCATTCTGACGCGGGCGTCCATCCGGCCGGACGAGCCGCTGCGAAGATTGGAACCGAGGATTCGGCATGAGGAGCCGACGGGGCTGTTGTGCGGAAAATGCACCCGTTGTCTCGATGCGTGCCCGACGGACGCGTTTCCCCAGCCCGGCGTGGTCGATGCCCGGCGGTGCATTTCCTACCAGACGATCGAGAACCGGGGCATCATTCCGCGGGCTTTGCGCGCGGGAATCGGCAACAGGATTTACGGCTGCGATGTGTGCCTGGAGGTGTGTCCTTGGAACCGGTTTGCCCGGGAGGGACGGCGCCTGCTTTTGAGTTCGCGGGGTGACATTGCCGGGCTGTCGATCGACGAAATCCTCGTGCTGACGCCGGAGCGGTTTGCCGAGGTTTTCCGGCGCACGGCGATCAAGCGCCTGAAGTTGACGGGCCTGTTGCGCAATGCGTGCGTTGTGGCGGGCAACCTGGGGGATCGCGCTCAGCTGCCCGCCCTCGTCGCGCTCGCAGGACACGAGTCAGCGGTGGTGCGGGCGCACGCGGTGTGGGCGGTGCGGCGAATCGCAGGGAGCGAAGCGGAAGGCCTGCTCGAAATCAGACGGAAGGCCGAGGAGGATGCGCTGGTGCTCGCGGAATTCGAAGGCGCGCCGTAGAGCCCGCGTTCGAAAGGCCCAGGTCGACCAGCGACCGGACGGTCACGCGAAAAGCTCCTTCATTTTCGCGGTCAGCGCGGCGGGGGGGCGCACGGGCTCGCCGGACCGGTTGATGAAGGCATGGGTGGTGAAGCCGGTGACCAGCAACTCGTCGTCACGACGTACTTCGTACTCCAAGTGAATGCGCAGCGTGGGGCGTTCCTTGAGGCGCGTGATGATGGTGAGCTGGTCATCGTAGAGCGCGGGACGCTGGTATTTCACGCCCAGTTCAATGACCGGCAGCATGAAGCCCTGCGCCTCGAGGTCGCGATAAGGGAAGCCGCATTCTTTCAGCAGCGTGGTGCGGCCGACCTCGAACCACGGCAGGTAATTCCCATGGTAAACGATGCCCATCATGTCGGTTTCGGCGTAGCGGACGGTGACTTGGGAGCGCGATTCGATCATGGGTTCAGGCTGATGGCGTTGAAGCGGGTTGTCCAAACAACGAGAGGGCTGAATCCCGCCAGGTGCGGGCGAGGGCGCGCGTGCGCCCGGTTTCACCCAGGCGCCGGCGCAGGGCAGGATCCGCCAAGAGGCGCGCGAATGCGCTGGTGAGTGCGGTGCGGTCGCCCGGCGCGACCAGGAGGCCAGTTTGTTCGTGGATGACGGCCTCCGGCACGCCGCCGATGGCGTGGGCCACGATGGGCAGCCCGTGGGCGCCGGCTTCCAGGTAGACGAGACCGAAACCCTCGACGCTATGTCGATGGGGCATGCTGGTCATCGCGAAGATGTCCGCCTGGGCGTAGATCGCGCCCAATTGCTCATCGGGAATGTCGCCGAGAAACCTGACCTTGAAACCGGCGCCCGCCGCGGCCTCGGTCAGCAGGCGGTCGTAGTTTTCTTTGCCGTGTCCACCGACCAGCCAGTATTCGAGGGTGGCGCGCTGGGCCGCCGGCAGCGCTTCCAGGGCGCGGATCACCTCCAGCTGGCCCTTGCGGGGATTCAACCGGGCGACGGTCAGGATGATGGTTTTGGCCCCGGGCAGGGTGGCGGGGGAGGTTTGCGTCTGGCGGAGGTCGGGACGCAGGGCGCCCGGAGTGACCACGACCTTGGGGGCGGCGGCGGGGAAATGCCGGTCGAGCAACTGGCGCGCGTATTCGCTGACCACGCTAATGCGATCCGCGCGCGCGAGCAGGTGATTGGTGCTCCACCGGAGGATCCGGCGCGAACCGAGACGTTGGATTTCCGAACCGTGAAAAGTCAGGGTCAGTCGCGCGGGCCGGATGGTGTCGAAATATTGCAACAGGAGCATGGCGAGCAGCGGACCGGGCTCCGGGATGTAAAGGGTCGCGTCATTGAGGCGTGCGGCCTCGGCGAGCAGGGTGCGGGCCATGCGCCACTGGCTCAGCAAGCTGTGGTCACCGGCGAGTTTCAGGCGTCGAACGTGAAACGGCCAGGACGGCTCGGTCGCGCCGGCCGGGAGGGCGGGGGCCCAGATCTCGACCGCGTAGCCCATCGTGGCGGCCGACCGCGCCATTTCGGCGGCGTAGACTGCGATGCCACCGCGATGAGGAAAGAACTCGTGCGTGACGAGGATCAGGGGAGGCTGGACGGGGGCGGGAGGGCTGGACCCCGGGTGCGGCATGATCGTGAAATGAAATAAAACGGGTGGCCGGCACTACCGGGAACGGGGATGTCGGCTGTCATACCGGGATGAGTCAACACGCTTAATTCGACCGCCTAGCTGCGTAGATCTACGAATGCCCGGAAGGATTTTGAGGTTTACATGTCTGGCCCCACCAACAATCTCGGCCGACCAATGGCACAGTCCGTCAACAACCCCACCGGGGTAGCAATCAAGCCGTTCACTGCGGAAGATGATAACAACCTTCGTGAGTCGCTGAAACGTTGTTCCGCAGCCACTTACGAAGCGGCTGCTCAGTTTAGAAAGACGGGGAACACCGAGCATCTGCCGGCCATTGTGTTGGGAATTATCGAGCGGTATGTGGAGCCGGATCTCCGTGGTAAGCTGAAAGATGCTGATGATGATCTGCGCATCATCGAAGACCTGGGGATCGATTCCCTCACCATGATGGAAATCGTCGTTTTGGTGGAAGACGTCCTCCAGATGACGATCAATAACGAGGAATTGCGCCACCTGCGGACCGTGGGCGACGTTAAGACCTTTATTGAATACAAGGTGCGTGGCCTCCCGCTGCCGAAGCCGACGAAATTCATTCCGATCGAACAAATTGTGTCGGTCATGCCGATCCAGCCCCCGTTCCTTTTCCTGGGCGAGGCCTCGGTCAACGCGCACGGCGCCAACGCCAAATACAAGATCAGTGGCCAGGAGTTTTTCTTGCAGGGACATTTCAAGGACAACCCGGTCCTGCCGGCGTCCATCATGTTGGAAGCCTTGGGCCAGCTCGCCGTGTTGTTCCTCCTGGAAGGTCAGGTGGGAGAGGGCGGCAAGACGGTCGATCACCGCACGATTTTCTTCACGTCTTGCGAAGGGGTTCGTTGCCACCGAATCTGTCGGCCGGGTGACGTGCTCAGCCTTTCGATCAAGCCCAAGCGCCTGAAGTCGCCGCTGGCGACCTTCGAGGGGCAGATTCGCGTTGGCCAGGAAAAGGCCGCGATCGCGGAGGAAATCACGCTGACCTTTGCCTACGCCGAGGAAGTGGCGCAGCCGCCTGCCCCGCAGGTCGCCCCGGCGGAGCAGCCCGTCGCGGTCAGTCCGGTGCCCAAGTCCGCCGCGAGCGCCTGAGTCGATTCCCGCGGTGATTGACCGTCGCCGCAAAAGCGCTTTGATGCGCCGAATCCTGCCTGCGCACGGCCCGTGTGGCGGCGAGGCCTGACCTAACATGCGCAAAGTCTATATTACCGGCGTCGGATTCATCACCAGTATCGGCAATGACGCCGCCTCGGTGTCTGACAGCCTGCGGGAATTGCGGCACGGCATCGTGCAATACGCCCCCTTTCAGAAGGCCGACATTCCCGTCAAGGTGGCCGCCCCAATCCGGGATTTTCAAACCGACACCGTCGATCAGGAGGACTGGTTGTTTCCCGCCCGTTATCGGATCAAACGCGAGCTTCTCCGGGGCATGGCGCCGCATGGGGTGTATGCTTACTGTGCCATGCAGCAGGCGATCGAGGATGCCAAGTTGAGCGAGGCCGACTTGTCCAACCCGGGCACGGGGCTGTATGCCGCCTCGGCGGGATCCCCCTTTCTTCTCGGGCATCACTTGGAGCGGATGCGCAAGGTTGGGGTCATGCGCTGCCCGCCGCTCGGCGTGGTGGCGTCGATCTCGGGCACGGTGAATTTCAACCTCGTGTCTCATTTCCGCATCAAGGGCGCCTCGACCGGGTTTTCCTCCGCTTGCGCGTCGTCGGCCCACGCGCTGGCGTTCGCCTACGACGAGATCGCGCTCGGACGTCAGGACCGGATGCTGGTGGTCGGCGCCGAGGACGGCAACGTCGAGAGCATCCTGCCCTTTGCCGGCATGCGGGCGCTCTCGCTGCAGACGGACCCCTCGATTGCCTCGCGTCCATTCGACGTGGCGCGGGACGGCTTTGTCGGCACCGGGGGCGCCACGGTGCTCGTGCTGGAGAGCGGGGAGGCGGCGGAGCGCCGCAAAGCCAAGATGTATTGCGAGGTGGCGGGCTGGGGCCAGGCGTCGGATGGGCACAACGTGGCGATTTCTCATCCGGAGGGGGAGGGGCTTCGGATGGCGATGGAGAATGCGCTGAAATATTCCGACACCGCGGCGGAGGACGTCGATTACGTCAACGCCCACGCCACCTCGACGCCGATCGGCGACATTTCCGAGGCGAAGGCGCTCAAGGCGATATTCGGGGAGAATCCCTCGCGACCGGCGATCAGCAGCACCAAGGCGCTGACGGGTCATGGCCTCTCGTTGGCGGGAGCCATGGAAGCGGGCTTCTGCGCGCTGGCGATGAAGGAAGGCTTCATTCCGGGCTCGGCCAACATCACGAAGCTGGATCCCGCGTGTACGGGGCTGAACGTCATCCGCGCCACCTTGCCGCAGCGCCCCAGCGTGGTGCTCAGCAACAGCAGCGGATTCGGCGGTGCCAACGTTTCCCTCGTGTTCAAGGCGGTCTGACCCGCATGAGTTCCTCCCTGTTTTCCTCCCGGTACCGGACCGCCTTCGTCACGGGCGCCAGCACCGGACTGGGGCTGGCCTTCACCGAGATGTTGCTCGCGCAGGGCGTGGAGGTCTGGGGCACGGCCCGCAATGCGGCGAGGCTGGCGCCGCGGCCGCGGTTTCATCCGGTCGTGCTCGATCTGGCGGACGGGGCGGACGCGCAGAGAATTTTCGACGAGTCCGTGCGCGCCGCGGGCGGTTTCGACGTCGTGATCAACAACGCGGGCTTTGGTGCGTTCGGGTCCTTTGCCCACACGGATTTCTCGGTTTGGGAAACCCAGTATCGGGTGATGCTGGTCAATACCGCGCGGCTTGGACGGGCGGCATTGCGCGACATGTTGCCGCGAGGTCGCGGGGCGCTGGTCAACGTCTCATCGATCGCGGGCGAGTTCGGCATGCCGTATCAAGCGGTGTATAACTCGATCAAGGCAGGGTTGTCGGCACTGAACGAGGGCCTCATGTACGAGGTGAAGGGCACGGGCATATGCGTGATCGACTTTCGTCCCGGTGACTACCGCACGGACTTTGAGGGTTCCGTGCTTCGCCCGGCCCAGCCGGGACTCGATCCCCTGAATGAGGGACGGATGGCGCGCGCGTGGTCGGCGTTCGAGGGCATGATGCGATCGGGACCGAGCCCGGCGCATGCTGCCGAGTCTCTCCGTCGCGCGCTCGCGCGGGGCCGGAGCGGCACGGTCCGCACCGGCCGGTTTTTCCAGGCTGTGGCCGGCCCCTTGCTCGCGCGTTGCGCGTCGCTGGCGCTCAAGCGGCGGATCCAGGAAACCTATTTCGGCCTGTGAGCACGCGAGTTCGCATCCTCGTCCTCACCTCGAGCACCGGCGCCGGGCACGACACGCGCGCCCAGGCGTTCGCGGAATGGTGCTTCGAGCTTTATCGCCACAACGTCGACGTACGCATCGAGCAGATGCTCGAGAAATCGTCGGGTTTGTTCAGCCTGGGGGTGCGCTTCTACAATTGGATCCAGCAAAAGTCGCCCTGGCTGCACAAGGGGTTCTTCCTCGTCGTCGAGTTGCTGAGCCTGCTCAACCGGCGCTCGGTTTCCCTCGGGCGCGGCTATTATGAATCCGTGCTGCGCGAGTACCGGCCGCACCTGGTCTTCAGCGTGCACGACTGCCTGAATCGCGGCTATTTCCAGACGGCGCGACGCATCCTCGGTCCCGACCAGGTCCGCTGCGCGACGTATTGCGGCGAATTCTCGGGTGGATTCGGGTACAGCGTCAACTGGGTGGAGCCGAGCGCGGACCTCTATGTTTCCCGCACGGCCACGGCGCGCGATTACGCGGTGAAGCTGGGCATGCCGGTCGAGCGGACGCGGGTGCGCGGCTACCTCATGCAGCCCCGCCAGCATCTCGGCCACATGCAGCCGGCGCAGCGCCGGGCCTACCTCGAGCATGAGATCGAGCTGCGGTCGGATCTTTTCACGGTGTTTCTGGCGACGGGGGGCAACGGCGCGAACAACCATCTCGCTTTCCTGACGGAGCTCCTTCCCTTGGCCGATCGCGTGCAGGCCATCGTCATCTGCGGCAGGAATCGGGAGGTGTTCAACCAGCTGCTGCACTGGCGCATCGAGCACCCGGAATTCCATTGTTTTCTCGACGGCTTCTCCGAGGAAGTGCACCTGCTCATGCAGGTCAGCGACGTGATTGTCACTCGCGGTGGCACCACCTCCTGCGCAAAGGCGCTCCATTTCCGCTGCCCGATCCTCTTCAACGCCGTCGGCGGCGTGATGCCCCAGGAATCGCTCACCGTGAAGTTTTTCAGCCACGGCGCCGGGGTGAAGCTGGTGAAGGATGCGTCGGACCTCGGACGGATTGTCCGCGATTGGCTGGACGACCGCGCGAGCTACGAGCGCTTTCGCGAGGATTTCCTCAAGCTGCGCTATGAAGAGGATCCCACGAAGGTGATCACCGAGTTGGTGGATCTGGCCCAGGAAGTGGCGCGCACCGACTATCGTCCGGGACCCTTTCCGCCCAAACCGCGCCAGGGCGCGGAAGGGGCAACGGGATCGCCGGAGCGCCCGGGCGGCCCGGCCTGATAGCCGGCGCGATCGCAGGCGCGACCAGAGGCACGGGGCGCGTTGCCCGGCAAAGTTCAGCCGGCGAAGGGATCGGCGCGGTAATCCCGTTCGCGATATTCGAACCAATCGAAATCGGCGGGCCTGGCCGTGCCGGACATGTCCTGGCAGGCGACGCCGACAAAATTCCCGGTGAAATTGGGCAGGCCCGGGAGCGAGGCCTCGTCCGACAGGATGCTCGCGTCGAAAACCTGGGGGAGGCGCTGCCAGTCCGGCCCGGCGCCATCGATGCGATAGGCGAAGTACAGGCGTTCCTCGTCCACCTCGACGCGCAGTTCCACGCGCTTGCCGGTGGGGATGGGAATCGGCGGCGTGAACGCGTCAGCCACCACGCCGTCGGGAATGGCCGACATCACGCGCAGGTGCTTGCCGAGGGTCTCGTCGTGCGAGACGTAGATATAATGGAATTTCGTCGCCCCGTAGTAGCACACGAGGCCGGCGAGTTGCTGGAAATGCTCGGGTTCGAATTCGAGGATGGTGGAGGCGCTGTAGCAAATGGCCTGCTGGCGGCGGGCCACGAGGGCCTGCTTGAACAAACTGCCGATGGTGTCGCGGCCGAAGAGCCGCAGGTGGCCGGGCCGGGCGGTGAGGCTGAACAGTTCATCGGGCCAGGGGGAACGCAGCCACTGGAATTCGGCGGGCAAGCGCGTGGAATCGAAATCATGACGGACCGGCGAGGCGGGGAATGGATGCGCCGGCAGGGCAGGACCGGGGGGATTGAGTTGGGGAATGCCCTGGCCGTCGGTCGTGCGAAGCCAGTCATCCTTGCCCCAGACCATTGGCTGGAGCGCGGTCTCGCGACCCAGCACACAGCGACCGCGGTTCTTGAGGGGCCGGCCGCACAGGTAGGCGATGTAGGTTTCGCCGGCGGCGGTATCCACGAGGTCGGCGTGGCCGGCGCGTTGCAGCGGGGCGTCGGGCCGGTGGCGCGACGTTAGAATGTAGGTGTCGGGATGGAGTTCGTAGGGACCAGTCAGCGTGCGCGAGCGGCACATCGTGACGGCGTGGCCCCAGCCCGTGCCTCCCTCGGCGGTGATCAGGTAGTACCAGCCGTTGCGCTTGTAGAGGTGCGGCGCCTCGGTGAGGCCGATGGCGGTGCCCTTGAAGATGTTCACGCGGGTGCCGATCAGCTTGCGCTCCCTCACCGAATATTCCTGGAGCACGATGCCGGCGAAGCGGTTGTTGCCGGGGCGGAAATCCCAGAGCTGGTTGACGAACCATTTGCGGCCGTCGTCGTCATGAAAGAGCGACGGATCGAAGCCGCTGCTGTTCATGTACACCGGATCGGACCACTCGCCATCGATCTTGTCCGCGGTGACGAGATAGTTGTGGAAATCGCGCAGCGAGGCGCCCGAGGCGCCTCCGACGGACGTGCGGCCGTAGCGTTTCACGTCGGTGTAGATCAACCAGAACTTGCCGTCGGCGTAGGAGAGACACGGCGCCCAGATGCCGCAGGAATCGGGGTCACCGAGCATGTTCAGCTGGCTGGCTCGGGTGAGCGGGCGACAGAGCAGGCGCCAGTTCACGAGGTCGCGGGAGTGGTGGATCTGCACACCGGGGAACCATTCGAACGTGGACGTGGCGATGTAGAAGTCATCGCCGACGCGGAGGATGGACGGATCCGGATTGAAACCCGGCAGGATGGGGTTGCGGATGGTGCTCATGCGGAAGCGGCGGCGCGGCGGGCGCTCAGGTCCTTTTCGATCTGGTCGACTTTGTTTTTGCCGAGGGGGTAGATCCAGAGGGCAATGGCCTTCAGGACCGCGAACAGGGCGGGAAAGAGCGAGAAGGTGAGCGTGATGCCGAGGACGGAAGCGGCGGTCTGCATGACGTTGGCGACATAGCCGTATTTGGCGAGGATCCAGGGCAGCAGCAGCCCGGCGACCGCAGTGCCGGTCTTGATGGCGAAGAGCGAGGCCGAGTAAACCAGACCGGTGGATCGCCGTCCGAATTTCCATTCCCCGTAATCGGCGACGTCGGCGTACATCGCCCAGACCAGGGCCGAGGCCGGGCCCATGCAGAAGGTGCCGAGCGCCTGCACGGCGAGTTGGAGCGGGAAATTATCCTTGGGAATGGCGTAGAATGCCGCCCAGCAGACGGCAGTCACCAGGGTGAGTCCCACCGAGAGGACGCGTTTGTCGGCCACGCGGGCAAAGAAGCTGAGGCAGTACGAGCCGAGCATCTGGCAGGCCATGCCGAGGGAGATGAACACCGTGAAGCGGTCGAGCTGGCCGAACAGGATGGGCTGGTTGTCGTAGCCCGCGACGTACTTGAAATAGTAAATGGCACTGCCGTTGCGCAGGCCGATGAAAGTGAGCGAGAAGATCGAGGAGAGCAGCAGCATGACCCAGGGGTAGTTGCGAACGAGCTCCTTCAGTTCGCCCCAGGCGTGGGTTTTCTGGCCTTTCGGGACGGTGACGCGTTCCTTGGTCGTCGCGAAGCAGATGAAGAACATCACGACGGAGAGCGCCGCGAAGATCAGCATCGTGAGCTGGAAGCCCTTCAACTCGTTCACCACCTTGCCGGTGGCGTCGGCGCCATCGCCCAGCCATTTGACCAGCGGCCGACCGAGCAGCGAGATCAGCAGTCCACCACCAAAGGCGCCGACAAACCGGTAGCTCGAGGCAAGGGTGCGCACGCGTGGCGACGGGCTGATGACGCCGAGCAGCGAGGAGTACGGCACGTTGATGAACGAGTAGGCGAGCATCATGCCGCCGTACGTGAGGTAGGCGTACGTGAGTTTGCCCGACGCGCTGAGGTCGGGGCTGGCGAACAACAGATACCCGGCGACGCCGTAGGGGACGGCGAACCACAGGAGATAGGGGCGAAACTTGCCCCAGCGGGTCTGGGTGCGGTCCGCCATCAGGCCGATCAGGGGGTCGGCGGCGGCGTCGACCAGGCGGATGACGAGAAACATGGTGGCGATCGCCGCCGGGGCCAGGCCCCACACATCCGTGTAATAGTAAGTGAGGAAAATGCCGAAGGTCTGGAAAAACAGGTTGGAGGCCGTGTCGCCCAAGGCGTAACCGATGTACTCGGATTTGCGCAGGCCTTCCTGGGCAGGGGCGGGGGAAGAAACAGGGGCTTGATTCATGCGCAGGATCGGCG
>JAEZDN010000096.1 GCA_023433275.1 Verrucomicrobiota bacterium
GCCGGGTGGGGGCGGCATGGGGGTGCATGCGGACAGGCGAGGCGTGGAAAGCGGGCGGCGGGAGCCGCGCGAGGGGTGGGCGTCACCATCGCTGCAACGGCGGCGCCGACAAGCGGCGCGTCGGTTAACCCGTTTACGCGGCGTCAGCGATCGCGCGACCGGGGCGGTTTTGACCGCGCTTTATCAAATGGCCGTTCGCTCAACCGGTGGCGCGGCCAGCCGATCAGGTGGTGGCCCGGGGCAGGGTCACGCCTTCGATCCAACGGCCCTCCAGGAGCAGCACCTGCTGGATGGCCGGGATGCCGCGATGGTGATGCTGCAGATGGGACACGAGAAAATCGATGGCGGCCTCTCCAACCTCCTCGTGCATCGCCGCCACGCCGGTCAGCTGGGGGGATTTCGGATCAACGCTCGCACAGGCGAACGCGATGTCCTCGGGCACGCGAAACTTTGCGCGCGTGAGCCAGTGGTGCGGCGACTCGATGAAAGACACGATGGCGTCGGGGCGGTGCTTTTTCACCCAGGTGATGAACGCGGCGGCCGTTTCCTCGCGGGGAGGGCCCATGAACAGTGGCACGCGGCGGCGGGCGGGCACGAGCTGGCGCTGCATGGCCACGGCAGCGCCGTACCGCGAGTAGTCATCCTGCGCGATCGGATCGTGTTGGAAAACCGCGCCGCCGATGCGGCGATATCCCCGGGAAACCGCCTCCTGCCAGAGGCGGCGAAAGTCGTTGAAGACATCCCGGCGCACCGTGTGATAGGGGGTGTTCACCCAGCCGAGCATGGACCCAACGATGACAAACCGTTCCCAGCCGGCGTGGCGCAGCATCGGTCCGACCCCGGGGCTCATCTGCGGAATGATCACCCCCTCCACGCCGCGATGGTGTAGCACATTGCTCGCCGCCTCCCCGGACCCGTAGCCTGCCAGGTCGAACTTCTCGAGGGTGTACCCGAGCTCCGCGGCGCGCCGTCGGGCCGCGTCCAAGTAGCGGAACTGCAGCAGGCGGCGCCATTCCTGCGGCTCGCGGGTGTCGACCAGGTACGCAAAGGCCGCGCGACAGGCGGAGGAGGGGAGGGAGAATCGGCTGCGGCCGATCATCGAGAGCGTGGGATCGGGCCGGTATCCCATTTGCTCGGCGAGTTCGCGGACGCGTCGGCGGACATCGGGCCGGATGCGCGGATGATCGCTCAGCGCGAGCGAGACGGTGGCGCGACTGCAGCCGAATCGTTCCGCGATGTGCCGCAGGGTGATGCGGTGGGTGGACACGGTGAAGAACGGGTTCAGCCAGACGGGCCGGGGCTCGAGGAGCGGGGCGCGCCGGGCCCGGAGCGAAAGCGACACCAACGTGGAATCATGGAGCGAGCCAGGTGACGCGCATGATTCAACGGCCGCAGCCGAGGGCGGGCAAGTGCTTCCCGGGTTCATCTGCTTGAAATGCGGCCGGCTTGAGCGGTGCGTTCTCTGCTGCCGGGGTTGGGAATGCGTGGCCGTCTCGTCCCCGCGGTCCATGCGCTTTCCCAAGATTCTCACCCAGCAGCCCCGGGTCTCCTGGTGGGCCGTGGCGGCGATCCTGCTGCCGTGGTTCATGTACAGCCTGCACAACGAGGTCAGCCGGTCCGCCATCACGTTCAGCCTCCGGAAATACACGGATGATCCGCGCCTCATCGGATTCGTGGGCAGCCTTAACTACGGCTGTGGGCTGGTGGTGGGGTCGCTGCTCTCGCTCGCCAGCGATCGGATCTGGACGCGGTGGGGCCGGCGGCGGCCGTTCCTTGTCGCGGGTTGCGTGGGGGCCGGCTTGCTGGCGCTGTGCATTCCGCACGCCGGAACGATCTGGGTGCTCGCGGGAGCGATCCTGGCCTACCAGATCCTGTTTGATTTCAGCAGCACGCTCGAGCCGCTGACGATGGAAGTGATCCCGAGCGCGCAGCGGGGCCGCGCGGGCGCGATCCGGCAGTGGTTCACCGCCGCCGCCTCCATTTCGTTTTTCTACCTGCTGATCGGTCGCTTCGACGACCGTTACCTCCTGCCGGGCGGGTGGATGGTCTCCGGCGAGACGGTGATCTACACGCTGCACGCGGGAGTGATCCTCGGCATCGGTGCCTTTCTCTGGCTGGGAGTGGAGGAGGTTTGTCCGCCGGGCGCCGAGGCGTTGCGGCTGCGGGACATCCCGTGGTGGGCGATGTTCCGCGGGCTCTTCACGCGCGAGCTCATGCCGCTGTTCGGCCTGGCCTTTGTGATGGTCAACATGTGGATCGGGCTGGAGCAGTTCGAGGCGTTGCTCATCACGGAGCAGTGGGGTTATTCCAAGACCGAGTATGGCGAGGCGCTCAGCTACGGCGTGCTCGCCACGGTGGCGGTGGTGCCGCTGGCGGGCGTCATCTCCGACCGCATGGACCGGCTGGTGGCGCTGAAGGCCGGGCTTTGCGTGATCCTCGGGCTGAAGGGAATATTCTATGTCTATGCCGAGTACGTCGCTCCCGGGGGCGTGCCACCCTTCGCGGCGGTGGTGGGGATGGGCCTGATCCGCGGCGCGGTGGCGAGTTGCGTGGCCGTGGCGGCGGTGCCGCTCATCTTCGACTATGTGGACACCAACCGGCTGGGCGCGCTCTCCTGCGGCATGGGCATCGTGTTCGGCCTGTCGAATTTCATTCAAACCAACCTCATGGGCGTCTGGATCGCTTTCAGTTCGCGGTGGCTCTATGCCCTGCCGGAAGGGCGGTACAATTACATGGCGGCTTACCATTACCTGTTCGTCATGGGCATCGCTGGCTTCGTGTACCTAGCCGTGTTCTCACACTGGGATCGCACGGGCCGCGTGCGGCGGCTGCGGCCCCGCGGCGCGCCCGGGGATTTCCAGGAATGAACCGGGAGGCGGCTCGCTGGTCAGCGCGGGGGGACGGGCAGGCTCGGATAGCGGGCGGGCAACCACTGGGCGCGGGGCAGGCGCATGATGTCGGCCGGGGCGCGGCCGTTGCCGAGGAGCGCGGCCATCGTGGTCATCGCGGGGGCGATGTGCGTGAAGAATTTTCTGTAGCCGGCGCAGAGGTAGTTGAGGCCGGGTTCCCCGTGCGGGGTCTGGAGAAAACGGTGCTTGGGGCATTCGCCGTGGCAGGCGAAGCGGACGGGGCACTCGCGGCAGTAGCGGGGAAGCGTGGCGGACTTGGCGTCGCCGAACGCGGTCTGCCCCGGGGAGTCCGCCATCGCGGCGAGCGACTGGTTCATGAGGTTGCCGAGCTTGTAGCGCGGATAGACATAGTGGTCGCAACTGTAGATGTCGCCGTTGTGTTCCACGGCGAGGGCGCGGCCGCATTTCTCCGAGAAAATGCAGACGCCGGCCGGCTGACCGACCCAGTTGGCGAGCGCGGCGTCGAACTGCTGCACGAAGATCCGGCCGATGTCGCGCTGCACCCATTCGTCAAAGATCGTGCTCAGAAACTGGCCGAACTCGGCCGGGCGCACGCTCCATTCCGTGACCTGGCTGTCGAGCGCTCCGGCATCCTCATGATCCGGTGGCGGCGCCAGCCAGAGGCTGGAGTCGTCCGTCTCGGCGGCGTTGCGCTCGACGATGGGAATGAACTGCAGGTAGCCCGAGCCCAAGTTGCGCAGGAATCGGTAGACTTCGAGGGCCTGGCGGGAGTTTTTGCGGTGGACGGTGGTGAGCGTGTTGAACTCGACGCGGTGCTTTTTCAGGACCTCGATGCCTTGCAGCACGCGCGCGAACGTGGGCTGGCCGCCGCGGTCGACCCGATAGGCGTCGTGGAGGTGCGCCGGACCGTCGATGCTGACGCCCACGAGGAAGCGGTGCTCGGCGAGGAACGCGCCCCACTCGTCGTCGAGCAGGGTGCCGTTGGTCTGGAAGGCGTTCTCGATGGTGCGGCCGCCCGCGTAGCGCTGCTGCAGGGCGACGGCCGTGCGGAAGAAGTCCACTCCCGCCAGGGTGGGTTCGCCGCCCTGCCAGGCGAAGCTGACGTGGCTGCCGGGCTGGGCCGCGATGTAGTCGCGGATGTATGCCTCAAGCACCTCCGGTTTCATGCGGAAGCCCGTGCTGCCCGGGTAGAGCCGTTCCTTTTCCAAATAGAAGCAGTAAGTGCAGTCGAGATTGCACTTCGACCCCATCGGCTTCGTCATCAAATGGAATGGCGCGCGGGCGGTCATGGATCCAGCGTGGGCGAAGCCGATCGGGATGGGATTGGAGTGTGTCGGCGCGACGCCGGGCTATTTCACCCAGGAGGGAAGCACGCCCAGCTCGATGCCGAAGACCCAATGTCCCAGCAGGAAAACCAGGCCGGCGATGATCGGGACCAGGGCGAGGTTGAGGAGGAAACCGGCGCGAGCCATCTGGGGCAGGGTGATGCGGCCGCTGCCGAACACGATGGCATTGGGCGGGGTGCCGACTGGGAGCATGTACGAGCAATTGGCCGCGAGGGCGACGGGGATGAGGAAGAGCAGCGGATTCTGTCCCATGCCGACGGCGACCGCGGCGGTGATGGGCAGGAAGGTGGCGGCGGTGGCGGTGTTGCTGGTGAATTCCGTGAGCATCAGGATGGCAAAGCTGATGATGCCCACGGTCAGCCACAGCGGCGCCTGGCCGAGACCGGTGGACAAGCCACCGAGGTAGGTGGAAAGCCCGTGTTCGCTGATGGCGCCCGAGAGGCTGAGCCCGCCGCCGAAGAGCAGCAGCACGTCCCACGGCAGCTGCCGGGTTGATTCCCAATTCATGACGAATTCCCCGCGGCGCCAGTCCACCGGCAGGGCGAACAACAGGATCGCGCTCGCCATCGCGATGGTGGTGTCGGTGAGCAGGGGGATGGCGCGCGCGAGGAGCGGCTGGAAGATCCAGCCGGCGGCGGTCACGGCGAACACGATGCTCACGATGGCTTCGCCGCGGGAGAAGGGGCCCATTTCCGCGCGTTCGCGCTGGATGAGTTGCGCCATGCCCGGCATCGGCGCGCGGTCCAGCTTGAACGAAACGCGTGTGAGCACGAGGTACACGACGGGCAGGGTGACGAGCACCACGGGGATCCCAAGCAGCATCCATTGCCCGAAGCCGAGCTCGAAGCCGTAGTTGTTGCCGACGAATCCGGCCAGCAGCGCCAGGGGCGGCGTGCCGATGAGCGTGGCCATGCCGCCGGTGGTGGCGCCGTAGGCAACGGACAGGAGAACGGCCGTGGCGAAGGCGCGGTTCGCCGGCAGCGAGCGCTCGCCGGCCGGCACCAGCTCGACGACGGAGATGGCAATGGGCAGCATCATCAGCGCCGTGGCCGTGTTGCTCACCCACATGCTGACCAGGGCCGAGGCCAGCAGGAAACCCGCGACGATGCGGGGCGGTCGCGTGCCCATCAGGCCGATGAGGTTCACGGCGAGGCGGCGATGGAGGTTCCAGCGCTGCATGGCGAGGGCGATCACGAAGCCGCCGAGGAAAAGGAAGATGATCGGATTGGCAAAGGGCGCGGCGGCATGCCGGATGTCGCCGAGGTGGAGCGCGGGAATGAGCACCAGGGGCAGCAGCGCGGTGACCGGTATGGGAAGCGCCTCCGTGATCCAGAACGTCACCATCAGCAGGGCGAGGCCGGCGGTCCGCCAACCTTCCACGGACAAGCCCTCCGGCGGGGCCAGGAGCAGCGTGGCGGCGAAGAGGACCGGACCGATTACCCAGCCGGATCGCTGGCGGACGCCGTAGGCTGCAGCGCCTTCGAGGGACTGGCGCACATCTTGGCGCGGGGGGAGAATCGACATGGGGAAAAACTAGACGGGAGGGCGCAGGCCGGCGCAAGGGCGGGTAAGGGGCAGGGGCATGGGTCTCAGGTGATGCCGAGCCCCGCGGGGTGGGCAACCGGTCGAATCGGATAATTTACGCATCCCGTTGAGTGGCGAGGGGGAATCGGGGCGATCCGCTACAAGGCGAAGTTCGGTAAGCCGTGGGTCCTCAGCCACCGGGCGGGGCGGCGGGCGCGACCTTATCATAATAAATCCTGACCTCGGGTTCCTTGCCCGCGAGAAACCCGGCCGCACGCTGCAGGGCCTTGCGGGTGGCGAGATTGGGGTTGGACTCGGCCGGAAATACGTTCTCCGAACCGAGATGGCGGAGCAGGCCGCTGTTGTTCAGGACGCGCATCACGTCGTCCTGCGCGCCGGAGATAAGGAGATGCCGGCCGGTTTGCCGAAACCAATCCAGGAGGCCGCGGAGGGCGAACACGGTGGTCGCGTCCAGATGGCGGGCGTTTTTCATGCGCAGGATCACGACCCGGAGGTCTTCGCGCTCGGCCTGCTGGCGAACGCGGGTTTGAAAGAGGTCGGCCGCGCCAAAGAACAACTCGCCCTCGACGTGGATGATGGCGATCTGCGGGTGCTCTCGCCGCGCCGTCTCGCTGCGCTCGGTGAGTTGCTGGGTGTCGTTGAAGACGTATTCGGACAGGGTGGGGGTCGAGGCCTTGCGCAACGCGAGGAAGAGGGCGAGCACGACGCCCGCGTAGATGGCGATGTCCAGGGGCAGCAGCATGGCGCACGAGAAGGTGCCGGCCAGCGCCAGCGCGTCCGAGCGGGTGGAGCGAGCGGCAATGCGGATGTGCTCGCGGTTGATCAGGTTCCAGCCGACCCGGATGAGGGCGGCGGCGAGCACGGGCACGGGCAAGTGATTCACCAGCGGCGAAAGCACGAGGACGAACACGAGGACCACGATGCTGCTCAGCAGGCCGGTGAGCTGCGTGCGGCCGCCCGCCTGGAAGCTGGCGGCGCTCCGGGCGAAGGAGGCGGAGCCGGGCATCGAGGCGAAGAGCCCGGAGAAGATGTTGCCCAGACCCATCGCCACGAGCTCGCGGTTCGTGTCGACCTCCTCGCCTGCGCGCGCCCCGTAGGTCTTGGCGATGGAGGTGGCTTCCAGCATGCCGAGGAGCGCGATGGCGGCCGCGGGTGCGACCAGGTCGCGCAGGGTGGCGAGTTCGCGCAGGGTCAGCGGCAACCCGGAGAAATTCGGGAGGGTCGCCTGCAGCGCGTGCGACTGGCCAAGATTGGCGACGCCAAAGGCGGTGAGATCCAGCCACCAGTCGAACAGCGAGAAAAAGACCAAGCCGATCAACGCGTCGGGCCAGCGGGGGCGAAGCCGTCGGATCAGGCTGAACAGGAGGAACGCCGCTAGGGCGATCGCGGGCGACCAGAGGTTGAGCTTGCCGGCGAACGCCAGCTCCACGGCCAGGATGGGCGCGGTCCAGAGCGACTCGCCCGGCGGGCGGCTGACCCCGAGCAGATGGTGCAGCTGGCTGAACGCGAGCAGTACGCCGATGGCCGAGCTGTAGCCGATGACCACGGACCGGGAAATGAACTGGGTCGCCTGGCCGAAGCGGAGCAGGCCCCCGGCGAGCTGGCAGACGCCGATCAGGAATGCCAGCAGCACGGCGAGTTCCGCGGGGCCCAGCGCGGAGCCGCGGAGGGCGATGAAGGTGGCGGCGAGCACCAGGCTCAGGGAGTTGCTCGGGCCGAAGACGACATGGCGGCTGGAAAAGAAGAATGCCGCGACGAACCCGCCGACCACCACGCACCCGAGCACCATCTTCGGGGGAAGGCCCGCGAGCAACGCGAAGCCCATCGCCTGCGGGATGGAGACCATCGCGACCGTCACGGCCGCGATGGCATCCGCGCTGAACTGCTTGCGGGTGTAGCCCCGCAGTTCGCGCCAAAGCGGAGGCACCAGCAGCCGCCATTCGGGGCGCAGGGTGTCGATGACCTCAGAAGGTGCCAGCATGGGGCGAATGGGATTGAGGAGATCGGATCATTGTTTGCGACGGGATCGGAAGCGTGGGCGGTCGGATCAGACGACGAAGTCCTCGGGTTTGAAGGTGAGCATCGTCTTGGCGGCGATGGCTTCGTTGACCTTGAGGACGGTGACGGCGCTGGCGAAGGCGGATTCGGGCGGGCAGTTCAGCGGGGTGTCC
>JAEZDN010000128.1 GCA_023433275.1 Verrucomicrobiota bacterium
GCTTCTACCTGGCCGGGTCCTTCACTGACGGGAAATACCAGACGCGGCGGATCAGGTTGTCGCGGATTTCGTAGATGCCGTGGGCTTGTTGGGAGACGGGGACGCCGGCCTTGTTGTCCCACGAAACGCGTTCGCGGACGGAAAGGTGGGGGCCGGTTTGCTCGATCGAGAGGAATTCCGAGCGGACGGTGGGCAGGGATTTGAAGTAGCCGGTGAGCCAGTCACGAAGTTGGACGCGGTTTTCGGCGTCGGTTGAGGACTTGTCGCCGTCGATGGAATACCATTTGAAATCCTCGGCACAAAATGCGGCCACGGCGTCCGCGTCGTGACGGTTGAAGGCGTCGAGGTAGGCGCGGAGCACGACGGCCTCGGGGGTGGTGAGGGTGGCGGTGTTGCCGTGGGCGAAGGCTGAGAAGACGTCGACCTGGACGTTGAACACGCCGTTCGCGGTGGTCGGGTCGCGGGCCAATTGGGCGCGCACGGCCGGTTCGTCGGGCGCGCGCAGCACCAGGAGGCCCAGTTCGCCGAAGCGGGCGCCGAGGACGAGCAAGCCTTCGTGGCGGAGGCGTGCGACATTGGCCGAATGTTCGCGCATGCCAGTTTGCTCGTTGGGCGATTTTGCGGCGTCCCAGGCCGGCCCCGTGGTGAGGCGGACGGCGTAGAGGTTGGGCGCGGGAGGGGGTATTTGGGCGCCAATCGCGGTGGCCAGCAACGGGAGCAGGAGCAGGTGGCGCAGGATTTTCATGGCTGGGTTGGGGAGGGCGCGGGCCCGTTCGCTGCGGGGATCAAAAATCTCCACCGGCTGGCCGCGCACGGTATCGCCCGTAAGCTGGCTCCTGCAATTTGAAAGACACAGGGTGGTCGGCAGATTCACCATTTTCTCCTGCGGCGGTGAGCGGAGTCACCGCCCTACCTGGGGCTAGGGGACCATCACGCCGTCGGCGAGGCGGATGACGCGGGAGCCGTAGGTGGCGTTCTCGGCGGAGTGGGTGACCTGGATGATGGTGGTGCCCTCCTCGTTCAGTTTCTTGAAGAGGGACATGATCTCGCGGCCCTGGTCGGAATGGAGATTGCCGGTGGGCTCGTCGGCGAGGATGAGCGAGGGTTTGGCCACGAGGGCGCGGGCGACGCCGACGAGCTGTTGTTGGCCGCCGGAGAGCTGGTTGGGGTAGAGATCCTTTTTCCCGACGATGGCGAAGCGATCGAGGACGTCGCACACGACGGACTCGCGTTCCTTTTTCGGCATGTCGCGGTAGGAGAGCGGAATCTCGAGGTTCTCGTACACGGTGAGATCGTCGAGGAGGTGATAGCTTTGGAAGACGAAGCCGATGTGTTTTTTCTGCAGCTCGAAGCGCTTCTTCTTGTCGAGCTTGTGGACCGGCTGGCCGAGGAGAGCGAATTCGCCGTTCCAGGCGCTGTCGTGCAGGCCGAGGATGTGGAGCAGGGTGGATTTCCCCGAGCCGGACGGGCCCATGATGGAGACGAATTCTCCCTCGTTGATCGTGAGGTTGATGTTGCGGAGGGCGTAGAAGACGCCGCCTTTGAGGGGATAGACTTTCTCGACGTTGCGGAGGGTGATCATGGGGAAATTGGGTCTGGAGTCCGAGGTCTGGGGTCCGGGGAGGACGAGCCACTAGTGGATACTTATGAACACCAAGGTGGATTTAAGGGTTTCAGGAATTCGTAGAGTGGGGAGCTTGCTTTGGTAGGGACGCAGTTTGCTGCGTCTTTCGAGCGCGGACCAAGGTCCGCTCCTACACGGACAGCGAGATTCATCCAGGCTCTTCCGGCGAGGGATTCGATTCAATCCGGGTTATGCGGCCGTTTTCGTGGGACCAGCGGTGGAGGGAGGGACCGGCGCCGTGCTTGAGTTCCTTGAACAGGACGGGCGCGTCCCGCTTTTGGAGCATGAGTTCCTCGACGCCGTTCGCGTCGCAATTGAAGAGTTTGGCGTAGCCCTTGTAGTGGCGGGCCTCGCCGATGATGACGGAGGGGGAGCTGTCCGGGGCGGTTGCGGGGGGAAGGGTGCAGTCGAGCTGCGCCCCTCCATTTCGATCGACAGCCAGGAAACTGTAGGGCAGGGCGCGGAGGTCGATGCCCGCGCGCTGGCCGAAGCGGACCCAGCCGGAGTCGGCGTAGACGCCGGCGGGAGGCGGGGCGAAGAAGTGGCACCAGTGGCGCTCGTTCCCGGGACGGAGCACGCCGCAGGTGAGTTGATGCGGACATGGGGCGACGAGGCGGAACTGGTCGCGGAGTTGCTCGCGCCAGGCGCCGAGCTGGCGGCTGACCTCGTGGGTGCCGGGCTCCACCCACAGGATGGCGTGGGCGCGCGCGCAGAGGCCGGCGAGTTCGGCGCGGGCGATTTCCGTGAGCTCGTTGACGACGTGGCTGACGACGAGCAGGCCGATGGAGTCGGAGCCGTTGAGCTCGCGGTAGGAGGCGCGCTCGACGGGGAGCGAGGGGAAGGATTGTCGCGCGCGGTGCTCCGCGAAATCCATCGCGAGGGTGGAGTGGTCGTGCAGCACGAGCCGGGAAAAGTTTTCCGCGCCGAAAAATTCAATGACGCGGCGGCCGGCGATGCCGCTGCCGCAGCCCCAGTCGAGGATGGGGATGGGATGGGCGCGGGGAGGGCTGGGCTCCTGCGAGGCTGATTCAGATGGGGACGCGCCGAGTTCGCCGCGGGTAGGATTCGCGGGCGAGGTCGCCCGCGCTCCAAGGGAGGACGAGGCATTCGCGGGCGAGGTCGCCCGCGCTCCAGGGTAGGACGAGGCGTTCGCGGGCGGGGTCGCCCCCCCTCCACGGGACCACGAGGCGGGCCCGGGCGGGGTCGC
>JAEZDN010000133.1 GCA_023433275.1 Verrucomicrobiota bacterium
GGCGGGGCTCAAGGGCGCAGCAAGTCTGCGCCCCTACGGGTCACGGAAGTGACAGCACCTGCGCACCGGCATGCATGCGGGCCGCGACTCAGATCGTGGCCAGGATGCGGTTGAAGGTGGCGCTGGGGCGCAGCGCGGCGGAGGCCTTGGCGTCGTCGGGTTGGTAGTAGCCGCCGATGTCGGACGGCTTGCCCTGGACGGCGATGAGTTCGGCGACGATGTTCTTCTCGGTGAGCGTCATGGCGTCGGCGATGGGCTTGAACCGGGCCTGGAGTTCCGCGTCGTGAGTCTGGTTGGCAAGCGCGCGCGCCCAGTACAGGGCCAGGTAGAAATGGCTGCCGCGGTTGTCGATGCCGGCTCCGACCTTGCGGGCGGGAGACTTGTCGTTTTCGAGGAACTTGCCGTTGGCCTCGTCGAGGGTGTCGGCGAGGACCTTCGCCTTGGCGTGGTTCTGGGTGATCGCGAGATGCTCCAGGCTGGCGGCGAGGGCGAAGAACTCGCCCAGGCTGTCCCAACGCAGGAAGTTCTCGGTCACGAACTGCTCCACGTGCTGCGGCGCGGAGCCGCCGGCGCCGGTCTCGAAGAGGCCGCCGCCGTTCATGAGCGGGACGATGGAAAGCATCTTGGCGCTCGTGCCGACCTCGAGGATGGGGAAGAGGTCGGTGAGATAGTCGCGCAGGACGTTGCCCGTGACGGAAATCGTGTCCTGCCCGGCCTTGAGGCGAATGAGCGTGGCCTCGCACGCGGCAGCCGGCGGAAGGATGCGGAGGTCGAGGCCGGACGTGTCGTGGCGTTTCAGGTATTCCTCGACCTTGGCGATGACCTGCGCGTCGTGGGCGCGGCTGCGATCGAGCCAGAAGATGGCCGGCGTTTTCGAAAGGCGGGCGCGGGTGACGGCGAGTTTCACCCAATCCTGGATCGGCGCGTCCTTCGTCTGGCACGCGCGCCAGATGTCGCCCTCGGCGACGGCGTGCTCGAGCAGGGTCTTGCCCGACTCGTCAACGACGCGGACGGTGCCGGCGGCGGCGATCTGGAACGTCTTGTTGTGCGAGCCGTATTCCTCGGCGGCCTGGGCCATGAGGCCGACGTTGGGCACGGATCCCATGGTGCGCGGATCGAAGGCGCCGTGCGTCTTGCAGAAATCGATGACGGCCTGGTAGACGCCGGCGTAGGAGCTGTCCGGAATCACGCACAGGGTGTCCTGCCCCTTGCCGGCGGCATTCCACATCTGGCCGGAGGTGCGGATCATGGCGGGCATGGAGGCGTCGACGATGACATCGCTCGGCACGTGGAGGTTGGTAATGCCCTTGTCGGAATTGACCATCGCGAGCGCGGGGCCGCTGGCGTACGCGGCGGCGATGTCGGCCTCGATGGCGGCCTTCTGGTCGGCGGGGAGCGAGGCGATCTTGGCGAGGAGGTCGCCGAAGCCGTTGTTGAGGTCGACGCCGAGGGAGGCGAGCGTGGCGGCGTGCCGGGCCAGGACGTCCTTGAAGAAAACCCGGACGACGTGGCCGAAGATGATCGGGTCGGAGACCTTCATCATCGTGGCCTTGAGGTGGACGGAGAAGAGAATGCCCTCGGATTTTGCGCGGGCGACCTGTTGCTCGAGGAAGCTGACGAGCGCGGCCTTGCGCATGACGGTGGCGTCGAGGATCTCGCCGGCCTTGAGGGGAGTCTTGTCCTTGAGGACCGTGACCGCGCCGTCGGCGGCGACGTGCTCGATGCGCACGGTGGTGGCGGCCGGCACCGTGAGGGACTTCTCATTCGAGAAAAAGTCGTCGCGGCCCATGGTGGCTACGGCGGTCTTCGAGTAGGCGGACCAGGCGCCCATGGAGTGGGGGTGCTTGCGGGCGTAATCCTTCACGGCCTTGGGGGCGCGGCGGTCGGAGTTGCCCTCGCGGAGGACGGGATTGACGGCGGAACCCATGACCTTCGCGTAACGGGCGCGGGCATCCTTCTCGGCGTCGGTTTTCGGCGACTCGGGAAAATCGGGGAGCGCGTAGCCCTTCTTCTGGAGTTCGGCGATGGCGGCCTTCAGCTGGGGGACGGACGCGCTGATGTTGGGCAGCTTGATGATGTTCGCCTCGGGCTTGAGGGTGAGGGCACCGAGTTCGGCGAGGGCGTCGGGTACGCGCTGGTCCGCCGGGAGCAGGTCGGAGAATGCCGCCAGGATGCGACCGGCGACCGAGATGTCGCGGGTCTCGACGTTGATGCCCGCATGTTTCGTGAATGCCTGGATGATCGGCAGGAGCGAATACGTGGCGAGGGCGGGGGCCTCGTCGGTCTTGGTGTAGATGATGGTCGGGTTCTGGCTCATGGGGAAAAGGAATGCGGAGGCTTGAGCGCCGGGGCGGGCCGGTCAAAAGCAATTCCGGGCCGGCGCCGCAGCTTGCAGGCGGGCTAATCGGCGATTGAAGCCAGATCGTGATCTGGGACCCGGCCGCGGGAGAGCCGTTTGGAGCCTGTGAGCCGCCTCCCTATTGGAAACACCCAAAACCTCCCGCGCGTCATCTGAGCGCGGTGAAGGATCCACGGAGCCGGCGCACGCCGTCTTTTCCCTTGGATCCTTCGCTCCGCTCAGGATGACGGTGGTGGTCGTATTTTCCATTCCGCAAAATTGATTTCCGCTCACGTCCGAAAAGCCAGGCGCCTCCTCGGCCTGGGGCGAGGCCGGATCCGAGCGGTGGTCGCACGTGCCTCCTTTCCCTCGGATCCCTCGCGCGGTCGCTGATGAAGTGAAAGCGTTTTGAGCCTGTGAGCCGCCTTCCTATTGGAAACACCCCAAACCTCGCCCAGCGTCATCCTGAACGCAGTGAAGGAACCACGGAGCCGGTGCACGCCCGTCCTTTCCCTTGGATCCTTCGCTTCGCTCAGGATGACGGTGGTGGTCGTGTTTTCCGTTATCCGAAGTTTATTTTCGCTTACCATGCACCGCCCAGCGGTTGATCCCCGTCTGAGGATGACGGTGGCGGGGATTGGCGGCCCTGCGGAGATTGGAGCGCGACACTTCGATGCAGGATCGGGACCGGATGGGGTGATCAACCGGGTGGCGCGGGCGCAAAAAGTCGGCTAAGTTGACGCATGAGCAAGGCGTTTACCCGCGAGGATGACTTGGGCGACGAGCCGTTGCGGCTGGCGCCGCGGGCGTTGTTGCCGGCAGGTGCGCGGAATTACATCACGCCGGAAGGCCATGAGCGGTTGCGGAATGAACTGGCGCGATTGCGCGATGAGGAGCGCCCGATGGTCGCCGAGGGCGCCCGCGGGGATCCGGAATTGCGGCGGGAGCTGGGGCAGCTGGACCAGCGGATCCAATCACTCGAGCGGAGCCTGGCCGCCGCCGAGGTGTTGGCGGCGCCGAACCCGCCAGGCGAACGCGTGCGTTTCGGGCATACCGTGACGGTGCGCGACCAGGACGGGGAAACGATGCGTTACCGGATCGTCGGGGTGGACGAGGCGGATTATGCACGTGGCGAGGTGAGCTGGCAGTCCCCGATTGCCAACGCGCTGTTGAACGCGCGACTGGGGGAACGCGTGCCGTTCAAGTTCCCGTCGGGAGCGGCGGAGTTGGAAGTGGTGAGGATTGAATAGGCGGATCGGTTTTTAGCCGTGCATTCATGGGGCGGGCGGGTAGCACGGGCGGGTGAAGCCAAACATTACCCTCGCCGAGACGAAGGCGCCGAATGGCGCGCGGATGACGCTGGTCGAGCATGACGGGAGCTATTGCATTCGGGTGAATGGGCAGCAGCTCATGCACTCGTCGGTGTCGGCCTCGGAGATCAAGCTGGGAGAACTGGGGTGCGCCCGGCACACGCGGTTGAACAACGGGACGCGGGTCCTGATTGGCGGGCTGGGACTCGGGTTCACGCTGAAGGCCGTGCTGGAAAACGTCGGCGGGAACGCCAGCGTGCAGGTGGCCGAGTTGTTTCCGGAAATCGTGGCCTGGAATCGCACGCACCTGGCGGGATTGAACGGAAAGTTGCTGGGCGACCGGCGGGTCAAGGTGCTCGAGGAGGATGTGCGCCGGATCCTGGCCCGAGCCGTGCGCCAGCCGTTCGATGTGATCGTGCTCGATATCGACAATGGCACGACCGCGATGGTGAAAACGGAAAACAACGAACTCTACAGCGAGCGCGGCATGCAGTTGATCTTTCAGGCGCTCAAGCCGGGCGGGCGAGCGGCGATCTGGTCGGCATGCCCGGATGTGGCCATTGAGCGCCGATTGACCAAGGCTGGCTTCAAGGTCGAATCAGTCCCGGCGAAACTTTATGAAACGGCGAAGCGATTCGCGTACATGATCTATGTGGCGGACAAGCCGGTGGAGGAGCCCAAGGCGAAAGCGAAGGGGAAGTGAGGGGATGAGGAGTGAAGGGAAAGCGGGGAAAGGACCGAGCCAGCTCGGCCCTTACCGTGAGAGGTCGGTTCTATTCCGCGCCGACGGGTCGGACGGACTCGAATTGCAGGACGGGGCGATTTTCTGCGCGCGAGTTGTCCAGCAGGACGGTGAAGCGCGCCTCCCAGTCATTCTGTTCGTCGGGGTCGACGAGCATTTGCGCGATGGACCAGGTCTTCCCGCTGCCGGCGGCGGCGGGGTTGTCATCGCCACTGATGTGGGTGTGCCGGGCGTTGCGCCCCTCGGGATCGAGGCGGAACCGGCCGCGCGCCTCGAAATACGCGGTGAACTCCCGCTCGATCCGGCGCGACTCGGCGAGTTGGAGTGACTCGGCGGCGGGATCGGCCTCGGACGCGAAGCGCAGTCGCGCAGCATCCCAGTCGCGGGCGGCGACGTCCTGCAGGAATCCGAGGATGGCGGTGCGGACGAGTCGTTGGAAGGCCGCACGGTCGCGGGTGATGTCGAAGGTGGCGGGTCGGGTGGGCTTGGTCTCGCTGTCAGCGGCGACGAATTCCGGATTCCGCAACCGTTCCCATTCGTCGAGCAGGCTCGAGTCGATGCCGCGGATCAGCTCGCGGAAGTAGTCCTCCATTTCCACAACCTCGGGAGTTTTCGCGGCGTCGGGGACGGTCTGAGCGAGGACTTTCCAGGCCTGCATGAGATGGCGGAGCAGGAGGCCCTCGCTCCGCTCAAGGCCGTATTCGCGGACGTAGTCGGCAAAGGACAGGTAGCGCTCGAACATTTCCCGGGCGATGGACTTGGGGCGCACGTTCTCCTGCTCGACCCAGGGATGCGCGGCGGCGAAGGCATTGAACGTCTCGTACAGGAAGTCGCGCAGGGGTTTCGGGTGCTCAACCTCCTCAAGTTTGGCCATGCGCTCCTCATAGGGAATGCCCGCGGCCTTCCATTCCTCGATCTTGAGCCCCTTCTGTTTGTCGACCTGGCGCCGCAAAATCTGGTCGGGGTCCTCCACGATCGCCTCGCAAAGCGTCAGCACGTCGAAGGGATAATCGGGCGATTCACGGTTCAGCAGCGGCAGGGTGTCGATCAGGTAGAGTGAGAGCGCTTGATGAAGGGAAAAGTCATCCTGGAGTTCGACGTTCACGCGGAGTTTGCGCGAGGACGGACCAAGGTCCGCGCCTCCGGCAGGCTTCGGCAGGATTTCCACGATCTTGCGGTCGACCAGGGCGCGGAAGAGCTGCCAGGCGCGCTTGCGAAGGGCGCGCTTTTTGGCCGGCGTCTCGTGGCAATCGCTGATCAGTTGCCGCATGGCGCGACAACCGTCGGTGTCGCGGCCCAGGACGAGCAGCAGCATGCCGTGGGACACATCAAAGCGGGAGGACAGTTCCTCGGGCGGCGCGGTTTTGAGGCGTTCGAAGGTCTTGGCGTCCCAGCCGACGGCGCCCTCGGGCGCGCGGGCCTTCACGAGTTTCTTCCGGCGCGAGGGATCGGCGGCCGCCTTTTCCTCGGCGCGCTTGTTCTCGATGACGTGCTCTGGCGCCTGGACGATGACAAAGCCCTGGGAGTCGTAGCCGGCGCGGCCGGCGCGGCCGGCGACCTGGCGAAAATCGCGGACGCTGAGAATGGCGGCCTTGGCACCATCGTATTTCCAGAGCTGGGTGAACAGCACGGTGCGAATTGGAACGTTGATGCCCACGCCTAGGGTGTCGGTGCCGCAAATGAGCTTGAGCAATCCCTGCTGCGCGAGCTGCTCGACGAGGATGCGGTACTTGGGCAACAGGCCCGCATGGTGCACGCCGATGCCGTGTCGCAGCCAGCGCTTCATGTCCTTGCCGTAGGGACTGTTGAATTTCACGCGCTCGAGCGCGACGGCGAGCGCGGCCTTTTCCTCCTTCGTGCAGACGGCGAGGGACATGAGGTTTTGGGCCGCCTCGGCGGCGGCGCGTTGGGTGAAGTGCACGAGGTACACCGGGGCGCGTTGGTCGGCGAGAAGTTGCGCGATCCGCTCGGCGAGCGGCGTTTCGGAATATTCGAAGGCGAGCGGCACGGGCCGGCGGTCGCTGCGCACGGTGACGCTGGGCGCGCCGGTCAGGCGCGTGAGTTCGCGCTCGAAAAACCCGGTGGACCCCAGCGTCGCCGACATGAGGAGAAAGCGGGCTTGTGGCAGCGTGAGCAACGGGACCTGCCACGCATGACCGCGCTCGGCATCGGAGTAGTAGTGAAACTCGTCCATGATCACCGCGCTGACGGCGGCCTGGTCGCCGCGGGTGAGCGCGATGTTGGCGAGGATCTCGGCGGTGCAGCAGAGAACGGGCGCCTGCGGGTTGACGGAGGCGTCCCCGGTCATCATGCCCACGTTGGCCGGCCCGAAATCGCGGCAGAGGCTGAGAAATTTCTCATTCACCAGGGCCTTGATCGGGCAGGTATAGATCGAGCGCTGGCCGGCGCAGAGCGCCTTGAAGTGGAGGGCAGCGGCGACGAGTGATTTGCCCGAGCCGGTGGGGGTGTTGAGGATGACATTGCGGCCCGCGAACAACTCCAGGATGGCCTCCTCCTGCTCCGGATAGAGCGCGATCCCGCGGGCCGCCATGGCGGCAAGGAAGGCATCGAGCACGGTGTCGGGATCGGGAAATCCCGTCAGGGGCGCGAGCGGGGCGGGCGAGGGCAGGGACACGCGGTCACAACGACCGCTTGGCGAGAATGAGACAAGCCAGATGACGGCGTGAGGCTCGAGAACGACTGCGGAGCAGCCGCGGAGTGGTGACCGAAACGGACCGTGCGCTCCAATCGTGAACATCGCTCCCTCAACGCAGGATGACGGTCTTATCCTGCACGTCGCCGAAGATCCATGTGGTCCCCATGGCCGGCTATCCCTCGCGCGACCGATCGACCAAGTCATTTAACAGACTACTTTGGGTTGGGGAGGCCGCTCAAAATGCGCGGCGGACGGGAGTGATCGGGCGTGAGTTTACGTTGGCGCCACACGGGGAACGGCGGCTACCGAAATCTGGAATCCAGAATCGGGGATTTGGAATTTTGAATTTCGAACCAATCAGTTGGCCGCAAAGAGGCGCGAGAGGCTCAAGAGCCAAGTCGGAGGAGATTTAGCCGCGGTTGCCGCGGATGTCGCGGACGACGCTGATGGGCGCGGATGGATGTAGGTCACCACAGAATATGCGGAAGACACAGAGGCACGAATTGGACGAATCGACGCTGAGGTGCATTGGTCCTTTCGGGTGTTTGGTGTGGTCCTGAGTTCATCTAGATCCGAATCCACGCACCCTGTCGCTTCGCGCCACCCCTTCTTGATAGAGGGGAATGGCAACAGTCGGGTTAGTGCGGGGGAATCGGAGTCCTGACCTTTTGCGCCTTTTTCGCTTTTTTCGGCCAATGACGAATTGGTTTTCTTGCGCCCTTTGCGGACTTTGCGCGAGGCCCTGCCGTGAAGTTCGAAAGGCTGTGCGGTATCGAGAGGTGTGTATCGGCCTGTTGCCTCGTGCAGAGGGCGCGGAGGACGGTGCGTGCTGCCGGGGTTCGACCCGGGCGATTCAAGGGGCCAGGACGCGCTGGCGGAGGCACTCGGGGTCGATGGTTTCGAAAAGTGTGATGATGTTCGGAAACCAGCGTTCATGATAGCCGAAACCGCCATGGCGGAGCTCGTCGAGGGCGGCGGCGGGCGTCCAGTTTTGAAAGACAATGCGGTAGGCTGCGACGACGGAGCCCGTGCGATCGCTGCCGTGCCAACAGTGGATGAGCACGGGCTTGGGCGCATCGCGAATGAGGCGCAAGGCGGCCACGAGATCATCCTCGGAAAGTTTTCCCGCGCGCATGCGCTGGGCGACGAGGACGATGCCGGCCTTTTCGAAATCCTTCGAGTCGGAATTCCAGTGGCGCAGGTTCAGGATCGTGCCGATGCCGAGCGCCTTGAGGTCGGGGATGTCGCGCAGCCGCGGCTGCTCGCAACGGTAGAGCTCGTCACTCACGCGGTAACAGTTCTCGAGGCTCGTGCTGATGACCGGCGCCGCCCATTCCGCGGGGCGTTCGCGCGGCGCGGCCTGGACACTGGCGAGCGCGGTCAGGCCGACCGCGAGGGCGAGCAGAAGGGATTTCGGTCGCGAAAAACGACGTGAGCGGGACATGCGGGGAGCATACGGCGCCGACGCGGTGAGGCAAGGAGGCGAAACCCGCGTTGAACGTGACGGTACACCGGATGGAGCGGATGGAGCCTGCCTTCGGCCTTGCGCCAGGTTTCGTGTCGGTGGAAGGTGGATTGGTCCTCACCCCAATACCTCATGAAATCCCCCGCTTCCAAGTCGTCCCCGGCGTCCCCTGCCATTCCCCTGTTCAACGTTTCGCGGCGCGCGTTCCTGCAGCGCTGTGGACTGATCGCCGCGGCGACGGGGTTGCCCGCGTGGTTTGTCGAGCGACAGCAGTTGCATGCCGCCGAGACCGACGCGGCGGTCGCCGCCAGGAAATCGGCGAATGACAAGCCGGGCATCGCGCTGGTGGGTTGCGGCGGGATGGGGACGTGGGACGGACAGAATGCCGGCACCCATGGTAATCTCATCGCGGTATGCGATGTGGACACGTCGCGGAGCGCCGCGGCGGTGGCGAAGTATCGGGAACTCGGGCACAATCCCGAGGTGTTCTCCGACTTCCGCCGTTTGCTCGAGCGCGATGACATCGATGTGATCGTGAATGCGACGCCCGACCATTGGCACACGCTGATCAACATCGCGGCGGCCAAGGCGAAGAAGGACATCTATTCGGAAAAACCCCTGACCCTGACGGTCGACGAGGGCCGGCACGTGATCCAGGCGGTGCGCGAGAACAAAGTCGTCCTGCAAACCGGCACGCAGCAGCGGAGCATGCAGCGTTTCCGCCTCGCGTGCGAACTGGTGCGCAACGGCCGGCTCGGAAAACTCAAGCAGGCAAAGGTCTGGCTGCCGGCCGGTCTCGTGGGTGGGCCGTTCGAGGCGTCGCCGGCGCCGGAGGGTTTGAACTGGGATTACTGGCAGGGCCAGACCCCGGCGGTGAGCTACGTGAAGGAGCGCTGTCATGGCACGTTCCGCTTTTGGTATGAGTACTCGGGTGGCACGATGACCGACTGGGGTGCACACCATAACGACATTGCTTATTGGGCGATCGGCCAGATCGCACCGGAGCGGGTCGAGTCGCGGAGGTTTTCCGAGCCGGTCGCGGGTGGGTACAATGCGATCGCCGACTACGAGGTGAAGTACACCTACGCCGACGGCACCGGGCTGATCATCAACACCACGAAGGACGATAGCATTTACGGCGAGCATGTGAACCCGCAGGGACAGCCGAACGGCATCCGCTTCGAGGGGAGCAACGGTTGGATCTGGGTCAATCGCGACGAGATCAAGGCGAGCGACCCGGAGCTGCTACGCGCGCCGCTGCCCGCGGACGCCGTCCGGCTCTATGCGAGCAAGGACCACATGTTGAATTTCTTCGAGTGCGTGAAGTCGCGCGAGCTGCCGATTTGCGACGTGGAGACGGGGCATCGTTCGGCCAACATGTGCCACCTGGGAGCCATCTCGCTGCGCACTGGCCGAAAACTGAAGTGGGATTTCGAGCGCGAGGTCTTCACCGGCAGCGGGGCGAAGGAGGCGAACGCGCATCTCAAGCGCGAGATGCGCAAGCCGTACGATTACTCGTTCTGCGGTTGAGGAAGGGTGCAGCCGGCGCTCGATTGGGCGCCGGCTCGGTTGCGATGACGCGCGTCGCGGGGTGGGGGCACCCCGCCCACAGGATGAACGGGTGGGGGAGCTGATGGGGGTGGCGTGGGCGTTATTCTGCCGGGGCGGGGGCGCCCCGGCTCCAGGGGATCCTCGCGACTCTGGGTTGGGACGCCGCGGGGTGGGGGCACCCCGCCCACAGGACGAACGGGTGGGGGAGCTGATGGGGTGGCGTGGGTATTGTCCCACCGGGGCGGGGGCGCCCCGGCTCCAAGGGGACGCTTGCGAGTCGTTCGGGCGGCTTACTTGTGGCCGATGAGCTGGACGAGCAGCACCTCGACGTTGGGGTCGGTGTAATCGCCGCGCACCTGCCAGGTCGCGAGACGTTTCAAGTCCATACCCGGGGTCGTGCCGGGCTTCTGTTCGCTGGAGGGCTTGGTGAGATCGAGGCGAATGCGCTGGTCGGTGCCCTTGGGCAGGTTGGCGATGGGCACCTGCCAGGTTTGCTCGGTGCCGTCCTTGTCGGTCAGGCCAAAGCTGATGGCGCTCGCGCGATTGGCGTTGCCGATCACCACGCGGAGATCGACCTGCGGGGTCTTGTCGAGGCGGAGAAGCGTCTTGTTTTCGCCCAGGCCCCCTTTGCCCGACGGCGCCTGCACGAGCGCCCCGCGGCCCTTGAGGTCGATGACCTTCTTGTCGCCCCAGTCACCGAAGCTGTATTGGTAGCATTTCCAAATCTTGCCGTCAGGATCGCGGTTGATGTCGCTGAAATCGAGGAGGACCTCCTCCTTCGCGGAGGCGGTGGTGATCAGGGCGAGGCAAATGGCAGCGAACGTCGCGCAGCGACGGAACGGAATGAAACGGGGTAGGTTCATGGCCGGGGAGGGTGCGGGGGTGAGGGGTGACCAGTGCATTGTGACGGAACGCCCGGCGCTTTGAAGAAGAAATTGGCGGAGATCGCGGCGAAGCATCGAGGCCGGTGACGCTGTCCGGGTTTGCGGTCCGGGTGTTCGGAGTATTTCGTTCCCGGATGTTATCCCCCCAATTTCAAGGCCGCGACGTCGTGCGTTGGGGCATCGTGGGCTGCGGGGATGTGACCGAGGTCAAAAGCGGGCCGGGCTTTCGGCATGCCGAGGGATCCCAGCTGGTGGCGGTGATGCGGCGCAACGGCGCGCTGGCGGCGGACTATGCGCGGCGTCATGGCGTGCCCCGCTGGTACGACGACGCGGCGCAGTTGATCGCCGATGCCGAGGTGGATGCGGTGTATGTCGCGACCCCGCCGGACACGCATTGCCACTACGCCTTGCTCGCGGCGGCGGCGGGCAAGCCGGCCTACGTCGAGAAACCGATGGCGCGGCACACGCCGGAGTGCGACCGGATGATTGCGGCGTTCGAGGCGGCGGGGCAGAAATTGTTCGTCGCCTACTATCGACGCGCCCTCCCGCGGTGGACTCAGATCCAGGACCATATCCGGGGTGGGGCGCTGGGGCGCCTGACGAGCGTGACGTATCGGCTGGCCCAGCCCAAGCACCTGGGACCGCCGGTCTGGCGCACGTGCGTGGAGCAGGCGGGAAGCGGGCATTTCCTGGACTTGGTTTCGCACGCGCTCGACCTGGTCGACTACCTCGTTGGACCGCTGACGATGGTGCAGGGCCAGGCGGCCAACCGGGTTTCATCCTATGCGGCGGAGGATACGGTCGCGGGGAGCTTCCTGGCGGGCGGCGTGCCCGGGGCGGTGACGTGCAACTTCGCCGCCGCGCTGCCGGATGACCTGCTGACGATCACGGGATCGAAGGGGGAAATCCGGGTGCCGGTGCTGGGCCATGAGCCCGTGGTGGTCGAAACGCCCGCTGGATTGCAGCGGTGGGACATCCCGCCGCCGCCGCACATCGCCCAACCCCTCATTCAGACGGTGGTCGACGATTTGCTGGGGCGCGACACGTGTCCGAGCACGGGCGAGTCCGCGCGTCGCACCTCGCAGGTGATGGATGCCATGCTCGAGGGCTTCTATGGCGGACGGCAGGATGAGTTCTGGAATCGTCCGGAAACCTGGCCCGGCCGCCGCGGTTAAATTTTATCCATTCCATGAACCTATCCCGCCTGATTCCTTTCGTGGTCGCTTTCGCGCTACCCGTGTCATTTCTCGCCGCCGCGGACCACGGGTGGATTTCACTGTTCGACGGCAAGACGCTCAACGGGTGGAGAACCTCGGAGAATCCGTCGTCCCCGCGCGTGGCCGATGGCATGCTGGTGGCGGAGGGCAAGCGGGCGCACGTCTTTTATGTCGGCGAGGACGGCCGGGCGGAGTTCGAGAATTTCGAATTGGAACTCGAGGTGAAGACGGAGCCCGGGGCGAACTCGGGCGTTTATTTCCTCACGCGCTGGCAGGACTCGGGCTGGCCCAACGCGGGTTTCGAGGCGCAGGTGAACAACCGCCAGCCGCCGTTCAAGGAGTACGATTACCGGGAGAACAAGAAGACGGCGAGCCTCTATGGCACGCGCAACCTCTACAAGCCGCTCGCGGAGGACGGAGAGTGGTTCACCATGAACATCAGGGTGGCGCGACCGCGCGTGGAGATCCGGTTGAACGGCCGTCTCGTCTCCAGTTATGTCGAACCCGCCAACCCGGTGCTGCCGTCGCCCGGGCCGCAGATCAACCGGCTCGGCAAGGGCACCTTCGCGTTGCAATGCCACGACGAGGACAGCCGCGCCTATTATCGCAGCATCCGGGTGCGCCGTCTGCCGCCGGGCGAGGATGCCAGCGTGACGAAACCGGTTTACAGCGAACAGGACCTGCAACGGCTGGCGATCGGCAAGGACAACTTTCCGATCGTGGACCTGCGCGTGACCGCGGACGGTGCATTGGCGGGGGCGGAGTTGGAAGCGCTGCGCCTGCGGACCGGCATCTTTCCCGGAGTCGTGTTTGCGGCGGAGGCCTTTCCGAGCGACTCGACCGCCATTGCCGCGGCTGCGGCCCTGAAGGACGTCCCGGTTTTCGCGGGGCTCGACGTTTCCGGTTTCGCTTTCGCCACCGCCGTTCCCGGCGGCTCGAACCTGACAACCTCGGCCCTGGCCGCCTTCGATTATCTGCTGGTGACGAAAAGCGCTGACGCAATCGGCGGCGATTTTCTGAACATGACGGAGGCCGCGGCGAATGAGGCGAGGATGGACAACCACGTGGACTCGGTGGTGCACCTGATCGAAACCCAGCCGATCGATGTGTATGCGAATGTGATGGTGCTGCCACGGGGAATCCATGGATCGCCGGAGGAGCGTTGGACCGAAGCGCGCATGCAAAAGGTCATCGCCGCCGCGGCCAGGCATGGCGTTGCTTTCGAGATCAACCGGCACGTGCCCACACCGTCTTTGAAGTTCATTCAATTGGCGAAGGCCGCGGGCGTGAAGTTTACGGTCGGAGCAGACGCTGCGACCCCGGCCAACTACGAGGACTGGGCTTATATCCTGGAAGTCCAGCGAAAGGATAAGGCGAATCTCGGGTGGCGGGATATGTGGGTGCCGGGTCATTTTCCCACGCGCGCGCAGAAGGCGCTGCTCAAAAATTAAAGTTGAAGGAGCCGGGCGGCTAACGCTGGCTGCCCGGTTCCTGATGGCTGACTTCACTTCATTCCTTTGCCGGGGCCTGTTGGCGGGCGATGCGGAGCGTACGCCGCGGGCCGGAATGTCGAATCGCCCGGGAGTCGGCTCGCACGGTGCGATCCGGAGGCGAGGCGTCCGTCTGCAATGAGCCTGTCGCATCCTCAACTCCTGTTCCTTGCCTGGCTTGGGGCCACCAGCCTCGCGGCCTTTGTCCTTTTCGGCTACGACAAGTGGCAGGCGGGGCGCAAGGGCGGCCGGGTGGCGGAAGCCACGCTTTGTTGGATCAGTGCGCTGGGTGGCTGGCCGGGCGGATTGCTCGCGATCCTTGTTTTTCGGCACAAGTCGGCCAAGGGATCGTTCCAGCTTAAATTCGCGGCCGCCTTCCTGGTGTGGGCGGCGTTGCTTTATGCGGTCTGGCGCTGGACGCCGTCGAATTGGGCGTTCCGCGGCGGGGTCGCCGCGGCTCCAAAGGACAGCCGATCTTCAACATGCGGGTGATGTGCTACCGCTGTTTCTGGCCGCAGCCGCTGTGCTGGTGCGGGTCACTCCGGCCGATGGCGACGGCCACACGCTTCGTGTTCCTGATGCATCCCAAGGAATTCAAGGAGGAGAAAGCGGGCACGGGGCGCCTGACGCATCTCTGCCTGCCGAACAGTGAGCTGCACATGGGAATTGGATTTCAAAAGGACGACGCGGTGCAGGCTCTGCTGGATGATACGAGGAACTGCTGCGTGTTGCTCTATCCGGGACGGGAGGCGCGAAACCTTTCCGCCGGGGAATTTGCGGCGAAGGAATTGCAGGGGCGCCGGCTGGTGGTGTTCCTGCTCGATGCGACCTGGCCGCTCGCGCGCAAGATGCTCCGCCTGAGTCCGAACCTGCAGGCGCTGCCGCGCATCATGTTCACGCCGACGGCGCCGAGCCGCTATATCATCAAGCAACAGCCGCAGGCCGGATGCCTGTCGACCCTGGAGGCGGTGCATGAACTGATGCTGGCGTTGGAGAAAGGCGGATTGGATCGGTACGAGGAGCCCGCGCAATTGCTCGGAATCTTCGACCGCATGCAGCGCTTTCAGATGGAGTGCGCCGCGGATCCGACCCGGGGCGGGTATCGGCGGCGCGCGTATTCCGATCCGACGGAACGACGGAAATCGCGAGCGGATCGGGGGAATCGCCGGGACAATTACTTGAAGACGGAGCCGCCGGGCGGGGTGTGAACCTGTTCTGCGGTTGGAGAAAAGGCGTGGACGAGCAGTTGCCGCGGATCAAGCAACCGGCCCGAGGGCGGGCGGCTCCAGAAAGGCAAGGGAGACGAAAGTTTTCGAAAGGGGATACGCCGCGCCACGACAGGGCGCAGCAAGACTGCGCCCCTACACCGTCAAGGCATGCGCCAAAGGCTTCTCGCGCGGATGTCGTCGCGAGCGACAAGCCAAGCGTGGTCGCGGGCGAGACGTTCGTGGGCCGGTGGAGTTCGCGGGCGCAGTCTAGCGGGACTCTTCCGCTTTCGGCTTCAGGATGATCAGGGGAGCGAGCTTCACGGTGCCGGTGGTGATCTTCGGTCGGACGGTCTTGACCTCGGCCGTGGTTTGACCGGCGAAAAGGGCGGCAACCTTGCTCATGCGATCGAGTGCCGATTGGAAATTATTACCCGGGGAGCTGATGTTCAGGTGCATGGTCCAGACGGGGCGGTTGCCCGGAACTGAAGGGGTTTTGGATTTCAGTTCGTAGGCCTTGATGATGATGAAATACCTTTCCTTGTTCAGATCGTAGCGCAGCGAGCGCTCCAGTTCCGATGTCCAGGAACGCTTGCCGAGGCGATGGAGTTCATCCGCGTAGCCCAGGAGCGCGACGTTGGTGCTGTTGCGCGATTGCTGGGAAAAATCGTCGGTGAGCTCGTTCAACCGGTCGAAGTCCTGCTCCTGCTGGAAGCCTTCGCCGTATCCCATGGTCATCTCCTGGGGCAGGCCGTCGAATGCTCCCTCGACATCCATGGTCACGCCCGCCGCATCCATCATTTCCTTATGGACGTGGTTGTGGTCGATATCCTGGGTGACCTGCGCAGTCATCTCCTGCAGGCCAACCTTGGGCAAGGTCGTGCCCCAATGGACGAGCAGGAGGAGGTCTGATTCCTCCGCGGAAGGTCCCGGAAAATACTGTCGTTTCGCGAGCTCGGGCGCCAGAAACCCGGCGATTTCCCGAAACGTCATGCGTTCGATGGAGCGGTCCACCGTGTGGCCCTTGTAGTGGTTGCCCTCCATGAAGACATAGCTCTGCGGTTTGGGTTGTCCGTCCTCCCCGGTGCGCGCCTGTTCATAATCGGGGTTGGCCCGGGCGATCACGACGACGTTCTTGTCGGCCCGCAGCGGGGCAACGATCGCGGCCAGCGGGGCAACGATCAGAATGAACCGGATGAGGCTGGGGGAACTCATGGCGGTGGACTTCAGATCAGGGGCGGGGGCGCGCAGCGAGTCACGACGTCGGACGTCGGACAGTTCCGCACGACGGACCAGCGGACCGGGTGCCCCGGGGGAGTTGGGCGGGCCGCACCAGGCATCGACAAGGAGTTGGTCTGCCCCCGAAAACCCTCAAGGCAACCGTGCCTGGATGAGTTTGCTGGCCGCGCCGAAGTCGATGAGCCCGGCCTCGGGCCGTTGCTTGAGCGCGCCGATGACCTTGCCCATTTCCTTTTTGGAGGTGGCGCCACTGGCGGCAATCACTTCGGCCACGAGCGCCTCGAGTTGGGCAGGTTCGAGGCCCTTGGGCAGGTAACGCTCCAGAATCGCGATTTCGGCGGAATTCGCGGCGACCAGGTCGGCGCGTCCGCCTTTTTCGAATTCCGTGCGCGCGTCGGTGAGGTTTTTCACGGCCTTGCGGAAGGTGGCCGTCACGAGCGGCTCGTCGATTTCCTTGCTGGCATCCATGGCCGCGCGCTGGATGGCGGCGTCCATGGTGCGGAGGGCGGTGGCGGTGGCGGCATCCCGCGCCTTCATGGCGGTTATGATGTCGGCGCGAAGCTTGTCGTAGGTCGGCGAGGGCATGTTAGCGGGGTAACGGTTGGGGGTGCGGGACCTCAGCCGATGGCGAGAAGTTCGACCTCGAAAATCAACGTGGCGTTGGGCGGGATCGCGCCGGGATAGCCGCCCGCGCCGTACCCGAGGTGGGGCGGGATGGTGAGCTTGACCTTGTCGCCGACGCGCATGGTGGCGACGCCCTGGTCCCAGCCGCCGATCACCTGGCGCATGCCGAGGCCGAACTGGAAGGGCTCGTCCCGATCGACGGAGCTGTCGAACTTGCTGCCGTCCGTGAGCCACCCGGTGTAGTGGACGGTCACGAGATCGCCCTTCTTGGGGGACGCGCCGGAGCCGGTGATGAGTTTTTCGATGATGAGCTGATCGTTGGCCATGCCTGGACTGAATCGGAGCCGCGAATGGCGTCAACGGGTGAATCGGGAAGCGCCGTGCAGCCGAGACCACCGGCAGCGTGCCGGCAGGTGCGCTGTTTGCGCCGAAGGGGGAAGGTTCCCCGCAATTCAGGCAATGCGGCTGATCGTGAGCTCGCTGCGCTTGCCCCCGAGGGAGGTCGCGATTCGGTCGCCGAGGCGGCGGCCAACGAGTTCACGGCCGAGGGGAGACTGCGGGGTGATGACCATCACCGTGGAGCCCTCGAACTCAACCTCGGTACCGCCGGCGCGCGGACCGATGAAATAATGGGCCGGGCGCGCCGACGCGTCCGACACTGTGACCAGCGAACCGAGGCTGATGGGTTCACCGGGGGCGGCGACGCGCGGGTTCAGGGCGCGAAACTGGGCGACGGCGAGCGCGGCTTCCTCCGCCGCCTTGGATTGGCCGTGGGCCAGGTAGGAGGCCTCGAGGCCGCGGGTGTCGTATTTGTCCTCGGCCTTGTTTTCCTCGTCGGTGGCCTCGGCATGCGTGGCGAGCGCGGCGGACGTGAGCAGGTCGACTTCGGACTGGAGGCGGGCGAGGATGCCGGCGAGGAGTTCGGCTTTGGGCATGGTCAGGGAGTGCGCGGCCGGTCGTTGGTGAAGGTGAGCCGGCCGGACAGGGCGAGGAGACGGGCGGAGAGTTTCTCGTCCTCCTGCTCGCGGGTCAGGCGGTAGGTGCTGCGTTGCATGGCGCGCTCGGAAATTTCCGTGCTGATGGCGTACACGTGGCGATGACGGACGAAGATGAGGGTGCCGCGCTTGGCGGTGATGGGCTCGGTAAGTCCGTCAACCACGCGGGTGTAATCCTCGAACTCGGAGCCGCCCGGCAGGAGCACGTAGCCAATGAGCGCCCCGTCGAGCAACTCGGGAAGATAGCGGGCGCTCTCGACCCGGGAGCCGGGAAACCGCTGCTCGAAATTGGCCATGACGATATCGGTCAGGAAATAGAGGAGGTAATCCCGCTGCCCGCGGGTGTCGAATTCCCAGCGCTGCGTCGCGTCGAGTTCGAAGCACGCGATGCTGACATGAGTTCCATAGTTATCCTGGAACGTGACCACGTTCCGCGAATCGCTGATCTCGCCGCCGAGTTCCGGCAGCACCGGGGCGCGCACGCGGAATTGTCCCGTGGGCGACACGTACGTGTCCCCGTCCATCAGCCCGAGCAGCGGGGCGGCGGCGGCCGAATCCGCCGCCAGCACGCAGCCGAGGAGCAGGGGCAGGATGAACCGGGACATGGGCGAAAAAGTTGAGCGGGAAGCCACGGGTTGGCAAGTGAGGCTCAGACCGCGAAGTCGCGCCAGAGTGCCACGGGGATCTGCTCCGCCCGCGAGGCCGGGCCATGGCCGGCGGCCTGAAGGCGCTCGAACCATCGGGCGGCGGTCGCGGGCGGAAGTTTGTCGCGCAGGATCGAACCCAGCTGCTTGCGACGTTGCTGAAAGCAGGCGCGGATGAGGGCCTTCGTGTCGGACGGGAAAATGAAGGGCGTCGGATGGCGCACGAGATTCAGCAGGAAGGACTCGACGTCGGGCCGCGGGTGAAAGCAACCGGCGCCAACGCGATGGCCCGGCTCGATCGCATAGGCGGACTGCAGGAAAATGGAGATCGCGCCAAAGAGCTTGGTGCCCGGCGCGGCGATGTAGCGTTGCGCTGCTTCCTGCTGGAGCATGAGGACCATGCGCTCCGGCAGCGGGCCCGAAAGCACCGCATCCATCCACGGGGTGGAGATGGCATACGGCAGGTTGGCCACGATCTTGAAGGCGGCGGATTTTTCCGCCGGCAGCGCGGCGAGGGGATGGTCCATGGCATCGCCCTCCAGCAAATGCAGGCGCGGGTGGGCGGGCACGAGGGTTTCGAACAGGTGGGCGTGGAGCTGCCGGTCCTTCTCGACCGCCCACACCTCGGCTCCGGCCTCGAGCAACGCGGAGGTGAGGGTGCCCAGGCCGGGCCCGACCTCGACCACGGTGTCGCCCGGCGCGATCGCGGCAAGTTCGAGGGATTTGCGGACGATATTTCCGTCGACGAGGAAGTTCTGGCCGAGAAACCGTTTCGGCTGGTGGCCGAGCCGCGTGAGCAGGTCGCGGGTGGAGGAGGGCGTCAGCGGCATGGGAAATCGCGCGAGGAACGGAGGACGGAAAAATCAGGCGGCCGGGACGCCGAGCAAACGATCAGTCGCCCTGGAAAGCCCGGATCAGCGCGGCCGGGTCGGGCGCGCGCATGAGGGATTCGCCGACGAGCAGGGCGTGGGCGCCGGCGGCGCGGGCGCGGGCGGCGTCGGCCGCGGTGGAGAAGCCGCTTTCGCTGACCGCGACGACATTCGGGGGAAACTGCGGGATCAGGCGCTCGGAGAGGCCGATGTCGGTCTTGAAGACGGCGAGGTCGCGATTGTTGACGCCGATGATTTTGGCCCCGTGCTGGACGGCGCGGCGGAGTTCCTCCTCGTTGTGGATCTCGAACAAGGCGTCGAGCCCGGCGGCCGTGGCGGCGTGGTGGAGCGCGGTGATCTCCTCGTCATCCAGGGCTCGCACGATGATGAGAATGGCGCTGGCGCCGGCCTCGCGGGCCTGCAGCACCTGGACCGGGTGCACCATGAAATCCTTCCGCAGGCACGGCACCGCGGGCGGATGGAGGGAGAAGTCGGCGGTGACCTCGATGAGATCCGCGAGCGTGCCGCCGAAATACTCGGCATCCGTGAGAATGGACAGCGCGGCCGCGCCGGCAGCCCGGTAGGTGCGGGCCTGGGCCAGGGCCGAGGCGTCGGCCTTGATGGCGCCGGCGGAGGGGGAGCGGCGCTTGATCTCGGAAATGATCGCGAGACGGCCGTCCGCGCGGCGGAGGGCGGACAGGAACGACGGCGGGCGGGGCAGCCGCTGGTTCACCGCGGCCAGTTCCTCCGCGTACACGGGACGCAGGAGCGGGGCGACCTCGCGGCGCTTGTGGGCCATGATTTCGGTGAGCTTGTCGGACATGCGCCGTAGATAGCCGCAAAGAGGGGCAGGCGGCGCAAGAAACAATCCGCGGGCGCGGCGGTTTTCGTTTTGCCCTTTCCGTGCCTTCTTGCGGCCATGGTCGCATGACACCGATCGACGAATTGCGGCAGACGATGGCCCGGTTGCGGGCGCCGGATGGCTGTCCCTGGGACCAGGAGCAGACGCACCAGACGCTCGCGCGCTGCCTGATCGACGAGTGCAGCGAGCTGCTCGACACGATCGACCGGAATGACATCGCGCACATGCGCGAGGAACTGGGCGACGTGTTGATCCAGGTCGTGTTCCATGCGCAGCTGGCGGCGGAGCGGGGCGATTTCAACTTCGATGACGTGGCGCGGGACATCAACGAGAAGCTGATCCGCCGCCACCCGCATGTTTTCGGCGACCATGGCAAGCTGGGCACGGCGGGCGAAGTCATCACCAAGTGGGAGGAGATCAAGGCGACCGAGAAAAAGAACGGGCCGGCGACGAGCGGGGTGTTCAAGGAACTGCCCCCGCGCCTGCCGGCGTTGCTCTTTGCCGACGCCGTGGTCAAGCAAATCGAGAAGAAGTCGCTGCCGACGGCGGACGTGATCGACCAGGCCGCGATCGAGCGCCGCGCCGCAGACTTGAGCGCGGGACAGGCCGGGCGGGAGCTTTTCGAACTGGCGGCGGCCTGCCGGCGGGCCGGGATCGATCCGGAAATGGCGCTCCGTCTCGAATGCGACCGGGTGATGCGCGATGTCGAAAAACGCGTCCAATCCCGGGGTTGACGCCCCGCTGCCGGCGGCGGCGGTCGCCGAATGGCTGCAGCCCTTCCTGGATTTCCTGGCGAAGGAGCGGCGCTATTCGGACTACACGGTCCGGAATTACCGGCAGGCGGTGGAAGACTTCATTCGCTGGCTCGGTCAGGGCGGTCGCGATCCCGCCGCGTTGGAGAATCTCGGGCCGCGCTACGTGCGTGACTTCGTGATCGAGGCGCAGCGGCGATTCGGGCGTCGCACGCTGCACAATCACGTTTCGGGGCTGCGGACGTTTTATCGCTACTGGATGCGGGAGGGAAAGCTGACGCGCAATCCCTTCACCGGCGTGCCGCTGCCGAAGCTGGACAAGCCGCTGCCCAAATTCCTGACCGAGTCGCAGATGCTCGCGCTGCTGTCGGGGCCGGAGAAGCTCCTGGCCAACGAGGCGATCAGCCCGTGGAAGGCGCTGCGCGACCGGCTCGTGCTCGAGGTGCTGTACGGCGGCGGGTTGCGGGTGAGCGAGGCGGTGGCGCTCAACTACGGTGACGTCGATTTTAACCAAGGCAGCGCGCGGGTGCTGGGCAAGGGGCGGAAGGAGCGGATTTGTCCGCTCGGAGATGCCGCGATGGCGGTGATGAGGAAGTTTCGCGACGCGCACGCGCCGGCGACCGGCCCGGGCGACCCGGTGCTGGTCAGCGACCGGCACGGTCGCATGACCGCGGGTTCGGTGCAGCGATTGGTGAAGGATTACCTGGCCCTGGCGGACCTGCCGATGGACATCACGCCGCACAAGCTCCGGCATTCGTATGCGACCCACCTGCTCAATGGCGGCGCGGATTTGCGGTCGGTGCAGGAGTTGCTGGGTCATGCGAGCCTGACGACCACGCAGATCTATACGCACACGAGCGTGGCGCGGTTGAAGGAAATTTACGCCAAGGCCCACCCCCGGGCGTGATTCCGGAGCGGGAAAACCCAACAAATCGCCACCGTGGGAAACTTTTCGCTAAAGTCCGCTGACTTTGATACGAGCATGCAGGCGGGGCGGACCGCCCCTTTCCATGCAGCAGTGCCCATCCTTGCCGACGGCGGTCGTGAAAGTCATCCGGGTTGTGATCGTCGATGATCACCCGGCGCTGGTTTCATACCTGACCGAGTTGCTGCAGCGCACGCCCCGCTACCGGGTTGTGGGACGGGCGGAGCGGGCGAAGGAGGCGATCGAGTGCTGTCGGGAGCTGAAGCCCAACCTCGTCTTCCTGGATCTCGCGCTGCTCGATTCGGACAGCCTGGATTGCCTGCGCCAGTTGCGCTCGGAGTTTCCGCGGACGCGCGTGCTGGTTTTCACGGGGCGGTTGAGCACGTCGCTGGTGGGCGATCTCCTGCTGGCGGGCGCCAATGGCATCCTGGGGAAGACCGCGCGTCTCCAGGAGATCCTCGATGCGGCGGACCGGGTGGCCGCCGGCGGCATTTTTCTTTGCGCACAGGCGTCCGAAGCCGTGCGCACGCTGGTGGCCTCGGCGCCACCGGAGGTCAAGAGACGGCCCGAGTTGAGCCGTCAGGAGCTGGCGGTATTGCAGCACATCGCCGCCGGGTTGAGCACCAAGCAGATCGCCGCGCGAATGGGATTGAGCCAAAACACCATCAATGCGTTTCGCGGGCGGCTGTTGAAAAAGACCGGGCGGCACAACTCGGCCGATCTCGTGTTGCATGCGGCGAGGTTGGGATTGGTGCGCGTGCCAGGATTGCGGGTGGCCACAACCCAGCCGATCGGCTGAGCCGGCCTGCACCATTCAACCCCGGGGAAACACCCCAGGCAGGCCATAACGAGGAAAAGCTAAGGTGGGGCTGGCGATTCCCTCATTTTGAGGACGTTGGGTGCTATTAAATAGATATTTCCAAATGCGGCTCCAACAACTGGGGCATGAAAAATCAGGTTCGGGAAAAGCCGCTGGTCCGCGTGGTGATCGTGGAGGATCATGTGCTTTTCCGGGAAATGCTGACCGGGGTGGTGAACGCGGTGGACGGCTTGCGGGTGGTTGGTTGGGCGTGCACGGAAAGCGAAGCCATCACGCTTTGCTGGCGGGAACGGCCTGACCTGATCGTGCTGGATCTGGTGCTCCCGGAGAACCACGGCGTGGCCACCCTGGAGCGAATCAGCGCCATCTGCCCGCAGGCGCGAATCCTGGTGTTTTCAGGGAACCTCAGTCCCGCCATCATCCGGCAAGTGCTCGACGCGGGCCCGTACAGCCTGGTCGGGAAGGGAGTCACCCTGGATGAGTTTCGTCGGGCGCTGCAGGCGGCGGCGGCGGGCCGGATTTATTTCAGCCCCGAGATCGCGGCGGACATCCGCTCCATGGTCGCGACTCCGGTGACGTCCGGCGTTTCCGGGCCGCGCCAACTCACCGCGCGCGAGGAATCCGTGCTCGGCTGCCTGGCGCGGGGGATGAACTCGCGGGAGATCGGGACCGCGCTCGGGTTGAGTCCCCATACGGTGGCGAACCACCGCAGCCGGCTCATGCGCAAGCTTGGCCTGCACCGGGTCGCGCAATTGTCGCTCTACGCGGCCAGCCACGGGCTGGTGGAAGCGGCCTCGGACGGCCGCCGTCAGAAACTGGGCGGATGAAACCGAGGAGCCAAGCAAGGAGCAGGGGCAGGCGCCGGCCCACCACGAGCGCGATCCGCCTGGATGAGCGGCTGCGCCGGATCCAGCGGCTCGTGATGCAGGGAGAGCTGGCCGCCACGGCCGTGCATGAGATCAGCAATCTCCAGACGATCGTGCTCTTCAACGCGGGGCTCCTGCAGGAGGAGAACCGCGACAACGCCGCAATCGGCCGGCAGGTGACGCCACTGCTGCATGCGGCCACCATGGTGGCCGCGTTGTGCAACCAGTTGCGAAACCTGGCGCGACCGGTGGATCCGTTGCCGCGGATTTTCGACCTCACGGCCGAGGTTGGCCGGGTCCACTCCCTACTCCACCGGATCATCCCGCGTGGACTGGAGTACCAGGCGTCGCGGCGCCGGGCGGTGCACGTGTTGGCGGACCCCGGCCAGGTCGGGCAAATGCTCATCAACCTGGTGCTGAATGCCCGTGACGCCACGTCGCCGGAGGGTGGGCGCATCGTCATCCGGGTGGGCGAGTCCCGGGGCCGGCGGGGATTCCTCGAGGTGGAGGACAATGGCACGGGCATGACCGAGGAGGTGAAGTCCCGCCTCTTCGAGATTTTCTTCACCACGAAGCCGGCTGGGCACGGGACGGGGCTGGGCCTGGTGACCGTGCGCCGCCACCTGGAGGAAATGGGCGGGCGGATCGAGGTTCATAGCCGCGAAGGACGCGGCACGCGCATCCGGCTCCAGTTTCCCTCGGTGACCGAGGGCACCGAAATCATGAAGGAACGTTCCGCATGAACCAATCCGGCTCCCATCCCGGTCCGGCGAACCAACCGTCGCGGGACGATTTCACCCCCGCCGGCACGCAGGTGGGTGACGCCGTGCGCTGGGTGCACATCATCGACGACGATCCCGCGCTGGGGACGGCGCTCGCCGCGGGTTTGAAGGCGCGCGGCTACCGCACGAGTTTTTCCGCCAACGCAGACGTCGCCTGGACGGCGGTCCACGAAACGCTGCCGGATCTCATTCTTTGCGACATCAACATGCCGGGGAAGAACGGCTACCGGTTCCTCGAGGAGATCCGCCGCGATCGCGAGCTTTCCAACTGCCCGTTTGTCTTCATGACCGGGAACCCGATGTTTGCCCAGCCGCGCGCGGCGATGGACCGCGGGGCCGACGACTTCCTGTTGAAGCCGTTCACGCTCGACACCCTCATTGCCTGCGTGGACGCGCGCCTGCGCCGGAGCGATATCGCGGGGAAAAACGAGGCCGCCCTCGTCCGCGACCTGCGCGGACCGCTTCACCAGGGACTGTCCCATGAGTTCTTCACGCCGCTGACGGGAATCATGGGTTTCGCCGAGATGCTGGAGCAGGAGGGTGAGGAGATGAGCCCGGCCGATACCAAGCTCGCGCTGAGGAACATCCTGCTCTCGAGCCAGCGCCTGCACCGCACGCTGCGGAATTACCTTTATGCGCTGGACCGGCTCGAGCCCGATTCGGCCGCGCCGTTTCCGGTCCTGTCACCCGGCACGATGGTGCAGCTGGTGCAACAGGGCGCCCTCACCGCGGCGGAACGACATGGGCGCAAGGCGGACCTGGTGCTCGACGTGGCGGGCGCCACGGTCCAGGGCGGAGCCCAGGAGATTCCGATCCTGGTTGAGGAGTTGGTGGAGAACGCGCTCGGTTTCTCCAAGCCCGGGACGACGGTGAAGGTGCGGGCGCGCCGGGCGGGAGCGGAATGGCAGCTCGTGGTGGAGGACGCCGGGCGGGGCATGACGCGGCAACAGCTCAAGCATCTGGGGCTGTTCCGTCAGTTCGAGCACGACAAGTTCAGGCCACCGGGGCTTGGCGTGGGCCTTTTCATCGTGCGACAAATCCTGCGGCGGAACCGCGGCCGGCTGCACATCGACAGCGTGCCCGGCGCGGGCACCGTGTGCGAGGTGACCCTGCCGGTCGCGAATCCTTCCCGGGGCGGAGCCACCCGGCACCCATGAGCCCGCGATCGTTCCAGTCCCTCTATTGCGCGCGGCGCGGCATCACTGCAGCCCAGTTTCGCAATGACCTGTTGAACCGGACGCTTTATCCGCACGCGCGTCCGTTTGCATTCCTGCTGCGCAGGATGCCCGGACCTCATCTTCAGGCGGATTTCGAATTCATCGACGACGTGGCGCATTTGGAAAACATGGATGGATTCCACGACGCGCTCGACGGCTATGTCGGCCATTTCTCGAACGCGACTTTCACGCGGCGGCGGCTGCGACTGCGGATTTCCGCCCGCAGAATGTGGCAGGTGGTGCGGGAGATCCTGCCGGGCCGCCCGCGAAAGGGCCTGGATCAACAGATGGATCGCCACGGGAGCGGGACGCCGTTTGGCGGCAAGGGGTCCGGGGTCGCGGAGTAGACGGGTTACCTGCCTCCGGACGTGAATAGGTGGTCAGGGTTAGTCTAGTGTGTTCTTCCCCCCTGGATTCTTCGAGTGGCTGCTGCTGATCAACTGAACGAGTCTTTGAGCCTGTGCGCCGATCCATATTGGAACACCTAGAACCTCCCAGGGTCATCCTGAACGCAGTGAAGGAGCCGCGGAGGCGGCGCACGTCCGTCCTTTCCCTTGGATCCTTCGCTCTGCTCAGGATGACGGTGGCGGGTGTATTTCGTACGCTCCAGAGTTCATCTCCGATTACGGTGCAACTGCCCAGCGGTTGCCCGGGTCTGAGCCGGAACGATGCAGTTGGATGGAGGGGCGCGGCTTTGACCGCGCCCTTTTCTCGGTGCGGGAACCGCGGGCGTGGGCGGGCCCCGCCCCTACAACCGAACCGTTCGACCCTGCACGCTGCGGAATTGCATTCCGGCTGCATGAGTCCGGGTCAGGGTGACGGTCGGAAGGGTATTGAGATTTTTAAGAATCAGTACCGTTCACGATGCCGCCGCCTCGCGGTCGCCCGTGCTGCCCAGTGACGCGCGTGAACCAAGAGCTGCTTTTGGAACCCTCGCGGCTGGGGGTCAGGGTGAAGCTCCCTCCCCGTACTCGAGCCCGTTATGGAAACGGGTTATTTCAGCGGCAGGCGTGCGGAAGAGGCGTTGCCCACCTGGTCGTAGAGAACCACCTCGACGGACGTGGCCCCGGCGGCGCGGGCCTCGGGGAACTCGGCGCGGAAGGTTTCCTCGCGACTGTCCAGCAGGCCGTCGGCCGGGTGGAGCACGATCGTGCGCACGCCGTTGTTGAGTACGAACTCGGCGCCGTCGAGGAGGGCGGTGGCGTCGCGCCCCGAAACCGTGACATGCAGCACGCCGTCGGCGCGCTCCACTTTCGTTGACGACAGCACCGGCGGGGTGCGGTCGATGAGCAAATTGTCGGTCTCGAACGCGTAGGTCAGTCGCTGACCGGCGGGCCGGGGGGCTTGTTCGGCCACGGTGAGCCGCGTGAGGTACAGGCCCTCGGGCAAGCCGCCGGTCTCGAATTGCACATAGGGGTCGGTGGTTTGCACCGCGAGGTCGATCCAGTCGCCGGGACCGTCGGGGCGCACGGAAAACGTGTAGGCCAGCGTGTCGCCGTCGGGATCGGTCACGTTCCAATAAATGATCTGCACGCCGGTTTGGGGAATGACCTGGCTGTTGAGGAGAGCGCGGCGCGGGCCGGGGGAATCATCCTTGTTGTCGCGCTGGCTCGGGAACAGCAACTGACCAAGGGTGTTCACGCTGTTGGCGGGCTGCTCGGCGGCGGGGACGAGTCCCTGGTTGGGTGGGAAAACGCGAAAGTCGCTGAGGGAAGGACGGCGGTTTTGGGGACGGTGGTATTGTACGGCCTTGTCGATGAGGAAATCGGGCTCGGCCTTGGCGGGCAACGTGAGGCGATAGCGCACATAGCGTCCGCGCAGTCCCGGCGCGGCAAAACCCTCGTCCTGCGGCGTGAGCGTGGTCCAGGGCGACCAGCCCTCGAGTTCGTCGTTGCCGTGATTGGTGCTGGCCTCGAGGCGGAGGTCGGCGGCGGCCATGCCGCGCACGCGCGGAAAACGAATCGCACCGAGGTCGGCGGGCTGGCCGAGGTCGAGGCGCTTCGTCTCGAGACTGCGCTCCGTGGCGTTGCTGAAGGTCATGAGCGCGAGACCGGGGGCGTTGTTGCGCAGAAGGAGAAAGCGACCGTCCCCAAGCGAGGCCAGGTCGTTCAAGTGGGCGGAGGCGCTCCCGGCGAAGGTGAGGGAGCGGCGCGCGACGGGGTCGTAACCAAACGTGTCGCCCTGCTCGCCCGCGGTGAGAACCAGCCAGTCGGCATGACGGGCGATGCGATAAAACGAGACGGCGGCCTTGCCCATGATGGTTTCAGGAAAACCGTCGGCTGGAAATCGCACCACGGTGCTGCGGCCGCTGAAATTCGATTTCTGGTCACGGTCGGATCGGGGTTCATCCTTGGAGTCGGTAGTGGAAGTGGAGGAGGACGAGCGGCTCGCGAGACGGAGGGCGTCGCCCGGGGTGAACACGAGCGCGGCATAAAAACCGCCATCCTCGCCGGGCAGGAGGTCGACGACCTCGGCGTCACGATTTTCCTGGAGGAAGAGCGGCGCGCCGCCCTTGGCGGGGAAACGGTAGACATTTCCCTTCGGCGAGGAGCCAGCGACAATGGCCCCATCGGTGAGGCGGGCGAGACGACGAACGTTCCGGTCACGAATCTCGCCGAAAACGGTGACACCGCGGTCCTCGAGCAGGGCATCGCTTTCGATTTTCCCCTGGATGACGCCGGCGGTGGCGAGTTTTTGTAGGTCGACCTGATAGATCTTTCCGGGATTGCCCGTGGCGGCGAGGACGCTGCCGTCGGGCAGCGCGAGCAGGTCGAAAACGGAATCAGCCGGCAAGGGGACGCGGGTCAGGATCTTGTCGTCCTTGACCAAGTAGAGCACTGCCGTGGGCGAGGTGCCGACCAGCACGGAGCCATCGGGCAGGGGGAGCACCGAGATGGCGTGGGTCTCATCGAGGTCGGCGATTTCGTCGAGGGCGTAGGTGTTGTCCTTCGGGTTGAAAGTGACCGACTGGACCTTGCCCTCGCCACCGGTGCCGATGATGAAGCGGTTTTCCCCGGCCGGTTTGAGACTCCACAGGATGTCGCCGATCTTGGGGCCGGAAAGATCGGTGAAAACCGGCCCGGGCAGGAGGCGCCCGTCGGATCGCGCGGCCAGGCCCCGCAGATTCCGGCTCGCCACGTCGCGGCCGAAGTCGATTTCGAGCTCCTTGGTCAGCGGGTCGGCGCCGGCAGGGGAAGAGAACACAGCGAGGGCCAGCGGAAGGGCGAGGACGGAAGAGAAGGAGGAAAGGCGCATGCGAAAATAGTTTTAGGAATTGGGAGGAGCCTGTCGCCCGGCCCGGGAAGCGGGCTGGCTGTCGCGGGGCACTGGGCCCCGTCCGCCGACACCGGAGATTGGAATCACTCGGTGATCTCGAGCGGCTTGCGGAGGAGGATATTGAAAAGAGTGCCGGCGAGGAGGTGTTGTTCCCAGAGGGGAGCGACAACATCCCGCCGCTGGAAACGCGCCTCGTCGGCGGAGCGGGCGATGCGTTCGAGGGAGCCGGGCATGTCCGCCGTAGAGCCGCGCTGGTCGGTGAGCAGGCGGGTCTTTTCCACCACGGCCACGTAAAGGCCATCGGAGCGGCGGAACTCGCGGAGGGCGGAGATATATTCCGAGAAGCCGCGCACCTGGGCCACCGAGACGGTACGGGAACGCCCGGTGAGTTCGTCGAGGGTGGGGCCCGTGGTCACGATCACCTCGAGATTCTTGCCGGCCCAATCGCGCGGGATGTCGAGGCCGAGGTACTCGGTCGTGGCGGGGCGCTGGTAGCCGCGCCAGCCGAGCCCGAGGTCGATGTGCTCGCCGGGGGCGGCGCTGGTGCGCGAGACCTGGAATTGCTGCACGACCCCCTGCGGTGTTTCGGGGGTGTCCTCGACCGCGAACTCGATGCGCTCGGGAAAAACGCGTTCATAGGGGTTGAAGAGCCACAGCGAGAGATTGCCGACCAAGTCCGCGAGGCCTTGGTTGAAGCCCTGGGGGCCCGGGTAAATCTGGCTGAGTTCGATCGGATCGGAGCCCGGGAAGGCGACCCGCGTGGTGACGCGGAAGCCGCGGGTGAAGCCGGATTCGTTGGAGCCGTTGACGGCCTGGGCCAGGCCCGTGGCCGCGATGAGGGGCAACACCTGCTCGTGGCGGACCACGCGAAAATTCAGCGCCTTGCGATTTTGGCGCGTGGGAAAACTGATCTCGATCGGGACCATGGACGGGATCCGACCGATTTCACCGTAGATGCCCGACAGGCGATCCTGGCTGAACGCGCCGATGATCTGGCCCGTGTTGGACACCTTGATGGAATTGAGCTGGCTGGGCAGGATGGTGACGACCTCGGCGGAGGCCATGGGGAGCTCCGTCGCGCCGAGGGACATCATGGGATGGCCGAAAGCGAGGACGTGATTGCCATCGACGTGCGAGACCGTCCCCGTGCCCGCGATCGTGATGTCGCCCACCGCGAGGGCGACCGCGACGACGCCGCCCGGCTGGAGCGAGACGGGCGGGGCGGCTTGGTGGCCGGAGGCGGAGGCGTCGAGGCTACCGCCGAGGGCGTTGAGGGAGAGGCCGAATTCGTCGAATTGCGGCGAGAGCAGGCCGGCGACCAGCGGCGAAAGCCCGCCCACGCTGAATGACGGCGCGAGGGGCGCGATCTCGCCCACTGCCGTGGAACGCGACTGGTTGCCCTTCACGGGCAGCGGGGTTGGGGTCAGGAAATCGCGGCCCGCGGGCAGGGCGGTGACCTCAAGCATGTCGTTGATCGGCGTGAAACCGGCGTGACGCACGGTTTCAAAGCGCTGGATCTGGTAGGCCAGCACGCCGGCGAGCTTGCCATTGATGTAGAGAGGACTGCCGCTCATGCCGGCCACGGCGCCCATGGATTGGACGCGCGGGTCGGTGAGCTCGCAGAGGATCATGCTTTTGCCGGGGCCGAGGGCGTTGCGCAGGATGCCGATTACCTGCACGCCGAACGGCTCGGGGTTCTGGCCCTTGAACACGGTCCAGACTTCGCCCGTCATGCCCGGCTGCAGTTCGTCCAAGGCGATCAACGGAGCGTCCTTCGGCTGGGCCCGGAGGCCGCCGGCGAGCAGCACGAGAATGATGAGCAGACGGAAAAGTTTCATCCCTATGGAGATAACGGACGTGGAGAGGTGTTCCTTAGAGGGACTTAATGGCCGAACTGATTACTTCGCAAGCGCGGTCAATGGCGGGGCCTTCGTGGGCCGTGCTCAGGAACCAAGCCTCGTAGGCGCTCGGCGGCAAATAGATGCCTCCTTCGAGGCAGGCGTGGAAGAAGCGGCCGAAAAGTTTGGCATCGGACGACAGCGCGCTGTCCATGTCGCGGACGGGATTCGGCGTGAAAAACAGGCTGAACATCGCACCGGTTTGGGGCGCTTGGAGCGGGATACCCTTGGCTTGCGCGGCGGAGACCGCGGCGGCGCAAACCTGGCGACCGAGGGCATCGAGGCGGGGGTAGGGTTTCAACTCATCGAGCAGGCGGAGCTGGGCGATGCCCGCGGCCATGGCGAGGGGATTGCCGCTGAGCGTGCCCGCCTGGTAAACCGGACCCAGCGGGGCCAGGTAATCCATGATCTCGGCGCGCCCACCGAAGGCTCCGACCGGGAGGCCGCCGCCGATGATTTTCCCGAGGCAGGTCAGGTCGGGCGTGATGTTCTCCAATTCCTGCACGCCACCGCGGGCGAGGCGGAAACCGGTCATGACCTCATCGAAAATCAGCACGCTCGCATGGGCGGCGGTGAGGTTGCGCACATGCCGCAGGAAACCGGGCTCGGCGCGGATGAAGCCGGTGTTGCCGATGTAGGGCTCGAGGATGACGGCGGCGATTTGTCCGGGATTGGCGGCGAAGGAGGCGTCAAGCGCGGCCGGGTCATTGAACGGGAGCACAATCGTTTCGCGCGCAAACGCGGCAGGCACGCCGGCGCTGTCGGGATGGCCGTGCGTGAGGGCGCCGGAGCCGGCCTTGATGAGCAGCGAGTCGCTGTGGCCGTGGTAGCAGCCGGCGAACTTCACGATCTTGTCGCGGCGGGTGAAACCGCGCGCGAGCCGGATGGCGGACATGGTGGCCTCGGTGCCGCTGCTGCAGAGGCGGACCTTCTGGATCGAGGGAAAGAACGAGACGATCAGTTCGGCCAGCTCCACCTCGAGGGGGTTCGGCGTGCCGAATGACGTGCCCTTCTCCAGGGCGGCCGCGATCGCGGTCCTGATGGTCGGGTGATTGTGCCCGTGGATGGCGGGGCCCCACGTGCAGACGAAGTCGATGAGTTCGCGGCCGTCGGCGGTGGTGATCGTGGCGCCTTGGGCGGACTTGGTGAAGAAAGGCGCGCCGCCCACGGAGCGGAAGGCCCGGACGGGCGAGTTCACGCCACCGGGAATCAGTTGGAGGGCGCGGGTGAAGAGTTGTTCGGAGGGGGACATTTTTAACCGCTGATGTTCGCTAATTGACGCTAAACTTTCGGGTGCGGGCAAAACGTTTCCACTCAAGCTTCTCGCCCCGTTTGAAAAGAATGAAGCACGCGCTCAGCTCACGTATTTCTGGACGATGGGGAGGCGGCGCCCGACGCCGAAGGCCAATTGGGTGATCTTCAGGCCGGGAGCGGCTTGCTTTCGCTTGTACTCGTTGAGGTCCACCTTGCGCACGACGTCATTGACCACGGCGGGATCGAATCCCTGAGCGACAAGATCGGCGCGGGAGAGGCCCTGTTCGACGTAGCCCTTGAGGATCGCGTCCAGGACGTCGTAGGGCGGAAGGCTGTCCTGGTCCGTCTGGTCTGGCCGCAATTCCGCACTCGGGGGCTTTTCGATGGAATTGAGCGGGATGATCTCCTTGTGCCGGTTGATCCAGCGCGACAGGGCATAGACCTGCGTCTTGAAGACATCGCTGAGGACGGCCAGCCCGCCGCACATGTCGCCGTAGAGCGTGCAGTAACCCACCGCGAGTTCGCTCTTGTTGCCGGTGGTGAGCAGGAGTGCGCCGAACTTGTTGGAGATCGCCATGAGCAGGAGCCCGCGCGCGCGGGCCTGGATGTTTTCCTCGGCGATGTCGCGGGGACGCCCGACAAAGAGCGGGCCGAGGGTTTGCTCGGCGGCGGCGACCACATCGGCGATGGCGAGCGTGTGATACTGGATGCCCAGGTTTTTCGCCATGAGGGCGGCATCGTCGCGCGAATGCTGGCTGGAGATCGCGGATGGCAGGCTCACCCCGATGACATTCTGCGGCCCCAGCGCCTGCGCGGCGATGACGGCCGTCAGGGCCGAGTCGATCCCGCCGGAAAGGCCGAGCAATGCTTTCCTGAAACCGGTCTTGTGGGCGTAGTCGCGCAGGCCCAGCACCAGGGCGTCATGGATGTCGGCGAGATCCTCCTGCTCGAAAGTGGAATGCTGGTAGGCGGGCGCGGTGGGCCGCGCATCGGTTGAGGCGGAGGGTTCGGCTCGCGGGGCGAGATCGACGTCGACGACCTGCAGGTCGTCACGAAACGCGGCCAGGCCGGCGACGACATTCCCCGCGGCATCGGCCACCAGGCTGCGGCCGTCAAAGAGAAGTTCGTCGTTGCCGCCGATGGCGTTCACGTAGGCGACGGGGCAATTGAGCCGGCGGGCCGTATCGGACACGAGCGCGTGGCGCACGCCGCCTTTTCCGTGGTTCCAGGGACTGGCCGAGAGGTTGACCATGACGTCGCATTGCCCGGCGAGCTGGGCCACGGGCGTGCTACCCTCATACAGCCGGCGCGTGGAGATCATCTCGTGGGTCCAGATGTCCTCGCAGATCGTGATGCCAATGCGCCGGCCGTTGAACTCCACGACAGTGGGGGAGGACGCCGGCTCGAAGTAGCGGTCCTCGTCGAACACGTCGTAGGTCGGGAGCAGGCATTTGCGGGCCGAGGCCAGGATTTTCCCATCGTGACAGAAAGCGGCCGCGTTGAACGAGGGGCGGCCGCGTCCGGTGGTGTTGGCCTCCGTGTAGCCGATGATGGCGGGCACGGCGCCGATGGAAGCCGCAAGATCGCGGGTGGTGCGCTCGACGTCGGCCACGAATCGTTTCTTGAATAGCAGATCCCGCGGGGGATAGCCGCAGACCACCAGTTCCGGGAAAACCACGAGCTCGGCGCCCTGGGCAACCAGCGACTTGTAGGCGGCGATGATGAGTTGGGGATTGCCGGCGAGATCGCCGACGATGGTGTTGAGTTGGGCGAGGCCGATGCGCATGAGAAAATTGGTTAGACAACTTGGAGCCCAGAAGGCGGACTGCAAACTCTTAGACCACGACCGGCCTGACATGGTTTTTGCCACAGGGCATGAGGTCCGCGGGCGGAAACGTCCCGGGCCGCCGTGGTTCGCGGGCCAGCCGGCGTCGGCAGATCCACATGAATTCAACGCCTCACACTCCAAGCCTGATCCTCGCCTCCGCCTCGCCGCGGCGGCGGGAGCTGCTGGCCTCCCTGGGCGTGGCGTTTTCCGTGGTGCCGGCGGAAGTGACGGAGCACGAGGCACCGGATGCGGATCCGAGGGAAATGGTCCGTCACAACGCGGCGCTGAAGGCGGACTGGGTGGCGGAGCGCCATCCCGAGGCGACGGTCATCGGCGCCGACACCACCGTGTTCGTGGGGCGCACGGTGTTGAACAAGCCGCGGGACGCGGCCGACGCCCGTGCCATGCTGCGGCGACTCAGCGGGACCACGCATACGGTTTTCACGGGCCTGGCGGTGCGACGGCTTGCCGATGGACTCCGGCTCGACCAGGGCGTGGCGAGCGAGGTGACGTTCAAGACCCTGGATGAGGCAACGATCGAGCTTTACCTCAGCCGCGTGCACACGCTGGACAAGGCAGGCGGCTATGCGATCCAGGAGCACGGCGAGCTGATCGTGGCAGGCTACACCGGGTCGCTGACGAATATTGTCGGGCTGCCCGTGGAAGAAATGAAACAACTTTTGACTCAGGCGTGTCAGCGGGGATGATTTCCCGCCCGTGACCACCTCCCGTTTTGCCGCCGCCGGCGACCGCCCGCTCGCCCCAGAATCCGAACCCTCGGATCGCTCGATCCTGATCGGTATCGTGGGCACACTGCTGGTGCACGTGCTGCTGGTCATCCTTTCCCCGCAGTTCGCGTTGGAGGGTTTTTCCGGCGTGCACAGCGGCATCCACGTGAACAGCCGGGAGCAGGGAAAAACCTTTGATTTCGACCTGGCGCAGCCCGAGACGGAGGAGGAGCGAAACCCATTTCGCTTCGTGGAGACGAATCCCGACGCGCCCGCGAACGAGCCGGACCGGACGGAGAACTTCAGCAATCGCAACCAGCAGTCGGCCCAGTTGGAGGCGCCCAAGGAACTCGATCCCGAGCGGCGGCCGACGATCACGGAAGGGCAGGACAAGATCACCGACAGCCAGTCGATTGTGACCGGTGACATGGCGGAACCGCAGTTGGGCGCCGCCCCATTGCCCGAAACCACGGCCAACGACGTGCAGGACCAGCGCGAGCAACAACTGCGCATGGAGCAGGTGCCCTTGAGCGGATTCGACCGCACCGAGGGAACGGCGGAGGATGGCATCGCCACGAACATTGCGGAACACAGCAAACCCAACACCGGCGCCGAGCAGCGGGTGGATGGCGCCGCGGAGAGCCACGAGCAGGAAGGCGGGCTCGTGGCCGTGGAAGCCACCAAGCGCCCGCAACCCAAGGCGCGCCCCAAGCTCACCGCGCCCCGCACGACCATCCTGAGCAACCGCGTGGCCGGCGTGGCCAACCTCGGCGTCATCGGCATGGACGCCCGGTGGAGCGAATACGGCGAATACTTGCAGGAGCTGATCGAGATCGTGCAGCGATCCTGGTATCGCATCCTGGCCGACAGCCGGGTTTCCCCGCCGCGCGGCTCGCATGTTTCGGTTACCTTCACCATCAACCGCGACGGCGAGACGGACATCGTGAAAGTGGAGGACGAGGGCGCCGGCCGGCAGGGCGTCTTCTCGTGCCAAGGCGCGATCCAAGCCCGTCAGCCCTATCGCAAGTGGTCCGACCAGATGATCGCGGTGCTGGGTGAGGAGCAGAGCCTGACGTTCCGGTTCTTCTACCAGTGAGCTGCGCCACGGCACCGGAGGAATTTTGGTCGACCCTGCCGCTGGCGGCCAACGTCAGGTTGCTGGAGCGCGATCCGAACGGGCTCGCGGCGTTCGACAAGCCCGCCGGTGTCCTGTCGCACCCGAACGAGTCGCAGGACGAAGCGCGCTCGCTGTTGACCTGTCGCTACGACAAGGAGGCGCAGTGCTTTCATTGGACGACTGCGGATGGCGTGGTGCGCCGGCTTTGGTTGTTGAACCGCCTGGATTCCGCGACTTCAGGCGTGATCCTGACCGCTTCGAGCGAAAAGCTGGCGCAGGTGATCCGGGAGCATTTTGCGAAGAAACAGGTGCGCAAGGCGTACAATGCGCTGGTGTTTGGCCATCCGCACACGCGCGCCGAAGTCTGGCGGGATCTGCTCGCGGTGAACAAGAAGGGCGGCAAGGTCCGCACCGCGACGGTGGGCAATATTCCATCCGAGACGCATTTCGAAGTGATCCGCCACCTGCAGCGCAACTTTTCGACCGCGTTGGTGCGACTCGAGCCGCGCACGGGCCGGAGCCACCAGTTGCGCGTGCAATGTGCGAAGCGGCGGTTGCCGATCGTGGGCGACCAAACCTACGGTGATTTCGGGCTGAACCGCGAGTTCGCCCGCGCGACGAAGAACAAGCGGTTGTTCCTGCACTCGCTGGAGACGGCTTTCACGTATGAGTTTGCCGGCAGGAAATTCGCCTTCAAGGCGAGCGCCCCGTTGCCGGCGGAGTTTGGGGTGGGGTATTGAGGGGCGGGGTTGGGCAACGGCCCAAGACAGAGGGCCCCGCCCCAGCTGGGCTATGGTTTTTCTGGAGGGCCCGCGTCCCTGCGGGCCGATTTACCCGCGCCACCTCAGCACATTCAATTCCCCTTGGTGGGGCCATTCATCAGGGGTTTGAGCCAGTCCGGCACGGATAGGATTCTGTCTGACGTATTCCCATTTTGCGTCGTAGCTTTCGTGGCGGCGGAGCTGAGTTTCCCAGTAGTTCTTCTGCCAGAAGCTTTGCCCGGAGGAAAAGGTCACGAGGCGCTTCCAATAGGAAATCCAAGATGTCATCGTGCCCGCCGAAAACGCATTCGGTGCACAAAACAGGTGGATGTGGTCCGGCATGATAACATAGCGACCGACCTGCCAGTGGTCCGCCTTCAACCAAGAGTTGGTGATCCGCATATGCATTTCAGTCGTGGCAAGAATCGGTCGCCGATGGGCAACGCAGACGGTCAGGAATACTATCACCGACCGATTGCTAGACTCGTGCACCGGCAAGTGCACGGGACGACTGCGGGCAGGGAGGGGGTTTGATGGGTCGATGGTCATATCCCAACGGCCCGCAGGGACGCGGGCCCTCCAAGGTCCGCAAATACATCTTGTGGAGGGCTGGCCACCCTGCGAGCCGAATTCCGCGACGCCGTAGCGCTGATCCTCTACAACAAATCCATCTGCGCGTCGTCGGCGGGGGTCACGCTGATCTTTTTCTTGGGCTTGGATTGCGGGACGGCGGGAAGGGTGACCGTGACGTCGTCGGACTCCAATTGGGAGAGAATCGTCTTGGCCCGGTCGATCACCGCCAGCGGCAGGCCGGCGAGACGGGCGACCTGGATGCCGTAGCTGCGATCGGCGGCTCCAGGCACGACGCGGCGGACAAAGACGATCTCGTCGTTCCATTCCTTCACGGCCACCGACCAGTTGGTGAGCCGCGGCAGGTGTTTCTCCAGCTGCGTGAGCTCCTGGTAATGCGTCGCGAAGAGCGTGCGCGGTCCGCGTTCAGGGCCGCGGTGCAGGTGCTCGACCACGGCCCAGGCGATGCTGAGCCCGTCATACGTCGAGGTGCCGCGTCCGATCTCATCCAGGATGATGAGGGAGCGATCCGTGGTGTTGTTCAGGATGTTGGCGGTTTCGTTCATCTCGACCATGAAGGTCGAGTTGCCGCGCGCGAGGTCATCGCTGGCGCCGACGCGCGAGAAGATGCGGTCCACTAGGCCGACGCGACACGCCTTGGCGGGCACCCAGCAGCCGACCTGTGCCATGAGCGTGATGAGCGCCACCTGCCGGATGTAGGTGGACTTACCCGCCATGTTTGGTCCGGTGATGAGCTGGATTTGCGCGTCGCTCGCCGCAAGGGCGGTGTCGTTGGGCACAAAGGTGTAGCTTCCAGCCAGGCCCAGTCGCTCCGTCTTCATCATTTGCTCGACGACAGGATGGCGCCCGTCGGTGATCGCGAGCGCGTCGCCCTCGTCGAGCTCGGGTCGGCAATAATCCCACTCACGGGCGAGCACGGCCCAGCCAGCGAGGACATCGAGCTCAGCGAGGGCGTCCGCCGTCGTCGACAGCGAGACGGATTCATCGAGCACGGATGCGACCAGTGCGGTGAACAGCTCCAACTCGCGCGCGAGGGCCTTTTCCTCCGCGCTGAAGATCTCGCGCTCCTTGAGCTTCAACTCCTCCGTGACGAAGCGTTCGCCGCTCGCGGTGGTCTGCTTGCGCACGTAATCGGCGGGCACGCTGCCGAGGTTCGCCTTGGTGATCTCGATGTAATAGCCGAAAACGGAGGTGTAGCGGACCTTGAGGCTCCGAATGCCGGTGCGTTCCTGTTCCTTGCGCTCGAGTTCGGCGAGCCAGGACTTGTTGTCGGTGGTCAGGCCGCGCAGCCGGTCCAGCTCGGCGTCGTAGCCGGCCCGGATGTAATTTCCCTCCTGCAGGTCGTTCGGCAACTCGTCGGCCAGGCCGCGGCCAAGCAAATCGCGAAGCGCGGGCAGGTCGGTGAGCCGGCGGCGAATATGCGACACCACGCCGCCGTGGTGGCCGACCAGATGCGAGTCGAGAAGGTCGAGACAGGCGGCGATCGGTGGGATCTGGCCCAGGGTGTCGCGCACGCCGCCCAACTCGCGGGGATTGCGCAGCCGGTTCTGCAGGCGGCTGAGGATGCGCGGGATGTCGCGCACCTTGTTCAACAGCTCGCGCAGCTGCGCGAGATCGCCCGGTTGGGCGACGAACTCCCCGACGGCGGCCTGGCGTCGCTGGATCTCGGCCAGGTCGAGTCCCGGCGCGGCGAGCCAGCGTTCGAGGAGCCGCGATCCCGCGGACGTCGTCGTGCGGTCGATGGCGCCGAGCAACGAGGCCTCGCGGGTGCCGCGGGTGGAGGAGAAGATCTCGAGATTGCGCAGCGTGGCGGGGTCGAGGAGGAGCGTGCGGGTGCTGCGGTATTCCTGCAGGGAGCGCAGGTTTTCCGGTTTCGCGCAGAGGTTTTCGGTCGCGTAGTGCACGACGGCGCCGGCGGCCCCGAGGGCGGGGTGGTTGTTGGCCAGGCCGAACCCCTGGAGGTTCAGGACGCCGAGCGCCGCGGTCACGGTGCGGGCACCGTCCGTGACATCAAAATGATAGCCGGGCAGCTCCGAGCAAAGCCGGGGAGCGCAGAACTGGTGCAGCGCATGGACCGCATGCTGTTCGTGGGGCGCGGCCTGCCATTTTTCCAACTGGCCTTCGATCACCACGAGTTCGGCCGGGTCAAGGGCGGTGAGCACCGGCAGCAGGTTTTCCGGCCGGGTATCCGTCGCGAGCCGGAATTCCCCGGTCGAAAGGTCGAGCCACGCGGCGTGGAGCCCGGCGTCATTCAGCGTCAGCGCGCAGAGGTAATGATTCCGCGCCGCGTCGAGCTGGCTGGGGGAAAGCGTCGTCCCGGGCGAGAGGATGCGCGTCAGCTGGCGTTTGACGAGTTTGCCGGCCTTCGCGGGTTCGGCCTGGTCGCAGAGGGCGACTTTGCGGCCCGCCGCGAGGAGCTTGCCCACGTAGTTTTCCGCGGCGTGCTGCGGGATGCCGCACATGGGGGTGTCCTGGCGGCGCGTCAGGGTGATGCCCAGCAGGCGCGAGCCGATCTCGGCATCCTCGAAGAACATCTCGTAGAAATCACCCAGCCGGAAAAGCAGGAGGGTGTTCGCCGGGAGGCCGCGCTTGACCTCGAAATACTGCTGCATCATCGGCGTGAGCTTCTCGGCGGCGGGCATAAGTGGATCGGCACAGCGTCACAGAGCGCACGGAGGGTTGGGAAGCCAAAAGGTGCCGCCGGACACAGCCGGTCACGGGCATAATTGGTTTGTCTTGGTGACGGCACGCGTGTCCCTGTGAGACGTGGTCAAATTGCATCATATCGATCTGGGCGGGGCCGGGCGGGCGCCCATGGTGGTGTTGCACGGACTGCTCGGCTCGTCCCGAAACTGGCTCAGCACGGGTCGCGACCTGGCGCGGAACCACCACGTGCTGGCTCCGGACGCACGCAACCACGGCAAGTCCCCGCATGCGCCGGAGATGGATTACGCGGTGATGGTCGACGACCTGGTGGCGTGGATGGATGCGCAGGGTCTGGAGCGCGCGTCGATGGTCGGTCACAGCATGGGCGGCAAGACGGCGATGCTGCTGGCCTGTCGTCACCCGGAGCGCGTGGAACGGCTCGTGGTGGTCGACATTGCGCCGAAGGATTATCGCTGGGCGGCGCACCGCGCGGAGTTTCTCGCCATGGCCGAACTCGATCTCGCCAGCCTCAACTCGCGCGGGGAGGCCGAACTGCGGTTCGAGGCGCGCGTGCCCAACCTGGGGATGAGGAAATTCCTTTCGACGAACCTGGTTCAGGACGACGCGGGCGCCTGGCGCTGGCAGATCAACCTGCCGGTCCTGACCGAGGCGCTGCCGGTCATGGAGAAGAACTGCCTGCGGCCGGAGGATCGGTTCGCTGGCCCCACATTATTTGTGCTGGGCGGACGATCGCGCTATGCCGAGCCCAGCGACCACGATCTCATTCGCCACCACTTTCCGGAGGCCCGGATCGAGGTCATTCCCGAGTCCGGCCACAATCCCCACATGGACGCGCGGGAGGAGTTTGTGCGCTTGGTGACGGGATCGGTTTGACCGCAGATTATGCGGATTAACGGATGACGGATTGAGACACTCCGCGTTGATCCGTGCGATCCGCGAAACAAGGCCGCTTCAGGTCTCGTTCACGAGAGGGACGTGGTCGCGCATGACGGCGGCGCGGCTGCGCTCGGCGAACGGCAGCCATTTCCGGGTTACCCAGCGGCGGTACATGATGATCCCGCGCAGCCATTCGTCGCAGGCCATCGCGATCCAGATGCCAACGAGGCCCCAACCGGCGTAAAGGCCGAGAAACCAGGAGTTGGGCACCCAGAACACCCACATGCAGACAATCCCGATCTGGACGGGAAAGCGGGCGTCACCCGTGGCCCGGAGCGAATTGATGACGACGATGTTGAAGACCCGGCCGATCTCGAGGATGACGGCGATCCGCAGGAGCAGGGTGCCCCCCGCAATAACCGCCGGGTCATGCGAGAAGAGATCGATGAGATGCGGTGCGACCAGGGCGATCACGATCATGCCGCCGGCGGTGAGCATGAGGCAAAGTTTCAGGCTGCTCAGCAATTGGCGGTAAGCCCCCTCGAAATCGCCCGCGCCGATGAGGCGCCCGACGACGATTTCCGTCCCCAGTCCAAGGGAAAGGCTGAACAGGATCACGAGCGACTGCACCGTCTGGGTGTACGCCATGATGGAAAGGCTCTGGGCCCCCATGCGGCCGATGAAGCTCGTGATGACGAGGAAGGCCAGCCAGTAGGTCAGGTGCTCCCCGGCGGCGGGGAGCCCGATGTGCAGGATGCGTCCGATGCGTTCCCGGGAGAGATCGAACGGCGTGCGGAGGTGCATGCGAATCCCGAGCCGGCGGCTGAGCAGGATGAGCAGGGCGGTCGTGGCGACCAAGCGGCTGAGCACGCTGGCGGCGGCGACGCCCTCGACGCCAAGCTTCGGCAGACCGAACCAGCCGAAGAGGGCGAGCGAAACGCCGATCACGTTGATGATATTCTGCCCCACGGTGACGAACATCACGTCGCGGGTGTTGCCGTGGGCGCGGAGGATCGCGCCGATCGCGATATTGATCGATTCGAGGAAGAGAGTGCCGCCCATCAGCGCCATGAAGGGCAGGGCGTAGCTCATGAGTTCCTCCGGCAACTGCATGGCCCGGAGCAACTGCTCGTTGAAGGCGAAGATGACCGCACTCGCGAGAAGTCCTATCCAGAGGTTAACGCCCAGGGCCGTGGAGGCGATGTTCTCGGCGCCCTTGCGATCGCCGGCCCCCAAGTGATGGGTGATGACGACACTCGTCCCGATGCCGATAAAATTGAAACAAATCAGCGCCAGCATGATGAGCCGATGGGACACGCCCAAGGCGGCGACCGCGCCGTCGGACACGTGCGCCACCATGAACGTATCGACCGTGCCGATGAGGATGCGCAGGCTCTGCTCCACGAAGATCGGCCACGCGATCGAGAGGAGGGTGGGAGTGGTGCTGGCAGGTGGTTTGCTCATCCGGCGACCGAGCACACACCGTCAATAGCCCGGGGAGTAAAGCGGATTTCCCGGCGGATGCCCGGAGGCAATCGTCATAGCAGCCGCGCTAGCCTGCGTTTCGCCATCGGGCCCGATTCCTATTTGTAGGAGCCGGTTTACCGACGATAGGCGACGCTCACGGCCAACGGTTATGACGATCGCCGGTAAACCGGCTTCTACAGGACGGCCTTACCGGCGCGCCCAGATCCGCAGCGAGGAAAGCAGGAAATTCTCGAGCGCGACGGATTCGTTGAGATTCAGACGAAGGAGGCCGCTGTCGTGTTCCAGTTGAGCAATGGCGGCCACGACGGCGCGGCGAGCCGACTCATCGCCCTCCAGCAGGCGCTTCTGGGCGTGCTGTCGGGTGGCGTGCTCGAGCTCGGCGAAAAGTTTGCCGCGGATGCCGTTGGCGATGCCGGTTTCGATCGCGGCCTGTTCGTCGTCCGTGATGTCCTCGGGCAGCTTCTCCTTCTGTTGTTTCCAGATCTGGTCGGTGGCGGCGGACAGGACGGCGTTGAAGCGCGTGATCAGGCCATACACCGCAAGCACCTGGTCGGCCACGGCACGCTTGTCAGCCTGGCCGCCGGCGAGCTGGGTGAGCCAAGCGCCGTAGTCGGCGAGGGTTTGCTTCCAGAGCTCGCGAATGGAGTCCTCCGCGTCGGCCAGCGCTTCATGGCCCGAGTCGGTGAAGCGAAACAGCAGGCAGCGGCTGCGAATGGTGGGCAGCAGGGAGTAGGGACGCGTGGTCAGCAGGAGGATCGTCGTGCTCGCGGTGGGTTCCTCGAGGGTCTTGAGGAATACGTTGGCCGCGGCGTGGTTCATCCGGTCGGCCTCGTAAACCACGAGCACCTTGCGCAGGGAAACCTGGGGCGACACCTGGATCCGGCCGATGATCTCGCGCATGGGCTCCACGCCGATCTGGCGCGATTTGCCGGCCGGGCGCAGGGCGAGGAAGTCGGGGTGTTGCTTCGGCGGAAAGTACTGCGTGGCGTGACGGGGATCGTTGAGGAGCCGGTCGGCGATGGCGTGGGCGACGGTGGCGAGGGTGCTGAGATTCTCGCCGTGCAGGAGGAGGCTGTGCGCCAGGCGCTGGCGCTCGATAGCCCGCTCGATCACGGCCACCGTCGGGGTGCCGAGGAGAGCGGGGGGCCAGGGGAGGGGTTCAGCGGTGGCGGACATCACGAGTCGGGGGACAGAAGACAGAGAGCACAGGAGGCCGGGAGAGCACCAATAAAAAATTCGCTCCCGGGACCAGGCATGCGGGTGACCGCGATTCCGCACCGACGGTCGGTACGGGAACGCGGAAGGTTCCGGTTGAGAACCGCGCGGCTCAGGCCAGGCGCTTCTCCACCACGCCCCAGATCTTCCGATCGAGGGCGTCGGGGGTCAGCGTGCCGTCGAGGACGACAACCCGGTCGGGCCATTCCTTGGCCAACAGCAGGTAGCCCTCGCGGACCTTGTTGTAGAACGTGATGTTTTCGCGTTCCATACGATCCGGCAGATCGGAGGCGCGCTGGCGCACGCGCTGCAGGCTGACCTCGGTGGGCACATCGATGACGATGGTGAGGTCGGGCATGACATTGCCGACGGCGAAGCGATTGATCTCGCTCACGGGGCCGGGAGCCAGGTTGCGGGCGATGCCTTGGTAGACGGTGGAGGAATCCAGGAAACGGTCGCTGAGGACCACGGCGCCGCGGGCGAGGGCGGGGGCGATGACCTCGCGCACCACCTGGGCACGGGCGGCGGTGAAGAGCAGGAGCTCCGTCTCGGGGCACATCTCGTCGCCCTTGGAATTATGGACAATGATGTTGCGAATCTGCTCGCCGATCTCGGTGCCGCCCGGCTCGCGGGTGGCGACGACTTCGCGGCCGGCCTTCTGGAGGTGGGCGGCGAGGCGTGCGATTTGCGTGGACTTGCCGCTGCCTTCGGAACCTTCGAAGGAGATGAGTTTGCCGGCGGGTTTGGACTTGAGAGGCATGGGGGAAGGGCGCAGGCAACCAAGGCGACCTGCCCCGCGCAACCAGATTCATGATGCGCGAGGGTTCGTCCGGGGCGCCTCGACGTTGCGGCCGGTGGCGAGCGCGGTCGAGGGATGAGCGGAACGCGGGGAAGCCCGCGAAGGTTCCGGAATTTCCGTTGATTGCGTCCGGCAAAGGCCCCAACACTGCCCGCACCATGCTGAGTCTGTTCCCGGCTTACCCTCTTTTCGGCACCGTCAACATCGTCCAGGTCTTCATGCAGTGCGACCTCGTGGGCCAGGTGATCACGGTCCTGTTGATGATCTTCAGTATTTTCGCCTGGTCGGTGATGCTCGGAAAGCGCAACGAGCTCAAGCAGCTGCGGCGGATGAACCACGCGTTCGAGCAGCGGCTGCGCGAGGAGCGCAAGCTGCTGGACCTGCCGGAGTCGTTTCGCAGCAAGCGTTCGATTCCCTACGCGGACCTCCTCGCGGAGGCGATCGAGTCCTACTGGCGCGCGGCGGCCATCGGCAAGGAGAAGGGCGACGACAGCCTGCATGCCCGGCTCGAGCACGCCGAGAACGCGATCCAGCGCGCGCTGGCGCGACAGGCGTTGCGCTATGAGGAAAGCATGGTCTGGCTCGCGACGATGGTCACGATCGCGCCGTTCATGGGCCTGCTCGGCACAGTGTGGGGCGTGATGGAGGCGTTCAGCGCCGTCTCGGTCATGCAGACCGCGAGCATCCAGACGCTCGCGCCCGGTGTATCGGCGGCCTTGCTGACCACGATCGCGGGCCTGGTGGTGGCGATCCCGTCAGTGGTGGGCTACAATGTGCTTTTCAGCAACACGAAGACGATGATGACCGAGATCGAGAACTACGCGAGCTCCTTGGCGGACCGCATCGAGCTCGAGATGCAGAAGTAATTAACGACCATGGCCCGCACCTTCAAGCGCCAGCGCCAGACGCATCCGATCTCGGAGCTGAACGTCACCAACCTGATCGACGTGGCGTTCACGTTGCTGATCATCTTCATGATCGCGACCCCGCTGATCCAGCAGGAGCAGACGATCCCGGTCAACCTGCCCGGGGAATCGAAGCGCGACCAGGCGAAGCCGCCGCCGGACACGGAGTTCGTCGCCATCTCGATCGATCGGTCGGGCAATTACTATTTTGGCAGCGAGCGGATGTCATTGCCGGAGATTTCCCGCCAGCTCATGGCCGAGGCGGCCAAGGCCAAGCAGCCGGTGATCCGGATCCGCGCCGATCTCACCCTCCAGTGGCAGCAGGTGGTGCGGGTGATGGACGAGGTGAAGCGGCACAACCTCACGAAGATCACCTTTGATACCGAGGCCCACTGAGCCTGATGCGCGCGAATCCGTCCAGTTCGCTGCTCCTGTCGCTGGTGCTGCACGCCGGCTTCGTGGGGGCGATCCTGCTGGCGACCTACTTCTTCGCGCAACGGGTGCGGGAGCAGCCCGTGATCTTCGAGTTGGTGGCCGGCGACGCCACGGCGCCGGATGAGCTCGTTGCGCCCGCCCTGGGCAACACGACCAGCAAGATCAAACTGGAGATTCCGAAGGTCGAACTGGTCCCCACGATGCCCGAACCCGAACCGGTGGTACAGACGCGGCCCGAGCCCGCGCCGGTGACGCCGCCCCCGCCCAAGGAAAAGGCCAAACCGAAGACCCCGGAAAAGCCCAAGGCCGACACCTCGCTGGCCAAGGAAGTGAAACAAGCGCAACGGATGTCGTATCAGGATTACCTGAAGAAGCATCCCACGCCCAAGCAAAGCGCATCGACCAAGCCGCGCGCCGCCGCCAAGGTCCCGAAAATCGACGCCACCGGCATCGCGAGCGGGGTGAAAGGTGGCTCGACCGCCAACACGAAGGGCGGGGGAGGAGGCAAGGCCCTGACGCGCGAGCAACAGAATCAGATGAACACTTATATTTCCCTGCTGATCCAGGAGCTCAAGAAGGCGCACGAACCGCCGTCGGGGGTCAGCGACCGCTTGGAAGCCCGCGTGACGTTCGACATCACGGCAAGCGGCGCTATTTTGAATCCGCGGATCGTGAAATCATCCGGCGACAAGGCATTCGATGAGTCGGTGTTGGAGGCTTTCCTGCGCATGCGCTCGATCGGACCCACGCCGAATCGGCGGCCCGACACCTGGACGGTGACCTTCAAAATGCGGGATGAGGCCTGACGGCGGACGGACGCATCGAGTTGCGAAAAATTCCTTGCATTTGCTCCGCAAAAACCCCTTTTAGGCCCTTCGCACGGGCTCTTAGCTCAGTTGGTAGAGCGCCTCAATGGCATTGAGGAGGTCAGCGGTTCGAACCCGCTAGGGTCCACCAATTTAAGAAAGCCACCCTCCGGGGTGGCTTTCTTCGTTTTTAGTTCGGGCCAGACGAAAGGAGCGGCGGTTGCGGCTCCATCGGATCGGTGACGAGAGCGGCGCGTCGGGCGACCTCCGCCCAGTATGCCTCCTCCTGCTCGTGCAGCAACAAGGCGCGATACTCAGCCCCTGCCGCGACGTAGATGAAGACAAACAAGACGCCCGCGATCAGGTGTTCGAAATACGCCACGGCCACGACCGCCAGCACCAGCGCCGTCACGCGACCGACGGTAGCCGCCCACCATGTTGCCCGCAGGTAGGGGAGGCCGCAGGCGAGGATCGCCCGCAGGATCCGCCCGCCATCCATGGGGAAGACGGGCAGCAGGTTGAATACGCCCATGATGAGGTTGCCCCACCAGAGTTGCGTGAGCAGGTCCAGGAAGCTGTATTCCGGCACCACGGCGAGGCCGAGCAGAGGTCGCCACAGGAACGGGAGCAAGACGGCGGCGATCGCAAAGTTCACCGCGGGGCCGGCGATCGTGATGAGCAATTCCGCGGCCGGACGCCTGGGAATGCGCTCCATCTCCGCCATGCCGCCGATGGGCAGGAGCAGAATCCGGGGAACGCGAACGCCGTGGCGACGGGCGGTCAGCGAATGGCCCAGTTCATGCAGGACCACGCAGCCGAAAAACATCACGATCAATGCCACGCTCCACGCCATCCCGAGCCAACCCGCCTGCTGCCAGCCGCGCCATCCATAGTAGGCGAGGAGCAGGCCAAAACTCACGTGGACCGCGAGTTGGATCCCGAAGATGCGAAACAAGTTAATTGACCAGCCTAGCATGGGCGGTAAGTAGAACCGTCTTTCCCGAAAGCGCACATTCTATTCACGACCACTGATGTCCGAAACCGTTCCAGCGCCCCGAATCCTCGTCATCGACGACGATAACGAGGTGCGTTACTCGCTCAATCGCGTGCTCTCCACGCAACGTTACGAGGTGCAGGAGGCGCCGAGTGGCGAGGAAGGGGTGGCCGCGGTCAAGAAACAGGCGCCCGACGTCGTCCTGCTCGACAACCGCATGACGGGGATGTCCGGCCTCGAGACCCTCCAGCATATCCGGGCGGCCAATCCGAAACAGTTGATCATCTTCATGACCGCCTTCGGCACGGCGCAGACCGCGATCGAGGCGATGAAGTTCGGGGCCTTTGATTACGTGGTGAAGCCATTCGACCCGCCGAAGCTGCTGGCGCTGGTCGAAAGCGCGTTGCGGACGCAGGCCGACAGCAAGTCGGCGGCGGGCTACAAGCCGGTGATCAACACGGACGAGCACAAGGAAGGCATCGTCGGCGCCTCCAGTGCCATGCAGCAAGTGTTCAAGATCATCGGCCAGTTCGCCGCGAGCGACGCCTCGGTGATGATCACGGGGGAGAGCGGCACCGGCAAGGAGCTCGTCGCGCGCAGCCTGCACCGGCACAGCCATCGCGCGGCGAAGCCCTATGTGGCGGTCAACTGCGCGGCGATCCCGGAGAACCTGATCGAGAGCGAGCTCTTCGGCCACGAGCGCGGATCCTTCACCGGCGCGACCGCGCAGCGGCTGGGCAAGTTCGAGCAATGCGACGGCGGCACGATCTTCCTCGATGAGATCGGCGACATGACGCCGACCACGCAGACCAAGATCCTGCGCGTGCTGCAGGAGGGCGACATCCAGCGCGTGGGCGGCGTCGAGACGATCAAGGTCAACGTGCGCGTGGTGGCCGCGACCAACAAGGATCTCGAGGCGCTGGTGCGGGAGAAGAAATTCCGCGAGGACCTCTATTACCGGCTGAACGTGGTGCGCGTGAAACTGCCGCCGTTGCGCGAGCGCACGGAGGACGTGCCGCAGATCGTGGATTTCTTCGTGCAGAACCTCGCAAAGGCCAAGAAGGTCAAGGCGCGCAAGGTCGCCCCCGAGGCGCTGTCCCTGCTGGCCGCGTACCCGTGGCCGGGCAATGTGCGGGAACTGGAAAACGTGGTTTACCGCAGCGCGGTGGCGGCGACCGGTGACACGATCCTGCCGAAGGACCTGCCCGATGAGGTGCGCGAGCCGAAGGCCGCGAACGCCGCCGGGGCCGAGGCGCTCGAACCGCTCTACGACCGGCTGGCGAAGGCACTGCGGGCCCAACATCCCGGCGAAGAGCGGGCCATCTTGCTCGAGGCGATGGAATCGCGCCTGCCGGAGAGCGGCAAACCGACGCCGAAAAAGAAATCCAGGAAGGCGGAGTAGGAGGGAGGAAGCGTGGTTGGTATAGCCGCAGGCGCGGCGCGGCAGTCGAAATTGGTTTGAGGGATCAGGATTCGGCTATTCGTAGGGGCGCAGTCTTGCTGCGCCGTGAGCCGGTACGATGCAGTTGGATGCTGGGGGCGCGGATAGACCGAGCCCTTTTCTCGCTGTGGGAACCGAGGGCGTGGACGAGCCACGCCCCTACAACTGATGAGTCTGGCTGGAGCATGCGTAGCGAGCGGACACGCGAGACTACTTCCGCACCTGCGGTCGCTCCCGCTACCCTCCATCGCTTCGTCCGTCCCCTTGGTTCCTTCGCTGCGCTCAGGATGACGGGGGGTGAGAGTGGGTTTGTGTTCGTGGATCTGGCCGCCGCGACCGCTTTCGCTCAGCAACCTGACCAGGGTCACCCGAGGCACACGCCACGGGTGACGGCCCTAGGATGTCGCGTAGCCCCGGGGCTTCGCCTGATGCCAGCGCCACGCCGTCGCGACGATGGGCTCGATCGTCTTGAACTTCGGCGACCAGCCGAGCTCGGCGCGGGCCTTGGACGCATCGGCGTACAACGCGGGCGGATCGCCGGCGCGGCGAGGCGCGAAGGTCGCCGGCACCTTGAGACCGGAAACATTTTCGACGGCGCGGATGACTTCGAGCACCGACGTCGGCGTGCCGGTTCCGAGATTATAGAAATGCTGGGCTCCCGGCGCCTCGAGCAACGGAAAGGCCGCGATGTGGGCGCGGCTCAAATCATCGACGTGCACGTAGTCGCGCAGGCAGGTGCCGTCGGGGGTGGGGTAGTCACGGCCGAAGATCTGCAGCGCCGGGCGCGTGCCCTGGGCTGCGCCGATGGCGAGCGGGATGAGGTGGGATTCGGGATCGTGGTCCTCGCCGATGGAGCCATCCTCGGCGGCACCCGCGGCGTTGAAGTAGCGGAACGCCGCGAAGCTAAGCCCGGTGGCGGGCGCGAGCGCCTTCAGCATGTTCTCCACATCGAGCTTGGTCTGGCCGTACGGATTGATGGGACGCTGGGGCAAGGTCTCGGTGATCGGCATCTGCTCGGGGATGCCGTATGTCGCGCACGTGGAGGAGAACACGAATTTCCTCACGCCCTGCCGCAACATGGCGTCGACGAGGGTGAGGGTCGCGGCGACATTGTTGTGGTAATACTTGAGCGGATCCGTGACTGACTCGCCCACGTAGGCATAGGCGGCGAAGTGCATGACCACGTCGGGCCGCTCGGTCGCGAGGACGTCGCTGACGGCGGCCTTGTCGCCGAGGTTCACCTCGTGAAAGCGGACGGTCGGGGGAACGGCGGCGCGGTGGCCGTAAACCAGATTGTCGACCACGACGGGTTCGTGGCCGGCGGCGACGAGCTGGTTGACGCAGTGACTGCCGATGTAACCGGCTCCGCCGGCGACGAGAACTTTCATGAAAGGGGAGTTTTTGTTTTTAACTTTCCATTGGCTAGGCAAATCTGTTTTGACCGTCGTCCCTTTCGTCCATGAAGCAAACACGCATTGTCATCACCGGCATCGGCCTGACCGCCCCGAACGGCAACAGCCTGGGTGAGTTCCGCCACAGCCTGCTCCATGGCGTGTCGGGCATCGCCCTGACCGAGGTGCGTTACATGGGGCAGTGGCCGGCGGGCCTGTGCAAATTCGACCCTTTCAAGCATCAGAAGAAGAAGGACGTGCGGATCGGGACCCGGGCGGGGAGCATCAGCATTTACTGCGCGCGGGAGGCCGTCGCCGATTCCGGGATTGATTTGGAGACGCGGGACAAGAGCCGCGTCGGCGTCTACCTGGGCATCACGGAACACGGCAACGTCGAGACCGAGAACGAGGTCTACAACATCTCCCAGTTCAAGTACGACACGAAGTTTTGGACCCATCACCACAATCCCCGGACGGTCGCGAACAGCCCGGCGGGCGAGGTGTCACTCAACCTCGGCACCACCGGCCCCGCGTACACCATCGGCGCGGCGTGTGCGGCCGGCAACATGGGTTTGATCCACGCGGCGCAGATGCTCCGGTTGGGCGAGGTCGATTTGGCGATCGCCGGCGGCGTGAGCGAAAGCCCGCAGACCTTTGGCATTTTCGCGGGGTTCAAGAGCCAGAATGCGCTCGCCAGCCACGCGGACCCGACGAAGGCCAGCCGCCCGTTCGACAAGGCGCGCAACGGCATCGTCATCTCCGAGGGCGGATGCATCTACACGATCGAACGGCTCGAGGACGCGCTGGCGCGCGGGGCGAAGATCTATGGCGAAATCGCCGGCTACTGCGTGAACTCGGACGCCACGGATTACGTCCTGCCCAATCCCGAGCGGCAGGCGCAATGCGTGGAGAAGGCACTGGTGAACGCCGGCCTGACCGTAGACGACATCGATATCGTCAATACGCACGCCACTTCGACGCCCCAAGGCGACATCCAGGAATGCCAGGCGATCGCGGCGGTTTTCGCCAAGCGCAAGGAGCCGGCGGCCATCAACAACACCAAGAGCTTCATTGGGCATGCCATGGGCGCCGCGGGGGCGCTGGAACTGGCCGGCAACCTGCCGAGTTTCGATGACTTGGTGGTGCACCCGACGATCAACGTGGAGGAGCTCGACCCCCAGTGCGACATCCCGGGCCTGGTCATCAACCAACCGCGAACCGTTAAACGGGTTGACGCCATCCTGAATAATTCCTTTGGTATGTTAGGAATCAATTCCACCCTCATCATCAAGCGTTTCCGCAACTGACACCCATCGAATCATGACGAAAGACGAATGCCGCAAGCTGGTTATCGATATCATTTCAGACATCGCGCCCGATGAGGATGTGAGTGCCGTGAAGCCGGACGTCCGCCTGCGTGACCAGCTTCAGCTCGATTCGATGGACTTCCTCGACATCGTCATGGAGCTCCGCAAGCGCCACGGCATCGAGGTGCCCGAAGCCGACTACATGCAGTTGGCCTCCCTCGACAGCTGCGCCGACTACCTGACGCCGAAATTCCAGGCGAAGGCCTGAGAAACTTCGCATGCTGGTTTTGCCAGGCGGGATCATTGATCCCGCCTTTTTCATGGCATGGTTTGACGAACCCGCCCTAGAACTGACCGCTTGAAGAAAGATTCGCACTACGACGCTGTGATCATCGGGGCCGGCATGTCCGGCCTCGCCGCGGGCATCCGGTTGGCGCACTTCGGCCGCAAGGTCTGTATTTTCGAGCGCCACAACGCGCCGGGCGGGCTGAACAGTTTCTATAGCATCGCGGGGCGGAAGTACGATGTAGGGCTGCATGCGATGACCAACTACGTGCCGCCCGGCGTGAAAGGCACGCCGCTCGGCAAGCTGCTGCGTCAGCTGCGCATCGACCGCGAGGAATTTGCCCTGTGCCCGCAGAAGCGCTCGCGCATCGCGTTCCGGGACTGCGCGCTGACTTTCACCAATGACTTTGCGGTGCTCGACGCCGACGTGCGCGCGAAATTTCCCGGACAGGCGGAAGGCTGGCAGGCGCTCGTGCAACTGGTGAAAACCTACGACGACGTCTCGCTTGATGCGAAGCCGGTGTCGGCCCGCGAGGTGGTGGCGCGGCACATCAGCGACCCGCTCCTCGCGGACATGATCTTCTGTCCGGTCATGTATTATGGCAGCGCGCAGGAGGGCGACATGGAGTTCGGGCAATTCGTGATCATGTTCAAGGCCCTGTTTCTCGAGGGATTCGCCCGGCCGCTGGATGGGGTGCGTGTGATCATCCGGGTGCTCCTCGACAAATACCGCCAGGCGGGCGGCGAGCGCCGGATGAAATGCGGGGTCAGCCGGATCATCGAGCGCGAGGGCAGGGCGGCGGCCCTGGTACTCGATGATGGCACGGAGGTGACCGCCGACCATGTCATCTCCTCGATGGGTTTTCCGGAAACCATGCGCGCCTGCGAGCCCCCGCGCGCCGCCGAGGCGGAGGCCAACACCGGGGCGCTGTCGTTTGTGGAAACGATCTCCGTTTTCAAGCAGGCGCCGGCGACCTGGGGCTGGGGCGACGATACCATCATCTTCTTCAACGACTCGGAGCGCTTCGACTACCAGCGCGCCGCGGACCTCGTGGATCCGCGCAGCGGCGTGATCTGTTTTCCGAATAATTTCGACTACGCGGGCGGGCAGTTGGACGAAGGGTTCCTGCGAATCACGTGCCTGGCCAATTATGAAAAATGGGCCGCCCTCGCCGAACCCGACTATGCGGCCGCGAAGGCGCACTGGCTCGGTGCCATGCAGCGCAGCGCCCGACGCTTCCTGCCGCCTGTCGACGACGCGGTGCTAAGGGAAAACCTCGTGACCACCGACATGTTCACCCCGCGCACCGTGAGGAAGTTTACCGGCCACCTCAACGGGGCGATCTATGGCGCGCCGCGCAAGGTGAAGGACGGGCGCACGCACCTCGAGAATCTTTACCTGTGTGGGACGGACCAGGGATTCCTGGGAATCGTCGGCGCCATGCTCAGCGGCATCTCGATGGCGAACTATCACATCTTGCAAAAGGCCTGAGCCTGACAATTTATCCCATACCCTAATTCCCCATGAAAACACCCCGTCTCCTCGCCCTGTTTGCCCTCGCCGCCGGATTCGCCGGCAGCCTCGCCGCCGTCAGTTTTCAGGATCACACCGGTCTCCAACTCTGGAGCCTCCGCGACCAGATGAAGGCGGACGTGCCCGCCGCGCTCGATTGGGTGAAGGCCCAGGGCATCACCGAGGTCGAAACGGCCGGCACCGGCGGGCTCCCCGCCGAGGAATTCCTGAAACTCCTCAACGACCGCGGACTCAAGGCGGTCAGCGCACACATCGGGTATGACGACCTCTCCAAGGACCTGCCCAAGGCGATCAAGACGGCCAAGACGCTGGGCGTGAAATACGTGATGACGGCATGGATTCCGCACGGAAAGGAAGGGTTCACGGCCGAGCTCGCGCACAAAGCCGCGGCCGACTTCAGCAAGTGGGGCGAGGCCTTCCGCGCCGAAGGCATCACCTACGGTTACCACCCGCATGGCTACGAGTTCGTGACCCTCGCCAGCGAGGGAGGGAAGACCGCCTTCGACATTTTGATCGAGAAGACCAAGCCCGAGCACGTGAGCTTTGAGATGGATGTGTTCTGGGTTTTCCATGCCGGCGTGGACCCGACGGCTCTGCTGAAGAAGCACCCGACGCGCTGGTCGCTCCTGCACGTGAAGGATATCCGCAAGGGAGCCATCACCGGCCTGTCCAGCGGCAGCGCCGCCCCGATCGACAACGTCGCGGTCGGCACCGGCCAGATCGACTGGCGTTCCGTTCTCTCGACGGCGGAGAAAATTGGCGTGAAGCACTTCTTTATCGAGGACGAGACGCCTTCGCCGCTCGTTTGTATTCCGGACAGCCTGAAGTATTTGCGCGGGCTCAAACTCTGAGTTGCGCTTTTCCCGGGGGCTCACTCACATGAGCCCTTTCATGGCTTACGACTGGCTCAAGGACATCGACGACCACTATGATGTAGTGGTCATTGGCAGCGGACTCGGCGGGCTCACCGCGGCCAATGTGCTGGCCAAATGCGGGCACAAGGTGCTCCTGCTGGAGCACCATTACCAATTGGGCGGCCTGGCCACGTGGTTCACCCGCAAGGGCGGACACATCTTCGACATTTCGCTCCATGGTTTTCCCATCGGCATGATCAAGTCGGTGCGGAAGTACTGGAGCCAGGACATCGCCGATTCGATCGTGCAGTTGAAGGGCGTGCGCTTCATCAACCCGCAGTTCCAGATCGACACCACCTTCGACCGCGAGGATTTCACTAGGCAACTGGTCGAGACCTTCAAGGTGCCCGCGGAGACGGTCGAGCGATTCTTCACCGACCTGCGGGCGATGAATTTCTACGACAACAATCCCGAGACCACGGGCGAGATGTTCGAGCGGTATTTCCCGGGCCGCGACGATGTGAAGCGGCTCCTGATGGAGCCCATCGCCTACGCCAACGGCTCCACGATGGACGACCCGGCCATCACGTTCGGCATCGTTTTCTCGAACTTCATGAGCAAGGGCGTCTATACCTTCCAGGGCGGCACCGACGTCCTGGTGAAGAAGATGGCCGCCGAGCTGAAACGGAATGGAGTCGACCTGCGGAAACATGTCCTGGTCGAGAAGGTGCTCACCGAGGAGCGTGACGGCCGCAAGGTCGTCACCGGCGTCGTGGCCAACGGGAAGACGATCCGGTGCGACGCGGTGCTGTCCAATTCCAACATCAAGAACACGGTCCTGCGCCTGGGCGGGGAGGAGAACTTCAGTCCCGAGTTCGTGGCCCAGACCAAGGCCGTGCGCGTCAACAGCAGCTCCTGCCAGGTCTATCTGGGCATCCGAAAGGGCGAAACGTTGCCGCACATCGGGGACCTGGTCTTCACCTCCGACGAGCCGAAATTCTCGAGCGACAAGCTGGTCGACCTGCGCACCACCAGCCGGACCTTCTCGATGTATTATCCGGACACGCGTCCCGGTACCGACCGTTACACGGTGGTCGTCTCGATCAACGCCCGTTTCGAGGATTGGAACTCCCTCAGCGAGGAACAATACGCCATCGAAAAACAACGCCTGATCGACGAGTCGATTGCGTCGCTCGAAAAATTCATCCCCGGGGTCCGCGCGAAGATCGACTGGATGGAGGCCGCCACGCCGCGCACGATCGAATATTACACCAAGCACTGGAACGGCACGTCGTTTGGCACCAAGTTCGAGGGGCTGAAGGTCTCGATGGATTTGCCGAACCAGCTGCCCGGGCTCTATCACGCCGGCTCCGTCGGCATCATCATGTCCGGCTGGCTCGGCGCCGTGAACTACGGCGTGATCGTCGCCAATGAACTCGACAAATACCTCACTGCGGTCGCCGCGA
>JAEZDN010000106.1 GCA_023433275.1 Verrucomicrobiota bacterium
GAGGGGACCCCGCCCACAAAAGGGGGAGTGCGGACCGGGGGGGGCATTGCGGGGTGGGGGCACCCCGCCCACAAAAGAGGGAGTGCGGACCGGGGTGTCGCGGGGTGAGGGCACCCCGCCCACAGGGAAGGAATGTCGACCGGGGGCACCCCGTCCACAAAAGGGGGACCGGGTCAGTCCTTGCGGGGGGCGGGGATCAGGACCGAGGCGAGGATTGAGGCGGCCAGCACGGTGCCGATGATGCTGAGCGACCAGCCGATCGGAACGTGGAAATCGAAATAGGTGGCGAGCATCTTGCCGCCGACGAAGATCAGGATGACCGAGAGGCCGATGTTGATGAAACGGAAGAGCTTCATCACGCCGGAGACCGCGAAGTACAGCGAACGCAGGCCGAGGATCGCAAAGATGTTCGAGGTGAAAATGATGAACTCGTTGCGGGTGATCGCGATGACGGCGGGGATGGAGTCGAGCGCGAACATCACGTCGGTCGTCTCCACGATCAGCAGCACCAGGAACATGGGCGTAGCGTGCCACTTGCCGCCGATCCGGGTGAAGAAATTGCCGCCATCAAAGGTGGGCGTGACGGGCATGAAGCGGCGCGCGAGCCTGACCGCGGGGTTCTTCTCCGGATCAAAGCCATCCTCCTTCTTGGGCTGGGCGAGCTTGATGCCCGTGTAGATGAGGAAGGCGCCGAACACATAGATGATCCAGTGGAACTTGTTGATCAGGCTGACGCCCGCGAAAATGAACAGCGCCCGCATGACCACCGCGCCGATGATGCCCCAGAACAGCACGCGGTGCTGGTAGCGCGGCTCCACGCGGAAGTACTGGAAGATGACGATGAACACGAAGACATTGTCGACGCTCAGGCAGAGCTCGATCAGGTAGCCGGTGAAAAACTCCAGGGCGGGCCGGCTGAGCTCGGTCGCGGGCATCTTGAAGGCGACGAGAAGATTGAATGCCATCGCCAGGCTGAACCAGACCGCGCACCAGCCCAACGCCTCCTTGAGGGAAACCTCGTGGGCCTTGCGGTTGAAGACACCCAGGTCGAGCGCGAGCATCGCGGCGACGAAGGTGATGAAACCGGCCCACGCCCACCAGGGCATGGTGCTGAACAGGGCGAGGGGAAGCGTCATGAGCCGCGGAGTGTGGGCAGAGCGTTGGGGCCGGGGCAAGCGGGGAGTGGGTGGAATGGCACGGGCTCGTTTGTAGTCGCGCGACGTCCGCACCCCGCGGACCAACCTTTGACTTTGACCGGCTCAGGATTTCAAACCAACGGTCTAACCCCTGCCATGAAGATTTTCCGCCATCTGCTCCTGGGTCTGATCATCATCGCTGCGCGGCTGACGGCCGGCGCCCAACAGACGCCGGCGGCCGCGGCCGAACAGCAAGCCACCACGACCGCAGCCGCCGCCGCGACCGTGACCGGGCAGGTGCCGCCGCCGCCGGACATCCTGGAGAGCATCGTCGACGAGATCCTGCAGGTTTTCGATGTGCGCAGCCACGAGAACACGGTCACGCATTTCACCATTGCGGCGATCTTCCTCATTGCGGGCCTGTTGCTGCGGCGGGTGGTGACGGCGCTGTTCTTCGCGCAGCTGAAGAAGATGGCGTCGCGCACGAGCAGCACCTTTGACGACAAGCTGCTGCCGGCCCTCGAGTCCCCGGCGGCGACGTTTGTGATGCTGGTGGGTATTTTTGCCGCGCTCAATGTGTTGAAGCTGCCCGATGCGAGCGACCAGGCGGTCGAATACGGTCGGACGGTCGCCTTCTCGCTGGTGGTCTTCTGGGGGTTGATCCGGGCGTTCGGCGCGGTGCTGGATCATCTGCAGGAAATCGCCCAGCGCCGGAAGATGGGCGTGGCGGCGTTCATGCCGTGGATCAAGAAGACGCTGATCAGCATCTTCGCGGTGTTCGGGGTGCTGATGGTGGTGCAGAGCCTGGGCTTCGACGTGAAGGCCCTGCTCGCGGGCCTCGGCATCGGCGGCCTGGCCTTTGCCCTCGCGGCGCAGGACACGCTGGCGAACGTCTTTGGGTCGGTGGTGGTGGCCATCGACCAGCCGTTCAAGATCGGCGAGGCGATCCGGGTGGCGGGCAACACGGGCACGGTGGAGGACATCGGGTTGCGCTCCACCAAGCTGCGGCTGGCGGACCGGTCGCTGATGGCGATTCCGAACAAGCTGGTGGCGGCCGAGGCGATCACGAACTTCTCGCGATTCACGGCGCGCCGGGTGGAGCAGGTGCTCAGCCTGACCTATGCCGCGAAGGCGGACCAGCTGGAGGGGATTGTCGCGGACATCCGGGCGTTGATCAACGCGGAGCCGGAGGTCAACCCGGCGGAAACCCAGGTTTGGTTTCGCGACCTCAATGCGTCGTCGCTGGACGTGTGGGTGGTGTACATGACAAAGTCCCCGGACTTCGTGAAGTCGATGGCGCTGCGTCAGCGGTTGAATCTCGCATTCATGCGCGCGGTTGAAGCGCGCGGGCTGGAGTTCGCGTATCCGACGCAGACGCTGCACATCGCGTCGGTGCCGGGGCGGGACGACCCGCGAGTTGCGTCTGGCGTGCCGCCGGCAGGGCGCGGGTGAGGCAAGCCGGGGACGCGGAACTGCCGGGTGAGGGCACCCGGCCCACAGGCTGTATGGTCGGCGCGCGGGCGCTCACCTCGCGGGCGAGCTCGCCCGGCGGCGGGGCGGCATGAGGTGAGGCGGGGCGTGGGAAATTGCCGGGTGGGGCACCCGGCCCACAGGGTGGGAGCGGATCAGTCCAGCGTCTGGCGGTAGCGTTTCACGCCGATGGTCATGGCCGCGGCGAGGAAGAGGAGCAGGGGCCACAAGTGGGGAGCGATCTCGCCGACGCCGTTCCCCTTGAGCAGGATGCCGCGCACGATGCGGAGGAAGTGCGTGAGTGGCAGGCAGGAGCCGATCGCCTGGGCCCAGTCGGGCATGCCGCGGAAGGGAAACATGAATCCGGAGAGCAGGATCGAGGGCAGGAAGAAGAAGAACGCCATCTGCATGGCCTGGAGCTGGTTTTTCGCGAGCGTCGAGAACGTGATGCCCACGGCCAGGTTGGCGGCGATGAAGAGGAGGGCGACGGCGTAGAGAAGCGGCAGGCTGCCGACCATGGGGACGCGGAAGAGGAAGCGCGCGGCGAGGAGGATCAGGGTCACCTGCACATAGCCGACGGCGATGTAGGGCACGATTTTCCCGATCATGACCTCGGCCGGGCGGACGGGCGTCGCGAGAAGGTTTTCCATCGTGCCGCGCTCGCGCTCGCGGGTGATGGCGAGGCCGGTGATGACCACCATGGTCATGGTGAGGACGACGCCCATCAAGCCGGGCACGACGTTGTATTGGGTGATGTTCTCGGGGTTGTAGTGGGCGTGGAGCCGGAAATCCACCGGGCCCGCCGTGCCGCGCAAATGGGCGAGCGGGCCGGGCAGGTCGCGGTCGAAGATGTTTGCGGTGATGGTGCGGGCGGCGGCGACCGCCGGGCCGGTGGCGGCGGGATCGGAGGCGTCGGCCTCGATCAGCACGCTCGGTCGTTCCCCGCGGAGGAGCCGGCGGCTGAAATCCGCCGGGATGTTGACCACGAACTGCACTTTCCCGAGCTCAAGGAGCTGGCGCGCCTCGGCCTCGGTGGCGGCCTCGTGCGTGAGGGTGAAATAGCCGCTGTGCCGGAGCGCGGCGACGAGCGAGCGGGCAAACGGGCCCTGGTCGGCCGAGCGGATGGCGGTGGGCAGGTGCTTGGGGTCCGAGTTGATGGCGAATCCGAAGAGCACCAATTGCATCAGCGGAATGCCGACCATCATGCCAAACGTCACGCGATCGCGCTTCATTTGGATGAATTCCTTGAGCACGATGGCCCACAGGCGATGGAAGGTGAACCGGGTCATGGGCGGATCTTAAGAGGACATCGCGTAGAAACGCGGGCTTGCTGCGTCCTTCGCCTTTCGTCGTGAGCGGCGAGCTTGGTCGCGCCCCATCGAACCTGTGAGTGTCGCCGGCGAGATGCGCGCCACATGATCCGAGTGAGGGCGCAGCAAGTCTGCGCCCCTACGGGAAAGAGAGAAGAGATCGTGCAGCGAGTCTGCGACCCTACGGGAAGGAGAGCAGAGATGGCGCAGCGAGTCCGCGATCCCACGGGAAGGAGAGCAGAGATGGTGCAGCGAGTCTGCGCCCCTACGGGAAGGAGAGCAGAGATGGCGCAACGAGTCCGCGATCCTACGGGGCGCAGGCGAGCGATGGCGGTCGTGCGGTGAAACCCGAGGCTCATTTGAAATGATCCTCCGCGTGGTCCATGAGGCAGATGAAGACGTCCTCGAGGCTCGAGGGGATCTCGCGGCAGTCCTGAGCCGGCTGGCGCGCGAACTCGATGGCGGAGCGCAGGAGAGCGGGGTCGTGTCCGCTGGCATGCAGCGTGTTGCCGAAAGCCACCACTTGTTCGACGCCGGGCTGGGTGCGCAGGTTCGCGGCGGTGGCGGGCAGGTCCGGTCCGCTGATGCGCCACGTGTGGAGGCCCGCGCTGGCCACGACCTCCCGCAGGGTGCCGTGCGTGAGGAGGGACCCGTAGGCGAGGTAGGCGAGCCGATGGCACCGCTCGGCCTCATCCATGTAATGGGTGGTGATGAGCACGGTGAGGCCGCCGGCGGCGAGCTGGTGAATCTCGTCCCAGAACTCGCGCCGGGCCTTCGGGTCGACGCCGGCGGTGGGCTCGTCGAGGAGCAGGAGTTGCGGCGAATGAATCAGGGCGGCCGCGAGTGCGAGGCGTTGTTTCCAACCGCCTGAGAGCTGGCCGGCCAGCTGGTGGCTGCGGTTGGCGAGGCCGAGGCGGTCGAGGCTTCGCTGCACGGCGGCGGCGCGATCGGGGACATCATAAACGCGGGCGATGAAGTCCAGATTCTCGCGAATGCTGAGGTCCTCGTAGTAACTGAATTTTTGCGTCATGTAGCCGACCTGCCGCTTGATCGCGGCCTGGCCGGTGCGCAGGTCGTGGCCGAGGCAGGTGCCGGAGCCGGCGTCGGGCGTGAGCAGCCCGCAGAGCATGCGGATGAACGTGGTCTTGCCCGAGCCGTTGGGTCCGAGGAAACCGTAGATCTCGCCACGGCGAACCTGCAGGCTCACGCGGTCGACGACGGTTTTCGAACCGAAGCGCTTGGTCACGCCGGTGACGTCGATGACGAAGTCCGGGGGAGAAGAAGACATGGGCGGAGGCCGGTCGGAGACCGGCCCTACCTGGCCGGCGTCACTTCCACGGGCTGGCCGGGATGGAGATCGCCGGCGACGGCGGGGTCGAAGACGGCTTCGACCATGAACACCAGTTTGCTGCGGTTCTCGCGGTTATAGAGGACGGGTGGCGTGTACTCCGGTTGGGGGGAAAGGTAGATGACGCGTGCTTCGAGCGGTTGCGCGCGGCCGGTGAGGGTGACGTGGGCGAGGTCGCCCGTCTTCAGCGCGCCAAATCCGGCTTCGGGGACGAAGAATCGAACCTTGAGGTTTTCGGGGGGAAGGAGCGCGACGATCGGTGAGCCGGCGGTGGCGAACTCGCCCTCGCGGAAGAGGGTGTCGTACACCAGACCGGCGCGCGGCGCGGCCTGGGTCTTTTGGGCGACAGCCCAGCCGGTGCGGTCGAGCGCGGCCTGGGCGGCGGCCACTTCCGCCTCGGCGGCGGCGATCAGATCGGTGCGTGCGCCGAGTTGGGCGGCGGCGAGTTGGGCGGCGGCCTCGCCGATGAGGGCGAGATCGCGCTCGTGTGCCAGGCGCGCGCGATCGAAGTCATCTTCCGAGACCACGGCGGTTTCCCGGAGGCGCGTGACCCGGGCGAGTTCGAGCCCGGACAATTCGGCGGCGGTGCCGGCCTGGGCGTGGCGGGCCTCGAGCACGGCGAGTTCGGCGGGGCGCTGGCCCTTTCGCAGGTCGGCGAGGCGGGCGCGAGCCTGGCGCAGGCGCTCGGCGGCCTCGCCGAGGGCGGCGGTTTCCGCGCCTTGCTCGAGGCGGAACAATTCGTCCCCGGCGGCGACTTGGGCGCCCTTCTGGACGGACAGTTTTTCGAGGCGGCCGGGGAGGGGGGCGGCGACGTAGACGAATTCGCCCTCCAGGTAGCCCTGGTAGGCGGCGGTTCCGGCCGGCCGGCAGGCGACGAGGAGAAGTCCGGCCAAGCCGGCGAGCAGGGCGTTAGCGGGGGAATAGTTTTTCATGTTCCTTGCGTCCGGCGGGGGTGAGGAGACCGCCAAAGAAGAGGTCGATGGCGCGGGGGAGGAGTTCGCGAGGGGCGAGGTGGAGACGATCGAGTGCGGCGGGTTGGACGAGGCCCTGCATGGCCTGCAGAAAGAATTCGCCGGCGAAGGCGGGGCTGATGTCGGGGCGGACCTTGCCGGCGATCTGTCCCTCCTCGATGAAACGTCCGAAGATGTAGGGGATGTTCTTTTGCCGCATCTCGACCATGAGTTCGTGGAGGTCGGGGGCGAAGCGCTGGAGGTCGCGCAGGGTGCGGGGATTGAGGAGGGCGAGCCGCTGGACCATGCCCTCGGCGAAGCCGCGGAGCTTTTCCGAGAACCCGAGGTGGCGGTTGGCCAGCAAGGCGTCGGCGTCAGCGCGGATTTCCCGGCCGAGCTGTTCGATGACGGCGCGCATGATCTCCTCCTTGCCGGCGAAATGGACGTAGAGGGTCTTTTTGCTCATGCCGAGCTCGGCGGCGAGGTCGTCCATGGTGCAGGAGCAGTATCCATGCGCGAAGAAGTGTTCGCGCGCCTGGCGGAGGATGCGCGTGACGGTCGGGTCGGGAGCGGGGGAAGTTGGGGGCTTGGTAGCCATGGGAAACTAGAAAGGTATTTCTAGTTTCCAACGTCAAGGCTGGAAAAGGGGATGGGCGCCGGCGTTGGGAACTCACGTTGTGATCGCCTGTAAACAGGCTCCTACAGGCGAAGCCGTTCATTCCCGCCGGGTGGGGGCACCCGGCCCACAGGTATTGGCCTCGGAGCGCGGCGAGTTTCTGTGCCGGCGGGGAGGGGTGGCGACGGCGCGAGCGGTGCGCGGTGGCGACGGCGGACTGGTTATTTGGCCGGCGACTCCGCCGATTGCCTCTGCGTCGCGCAGGCCCAGCGTTTGCTGCACCCGATGCAGGTGGGGAGCAGCTGGAGGGGCGGGCGCTCCTCCGCGCCGGAAGCGTGCACGTCGCGAAAGACCAGGATATCGTCGAAGCGATCCTCGCGCCAGTCATCGTATCCGCATTGGCCCGGCACGGCGTCAGCGTGGGGATTATGGAACGTGCCGAAGAGCCAGTCCCAGACCGGCAGGTCGGCAAAGTTCTGCGTGTGGTGGCGGTACTGGTGGTGAATGCGGTGCGATTCGGGCCGCTGGATGAGGAATCCCACCCAGCGGGGCGTGCGGAGGTTCAGGTGGTAGAAGTATTCCGCGATGGCGGTCAGGAAGGTGTAGAGAGCGCCCCCCTCGACGCTGCAGCCGAGCAGCAGGTAGACGATGCCCGCGCTGAGCAGGGAGTTGATCCCGATTTCGAGCGGGTGCTTGTAGAACGAGGTAACCAGCTCGATGCGGCGCGGGGAATGATGAAGCTGATGGCAGAAGCGCCAGAACCATTGGGATTCATGGCGCCAGCGGTGCCACCAGTAATAGACGAAGGTGGAGATCAGGTAAGCGATGACGCCCTGGGCGATGGGACCAACGTGGTCGCGCAGTCGGAACAGCGAGGCGGACTGGAGCCAGCGGTCCCACGTGTAGCCGGCGAGGATGATGATGCCGACCTGGATGACGTTGACGAAGATCACCCGTGCCCACCAGTTCCTCACTTGGGGCAGCTCGCGAGCCGGCCAGAGGCGTTCGACGACGAACAGGGCGGCGGCAATCGCGATGAGAAGCGCGAGCATCATGGGCGCAACAGGACTAGCGAAGCCGGACCGGGCGGAAAGCCCAAAGGTTGGGATTGATGACCGCGGCGGCAGCTGGCTGGATGGCGGCCGATGCCGCGTCTCACCCCGAAGTCCGCGAACCTGATCGCGCTGGGACTCACGCTCATGGGTTGTCTGCCGATGATCGGCTACATCACTGAATCGCGCGCGTTGCGAGGCGTCGGGGCGGCGACGGCCGCGGCGCCATACACCAAGGTGTTTTCCGACGTGGATGGCTTGGAAACGTTCGCCTCGAGTTTCACGCTGCTCTGGCGGGACGGACAGGGGACGCTCCATGAATGGCCGATCACGCCGGAGCTCTATGGCCGGCTCGGCGGTGCCTACAACCGGCGGAATGTCTATGGCGCCGCGTTGTCCTATGCGCCGCGCCTGCCCGAGCCGTTGTGGAGCGCGGTGTTTTGCCACGCCTTCAAGCCGGGCGGCCCGTTGCGGCGGGAATTCGGGTTGCCGGATGACGCGCGTGATTTCGCGGTGGAGATCCGGACGCGCACGCGGGGGCGGCAGGATCGCTGGCGGTTGGAGCCCGCCTGTCCATGAGCGGCATCAAGAACATCAGTGCCGGGCAGTTCGGGTTGTTCCGCATCCTGTTTGGCGTCTACTTGCTGCAGCACTTCCTCTGGCTGCTACCGTCTGGCGCGGAAATTTTCTCCAACGCCGGCGTGCTCGCTGATCCGCGGCTCAATGCCACGCACGGCTTGCTCCCCAACCCCCTCGCCACCTCCTGGGGTGGCACGCCGGGATTTGTCACGGGATTCCTCGTCGTGCTGGCGGGCCTGAGCGTGGCGTTCACGCTGGGGATCCGGCGGCGGTTGGCCGCGCTGTTGCTCTGGTATGGCTGGGCGTGCCTGTTCAATCGCAATAATCTCATCAGCAATCCGTCGCTGCCGTACGTGGGGCTGATCCTGCTGTTTTGCGTCGTGATCCCCGATGGCGAGTCGCTGCGCCTGGGCGGCGCCCGGGGACGCCGGCCGGGCGAGTGGTTTTTTCCCGCGGGCGTGTTCCTCGGCGCGTGGTTCCTGATGGCGGCCGGCTACACGTTCAGTGGCGTGATAAAACTGTGGAGTCCGAGCTGGCTGGATGGGACGGCGTTCCGCCACCTGATCGACAACCCGCTCGCGCGCCCGGGATTTTTTCGCGATGCCTTTCTCGCGCTCCCGCCAGCGGTGATCGCCGGGTTCACGTGGGCAGTGCTCGCGGCGGAGATCCTGTTCCTGCCGTTGTGCCTGGGGCGCACGGGCCGCCTCGTGGCGTGGTCCGGCATGTTGGTCATGCACCTGGGAATCATTTTGGCGGTGGATTTCGCGGACCTGAGTTTCGGCATGGTGATGCTGCACCTTTTCACCTTCGACCCCGACTGGCTGCCGCCGCGGACCGGGGCGCGCCAGCCCGTCCTGCTCTACGACGGCGAGTGCGGATTGTGCAACGCGGTGGTGCGATTCCTCCTGCGGGAGGACGTGGGTGGACGGATCAGGTTCGCCCCGCTCCAAGGCGAGCCGGCGCAACGTTATCTCAAGGCGCAAGGGCTCCCGACCGCTGATTTCGACAGCCTCGTGTTTGTGCCGGACTGGAACCAGCCGGCGGCGGGTGCGTATCGACTCCGGACGGCGGGGGTGGCGGCCACCGCCGATGAGATCGGGGGTTTGTGGCGCGTGGTGTCGTGGCTGCGGTTCCTGCCGGCGGTCCTGCGCGACGGTGCGTACAAGCTTGTGGCGCGGATGCGGTACGCGTTGTTCGGTGAGTACAAACCGACGCCGCTGCCGGAACCGACGTGGGCGGAGCGCTTTTTGTAGAAGGGGGAGGCGAGGGCCGGCCGGTCAGAGACCGGCCCTCCCACGTTGCGGCGGACTCATGCAGTCGGAATGTAGTGCCGTAGCGTGCATGGTCGAATGGTTCAGCGTAGGAGCGCGGCTCGCCCACGCTCTCGGTTCCCGGAGCGAGCGAAGGGCGCGGTCAAGCCGCGCCCCTACATCCGAATGCATCGTTCCGGCGGAGGCGGACGATTCGCGGGCGGGGTCGCCCGCGCTCCATTGGGCCGCTGCGGCGGGGTGTCGTGATCGGGAAGTTGCCGGGCACAAAAAAGGCCGGACGTGGAGTCCGGCCTGAAATGGAGGAAGGGAACGAAGGGCTTATTCGCGGCCGTAGCCGCCGCCGCCGTCGCCACCGCGATCGCCGCGGTAGCCACCGCCGCCGCCGCGATCTCCGCGGTAACCGCCGCCACCGCCACGACCACCCCGGCCGCCGCC
>JAEZDN010000123.1 GCA_023433275.1 Verrucomicrobiota bacterium
CCGCGGCCCCCCCGCCCCGCGGTCGAGGCCGCCCTCGAGCCCCTCCAGCGCATCTTCGGTCCCGACCGCCTTCAGGTTGAAATCCAGCGCCACCGGATCCGCGGCGAGGAGCCCGCCAACGAAATGCTGGTCGACCTCGCCGCCCACGCCCGCCTCCCGCTGCTCGCCACCGGCGGCGTGCTCCACGCCACGCCCGACCACCGCCTCGTCGCCGACATCTTCACCTGCCTCCGCCACCACACCACGCTCGACGCTGCCGGCCGCTTGCTCGCCCCCAACGAAAACCGCCACCTGCACGACGCCGCGCACATGCGCTCCCTGTTCCGCGATCTGCCCGCAGCCGTGGCGCAATCCGTCCGGCTCGAAAGCCAGCTCGCGTTCACCCTCCACGACCTCGGCTACAAGTTCCCGGATTTCACCGACACCGATGGCAAGCCAATGGCCGTCTTTCTCGAGGAACAGGTCCTCGCCGGCGCCCGCAAACGTTACAAGACCGCCGCCTTGCCCGCGCGCGTCCTCGGGCAGATCCGCAAGGAACTCGCGCTGATCGACGAGCTCGGGTTCTCCGGCTATTTTCTCATCGTCTGGGACATCTGCCGCTGGTGCCGCGAGGAGCAGCACATGATGATCCAGGGCCGCGGCTCCGCGGCAAACAGCATCGTTTGCTACGCGCTGGAAATCACCGCCGTCGACCCCATCGCCAACCACCTGCTCTTCGAGCGCTTCCTCAGCCGCGGCCGGGTCGGCGCCGACGGCCATCCGTCCTGGCCCGACATCGACCTCGACCTCCCCAGCGGCGACCGGCGCGAGCAGGTCATCCAGGAAATCTACCGGCGCTACGGCCGGCGCGGCGCCGCCATGGTGGCGAACGTCATCACCTATCGCGGCCGCAGCACCACCCGCGAGGTCGGCAAGGTCCTCGGCCTCGGCGAGGATGTGCTCGATCGCTTCTCCGCCTTCTACGCCAACGGCGATTTCGAACACACCATGGGCCTCCGCGAACAGTTTCACCAATCCGGCCTGCCCGCGGCCCACCCCCGCCTCGACGCCACCCTCCGCGCCTGCCTTCACCTCAAGGGCCTGCCCCGTCACCTCGGCCAGCACTCCGGCGGCATGGTGCTCTGCCCGGGCCGGCTCGACCGCGTGGTGCCGGTCGAACCCGCCTCCATGGCCGATCGCACCGTGGTGCAATGGGACAAGGACGACTGCGAGGACCTCGGCCTCGTGAAAATCGACTTCCTCGGCCTCGGCATGATGGCCGTGCTCCAGGACTGCCGGGAAATCTGCCACGCCCGCGGCCAGCCGTGGGAACTGTATGAAATCCCCCTCGATGACACCCCGACCTTCGACCTGATGTGCCGCGCCGACACCATCGGCGTCTTCCAGATCGAATCCCGCGCCCAGATGGCCACGCTGCCCCGCATCCAGCCGCGAAAGTTCTACGACGTCGTGATCGAGGTCGCCATCGTGCGCCCCGGGCCGATCGTCGGCCAGGTCACCAGCCCCATGCTGCGCCGGCGCGCGGGGCTCGAGCCGATCGTGTGTCTCGATCCCGAGGTCCATGAGGAACTCCGCGACATCCTCACCCGCAGCTACGGCATCGTGCTTTTCCAGGAACAGATGCTCGCCATCGCGATGAAGCTCGCCGGCTTCGACGCCACCCAGGCCGAGGAACTCCGCCGCGCCCTCGGCTTCCGCCGCAACAACGACCGCCTCGAAAAGGCCGCCCACGCCCTGCGCACCGCCATGCGCCAGCGCGGCCACGGCGAGCAGGTCATCGAAAAGGTCGTCAACGCCACCCACTCCTTCGCCCTCTACGGGTTTCCCGAAAGCCACGCCTTCTCCTTCGGCCTGCTCGCCTACGCCAGCACCTGGCTGAAGGTGCATCACATCGCCCCGTTCTACGCCGCGCTGCTCAACAACCAGCCCATGGGCTTCTACTCGCCCGCCACCCTCGTGCAGGACGGCCGCCGCCACGGCTTGAAAACCCGGCCGGTGAGCGTCCTGCACTCGGACTGGAACTGCACCGTCGAGGACGAGCACACCATGCGCATCGGCCTGCGCTACGTGCAGGGCCTGCAGGAAAAACACGCGCAACAACTCATCGCCGCCCGCCGCGAGCGCCCGTTCGATTCGCTCACGGACTTCCTCATGCGCGTCCCCCTCCCCGCCCACGAGCGCCGCGCCCTCGCCGCGGTGGGCGCCTTCGCGGAACTCGCGGCCCACCGCCGCGCCGCGCTCTGGCAGGTCGAGGCCGCCTGGTCCGCCGAGGAAAGCCTGTTCCACTCCGCGGGGCTGGTGGAGGAGGACGCCCCGCCTCTCCCGGGCATGACCCTGACCGAACGCGTGCAGGCCGACTTCGACGGCCTGGGCCTCACCGCCGGCGCCCATCCCATGCATCTCGCGCGCACCCGCCTGCCGGATCTCTGGCGCGCCTCGGACCTCGCGCTCGTCCGCGACGGCGAGAAGGTCATCATCGGGGGCAGCGTCATCTGCCGCCAGCGCCCCGGCACGGCGAAGGGCGTCGTGTTCATTTCCCTCGAGGACGAAACCGGTGTCGCCAACGCCATCGTCCGCTCCGCGCTTTTCGAAAAACAACGCCTGCTCATCAATGAGGAACCCGCCCTCCGCATCACCGGCCGCCTCCAAAACCGCGACGGCGTCATCCACGTCCAGGCCGAGCTCATCGACCGCCTCGCCCTGGACGAAGTCCCCGCGCAAACCTCGCACGATTTTCACTAGCAGGCTCGAAAAAACGTAGGGGCGCAGTCTTGCTGCGCCCGTTCGACACTCGTTCCACCCTCGGACGCAGGAAGACTGCGCCCCTGCACATCTGTTCATTCCGCCCCTCCCACTCGCCTCGCCCCACCCGCGCCACCCTCACATCAAACT
>JAEZDN010000097.1 GCA_023433275.1 Verrucomicrobiota bacterium
GGGCGGGCCCCGCCCACGCCCGTGTTCCCCCCCGCTGGACGCGGCCGCGGACCCCCCGCCCCCCTACACCATTTGCATGATTCCGGCGGAGCACTTCGGTTATCATTGGTGATCCGTTACGAACACCATCCCCGACGGGCAATCGCGGTGCGTGAGCGGCAAGCCCAGCGAAGCGGCCGAATCCGTGACCGCCGTCACAAGACGGGAACAGCGATTCCGATCTGGAGTTGCGAGCTCTTCCAACGATGGCGCGCACGGAGGTCGCGCCTGCCAAGCTCAGGCGTGCCGGAAGGGGTTGGTCGAGCTGATGACCTTGGGCGGGTTGGCGTCGGGCCAGTACTTCACGACTTCCTCGGCGAGCGCGGTCCACTTGAAGGGTTTGCGGACGACGCATTTCAGCGAGGGCACGGCGGCGAGTTCGCGCGGCGTGAAGGACATGTTGTAGGCGGTGATCATGACCGCCGGAATGTTCGGGTTGATCTTCTGCACCGCGGCCACGAATTGCAGCCCGTTCATGTCGGGCATCTGGTAGTCGGTGATGATGATGCCGACGTTGAGCTGGGGCATCGCGCGAAGGGCGTCGGCGGGCTTGGTGAAGCCGTGAACCGGGCAGGCGAGGTGTTCGCTGAGCAGCTGCTGGAGGAGATCGATGTAGGAAAACTCATCGTCCACGAGCACGACGATCTTGTCTCCATTCTTGGCGGGGGAAAATGACATACGCGGATTGCCGTGGCCCGGGCAGCGCGGCCTTTCTAGGGGAATCCGGCTTGCCGTCGAGCGGATAAACCCATGCTTGGGGCCATGCTGCACGTCGTGTTGTTCGAGCCGCAGATTCCGCAAAACACCGGCAACATCGGACGGATGTGTGCGGTGACGCGATCGCGGTTGCACCTGATTCACCCGCTGGGATTCGAGGTCACGGATCGCAACCTGAAGCGGGCGGGGATGGATTACTGGTATTCATTGGATGTGCACCACCATGCGGATTGGGCGGCGTTCAAGGCGAGTGCGGTGGCGCCGCGACGGTGCTGGTTGTTCACGACGCACGCCACGCGGGCTTTCTGGGACGTGCGCTACGAGGACGGCGACGGCCTGGTGTTTGGCAATGAGGAAGCCGGCGCGCCGGATTGGCTGCACGCGGAACTGGCGGATGCGCAGCGGGTGAAGATCCCGCACGCGAACGGCACGTTGCGCTCGTTGAATCTCTCGACGGCGGCGGGCATCGCGACTTACGAGGCATTGCGGCAGGTGGGCATGCCGGGGTAGGGCGGACGGGGCCGCGGGGTGGTCGCCGGCGAGGGCGCAGCAAGACGGCGCCCCGACGGGAGAGAGGCTATTTCGCGGCGACCGCCTTGAGGGCGGCGGCGACGTTGGCGGGGACGAAGTTCGTGACGTCGCCGCCGAGGTGGGCGATTTGTTTCACGAGGGTCGAGCTGGTGTAGCTGTAGGCTTCCTTGGGCATCACGAAGATGGCCTCGACGGCGGGCTCAAGGTGACGGTTCATGAGCGCCATGTTGAACTCGAACTCGAAGTCGGAAAGAGCGCGCAGGCCGCGGATGATGGCGTTGGCCTTCTGCTGGCGGGCGAAGTCGACGAGCAGGCCGTCGAAGCTCACGACGGTGACGTGGGGAAGGTGAGCGATGTTGTCGCGGATGAGTGCCACGCGTTGTTCGACGGGAAAGACGGGGCTCTTGGTGGAGCGCAGCGCCACGGCCACGGTCACGCGGTCGAAGAGCTTGGCGGCGCGTTCGAGCACGTCGAGGTGGCCGTTGGTGATCGGGTCGAAGGTGCCGGGGTAAATGCAGTGTTTCATGCGACCGGGGGCAAGGATTGCCGCGAGGGGGGCAATGGCGAGGACGTTTTGTGTCAAAGGCCGAGCCGCGGGGCGCGGTTTTTTGAAGCGGACGGACGGGCGAGGGGGACGGGTCGCGCGGGAGATTGGCCGGGTTGACCGAGGTTGCGGCCCCTTCCGGAAGATTCGCGCCACCGGTAGCAATCCGAGGATTGCCAAGCGTAGGGCGGGACGCTCGACTGCGGCTTATGCGTTTCACCCTGGCCAACTGGCTGACCGTCTCGCGGGTGCCGGCGATGTTCATCATCGTGTGGCTGATGAATCGCGAATTCACGTGGGCGGCGACGATAGCGTTCTGGTTGTACATCGCCGCGGCGCTGACGGACTGGTTTGATGGCATGGTGGCGCGGGCGCGCGGTGAGGTGTCGTCCTTTGGCCGGTTCATGGATGCGATCATCGACAAGGTGATGGTGATCGGGCTGATGATCGCGCTGGTGGTGGGCGATTACTTCATGGGTCACGAAGTGGCGGCGATGTTGTTGTTGCTGGTGATCCTGGGGCGCGAGTTTGCGGTGTCGGGCATGCGCATGGCCGCCGCGGTGAAGGGCGTGACCATCGAGGCCGACCAGGGGGGGAAGCTGAAGACCTTCATCCAAATGAACGCGATTGGCTGGCTGATGGGCGCGCGGATGTTCCAGCGGGATTTCGGGGAACTGTTCGGCACGGACCGGGTGGTCATCGACGTGATTCATTGGGGCGGCCTCGGGCTTTTCGTGCTGTCGGCGGTGCTGACGATCACGTCGGGCTATTCCTATTTCCGCCGGCATGGGCACGTGGTGCTGGACTGAGGTTTTTAACCACGGATGACATGGATGGCACGGATGGTCTTTCCACGCTTTCGCAACGGATTCCGGAGGCGACTCGACGGGAGGGGGGAATGGTGTCGCGGCGACCGCGTTGCGGTGAGCGAGCCAGCCACGGCGAGGTCGCCGTGGCTCCATCAGGATGCCGGCCGGTGTCGCGTTTTCTGAACCCGCGTTGTTCGTGAAATCCGTGGTTAGCCTTTCCAATTCATGAAACTGACCGAGCCGACCTGGCCGCGGGCGCTGCCCACCAAGCTCGTGGTGGGGCTCGCCACGCTCGGACCCCTCGGCAAGCGGTTGCCGGCGCCGGGGACATGGGGCTCGCTGGCGGGGGTGTTTTATACGCTGGTTTTCTTTGGGCGCATCGGCTGGGTGCCGACGCTCCTCGTGACGATCGCGCTGAGTTACGTGGCCGTGGGCGTGAGTGGCGAGGCGGCGAAACGCATGAATCGGAAGGATCCGGGAGAAGTGAATCTCGATGAGTTCATCGTGATGCCGCTGGTGTTTCTGGGGTGGCAGAGCGGCCACCTGGGGGCCTGGCCGGTGTGGGCGGTGATGGGCGCGGGATTCGGCCTGTTCCGACTTTTCGATATCCTGAAACCGTTTGGCATTTCGAAGCTGCAGCGCTGGCCGGGCGGCTGGGGCATCGTGGCGGATGATTTCATGGCGGCGCTGGTGGCTTGCGGCGCGCTGCACGTGGCGGCCTGGGCTTGGACCCTGGTGTAGTCGAGGCGGCGAGCGGACCCTGGGTCGTCCGCGTCGGGGATGGCCCAGGACGTCGCGAGGCGCGCCCCTGCAAGAGATTAATTGGTCTCCGGTTTGGAGGCGGGCGAGACGCGGCTGCGGACGTTGTCCATGAACTGCCGGAAAGTGATTTCGGCGCGCACGCGGTTGGAAGCGCTCAGCTTCGTGCCATCGGGTCCCCAGGAAGCGCGCGCCCCGAGACCCAGGATCCATTGGGTCTTGGAGTTGAAGGTGTATTTCGTCGGCACGTACCAGAGGACGCTCGGGCGGAGGTGAAGGAAGTGTTCGGTATCGTCGTCGCCGATGAGGGCGGTCGTCATGTAGGTGGCGGTGAGGGTCCACTTGACGCGGCCGAGGTCGTAGATCGCGCCGGCGGTGAAGTTGACCGAGTGGTCGCGCGGTTGGTTGAAAGCGGGGGTGCCGATCACGTCGCTCTCGGCCACGAGGTCGAATCCCGCGCCCGAGAACGTCGTGAGCCTCGGGTTGCGGGAAGCGTGGTGCTGCACGAGGAAGCCGGGGGCGAAGTGATCGAGGCCGTCGGTGATGTCCACGGGCGGCCGGCCGACCGGGGCCTCGAGGTTCACGAAGACGCTGGTTTCGAAATCGGGCTTGGGCCAGCCGCGGAGCACGTACTTCGAGCCGAGACGCAATTCGCTGATGCCATTGCCGCTGTCCGAGCCGCGAAACCCGTGGTTGAAATAGACGCCGGCCTCGGGGCTGATTTCGAAGCGATCGTTGATGGCCCAGCGGAATCCTGCGTCGATCCGCATGTAATCGCGTCGCACCAGGTCCCCGAAGTGGGGGTGGAGGGTGAGCTTGATCGTGCCGGGGGCGTCGAGGTTCGGCAGATCGAAGTCGAACAGACCGCGGATCCGGCTCGTGAGCGGCTGGGATTCCTGCGGCGTGGCGATGGAAGGCGCGGGCTCGCTTTGGGCGCGGGCGAAGACCAGGGGCAGCGGCAGCAGAAACAGCAGCAGCAGGGTGCGGCGCATGAATCAGGGCAGGAGTTGGAGGCTTTCGAGAGGAAGGCGCACCAGCAGACCCTGCTGGAGCACGTCCACGGACACGACGATTCCCTGCGGGTTCGCCGGATCGTCCACGTAGCCCTCGAGGCCGTGCAAGGGGCCGCCGACCACCTTCACGTGGGTGCCCTTCCGCATGAGCGGATGAATCGCGGCCTCGAGGCCCGAGGCGCAGATGGCCTTCACATCCTCCAACTGGCGGAGAAACACGGCCTCGTTCTCGACGGGCATGGCGCGGACGAGCAGGTCCTGCTGGTAGATGCGGGCCTTTTTCGCCGGCTCGATGCGGGTGAACACGTAGCCGGCGAACAACGGCTTCGTGAACGTTTTTCGCTGGGTGCCGTAGCGGCGCACGCTCTTGATCAGGGGCAGGTAGTGCGCGAAGCCCTCGCGGGCCATCGCGTCGTCGAATTTTTTCTCGCACCGCGGCTTGGTGTGACAGACGAACCAGGCGGGCTCGGCGAAGTCGGGTAGATGGTGTCCCATGGAGTCGGGTTCATCCCCGACAGAAAAGTTGCCGGGGGTAAAGCGTGACCTAAAGCGCGGCCAGGCGCCGGAGGGCCGCGAGGTAGCCGGGGAAGCCCTGGCCGCTCACCAGACCGATGCAGGCGGGGGCGGTCATGGAGTGCCGCCGGAATTTCTCGCGCTTCCGGATGTCCGAAATGTGCACCTCGATCGCGGGCAGGGGGGCGACGCTTTTCAGGGCGTCGTGGAGGGCGATGCTGGTGTGGGAATAGGCGCCGAAATTGACGATGAAGCCGGCGATGCCGCGGTCGGCCAGCGTGTGGATGCGGTCGATGAGGGCGCCTTCGTGATTCGATTGGAAGAAGGTGACTCCGACGCCGAGCACGCGCGCCTCCGCGCGGATGAGCAATTCGAGATCCTTGAGCGTGGCCGTGCCGTAGATTTCGGGTTCGCGCCGGCCGAGGCGGTTGAGGTTGGGACCGTGGAGGATGGCGAATTTTTTCATGGGAGGAGAGCCCCGCAGGACACGGAATACACGGATTGAGCGGGGCAGGAAGATTTGTTTGTGGGACGGAAGACTCTAGAGCGGGTTGTCGGTCTCGATGAATTCCCAGGGCAGGCGGAATTTCCGGGCCAGCTCGGCGGCGAGGGCCTTCACGCCGTGGGTTTCGGTCGCGTAATGGCCGCAGCAGATGAGGTTGAGTTTGTGTTCCTGGGCGTAGTTGAACCATTCCTCGCGCAGTTCGCCCGTGATCAGGGTGTCGACGCCGGCGGCGAGCAGGTGGGGCACGGCGCCGTTGCCGGAGCCGCTGCAGAAAGCGACGAGCTTGGGGGTGGCGGAGCCGTACTCGATGGAGACGACGCGCGGGTAAAGCTCCTCGAGGCGGGCGCAGAGCTGGGCGCGCTTGTATTTGTTGGGTGCGATCCAGCCGATGAGTTCGTTCTCGTGGGGGAGGAACTGGCGGCGAGGCTTGAGGCCGAGCTGGCGGGCGATGAGGACGTTGTTGCCGATTTCCTCGTGGGCATCGAGGGGCAGGTGGCTGGAGTACACGGCGCAGTTGCCGCGGACGAGGGCGGCGAACCGGCCGTACACGGGGCCGGTGAGCGGCTGGGCGCCGCCCCAGAAAAGACCGTGGTGCACGATCAGGAAATCCACGCCGCGCTCGACGGCGCGTTCGAAGGGCGCGAGGCCCGCGTCGACGGCGGCGCCGATGCGCGTAACGCGCCCGTCGTTCGCGACCTGCAGGCCGTTGGCGGCGCCGGGAAAGTCCTTGAACGAGGGGCGGCGGGTGCGTTTGTCGCAGTATTCGACGAGTTGGGAGAGCGAGGCCATGGCGGCAAGGTGGGGAAGGGGCGGCGGGCGCG
>JAEZDN010000045.1 GCA_023433275.1 Verrucomicrobiota bacterium
ACCTCCCACCGTCCACCGTCCACCGTCCATCCGTTCCCCTACTCGCTACCCGCTACTCGCTACCCGCTACATCCGGTCCGAGAATTTCAGGTTTCAGGTCTCAGGTCTCAGGTTTCCGCGCCCTGCATAGCTTCAGGTCTCAGGTTTCAGGTCTCAGGTCTCACGCGGCGTCCGCCGCCGCCTTCACCATCGTGGAGGTGATGATGGCGTCGGTGATCCTCGTCGTCGGATTCCTCGGCATGATCCAAGCCGTCACCATCGGCTCCGAAATGCTCGCCACCGCCCGCCGCCAGACCATCGCGGCCCAGATCCTGAATCATGAAATGGAAAACCTGCGCCTGCAGGATTGGGCGACCATCAACGCTCTCGCCGCCACGACGACTTGGAATTCCGGTTCAAATTATGCGGTCAACGCCACCGTGCGCTACCAGGGCGGCTGGTTCATCTGCCTGCGCGCCCACACCAACCACGCTCCTACAGAAGGAGCCTATTGGGCGGCGGCCCCCTCGGCTTGGGTCGCCAGCCGCGCCTACTCGCTCACCGATGTCGTATTCCATACCGCCAGCGGCGGGTGGTACCGCTACATCAACACCTCGTCCACCAGTGGCAACGCGCCGACCAATACCACGTATTGGGAACCGTACTTAGGCCCCCTCACCAACAGCACCGCGTCGGGCGGCGTCTCGTTTTCGGTGTCACGCATGGCCACCAACCTCACCACCGACATGCGTGAGGTGACGTTCGTAGTCAGCTGGACCAAGAGCGGCACAACCGCCGCCGCTTCCGTCGCTACTGGATCCTGGCTCCAGCGACTCTCGTTTTCCCGCTCCTCACCGATCGCCCGCACTTACAATCGCGCCAGTACCACATGGTTCACCAAGTACGGCCTGAACCACGCCATCCAACGGTCGTGACCCCACCCTTTTCATGGCCACCAGAAGCCCAAAGGGCGCACAAGAGTTCAAATCGCGTCCGATTTTGCGCCTTCTGCGCTTTCTGTGGCCAACCTGCCTTGATCCCCTCCGCGTTTGACCGCGCATCGTGATTTTCGGCTCATCATCCTTTGTCCCTCCCGGCGCTCCTTCGCGCGCTTCGCGGTTTAAAAATCGGAAGGCCTTCACCCTCGTTGAGCTCCTCATCGGCGCCAGTCTGTCCGCGGCCATCCTGAGTGCGGTTCTTTCAAGCTACATCTTCCTCGGCCGCCAGCTCGGACGCCTCGCGAACCAGCAAACTCTCGAAACCCAGGCTCGCCTGGCCATCGGCACGTTCACGCAGGACGTGCAGCAGGCCACCGGACTCGCCACGCTTTCCGTCGCTCCCACGTCGCCCGCCGCCAACCGCATCGACTTGATCCTCCCGACCTCTGGTGGCGTCACCAACACCATCACCTACTACTACAACAGTAGCCTGACCACGGCCGCATCCGTCACGATCAACGGCACACTCATCAGCATGGAGGCGGCGTCGCTCACCCGCTGCGTGTCCACCGGCTCCACCGTCACCGCGCGCACGCTCCTCCGCCACATCACCGATGGCGACACGGATACCGGCGACAACGACCTTCAATTTCGTTTCTTTGATTCCACCGGCCGCGAATACGAAGCCGCCACGCTCGCTGCCCGCAGCTATCTCACCGGCATCAAGCAGGTCACCCTCGAATACAATGCCCAGGTGAGAACCCTCAACCAGGGGACGACCACGCCCGTGCAGCGCGAGACCACCGCCCGCCTCGCCCTCCGCAACCGCGGCTTCCTGCAATGAGCCCATTCGTCCTCACCGTCATCCTGATCCCGCGTCGGCGGGAGAAGGATCCAAGGGTAAGTCTTTCGACCGAGACCGTTCCATTTGGCTGGTCGGGCGCAGCCCTCCCGTGACGCGGACTCCATTCATCTTCGCGCAATCCGTGCCATCCGTGTCTCCAGTCTTCGCCCGCCGCACCCGCGGCACCGTGCTGCTGGTTGCACTCTGCTTCGTCGCCGTGATGGGCATCGCTTTGGGCAGCTACCTTGCGCTCTGCTCCCGCGCCATGCAACTCAGCAACCGCAGCTTTCAGGCCGAACTCAGCAAGCAACTCGCCGAAGCCGGACTCGAAGAGGCGCTCCGGGCTTTCAACAAGAACGACTGGAACGATTGGACCATTGATGGGATGTCGGTGGATTGGTCGCTCGACCCGACCACCAAACGTGCGACCGCAACGATAACCTACCCCTCCACGAAATTCGGCCAGGGGGTTGGAGCCCAAGTGAAAATCAGAGTGGATAATTACGATGCCCATGTGCTCGGCTCCTCGTGGATCTCTTCAAAATCGTACCAGATCGGCGATGTGGTGGGCCACAACGGTATATGGTACAGCTGCGTCAAAGCTCACGTGAATCAGGCACCGACGGCCAACAACTTCACCAACTGGGTCCCCACCCACATTCCTTGGCGGTGGAGCAAGACCCGCTCCTACAAAGCCGAGGAGCTGGTTAACCATCTTGGCACTTGGTACAGGGCAACTTCTACAAGCGTTGACCAAGAACCCCCACATGCGAATTGGCGAGCGATTCCAACTGTCTATTTCCAGCCTTCCATCGACTATACCAACGAAGCGATTCTCTACTGGGGGGGCGTCTGGTATCGTTACGATTCCGGCTGGGACGCCGCGCCTGCCATTTCGTGGCGCTATCGCCCCGGGCAGCCCTACACTTTTGGCGATTTAGTTTACTACGGCGGCATTTGGTATCGTTTTATCAATGCCTCGCCGACCGCCAGCATTACACCGGGAACCAACGCATCATATTGGGAAAATGCATTGGGTGGCACAGTTCACTCCTGGCTGTCCAGCAACATCAACTACAACATCGGTGACGTTGTTTTCTACAGCCCAACTGCTCAATGGTATCGTTGCCTGAAAGCGCATTCGAGCAGCGCATCGCTCACGCCAGCCAATACAACCTACTGGTCCAACACCCCCGCTCTTACGCAACAGTGGAAGGCCGGAACCCAATACGCTGCCAACGATACTGTCGCATTCAATGGAGTGTGGTATCTTTGTGTGCAAACCCACACGAGTTCCATTTCGTTCATGCCGCCCAACGCAAGCTATTGGGTCGGCGCTAACACCAGCAACCCCAGTTACATCTGGAATGCCAATACGCCTTACGCAGTGAACGCATACCGATGCTACGGGGGAGTGTGGTACCGATGCATCGCTACAAATACCGGGCAATCGCCAAACAATATCACCTATTGGAGTGCTGCACTGAGCCAATCAACTGGCGTCACCACAGGAGCTCCGTTGGTGTATGCTCAAGCGATCGTCTCACTCGGAGATGGCACAACCAGCCGAACTCAACTTCGGGGACTTTTGGCATCGGCGCCGCTTTTTCCAAATGCTGCCGGGGCGACAACCACTCTGACCATTGATGGTGGCACTGGAACGATCGACAGCTATGACCATTCACTTGGCACTACGTACGAATCGCAACGCGGGTCTCCCACTAATTACAATGCGGTTCTGGCCGCCGGAACCGAAGCCCCCGCGGGCACATCTACCCTATTAACGGTTGGAAATGGCACCACGTTGAATGGCTTCGTGGCTTCGATTTCTTCATCTACGCCGCCATACGCGCCGCGCACCTCGTTTGGCAACAGCGCTATCGTCAAGAACGCCACCAGTCCTGCATCGCCTAATGTGGATTTAACCCAGATCAGTCGGTCTCCCCATGTCCCCAAATTCGATCCGCATCCGACTCCACTTTCCACCGCGTTTACTTCGTGGAATTTTCCTTACGGTCGGTCCGTGCCAACAAATTTCTCCGGTGACACGACGAACAATGAAATCAACCTCGGCACTTCAGGAGGCGTCACACCGGAACGTTACTACTACAACGGCGCTCTCAACATTGGCGACGGGTACGACATAGTCACATTGAACATTCATGGACCCGTTAAACTATATGTTAACGGCAACCTGTTTATGCGGGCCGGGGGAACTCTCAAAGTTCACACGACCGGCTCACTCGAGTTACATACAGACACGGCCCTCCGAACAGCCACGGGTTACATCGGCATCATCAATGCCACTGAGGACCCAAAAAAATTGCTCCTGATCAGCGATTCCTCAGCAACGACAGTGCAACAGTTCTTCAGCCCGACCCCTTCGACGAACGCCTTTCACGGCTTAATCTATGCGCCAAATACTACGGCAACCCTGGGTGTCGATATCAGAACAGGCGTAACGATCTATGGCGCAATTTCGGCGCGACTCATAAAGTTCAACAACGAGGCCAACCTCCACTACGACACCTCCCTCCGCTACGCGACTTTCAGCGGCGTCGATCAGCCCTACACCGTCACCGACTGGCGCGAACTCCCGGCCACCGAGGCGGCGACGATGCCGTAAGGCCGGACGAGGGACGAAGGGTGTGAAAGCTGAGGAGGTAAGGATTCATCCAACTCTTGTCTGCGCCTTTGGGCGCGCTTCCCGGCCCGCTTACGATGCCTGACATATCCTCAGGTTTCACACCCTCACCTCCTCACACCCTCCTTTTCCGGCTCGCCCCTTCAGGTTTCAGGTCTGCTTCTTCGCCCGCCCACCGGGCACCCGGCTCAGTCGGCCTTCGGCCATGGCTCCGCCATGCCATCTCCGCGCTGCCGCGCTCCGTCAGGTCTCGCGCCGTTTATCGCTCGCCCCAGGCACCGACAACCCTACATCTCGCGGCCCTGATGTCCCGATCCGTCTCATCCCCCCACGAAGCCCCCTGGCGCGCCGGCCTCCATAGCGTCCGCGTCCTGCTCGTGCCCGGCCTCATCCTCCAGGCCGTCGCCGTGCTCGTCGTGCTCGCCTATTATTTCGTCCCGGCCACCGCGGGCTTCTTTGCCACGCTGGCCCGCTGGCAAACCAACGGCGGCTTCGCCTTCTCCGCCGCCTCCACCGCGATCAGCGGCGGACTGATTCCCTTTCTCTTCCTTCGCCTCCATCCCGACACCCGCGCCTCCCACCCCGCTCCCCATCTCGTCTTCTTCCTCTTGTTCTGGGCGTGGAAGGGCGCCGAGGTCGACCTCTGGTACCGCATCCTCGCGTGGATCTATGGCGACGGCAACCACGCCACCACCGTCGCCAGCAAGATGGTCACCGACCAGTTCGGCTACAACCCCCTCTACGCCACGCCCGTCGGCAACCTCATCTTCGCTTGGAAGGACGCCGGTTTCCGCTGGGCGCCGGTCGCCGCCGACCTCCGCGCCGGCCGCTGGTACGCCCGCCGCGTCCTCCCCGTCCTCCTCGCCATCTGGTTCCTCTGGATCCCCGTCACCGCGTGCATCTACTCCCTCCCCACGCCACTCCAGATGCCCCTCTTCAACGTCGTCCTCTGCTTCTGGTCCATGCTCTTCGCCCACATGATCGGCCGACAAAACGCGACACTGAGGGTGTGAGGATCGACAGCCTCAACTCGTTCTCGTTCTCATAATCGTTCTCATTCTCCCCTTTTCCAAACCCAAGAGAACGAGAACGATTACGAGAACGAGAACGATCCAACGCCGAAAGCCCACAGGGCAAATCGCCCCCCTCTTTCGTGTATTCCGTGTTTTCGTGGTGAACGAATCCTATCTTGGCCCGTGATTCGCTCTGGCGCCTATGCGCCTTTTCGCGACCAACCTGCCTCTTGGTCGGATTCAGGTTTCAGGTCTCAGGCCTCTGCCTCTTGAAGTCGGCATTCCCCCGCACATCATCGGACGACAAAACGCCAGACTGAGCGTGTGACGATCGACTGCCTCAACTCGTTCTCGTTCTCATAATCGTTCTCGTTCTCCCCTTTTCCAAACCCAAGAGAACGAGAAGGATTACGAGAACGAGAACGATCCAACGCAGAAAGCCTTCCCCACAGCCCGCAAATCACTCCCCCCTCTGCCTCTAGTCGGATGCCTCAGGTTTCAGGTCTCAGGTCTCAGGTCTCACGTTTCCGCCCTTCGCCTTCTAAATACGGCATTTGAAATAACCTCCCCGCCCGCGTACTCTCATCCCCGATGAACCCTTGGCGCGCCCTCCTCCCCGCTTTGCTCCTGCTCCTGCCCGGACTCGTCTGCGCCGCCCCCGGTCCCGGGAAGAAGGGCGCCGTCTCCGCCGAACTCGTCGCGCGCGACGCCTCCATCCAAGCCGGCCGCCCCTTCACCGTCGCCCTCAAGCTCGTCCACGACGAACACTGGCACACCTACTGGATCAACCCCGGCACCGGCTACCCCACCTCCCTCCACTGGAAACTCCCCGAGGGCTTCATCGCGGGACCCATCGTGTGGCCCACGCCCCACCTGGTGAAGGACACCAAGGGCAACGTCACCGGCCACGGCTACGAGGACACCGCCTACCTCTTCGTCGAGATCACGCCGCCGAATAACCTCACTCCCGGCTCCTCCGTCACCCTCCGCGCCAAGGCCGACTGGCTCATGTGCGCCGAGGTCTGCATGCCCGGCGACGCCGATCTCGAACTCTCCCTCCCCGTCACCGCTGAGCCGCCCCTCGACGACCGCGCCGGCGCCTGGTTCCTCCAGGAAGCCGCCCCCACACTCCCCCAACCGCTCACCGGCTGGCAACTCACCGCCTCTCGCCAGGCCGACAAGATCGTCGTGCGCCTCACCCCGTCCGGCGACACCACGCACCGCGCGCAAAACCTCCACGTCTTCGATAGCGCCGGCCTCGTCGATTACGCGGCGCCCCAAGTCATCAGCACCGAGGGCGACACGATTGTCATCACCCTCGCCACCGCCAAGGACGGCGACGCCGACGCCACTCGCTTCGCCGGCATCCTCTCCTCCTCCAACGGCTGGGGCGGCAACCCCGCCACCCACGGCGCCAGCTTCGACGTGCCCTTGTCCACCGGTCAGCCCTCAGCCCTCAGCCCTCAGCCGAACGACCCATCCGGCGGGACCACCGCCAACAATCCTCAGGTCTCCGCTCCGCCCGCTGCGGGCGGCCTGGCCGGCACGCTCCTGCTCGCGCTGCTCGGCGGCCTCATCCTCAACCTCATGCCCTGCGTCTTCCCCGTGCTCGGCATCAAGGTCCTCGGCTTCGTCAACCAGGCCGGACACGACCGCCGAAAAGTCATCGCGCACGGCCTCGTCTACACTTTCGGCGTCCTCCTCTCCTTCTGGATCCTCGCCGGCGTCATCCTCGCCCTCCGCGCAAGCGGCCAGGAAATCGGCTGGGGCGCCCAGCTCCAATCCCCGGGCTTCGTCTTCGGCATGGCGGTCTTCCTCCTGATCTTCTCCCTCAATCTCAGCGGCCTCTTCGAATTCGGCCTCGCCGCCACCGCCGTCGGCGGAAACCTGCAGATGAAATCGGGCTACTCCGGTTCGTTCTTCTCCGGCATCCTCGCCGTCCTCGTGTCGACGCCCTGCAGCGCGCCCTTCCTCGCTCCCGCGCTCGGCGCCGCGTTCTCGACCGCATTCTCCGCCACCGAATCCATGCTGATCTTCACCATGATCGCCGTCGGCCTGGCTTCGCCGTATCTCCTGCTCTCCCTCTTTCCCGCGGCCGTCAAATTCCTCCCGCGCCCCGGCGCCTGGATGGAAACGTTCAAGCAGCTCATGGCGTTCCCACTCTACGCCACCGTCGGCTGGCTGCTCTGGGTGCTGGCCGGACAAACCAAGGACAACGAGAACGCCCTTCTCCTGATCGTCTTCGGCCTCGTGATCGTCGCCCTCGCCGCCTGGGTCTATGGCCGTTTTGCCAAGACCGCCGGCCGCGCCGCCGCCGCCGCCCTGCTCGCCGCCGGTCTCTGGCTCGGCTGGCCCGTCGCCGCGACCGCCGCACCCGAGGGCACCTATGCCGTGAAATGGGAAACCTGGAGCCCCGCCGCGCTCGAGGCCGCCCGCACCGCCGGCCGCACCATCTACGTCGACTTCACGGCGCGCTGGTGCGCCACCTGCCAGACCAACAAGGCCGCCGTGTTCAGCTCCGACGCCGTTCTCGCCGAACTCGAGAAACGAAACGTCCTCCTCCTGAAGGCCGATTGGACCAGCAAGGATCCCGCCATCACCACCGAACTCGCCCGCTGGAACCGCTCCGCCGTTCCCTTCAACTTGATCTACGCCCCGTCCCTCCCCGAACCGGTGATCCTCCCCGAACTCCTCACCCCCGGCACCGTCCTCGACACCCTCGCTGGCATTGCCCCGTGACCCGGCGCTTCGGGCAATCCACCGGCCCCATCGAATCCGTCTGGGGCCCCACCTCACCGTAGGGGTCGAGCTTGCTCGATCCTCGGCAACGCCCGCACGCCGGCCGCCGCGCACGTTCCCCGAGCACTGCGCCTCGCTCCATTCCTCATCCGCAAACCCCCAGCTGGAATGATGCCGTTGGATGCAAGGGCGCGGTCAAGCCGCGCCCCTACATTCTACTGCATGAGTCCGGCTTGGCTCCCAGCTCTTAGCTCCCAGCTCTTAGCTCTTAGCTCTTAGCTCCCCGCTCTTAGCTCTTAGCCCTCCGCCCTTGGCCCTCCGCCCTCCGCCCGCCCTTAGCTCCTTGCCCCGCGCCCTTCGCCGCGCCACATCGGTGGCGCCATGCGCGACCCCGCCCACACCCGCTCCGTCGGCCTGCTCCTCGCCGGCGCCCTCTGCTGGAGTCTCGCCGGCGTGCTGTTCAAATATGTGGAATGGCCGGGCCTCGCCGCCGCCGGCGGTCGCGGCCTGATCGCCGCCCTGTTCCTGCTCGCCGTTTCCTGGCGCTCACTTCGTTTCACCTGGTCAGCCCTTCAGGTCGGCGCCGCCGTCGCCTACGCCGCCTGCACCATCCTGTTCACACTGGCCAACAAGATGACGACCGCGGCCAACGCCATCCTGCTCCAATACACCGCACCCGTCTGGATCGCCCTCCTCGGCGCCTGGTTGCTCCGCGAACACACCACACGCGCCGATTGGTTCACCATCGCCGCCGTGCTCGGCGGTCTTGCGTTGTTTTTCTACGAGGGCCTCCAACTCAACTCCATTCCCGGCCTGCTCGTCGCCCTCGCGAGCGGGATGGCCTTTGCCGTCATGACGATCCTGATGCGAAAACAGAAGGCCACGTCCGCCCTCGAATCCATCATCCTCGGCAACCTCATCAGCTTCGCCATCGGCATCCCCGCGCTCGCGTCCGCCCCCGCGCTCCCGCCCTCCGGTTGGCTCGCCCTCGGTCTCCTAGGCACCGTGCAACTCGGCCTCGCCTACTTTTTCTACGCGAAGGCCATCAAACATGTCACCGCCCTCGAGGCCGTCCTGATCCCCGTGCTCGAGCCGATCCTCAACCCGATCTGGGTCCTCCTCGCCGTCGGCGAGCGACCCAGCCCCCTCGCCCTCGCCGGCGGCGCCGTCGTCCTCACCGCCGTCACCCTCCGCGCCGTGAGCGGCATCCGCGCCCGCCGCCCCGCCACCTGAAATGGTTGGCGCATTCGTGAGAGTCGTGTCCCGTCCGCGCAGCCGGGTGGTTCATCTCGCCTTGCTCCGGGTTTTTCGCCTTTTGTGCTTTCTGTGGCCAACCTCTCCGCGGCATTGAATCGGCAGCTTCCCCGCCTCCTGCTCCCGCTGCTCCTGCTCGTATCCTCACTCACCGCCGCCGAGCCCGCGCGCGAACCCGACTGCGTCGTCCTCCTCCACGGCATCGGGCTGCGCCCCATCGCCATGAACCGCCTCGAGTCCGCGCTGAGCGACGCCGGGTACCGCGTCGTCAACCTGGGCTACCCCTCCCGCAGTCTTCCCTTCGGCCAACTCGCGCGCGAGTACCTGCCAGCCCGCCTCGCGGAACACGACGTCGCGCGCGCGCCGCGTCTGCACTTCGTCACGCACTCGATGGGCAGTCTCCTTGTTCGCCAGCTGATCCAGGAGGATCGACCCGCCAATCTCGGACGCGTCGTCATGATCGGCCCGCCCAACCAGGGCAGCGGCGCCGCCGACCAGGCGAAGGACAACTGGCTCCTTCGAAAATTCTTCGGCGAAAATCTCCCGCTCCTCGGCACTGGCCCCGACGCCATCGCCCGCTCCCTCGGCGCCGCGAACTTCGAGGTCGGCATCATCGCCGGCAACGGTTCGGTGAATCCCCTTTTCAAGGATGTCCTCGGCGATGCCCACGACGGCGCCGTCGCCGTCGAGTCCACCAAGCTCGCGGGCATGCGCGACTTCATCGTGCTGCCTTATTCCCACACGATCATGCTCTGGCGCACCGCCGTGATCGAGCAAACCCTCGCCTTCCTCCGCGAAGGGAAATTCAACCACCCCGATCCGGATACGGACCAATCGATCCCCCGCGGTTCACGCGAATAGACGCGCTCAAATTCATTCGAGACCGTTGGGGAAATTCGCCCCGCCCTGCCCCCATATCCCCAACTTCCCTCCGTGTTCGTTGCCCCCCAATAACTCATAACCAATAACCGCCGCGACCCGCAGTGTGCGCGGTCGAACTGTTCGGTTGTAGGGGCGTGGCTCGTCCACGCCCTC
>JAEZDN010000074.1 GCA_023433275.1 Verrucomicrobiota bacterium
GCCCCGTTCTCCCCCACCAGCGCGTGAACCTCCCCGGCCGCGACTTCAAAACTCACCCCATCGAGCGCCACCGTCGCGCCGAAGCGCTTCCTGATGCCGGAGAGTTGAAGAATCGGATCCATAAGGCCCAGCGGTCAGGTTTCAGCAATCAGCCGTCAGCTGGACTGGACCGGTTGCTTGATGCATTGTTCTGGCTGAAGGCTGAGTGCTGATTGCTGAAAGCTCGGTCACTTCCCCACGACCGCTTCGACCTCAGGCGTGCTGCGGTTCGCCTTCGTCACCAGCACGCAGCCGGTGTCGACGGCCGGCTCGATCTTTTCGCCGCGCAGATGCTTCACCGCCGTGGCCACGCCGAGGTAGCCCATGCGGGTCGGGTTTTGGGCAACGAGCGCCTGGACGTCGCCCCGCTCGAGCGCCGCGAGCAGGAACGGCGACGTGTCGAAACCCACGAACTGCTTCTTACCCGCCAGGCCCGTCTGGCGCATCGCCAGCAACATGCCCTGGGTCGATGATTCGTTCGGACAGAAGATGCCGTCGGCCTCGCGCAGCTTGTCCAGCAGGTTCATGGCCGCGTCCTGCGCCATGCTGATCGTCGCGCCGGCATAACGGTTGTCCACGATCAGCGTGATGCCCGGGTGTCGGGCCATCACCGACAGGAACCCCGCCTCGCGCTCGGCCGTGCTGGCGGAACCCTCCGCGTAGCGCAGCAACACCACCTTGCCCCGCCCGCCGAGCAGGCGCACGAGCTCCTCCCCGGCGAGTTCACCGCCGCGGTGATTGTTGGTGGCGACATAGCTCACGAAATCCCGGCCCACCTCGCCCTTGAGCGCGGAATCGAAAATCACCACCGGGATGTTGCGGTCGGCCGCGCTCTTCACCGGTGTGCGCAGCGCGGTGTCGTCCAGCGGGGCCAGCACGATCGCGCTCACGCCGGACGAGACAAATTGCTGCACGACGCCGATCTGCTGCGCGCGGTCATCCTCCTTGAGCGGACCCTTCCAAAGGATTTCCACGCCAAACTCCTTTCCCGCTTGGCGCGCACCGGCCTCGACGGATTTCCAAAAACTGTGGGTCGTGCCCTTGGGAATGACGGCGATCTTCTCGCCCGCAGCGAAAGCGAGAGGGGCGAGGAGGAGGGAAAGAAGTAGGGGTGTTTTCTTCATGAGGAAGGGTGAGGATCAGGGTTTAAGAAATCGGATTACAGCAAACAGGGAGATCTTCGCTTCGTCATCCTGAGCTGGGCGAGGAATCCAAGGGAACGCACCCGTCCTTGGATGCTTCGTTTCACTCAGCATGACGGTGGCGGGAATTATGGATTGGGGGGCGCAATCCTCGGGTTTCAGTTCTCAAGTTTCAGCTCTCAGCTCACAGCTCATAGCTCACACCGACTCGAGCATCACGGGATTCGTCAGCGCGCCGATCTTTTCAATCTCGATGGTCACCGTGTCACCCGGCCGGAGCCACCGCGGGGTCGGCTTCGTGGCCATGCCGACGCCCTGGGGCGTGCCGGTGAGGATCACCGTGCCAGGCACCAGCGTGGTGCTTCCGCTCAGGTACTCGATGATCGCGGGGACATCGAAGATCATGTCGGACGTGTTGGATCCCTGCACCCGTTCCCCGTTCAGGGTGGTCGAGATGGCGAGGGCGTTGGGATTGGGGATTTCGTCGGCCGTCACGAGCCGGGGCCCGAGCGGGGCGAAGGTGTCGAAGAACTTCCCGCGGCACCACTGTCCGCCTCCGAGCCGAATCTGGTGATCGCGGGCCGAGACATCGTTGGCGCAGGTGTAGCCGAGCACGTGCTCGAGCGCCCGCGCGCGCGGGATGTTCTTGCCAGCCCGGCCGATCACGACCGCGAGCTCACATTCATAATCCACCTCGTCGCTCCGCAGGTGCTGCGGCAGGAGGATGGGGTCGCCCGGATGCTGCAGCGTGTTGATGCCCTTCACGAACAGGATGGGGCGCTCCGGGATCTTCGCCTTCGTCTCCTCGGCGTGCTGCCGGTAATTGAGCCCGATGCACAGGATCTGCGATGGCACGATCGGCGCGAGCAGCTTGCGCACATCGGCGCGCTCGCTCGTCACCCGGTGCTCGCCATAGACATCGCCCTCGATGCGCAACGCGGAGCCGTCGGTTTGCTCGCTGCCCGCATGGGCCCGGCCGGAGGAATCGAGGTAACGAATGATCTTCATAAGGTAATTAGACCGGGATTGAGGGGGACGGCCTGAACCCGAACCCGAACAGGTTGGCCACAGATGAACACAGGTTCACACCGATAAGCAAACCAGCCGAGCCGGTTTTTGCTGATCTGTGTCCTTCTTTGTTCATGGGTGGTTGCAACTCAGGGTTGGCTGGCCTCGCGCAATTTCCGCCAGACGGCGCCGTCGGGGAAGGTGTGCTCGGCCAGCGACTCCGGCCGCATCGTGATGCTCGTGCCCGGGGCCGTCGGCGCCTGGTAGCGGCCGCCCCGCACGACACACGGATCGAGGAAATGCTCGTGCAGATGGTCAACAAACTCCGTCGTGCGTCCCTCGAGCGATCCACTCACGCAGATATAGTCGAAGATCGATTCATGCTGCACGTACTCGCACAGGCCCACGCCGCCGGCGTGCGGGCACACCGGAATGCCAAATTTCGCCGCGAGCAGGAGCACCGCGACGACTTCGTTGACGCCGCCCAGGCGGCACGAGTCGATCTGGCAGTACGCGATCGCCCGGGCCTGCAGGAGCTGTTTGAAGATGACGCGGTTCTGGCAGTGCTCCCCGGTCGCGACGCCGATCCCCAGCGGTTCCAGCGCGCGCGCGATGGCGGCGTGGCCCAGCACGTCATCCGGCGAAGTGGGCTCCTCGATCCAGAGCGGCCGAAACGGTGCCAGCGCCTTGGTCCACTCGATCGCCGTGCCCACGTCCCAGCGCTGGTTGGCGTCGATCATGAAGCCGCGCTCCGGCCCGATCGCCTCCCGGAAGATCGCCGCCCGACGCAGGTCGTCGGCGCGATTCGCGCCCACCTTCATCTTGAAATGAGTGAAACCCTCCGCGATGCCCTCCGCACAGAGCCGCCGGATCTTTTCGTCCGCATAACCGAGCCAGCCCGCCGAGGTCGTGTAAGCAGGATAACCATCGCGCCGCATCTCGGCCTCGCGCGCGGCACGCGTGGGCGCGAGCTTCTGCAACATCGCCAGCGCCTCCTCCGGCGTCAGCGCGTCGGTCAGGTAGCGCCAGTCGACCATCTCCACGATCTGCGCGGGGCTCAGGTCGCACAACAGTTTCCACAACGGCTTGCCCTCCAGCTTGGCCCAGAGATCCCACAGCGCGTTCACCACCGCGGCGGTGGCAAGGTGGATCACGCCCTTCTCGGGCCCGATCCAACGCAGTTGTGAATCGCCGGTCAGGTGTTTCCAAAACGCGCCCGGAGCGGTCGTGAACGCCGCCACGGGTTGCCCGACAACCAGCGGGCGCAACGCCTCGATCGCGACCGCGATGATATCGTTGCCCCGGCCGATCGTGAAGGTGAGCCCGTGCCCCTCGATCCCGTCCCCGCGATCGGTGGTGAGCACGACGTACGCCGCCGAGTAATCCGGATCCGGATTCATGGCATCTGAGCCGTCAAGCGACAGCGAAGTGGGAAACCGCACGTCAAGGACGCGCAAGCCAGTGATTTTGCCGAGGTGGTTCAAGGGAGAGGAGGTGAAATCTGAAATCGAGTATCGGGCAGCTAAAATTCAAAATCTCAGCACATGGCGCTCTGCCGTCATCCGGAGACGCGGGAGCAACCGCTGGGCGCTTGCACGGTTGGCGAGGATGCACCCCGGAGAATACCAATGCCCGCCGCCACCGTCATCCTGAGCGAAGCGAAGAATCCAAGCGGGCGGCGCACGTCCGTCCTTTCCTTGGATCCTTCGCGTGGCTCAGGATGACGGTGGTGTTGGTTTGAGGTACGCACCAGGTGAGGACGGTTTGAAAGCTCGAATCGGGTCCAGTTCATCAGAAGCGAAGCGAAGGATCCGAGGGAGCGACAGAGGTGCGCGGCGCACGTGGATCTTCCCTTGGCTCAGGATGACGGTCGCGGGCGCCTGGAGGGCCCATGAAGGAACTCACCGCGGGTACCAACATTCCCGATGCCAGATTCCCGATGCTCGCTATCACGATTTCCGCCTCCGTCATTTCCCCGCGCTCCAACCGCCGTCAATCAGCAGGTTGGAACCCGTGACCATCGCCGAAATATCCGCCGCCAGATAGAGCGCGGCCGCGGCGATTTCCTCCGGCTGGGCCATGCGACCATTGAGCTGCGTCGAGGCCATGTCGCGGTATGCCTTCTCGGGGTCGGGATACTCGGCCAGACGCGAACGCACGAACGGCGTCTCGACGCGGCCGGGACAAATCGCGTTGAATCGCACGCCCGTGTGCGAGTGGTCCAGCGCCAGCGCCTTGGTCAGCCCGACGATGGCGTGCTTCGTCACGGTGTAGGCCAGGCGGTCGCGCACGGCCAGCACGCCGGCGATCGAGGCGAGATTGATCACGCTGCCACTGCCCCGGGTGAGCATGGCAGGGACGAAAGCCTTGCAGAGGTTGAAGGTGCCGCGGACGTTGACCGCGTGGAGCCGGTCGAGATCCGCCGCGCCGGTTTCCAGCAACCCGCCCACATGGCCGATGCCGGCGTTGTTCACGAGGGTGTCGAGTGCGGGCAGGCGTTGGGCAAGGGCGCTCGACGCGGCGGCGTCGCTGACGTCGAGTTCGGCGAAGTCGGCCTTGCCGCCCAGCTCGCGGATGGCATCCACTTCGCCGCGCCCGGCCAGCGCATCACGATCCACGATCCACACGAAGGCGCCCTGCCGGGCAAACAGCCGCGCAATGGCGCGCCCGATGCCGGAGCCGCCTCCGGTCACGAGCGCTGTCTTGTTGGTGAGGGTAAACATGGGAATCAGTTGAGACGGTAAACCCGGCGGGCGTTCCCCCGGAAAATGGCGTCCTGGTCGGCGGGGGACACATGCGACACCAGCGCACGAGCCGTGTCGAGCCAGCGTGGGTAAGCCCCGGCCAGCTTCGCCACCGGCCAGTCGCCGCCGAACAGCACCCGCGACGGTCCGAACGTGGCGAGCACGTGCTCCACATAGGGCCGCAGCTGGTCGGTCGTCCACGCCGCGTGGTCCGCCTCGGTGATGATGCCCGACAACTTGCAGTCGACGTGGGGCATCGCGGCCAGTTCGCGAATGTGTTCGCGCCAGGGATCGATCAAGCCGGCCCGGATCCCTGGTTTGCCAAAATGATCGAGGATGAAGCGCGTGCCCCGGCACGCGCGCACGAGTCGCCCCACGGCGGGCCTCTGGTGGTGGAAACAGCAGAGATCGAAGCTCAGGCCCGCCTCCCCGCAGGCCTGCACGCCGGCGATGAACTCCGGCCGCGCACAGAAATCGGGATCAGGCTCATGCTGGATCAAGTGCCGCACGCCGCGCACGAGCGGGTGGCGCCTCAGCTCCGCGAGGTTCGCCACGGTCACGGCGCCCTCGTTCATCATGCACTTGGCCACGATGGCCACGATCCGCGGCTCGCGGGCGGCCAGTTGCTCGACCCACTTCACCTCGTCGAGCCAGGGCGCGCCGCATTCGACGAAGACAATCTTCTCCGGCAACCCCGTGGTCGCCTCGGCGTGCAGCGTCGCCGGCGTATGCGGCCCGGCGATCGAGGGTTGCTCGTCGAGCCACGGGCACGGCAGCACGCCGCGGTCCCAGAAATGCACATGCGTATCGATGAAGGGGAAGCTCATGGGGGCGGTGGGGTGGAAACGGGAAATTCTAAATCGGCGCGCTCGAATCTAAAATCGAAAAGTGCGGGGGGGCTTTGCGTCCCGACATGGAACAACCGAAGCGTCCATCGATCTCGATCCGCACCAAACTCTCCTCACCGTCACCCTGGGCGGAGCGAAACATCCAAGCGCCAGGACGGACGTGCGCCGACCGCTTGGGTCCCTCGTTGCACTCAGGATGACGGAAACGGACAATGGACGAGGCGGGGGTGTATCCTTGCCCATGCCGCGACCCCTGCTGCTGCCCGCGGCGACCATCGGTGTCCGACTCCTAGTCATGATGAAAGACCTCCTCCATCCGCGACCACCATTCGCCGGGCGCGCGATCCGGATACGGTTCCTGCATGGGCTCCATGAGAGCCCACCAGCGCTGCGTGTCGGGATCGGCCGCCATGCGCTTCATGTCGGCGGCGAAATCGTCGCCCCAATACTCGAAGTGCGAGAACAACACGGAGTCGCGGTGATAGATCGTGTAATTGCGGATGCCGCAGCGCGTGATCATGGCGAGCACCCCCGGCCACACCGCCGCATGCTCGCGCTTGTACTCCGCAAACCGTTCCGGCCGCACCCGCAGCGTCATGCCGTAGCGGACGGGCTTTCGTTCTGGGGAGGAAATCGTGAAATCGGGCATCTAAAATCGAGAATCCTGGATTTCGGAGAGGGCTGGGCTCACGCGGAAGAGCAGTGGGTGAACAGAGGCACCGGAAGCGAAAATGAAGTTTGGAGAATACCAGGCATTGCCGCCACCGTCATCCTGAGCCGTGCGAAGGACCCATCGGAGACGACGAATGAGCTGTCCACGATGAGTTTCAGGTTTTCAGGTCTCAGGTCTCAGGTCTCAGGTCTCACGTTTTCAGGTCTCAGGTCTCAGGTTATCAGCTTTCGTCCTAGCTCGACGCCTTCGTCGTGCACGCCCGGTCAAAATGCACATACCCGCCATCCACATACAGGATCTGCCCGGTCGTGTGGGAGGCACGCGGCGACGCCGTGAACACCACCGTGTCGGCGATCTCCTTCGCCGTCGTCATGCGGTGCTCCAGCGGAATGGTCGCCTTGATGGCTGCAAGCGAGGCGGCGGGATCGGGCCGCTTCTCGAGCCAGCGGGCGTAAAGGGGGGTCATGACCTCGGCCGGCAACACGCAGTTCACGCGGATGCCATGCGGCGCCAGGTCCAGCGCCCACTCGCGCGTGAGACCGTTCATCGCGCCCTTGGCGGCGACATAACCGCTCGTGCCACCCTGCCCCGTCACCGCGCACTTCGAGCCGATGTTGATGATCGTGCCCTTCGACGCGATGAGCGCGTCGAGCGCAGCCTGCACCAGCACGAAGCACTGCACGATGTTCTTCTCGAGCGAGGCGCGGAACTCGGCGACCGGGTGCCGCAGGCCGATGCCATCGTTCACGCCGGCGTTGTTCACCACGCAGTCAATGCGGCCGTGTCGGGCGATCACGGCCGACACCGCCGCGCGCACCGCCGCCTCGTCGGTCATTTCGCAGGCGAAACTATCCGCCCGCCCGCCGGCGGCCGTGATTTCCGCCACCAGGGCCGTCGCCTCGGCGGGATTGCGACCGAAAATGCAGGGGATCGCCCCCTCCTCGGCAAAACCGCGTGTGATGGCCTCGCCGATGCCCTTGGCTCCACCCGTGACGATGACCACGTGATCCTTAAGTTCGAGATTCATAAAGGGGCAGCAATGTCAGATTGCCTTGGAAGACATCAAGGGGTGTTTTTGGGGGAATGACGACGCAACTGGCCCGGCGCGATGAACCCAACGAACAAGGCGCAAGCCCCGTTTCCCGCGCCGGGATGGTCCTGATAAATCGATTTCTTCTTCGAAACGCCATCCCGCAAACGCCAATGACGCCTCCTTTCGCCGGCCCGGCGTGACCATAAAGCCCCGCGAACATTCCCATGTTTTCCATCGTCCTCGAAAAACCCGGCTCGTTCGCCGCCACCGACATCCCCGAGCCGGCCGCTACGCCCGGTACGGCGTTGGTCCGCGTCCACCGCATCGGAGTCTGCGGCACCGACCTCCACGCCTTCGCCGGCCGCCAGCCGTTCTTCTCCTACCCGCGCGTGCTCGGCCACGAGCTCGGCGTTGAGGTGATCGACCCGGGCGACGAGCCCGAGGGCCTGCAGGCCGGCGACCGCTGCTCGATCGAGCCGTACATGAACTGCGGCACGTGCATCGCCTGCCGCCGCGGCAAACCCAACTGCTGCACCTCCCTCCAGGTGCTCGGCGTCCACACCGACGGCGGCATGCGCCCGCTGATCCGCGTGCCCGCGCGCAAGCTGCACCGATCCGCCAAACTCGACTACGAGCAACTCGCCCTGGTCGAGACCCTCGGCATCGGCGCGCACGCCGTCGAGCGCGCGGCGCCCGCGCCGGACGACTTCATCCTCGTGATCGGCGCCGGCCCCATCGGCCTCAGCGTGATCCAGTTCGCCAAGGTCTCGGGCGCCACGCTCGCGGTCATGGACGTGAGCGACGCCCGCCTCGAATTCTGCCGCCGCCAACTCGGCGTGCAGCACACGCTCAAACCCAATGTTCGTAATACGAACATTGGGTTGCTGGAGGAACTGAGGAAGATCGGCGGCGGCGACCTGCCGACCTGCGTGATCGATGCCACCGGCAACCCCGGCTCGATGATGGGTTGCTTCGACCTGCCAGCCCACGGCGGACGCATCGTGTTCGTCGGCCTCTTCCAAGGCGACGTCACGTTCAACGACCCCAATTTTCACCGCCGCGAGCTCACCGTCATGGGCAGCCGCAACGCCGTCCCCGCCACCTTCCGCCAGGTCATCCGCCTCGTCGAGGAGGGCAAGGTCGACACCCGCCCGTGGATCACCCACCGCTTCAAGCTCAGCGAAACACCGGCGGTTTTCCCGAAGGACATCGCCGGCAACCCCGCTGTCCTGAAAGCCATGATCGCCGTGGATTGAGGGCGGCCAGGGCCAGGCATCTTTCCACCTCTTCGCCGGGCAGTCTCGCTGCGGCCACCAGCGCCATGCCACAGAGGGACGCACCAAGCCTGCGCCCCTCCGAACACTCCGCTTTCCCCCCCTTGCGCTCGGGCCGTTCCGCACCCTTCGCCGTCTGCCCCGTCCCTGACTCAAATTTCAGGTGCAAAATCTCCCCGGCCCGGCCAACGTGCCGCCAGCTTTCCCCCGCATGAAACCCAAACCCACTGTCTTGTTCATCGATGATGACGCCTCCATGCGGAAGGTCTACACCGTCGGCCTGTCCATGGCCGGCATCCCCATGCACATTGTCGGCTCCGCCGAGGAGGCCGCGACCGTCCTGGAGAACAAGCAGATCGATGTGATCGTGACCGACCTGATGATGCCCAATTTCAACGGCGTGGACCTGATCAAGGCCGTGCGCGAGGCGGACTACACCCGCCACATCCCGATCCTGGTCTTCACGTCCGGCGGCAACATGGAATTGATCCAGGAAGCGGCGAGTTCCGGCGCCAACGAGATCATGCAGAAGCACACCACCCCGCCCGCGAAGCTGATCGAGAAGATCCTCCAGCTCCACGAGCAGTCAGGCAGGAAGTAGCCCGCCCCGCCCGCTCGGTTTCGCAGGAACGCAGTCTTGCCCGCTCGACGGGCTCGAGGCCGAATGCGCCAGGTCTGGAGGGTGGATCGTCCTCGAGAACAGAAACCCAGGTCGCTGCCCCCCGGGCACCTCGACTCTTGTCACGCTCCATCTCTGCAGGGCTGGGTCGATGATCGTGCCTTCTCCTTTCCTTGTCGGGTCGGCGCTTGCGCCGACCTAACGCACGAACTCGCCCCACGCAGCGACCCCATCGCCGTCCTCGTCGCCGTCCTCGTCGCATCTGTCCTCGCTCCCCCGGCCCGATGAACCGTCAAGTGCGCGAGAGCTTTACCGCCCCACGCTTTGCCC
>JAEZDN010000120.1 GCA_023433275.1 Verrucomicrobiota bacterium
ATGGGAAGGAGGGGGGGAGGGGCGGGCAAGAACGAATGCGGTTTTCGGGGAGCACGGGGCTGGCGGCTGGGCTGCGGCGCGTCGCGACGTCCCGTCCTGGCGGGTCGGACACGCTTAAAGTTTCCTATTGACGGTGGGTGGGGCGGCTGGCTCTTTGTGACCTTTTCCAAAGACAACTCCCTGACTTTCACCATGCCCATCGAGATCAAAATGCGTAAGAATGAGCCGATCGACCGTGCGCTGCGCCGCATGAAGAAGAAGCTCGAGCGCGAGAACATCATCAAGGATGTTCGCACCAAGCGCTACAACGAGAAGCCCTGCGAACGCCGCCGCCGCAAGGAGAAGGTCATGGCCTTCACCGCGATGCTGCGCCGCCGTTACGCGGAGTAAGCTCCCGTTCCGGGAAAATCATTATTGCCGGCCGGTGTCCCTCTGGGCGCCGGTCTTTTTTTTGGGCGGGATTCTGAAAATGGATTCGCGGGCGTTGCGCGGGGATGGCGCCGAGAGCGTCGCGCCACCACGACGCACCCAACGTCTGCGAACCAGGCATGGAACATTGGGTGGGGGTGAAATCCGCATGGCTTGATTTGGAATGTTTCCCATGTCCTATTCGGGGACTCCGGAACATGAAACCCATCCTCGCCCTTTCCAGTTGCTGGTGTTCGCCGCGTCACCAGGACGGCTATGCGATGGCCGAGGAGATGGCCGGCTTGGGTTTCGAATACGCCGAACTCAGCCATGGCATTCGGATCACGCTCGTGCCGGGCATCCTGCGGGCGGTGGAGCAGGGGGTGATCAAGATCGCGTCGTGCCATAACTTTTGTCCGCTCCCGCCCGGGGTGAATCATGCGGCGCCGAACCTTTACCTGCCGTCGTCGGCCGACGCGCGGGAGCGCGACCAGTGGTTGCGGCAGAGCAAGCGCACGATCGATTTCGCGGCGCAGGTGAAGGCGCGCAAGGTCGTGTTGCACCTGGGCTCGGTGGAATTTTTCTGGCTGAACCCGACGCGCAAGGCGGAGGCGTATTACGATGCGCACACCGAGTCGGATCTGGCGCAGGATGCCGGTTACCAGAAGCTGGTGACCAAGGCGCTGGCGAAGGTGAGGGCGCGGATGCCGGAGTATTGGGCGAACATGAAGGCCAGCGTGACGGAGCTGCTGGCCTACGCCGAGCCGAAGGGCGTGCTGCTGGGGTTCGAGAACCGGGAGAAATTTGACGAGCTGCCGCTGGATGCGGATCATCCCGAACTGGTCGCCGCCCTGGCGAAGCCGGGGGCGTGCGGGTATTGGCACGACACGGGTCACGCGCAGATCAAGCAGGACATGGGTTTGCTGAATCACCGCGATCACCTGGAGAAGAACGCCCCGAACGCGATCGGTTTTCACCTGCATGATGTCAGTGCCGACGGGCGCGATCATCAGCCGATCGGCACGGGCAAGATCGATTTCGACATGGTCAGCAGTTTCTGGCGGCCCGAGCACACGCTGGTGCTGGAGTTCAGCCCGCGGTTGACGCCCGAGGACATTGGGGCGTCGAAGCGGCGGGTGGAGGAATTGCTGGCGAAGCGCTTCGGCGGATAGGACGCGAGCGGCGCAGGACGAGCCGCCTGCGCTTGACGGCGCGCGAATTGCCGATGGCCTTGGCGGGCTATGCAATGGATCAAGACCAGTATCGGGCGCCTGCGGGTGATTGGATTTTGGGAAGGTATTTCCTTCCTGGTGTTGCTGGGCGTGGCGATGCCCTTGAAATATGCGTTTGGCCAGCCGCTCGCGGTGCGGGTGGTGGGCATGGCGCACGGCGTGCTTTTCGTGATGTATGTGGTGGCCGCGATCCACGCGGCGGTGGATCATCGGTGGCCGTGGAAGAAAACCGCGCTGGTCCTGCTCGCGAGCATGTTGCCGGCGGGGCCATTCATCGTGGACGCCAAGCTCCTGCGCGAATCGCCGGCAGCCTGAGCCGGAAACAGGCAGTCGGATGCAGGGGGCGCGCGGCTTGACCGCGCCCTTTTCTCGCTGCGGAACCAAGGGCGTGGACGAGCCACGCCCCTACAACGGAACAGTTCGAGCGCACACGCTGCGGAATCGGGCTCCAACTGGATGATTCGGCCGAGAGCATAGCGCGGCGTTGCGATGCGGTTATCCCGACGCGAGGGTTGGCGCGTTGAGCCAGCAGGCGATCACACGGCTCGTTGGAGCAATTCCTGGATCCAGCGGCGATGCGGGCCGGAGAGGGTGACGCCGTCGAGTCGGTCGATGGGGACCCATTCCAGCGCGTTCGATTGGCTGATGCGTTTTCGAAGCTCCGGCGTGAGGACCGCGGCATGGATGGATTCCGTGATTTGAAACCGCGTGATGGCGCGTCGCCTGGCGAGCAGCAGGGAGCTGGCCACGGGCGTGAAGCCGAGGTCAGCGGCTTCGGGAAGTTCGTGCAGGCCCGCGAGGCGTTTCGCCGCTGCGGCGCCACGGCGGAGCAGCAGGCGGCCGCGATGCAGGCACCAGAGACGCGTGACGGACTTTGGCTCGATGAGTTTGGGTTTGAGCCGGGGCAGCCGGTCAGGATCGCCATTGCGCCGGGCGACGCAGAATTCCGCGACGGGGCAAACCAGGCAGGAGGGTTTTTGGCGAACGCACACGGTGGCGCCGAGTTCCATCATGGCCTGGTTGTGGGTGCCGGGGTGGGCCCCGGGGATGAGGGCGTCGGCGAGGGGGGTGAAATGTTTCACGGCCTCGGACCCATCGCGAAAGAGGCGACCCTCGCCGGCGAGGCGCGCGAGGATGCGCACGACATTGCCGTCCACGACGGCGGCGGGTTCATCGAAGCTGATGCTCGTGATGGCGGCAGCGGTGTAGGGGCCGATGCCCGGCAGTTCGCGCCATTCCGCCGGCGTGCGGGGCGGGGTGGGGGCGGCGAGGTAGGCTTGTGCCAGGCGGTGAAGGTTGCGGGCGCGGGAATAGTAGCCGAGACCTTCCCACAGTTTCATGACGCGGGATTCCGGAGCCCGGGCGAGGGCGGGAAAATCGGGCAGCTCGCGCATCCAGCGTTCGAAGTAGGGCAGGACGGTCGCCACCTGGGTCTGCTGGAGCATGAATTCCGACACGACCGTTTTGTAGAGGGAGGGCGACTCGCGCCACGGGAGCTGGCGGTGGTGGAGGCGGTACCAGCCGTGCAGGGCTGACTGGAAAGCGGGGCGGCGGGAGATGAGCGGGTGGGAATTGGCCACGTTGACAGGGAAGGGGCGCAGGCTTGCTGCGCCCGGGATTGTGGAAGCGACCGAGGACGCAGCAAGTCTGCGCCCCTGCAATTAGTCGAGGCGGGCGAAAATTGTGTGTGTTTTTGCGTCCTTTTGTGGCCATCTACGAGCCATGCCCAAACGGCCCCACGACCCGGACGAGGAAGTCCCCAAGAAGATCACGAGCTACACGATCAAGCTGGATGACGCCCAGATGGAGAAGTTGCGCGCGGTGGTGGCGGCCAAGTATTGGGAGGAGGTCGAGGTGCCCTACGCGCGATTTGCGTTCAAAGGGCCGAAGGTGAATGTGACGGCGTACACGAGCGGCAAAGTCGTGGTGGCGGGCAAGGAGACCGAGGATTTTGTGCAGAATGTGATCGAGGCGGAGGTGACGGGGGCGCCGAAGCTGGGATATGATGAGGTCCATCATCCCGATTGGTTCGAGCCGCACGCCGGGTTGGATGAGAGCGGGAAGGGCGACCTTTTCGGGCCGGTGGTGGCGGCCACCGTGATCGCGGAAAGACCCGCGATCGAGGCGTGGCGGCTGGCGGGGGTGCGCGATAGCAAGAGCATCGAGGACTCGCAGATCCTCAAGCTCGACGATGTGATCCGCGCGACGCCCGGCGTGATCGTGGAGACGGTTTATTGCGGCATGGACAAATACAACGAGCTGATGCTCAAGCCGCAGGCCAACCTGAACCGGTTGCTGGCCTGGCAGCACGCGCGCGCGCTCGAAGCGGCCTTGCAGAAGAAGTGGGTGGGGCGCGGCCTGCTGGACCAGTTTACCAAGGAGCCGCTGGTGCAGAAGGAGCTGAAGAAACGCGGCCTCGAGCGGTTCAACCTCGCGATGCGGACGAAGGCGGAAGAGGATCCGGTAGTGGCGGCGGCGTCGGTGGTGGCGCGCGCGGAATTTGTGCGCCAGATCCGGGCGTTGTCGCGCGAGTTCGGGGACAAGTTGCGATTCGGCGCCGGCGCCGATGCCAAGGCGCAGGCGGCGCAGATCGTGGAGCGCCTGGGGGCGCGGGCGCTCGGGCGGTTCGCCAAACTACATTTCCGAACGAGCTATGAGGTGATCCTGGCGGCGGGGAAGCTGGACGAATTGCCGCTGAAAGTGCCGAAGGAAAAAACCGAGTGGAGGCGGTGAGCGCGGCGGGGAAAGCGCAGGGGCCGAGCTTGCTCGGTCCCTGGGAAATCACGCCACGCTTGCTCAAAGGTCCCGGCAAGCCCGGCCCCTAGGGTGAATGTTGTCACAGGCTGGCCAGGCGCCGCAGGTAGGCTTGGAATTCCTCGTCCTCTCCCTCGAGCAGTGAAGGCAGGGCGCCGCGAAAGTCGGCGCGACGAACCCACTCGCGCATGTAATCCTCCCAGGATTGCCACATGCGACGGTTTTGTTTGTCCATGTCCGACTCGTAGACGAGCAGGTAGGCGCGTTCGAAGAGGGAGATGAGAATGCCGAAGATGGCGAGGCGTCGTTCCTTCTGTTCCTCGGTCATCTCGGCCCTGGCGCCTTCCTGGCGGAGGAGGTGAAGGTCGGCGTTATCCAGCACGAGCTTGAGGAATTCCCGATATTCGTCGGACAGGCGTTGGAAAATCTCCTCCTCCTCGTTCCGGCGCTCCTGGCGCTGTTGCCAGACGAAGGTGACGATCGCGAGCGGGAGGCCGACGATGGTCACGATGTAGCTGAGCATCTCCATGGTTTCGAGAAGGTCCATGCGGTGAATCTGGTTCAGGAGACTGGCAAAGGCCAGCCGGGGATTGGCGGATGGCGAGGCGGTCGGAGCCCGGCCTGACGGGAGGACCCACAATGATGCGATTCAACCGTGTCCCCGCTTGCCTGCGGGCGGGGCGACCTTACAAACGCGCCATGTCCAAACGCCGGCAACTCCGCGGATTTGACCTGAAGCGCATTCAGGGCGTGTCCGGCTTGATCGGCGTGGATGAGGCCGGGCGAGGAGCGCTGGCCGGGCCGGTGGTGGCCGCGGCCGTGCTCGTGTCACCGGAATTCCTGGAAGGGCGTTGGGCCGTGTCCAAGTCCGGGCGGGTCAATGATTCGAAGCTGCTCTGTGCGGCGGAGCGGGAGGAGCTTTGGGCGGAATTCGAGGGCTTGATGGCGGCGGGCCAGATTCATGCGACCTTCGGCGTGGCGTCGGTGACGGAGGTCGAGACGATCAACATCCTGGGTGCGACCAAGCTGGCGATGCGCCGCGCCCTGGGAGGCATTTATCCGCCGACGGCGTTCGAGCTCAAGACGGAGCCCGACTTGTTTGCGAGCGAGGAGGAAAAACTGGCGTTTCAGCCGACGGTCTCGTGTCGCATTTTGATCGACGGGCTCCCGCTGCGGCATTTCCCGTATCCCCATGAGGGCATCGTGAGCGGGGACGGGCGTTCGCTGTGCATCGCGATGGCGTCGATCATCGCGAAGGTGACGCGGGACCGGCTGATGGATGAGATCGACAAGCAGCATGCCGGCTATGGGTTCGCGCAGCACAAGGGTTACGGCACGGAGGAGCATCGGGACGCGATCCTGAAGCGGGGGCGGTGCGCGGCGCATCGCGACAGTTTTCTGCGCAAGCTGTTCGCGCAGCCGCGGGATCTCGAGGGGCAGCTGACCCTGTTCGGTTGAAGGGCGTGAACCCGCCGATTGCATTTCAGGCATGACGCCCAAGAAGAACAGTTCGCTCGACAAGGTGCTGGGCCGGCTGGACCAGCTGGACGAGCCGAACCTGCACAACCTGGTGCAACGGCTCGCGCGGGAGCGGGCATTGCTCGAAGCGGTGTTCAACACGCTGCAGGAGGGGGTGCTGGTCATCGACGAGGCCGGGGTGATCGAATACGCCAATGAGGCGGCGGCGAAGCTCATTGGCCTGAAGGAGCCGGCTGCGGGCGAGACATTGTGGCGGCTGGTGCCGGGCTTGCGCAGCTCGCTGGCGGGCGGCGGAGGGGGGGCGCCCGTGGTGACGCGGGAATTCGAACTGGCCTACCCGCAACCGCGGCTGGTGAGGCTTTACATGGTGCCCTTTGCCGAGGGCGAAAGTGGATCGCGCCGGCAGGCGATCATCCTTTCGGACATCACGGCCGAGCGGCAATCGACGGCGGAGCTCATCGAGAACGAGAAGATTTCCTCGATCCTGTTGCTGGCGGCGGGCGTGGCGCACGAGCTGGGCAATCCGCTCAACTCGCTGACCATCCACCTGCAGCTCATCGACCGGAAGCTGAAGAAGCTGAAGGCCTCGAAGGAGACGCGTTCCCTGGAGGACTCGATCAAGATCTGCCGCGACGAGGTCACGCGACTGGACGGCATCATCAAGAATTTCCTCGAAGCGATCCGACCGCGGCCGCCGGATCTGGCCGAGGTTTACCTGCCGGAGCTCATCGATGACGTGTTGCGCTTCCAGGAGCGGGAACTGGAGGACCGCGGGATCACGATCAAGGTGGAGATGCCGGGGGGCACGCCGGTGATCATGGCGGACCGGGACCAGTTGAAGCAGGCGTTTTTCAATCTCATCAAGAACGCGATGGAGGCGATGCAGCCGGGCGGCCGGTTGACCCTCAAGCTACGGGGGGATGACGATTCGGTTTATGTGGCGATCGCCGACACGGGCAGCGGCATCAAGGCGGAGGACCTGGCAAAATTGTTCCAGCCATACCACACGACGAAGATCAGCGGGCATGGCCTGGGGTTGATGATCGTGCAGCGGATCCTGCGGGACCACGGCGGACACGTGGCAATCGAAAGCAAGGAGGGCGTGGGCACGGTGGTAACCCTGCAGTTTCCACAAAAGCACCGTCGCGTGCGGATGCTGGGGGGCGGTTGAGGTGGGCCAACGCGCGCGCCGTCACGACCACGGGATGGAGTGAGCGAAAAATCGAATTGGGAATAACCGTCGGGCTCGCGCCTCCCACCAGCACCCATGTCCAGCGAAGTCTTCACGCAATTGGTGGATGCGCATTACGCGCCGCTCTACCGGTTTGCCCTGAGCCTGACCAAGAGCCCGGCGGACGCGGGTGACCTGACGCAGCAGACTTTCTTCATCTGGGCCAAGCAGGGCCAGGCGCTGCGCGAGCAGGGCAAAGCCAAGTCGTGGCTGTTCACGACCCTTTACCGGGAGTTCCTGCGGGTGCGGCGGCGGTCGGAGCGCGTGACGGCGTTGGATGATTTGGGACCGGTCGAGGCGGATCCCCCCGCGCCTGAGGTGGATTTGGTCACGGGGATGGATGCGGGCCTGGTGGTGGAGGCGCTGCAGGAGGTGGACGAGACGTACCGCGTGCCGCTGACGCTTTTCTACATGCAGGACCTTTCCTATAAGGAAATCGCGGAAATGCTGGAGGTGCCGATCGGCACGGTCATGTCACGGTTGTCGCGCGGCAAGGCCCAGTTGCGGGCGGCACTGGCGCGCAAGGAGGCGGGCGCGCGGCGGAAGGTGGTCGCGTTTACGAATCCTGAAGCGAGGAAACTTTCATGAACAACGAGGAGGCAAAATTCATCCTGCAGGGTTACCGGCCGAATGGCGCGGATGCCGGGGACGTGGCATTCTCGGGGGCGTTGGAGCAGGCCAAGAACGATCCGGCCCTCGGCGAATGGCTGGCGCGGCAGCAAGCGTTTGACGCGGCTGTCAGCGCGAAGCTCGGCCAGATGGCTCCCCCGGCGGACCTGCGGGCCGCGATCCTGGCGGGCGGCGATTTGGGAGCCGGGGCGGGCCGGTCGCGCTGGTGGAGTTACCCGATTGGGATGGGTCTGGCCGCGAGCGTGGCGGTTGGGCTCGCGGTGGCATTGGCGCTTTGGCCCAAGCAAGCCGATGCGTTTACTTCCTTTGCGATCGCGGATGCGCGGCACAGCGAGACGCATGGCGGCATGGGCGGCCCGATCGACAGCCTGCAAGCATGGTTCAGTGAGCCCACGACCCGACTCGGCGGGGCCGTGCCGCTGGACTTCGACCTCTTGCGCCAATCAGGCTGCCGCACCGTGAAACACCAGGGTCGTGACGTCCTGGAATTTTGTTTTTCGCGCAACGGGGTGTGGTTCCATTGCTACATCGTGCGCGCGGCGGAAATCGAGGAGGGCGAGGGAGGCGTCGTGCCGGTTTTTCTGGACCGCGACAACGCGTCCATCGCCACGTGGACCGACGGAGCCCACGTGATTGCCGTGGTGAGCAAAACGGGGCGTGAGGCCTTGGAAGCCTTGTTTTAGCCGGCCGGGCGTGGGGTGGGGTGTTCCGCGGCAATATTTGGGGCGTTTTTCAGACGGGCTTTTACATGTGGTTGGAAAGATTTTTGGGTAACATCGGCGCGTAAAAAAGCGGCCGTTACGGGACTTAAAAAAGTCACCTGTCAAAACTGGGACAACCCGGCGCGGAGGGCCTTTTACAGGATAAAATCCGGCTTGTCCGGGTCGTAGGTATGCCCTCTTTCGCGGCCACCTACGCCATGAACCATCAGCTCAAAAAGTTCCTTGTTGTGGTGTCCTTCCTCTGCCTCGCCGGGGCGGCGGGAGCGGACGACCGATGGGAGACGTTGCGGGCCATCAACTGGGTTGAGAACCCGACCAATCATTCCCGGGTGGGCCGGTTTGGAGAGCTTGGTCCGTATCAGTTCCGATCCGGGACCTGGAAAATGCATACCAAGCGGCCTTTCAGCCAGGCGGTGCAGCGCCAGGCGGCAGACGAAGTCGCGGTCAAGCACTACGAATGGATCAAGCGGGTGCTGACGGATGCAGGGATTGATGCCAACGCGTTCAACATTGCGATGGCGTGGAACTGCGGTGTGACCAATGTCGTGAAGGGACGCGTGCCGGCGGTCAGCTACGATTACGCGACTCGCGTGACGAACCTCGTGCAGACGTTGAAGGAGCGGAGTGAACCCACGGTCGCGGCCGCGCCGGCGCCGGTTGAGGTGCGTCCGACGGTGTTGTCCCTGGATGCCCCGGTGGTCTCGTTCGCGATTGGCCAGGCGTCCGCGCCGGTATTTGAACTGGCACTGGCGCCGACGCCAGAGGTGCCGGTGGTTTACACGGATCGATCTCCGGCGCCGCCGGAGGAAGAGAGCCACCGATTCACGTTTACGACGACGGCGACGTTGACGCCGCGGTTCAGCCTTTAAGGCGACCCGGACGCGTGCGTTCCTTCGGGACGCGAGCGCGATCAGATCGAGGCGCCGAAGATAGCGCTTGGCTCATTCCGGCCGCCGCGCGCAGGATCAGCGCGGGTGATGAACCGACTCTCAGTCAAAAGCCTGCGGCAGTTGTGGTGGGCTCCAGTCGTTTGCTACCTCGCCTCGTTTCTTCTGTTCGAACTCAAGCTGCTCAAGCAGCTGGCTTGGAAGACGCTTGATTGGCGGACGGAATTCCGCCGCCTGTACCAGCCCCCGCCGGATCCGCGTCTGGCGGTGGTCTTGTTCGACGATGACACGGAGACGCGGATCGATGCTTGGCCGGTGGATCGGGCCTGGCACGCGCAATTCACCGCCCTGTTGGCGCAGGCCGAGCCGGCCTTGATCGCGTGGGATGTTATTTTCGACGCGGAGGGGGGCTCTGCTGAAGGGGACGCGGAGTTCGCCCGGATCAGTGCGGGCGCGCGCGAACTGGGGATCAAGGTGGTCAGCGCCGCGGTCACCACGCCGGATCCCCTCGGCAGCCGGCCAGGACCGGGAGGGCCGACGCGGGCACTACGGCGGGTTGAAGGGGATGTTTCGCGCCTGCACGGCGACGCATATGGGTTTCTGCCGTATGCGGCGTTGCGGGCGGCGACGCCATACGGGTTTGCCGACACACCGCCGGCCGCCGACGGGGTGAGGAGGTTTATTCCGCTCGTGGTGCGGGTGGACGGGCAGGTCCATGCGACGCTCGCCCTCCAGGTCCTGCTGGATTATTTCGGCGTGGACCCGGACGAAGTGCGGGTGGTGCTCGGGGATGCCGTGTATTTTCCGGCGGAGGGCCGGGTGCGGCGACTGCCCATCAATGACGCCGCGGAGTTTATTCTCAATTATCGCTACGACCTGACCGACTTGGGGGCGGATTTTCCGCTTCACGGTTACGGGCAACTGCTGATTCGGCTGAACGCGCATTATGTGGAGCGGAGCAATGCAGTGCCGGCTCCACCGGACCTGAAAGGTAAGATTGTCCTGGTGGGGCAGACCGTGACCGGCAAAGCCGACTCGGGACCGACGCCCCTGGGGCCGTACAGCCCGCTGGTGTTTGTGCACGCGAACCTGATCAACAACGTGCTCGCCGACGATTACGCGCGTCGGCTGCCGATTGGGTATGTGTATGCCTTCATGGTGCTGCTCGGCTGGGCAGGGCTTTTGCTGGTGGCGGACCGATCTGTATTCGTGCTTTGCGGCGGCGCGGTGCTGGGCGCCGTGGCCTATGTTTCGCTCTCCGTGTGGGCGTGGACCTTCTGGTCACTCTGGGTGCCGCTGGTTTCTCCGCTGACGGGTTTCTTCGTGTTTCAGTTCATCGTGATCGGGCGGCGCGTGTGGCTCGAGCAGAAGGCGAAACTCGAGATCAAGCACATGTTCGGCTCCTACGTCTCGCCTCTCCTGGTCCACCGTCTGGTGCAGGCGGGGAAGCCGCCCGAACTCGGCGGTCATGAGGAGGAGCTGACGGCGTATTTCAGCGACATCCAGGGCTTCTCCACGTTTTCCGAGCAGTTGCCGCCGAAACAGCTCGTCGAGTTGATGAATGAGTACCTGACGGCCTGCACCGACATCGTGCAGGAGGAAGGTGGCACGCTCGACAAGTATATCGGCGATGCGGTGGTGGCGATGTTTGGAGCCCCGATTCCGCTGCCGGATCACGCGTATCGTGCGTGTGTGGCGGCCCTGCGAGTGCAGCGGAGAATGGCCGAGCTGCGACTAATGTGGGGGAGCGAGGCGGGTCGCTGGCCCACGGCGGTGCGAGAGATGCAAACGCGCATCGGGCTGAATACCGGCCGTTGTGTGGTCGGGAACATGGGCAGCCGCACCCGCTTCAACTACACGATGATGGGTGATGACGTGAATCTCGCGGCGCGCATGGAGTCGGGCGCGAAAAGTTGGGGCGTCTATGCAATGATCACCGAAGCCACGAAGATCGCGTGTGAACAGCGCGGCGGCGACCGCGTGGTGCATCGTCCGCTGGGTAAAATCATCGTGCGCGGGCGAAATGCGCCCGTGCCGATTCATGAAGTTGTGGGGCTCAAGGAGGACCTGAAGGACGAAACGCATGAATGCCTAGGGCTCTTCTCGGCGGGCTTGGCGCGCTATTACGAACGCGACTGGGACGGCGCCGAAGGCTGCTTCAAGCGCAGTTTCGAGCTGGAACCCAACCGTGTGGGAGTCACCCCCGGCGTCACCAGCAATCCATCCAGCATATACCTCGAGATTGTCCGCCGCTACCGGGAGCAACCGCCTCCAGTGAAATGGGATGGGGTTTTTGTGATGAAGGAGAAGTGAGGCGCGGTATCGCGGTGGGCGTTTGTCGAAATCGTGTTCTCGCATCGGCGAATGGGCGTACGAACGCATTAGACCTTGCCCGTCAGCATCTTTCCGATACCCACCAAAGACGAACAATCAGGTAATCACCCCATTTATGAAAACATTTATTCCAGTCCTGCTCGCCGTGCTGATGAGCGCTTCGTGCCTCGTCGGTGCGGATACCCAGACGGAAGCGAAAGTCATCAAGATCAACGGTGACGCGGCGCAAGTGCAGTTGCCCAACGGCGAGACGCGCGCCCTGCAGGTGGGCGAGTCGCTGCCGCAAGGAGCGACGATCATTACGGGGGAGGGCACGATGGTTTATGTGGCGCCGTTCGCGGGCGCGGTGTCGACGATCCAGCCGAACTCGACGCTCGTGCTTGAGCAGCTCTCCGTGACGAAGGAAGGCGCGACCGTGACCAAGCAAAATGCCCTGTTGAATCTGAAATCAGGCAATCTCGTCTCCGCCCTCGATCCCGCGAAGAAGGCCATCAACAATTATGGCGTGCGCACTCCGAAGGGCGTGGCCGCCGCGCGCGGTACGGTTTTCACCGTCAACGTCGCCGGTACGAATTACACGATCGTGACGGGCACCGGTTCGGTTTCCATCCAGGCGGTGGGCGGTCCACTCGTCACGATCGCGGCGGGTCAGGTTTCTGTTTCCAACGTCAACGGTGGCGCGGCGGGGTCCGCGGACGCGTTGCCGCCTGAGGCGCTGGCCATCGTAAACCAAGCGGTGGCGACGGCGGTGTCAGCGGTGGCCGTCGTGGCGGACAATCCCGGGGCCTTTGGTGTCTCCGCGGACACGGCGAGCGCCGAGCTGTCGGCGACCGTAACGACGGTGATTGCGTCCGTTCCGACCGCGGCTGCGGCCGCCACCGAGGCTGCCGCGGCGGCGGCGCCGACGCAGGCCGGCGCCATCGTGACCGCGGCCGTCACCGCGGCCGCCTCGGCCGGTCAGGACGTGGCCCAGGTGGCCGCGACGGTCACGCAGGCGGCGGCTTCCGGTGCGACCTCGGCGAATCCCGCGGCTGCCGCCCAAGTGGCGCAGACTGTGGCGCAAGCGGCGACGACCGCCGCGGTCAATTCCGGCCAGCCCGCGAGCACGGTTGCCGCCGTGGCTCAGAGTTCCTCGCAAGGCGCCTCCACGGGGGCCACGCAGGCCGCGGTCGCTTCCGGGGCGAATGCCAACACGGTGGCGCAGACCGTTTCCAGCGCCGCAGCGCAGGGCGCGTCCAATGCGGCGCCAGCCGCGGCCCAAGCCGCCGCCCAAGGTGCGGCGCAAGGCGCTGTCCAAGGTGCGTCGAACGCGGGTGCGGCCGTGAACACCAGCACGGTGGCGACCTCCGCCGCTTCCGGCGCCTCGACGGGATCGGGGACGAACGTCTCGGCTCCCGTCGTTAACGCCCCCACGCCTCCTCCGGCGCAAACCACGCCCCCGGCGCAAACGCCGGCGCAGCAAACGCCACCGGTGACGACCCCGCAGCCGATCGACCCGGGCACCATCAGTCGCTCGTCCTAATTCGGATCCGATTCGCAACCACGCCGTCCTCGCGAGAGGGCGGCGTTTTCGTTCTCCGCGAAGGATCCCTCGCGAGCCGAGCGAACGCCGCGCATCCGCTGGCGACTCGCCGGAAACGGGCAGCGACTCGAACAAGTCCCCGAAAGAAGATCGGCCATCCGTCCGTTCCCGACCCGGTGCGTTGTCGGGACGGTTGAGGCCGATTATTCCAGGAATGACGTTTGCTTCGGGCTTTCGCCCGGACGCGCGGCCGGGGCGGAACTCAGGTGGCGGGGTGGGCGGCTGATGCGGGTGGCCATCGCGGCCTCGCGGTCCGCGACGATCCGATCGCAGATGCGTTCGATTTGGAGGTGCAGCCAGTGGCTCGTCGCGCTGCCTTCCGAATAGTCCGCCGGCCCGTAATGATCGATGCGCCCGGTCGAGCGCAGGCGGTCGTTTTGTTCAAACTCCGCGCGCACGGCGGGATTGTAGACGGCATACGTCTTGCCGCCGCCCTTCTTGACCACGGAAAAACTCGGCACGTCGCTCGGACCGTCCGCGATGTAGATCATGTTTTGCAGCGGTATCCGGCGGTCCTCGGGGGGGACCTGGGCGTTCACGTCGATCGCGGGGTTGCGGTTGGTGCCCTTGTTGATCTCGAAGATGGCCCGGGTCTTGGTCGTGTTGTCGATCATGACGCCGATTTGGGCGATCTCCGCGGCAGCATCGAGGGACATTTCGTTTTGTCGGAGGAATCCGGGCTGGAGCGGATTCTCCACGAATTCGCAGGCCCAGGTGGCGTCGATGTAGGGCGCGAGGGCGCTGCCCCGAATCATCTCCGCGAGGCCGGTGCTGACGACGTAGTGCTCGAGCTGGATCTCGTGCTTGGCGTACTCCGGCTTGGCCTTCACCCAGTCGCGCGAGGCTTGGAAGAATCCGGGCAGGCCGGGATAGAATGCGATTTCGCGGCCGCACTCGCGCAGGATCTTGTTGTTCAAACCGGCCATCTTGCCGGCGAGGACATAGGTGAGCAGGTGATTGAGGTAGCTGATCTCGGGCGAAATGTTGTATCCGCGGCGGCGATAGGTATCGGCGAGCGCATTTGTCTCCGCCCAAAAAGTGCCTTCATCGATGCCGTACCGTCGGAAAAGCGGGGCCTGCATGTAGGCCGGGATCAAAGTCTTGTCAAAGTCCCAGACGCAGGCGATGATGTTCTGAGTGAAGAGCGTTGAGGCCATCAAAGAGGGATTCCATTAGCCGGCGGTGCGCCGTGTCGTGAGTCCGTCGATAAAGCCGCCGCTCGCGGCTTACGCAATTCGCAATTTCCCCCGCTCGCCATCCGCATGGATCAACTTCCTGATATTCTCAGTTTTCGCCGTCGCCTCGAGGAGCTCGATGCGCAGATGGCGGATCCCTCGTTCTACACCAACCCGCGAAAGGCGGCGGAGGTGACGCGTGAGCAGCAAAGCCTGCGGGCGCTGACGGACAACCACGCCGTTTACGAACGCATGGGCCGCGACCTTGCCGAACACACGGCGCTGGTGAAGGACCCGAAAGCGGATCCGGAATTGCGCGCGCTCGCCCAGCAGGAGATACCCGAACTCACGGAGCAGCGGGAGGGCCTCAAGCAGGCGATCCTCCTGGCGATGATTCCGCCCGACGCGACGGACTCCCGCAATACGGTGATGGAAATTCGCGCCGGCACGGGGGGCGATGAGGCGAGCCTGTTTGCGGCCGAGCTCTTCCGGCTTTACACGAAGTACGCCGAGGGCCGCGGCTGGAAGATCCAGCCGATGAGCTCGAGTGCCTCGGACCGGGGCGGGCTCAAGGAGGTGATTTTTCTCATCACGGGCCAGCAGGTCTACAAGCAGTTGAAATACGAAAGCGGCGTGCATCGGGTGCAGCGCATCCCGGTGACGGAGGCGAACGGCCGCATTCACACCTCGACGATCACGGTCGCCGTTCTCCCGGAGGCGGAGGAGGTGGACGTCCAGATCGACCCGCAGGATCTGGACATCAGCGTCATGCGCGCCAGCGGCCCGGGCGGACAGGGCGTGAACACGACCGATTCGGCGGTTCGCATCGTGCACAAGCCGACGGGGTTGATGGTGTATTGCGCGGACGGGCGTTCCCAGCAGAAGAACAAGGCGCAGGCGATGGCCGTGTTGCGCTCGCGGTTGTTGAAACAAAAGGTGGATGAGGAACAGGCGAAATACGCCGCCCAGCGCCGCGGGCAAATCGGCACGGGCGGGCGCAGCGAGCGCATCCGCACCTATAATTTCCCCCAGAACCGGGTGACGGACCATCGGATCGGTCTGACGCTCTACAGCCTGCCGGCGGTGATGGAGGGCGATCTGGACGCGCTGATCGCGGCGCTGCAGCGCGCCGACTTCGAAGAAAAGCTCGCGCTCCTGACCGGCGGTCCGCTGCCGGCGCGCGCGACGAGCCAGGGGGACGATGATTGAGCCCATGTTGACCGTCCTCGAGATCATCAAGCGCACGACCGAATTCCTGGACAAGCGGGGCGTGGAAAGCGCGCGCCTGAATGCCGAATTGCTCATCGGTCACGCGCTCGCGTTGAAACGCATGCAGCTTTACCTGCAATTCGAGCGTCCGCTCTCCGAGGCGGATCTCGAAAAAATCCGGCCCTTGGTGAAGCGGCGGGGCAACCGCGAGCCGCTGCAGTACATCATGGGGGAGACCGAATTTTGCGGTTTGAAACTCAAGGTTGACCGGCGCGCGCTGATTCCACGACCGGAGACCGAGTACCTGGTGGAATTGATTGGCGGAAAAATCGTCGTCCCGCCCGCGCGCATTCTGGACCTGGGTACGGGATCGGGAGCCCTGGCCCTGGCGCTGGCGGCCAAATACCCGGATGCCGCGGTCACCGCGGTCGATAAATCGGTGGAAGCGCTGGCCGTGGCGAATGCGAACGTGGCCGCTCTGCAGATGGCGGGGCGGGTCACGTTGGTGGAATCAGACTGGTATGCCAGCGTCGGTTCCGCGGAGAAATTCCAGTTGATCGTGGCAAATCCCCCATACCTCACGGACGCCGAAGTGAGGGAGGCCACGCCGGAGGTGCGCGACCACGAACCGGTTTCGGCCCTGCTGGCGGCGTCGGAAGGACGGGCCGACCTGGAACGCATCATCGCCGGCGCGCCCGCGTTCCTCGTCGAGGGCGGGCTGCTGGCGTGCGAGACCGGAATCGCCCAGCACGAGCGTTTGCGCGAGGCCGCCACGAGGGCGGGCTTCCGTCAGGTCGAATCGATGCGGGACCTGACGGGGCGCGATCGTTACGTCCTAGCCACGGTCTAGAACCACGGGACTGGGATTTTCGGCGGAGACGCGGGCGCTGATGCGGAGCCGCAATGTGTCGGCAACGACGCGAAGGGTTTCGCGCAGATGAACGTCGAACCTGGCCTGGGCTCCCTCGTCGGGCGCATCGGTGTTGCCCTCGTCGGCGGTGGGTGCGGGGATGAGGCCCGCGGCCTCGGCCTTGATCACGGAGTCCAGTTTGATCTCGCGGGAGGCGAAGTTGGTGGAGGCAAGGCGCTCGGCCTCGGCGTCCATGATCTTCTTGAATTCCTCGTCCGCTTCCTTGGTGGCCAGACGCTGGTCCAGGTTCAGGGAAACCGTCTTCTGTTCCTGTTTCTCGCGGAACCAATCGATATTCTTCCGGAGGTAAGCGAACTCATCGAGGGATTCCTGGCGCATGCGGCTGGCCTCGAGGAGGGGCTGGACGAAGCTCTGTTCGAGCGCCCGGCCGGTGAAAGCCGTGGGGCGGATCTCGTCCCACACCAGCGCGCGCGGGAGGGTGCCCTCGCCGATGGGAAGAAAGTCGTCGATGGAGGGAAGGGCGATGTCGGGCACCACGCCCTTCTTCTGGGTGGAGGCCCCGTTCGGAAGGTAGAATTTGCGGACGGTCAGCTTGGCCGCGCCGGAGTGGGTGACTTCCTTGCTCAGGGGCGGAAGGAAGTTCTTCATTTCGAGCAGGGCCTGGACGGTGCCCTTGCCGTGCGTGGAGCTGTCGCCAATGATGACGGCGCGGCCGTAATTTTGAAGGGCGCCGGCAAAGATCTCGGAGGCGGAGGCGCTGAAGCGGGACGTGAGGACGGCGAGCGGTCCGTCGTAGGCGATGGTGCTATCGACATCCCGGCCGACCTCGATGCGGCCCTGAAAATCACGTTCCTGGACGACCGGGCCCTCCTTGATAAACAAACCGGTGAGGTTGACCGCCTCGGTGAGCAGGCCGCCCCCGTTGCGGCGCAGGTCGACAACAAGGGCCTCGATGCCCTCGGCCTTGAGCTTGGTGATAAGCTCGGCGACGTCCTGGGAGGCATTGTTGCGCATTTCCTCGGCGGGCGTGCCCTCGGGCGAGCCATCATAGAATGAGTTCAGCGTGATCACGCCCACGGGGATGGTGGCACCGTCTTCGGGGCCGGGAAGGTCGTAAACGGAGGCGGAGGCGCGCGCGGAATTGAGTTTGATGACATCGCGCGTGATCAGGACCTGTTTTGTCTGCGAGGGATCGGGGGCGGTGCGAGGGAGGACCGTCAGGGTGACCTTGGTGCCCTTGGTGCCACGGATCATGTCGACAATCCGGCGGAGCTTCATGCCGATGACCTCGACGGGCTCGCCGCCTTCCTGCTGAACGGCGACGATCTTGTCATTCATATGGATCTGACCGCTGTTGTAAGCGGGACCGCCGGGGACAACCTCGCGCACGATGCAATAGCCGTCTTCCTCGATGCCGAGTACGGCGCCGATGCCGATGAGCGAGAGCTTCATCTGGATGCTGAAATCCTGGTAGGTGTCCGCCGACAGGTAATCGGAATGCGGGTCGTACATCCGGGTGAGGCTGGTGAGAAACATCTCCTGGATGTCGGATGTTTCGATGTCGCCGAGGTTCTTGAGCATGCGCTCGTAGCGTTTCCGGAGCGTGGTCTGCGCCTCTTCGGTGGTTTTCTTGGCGACGAGGTCATGGAGCATCTCGTATTTGATCCGCTTGCGCCAGAGGTCGTCGGCCTCGGCGACGTCGGCGGGGAAAGGGCTCTTGCTGCGATCGGGGGCGTAGGATTCCTGCGCGGTGAAATCGAACCCTTGGGGAAGTTGTTCGAAGATCCACGAGAGCCGTGCCTTCACGCGCTGTTCGTACACCTTGTAGATGTCAAAGGCGGCCTCGATGTTGCCGAGGTACGCAAGATCAGTCTCGAGGCGGGGGCCGAACTGGCGGAGGAAAGCCTGCTCATCGGCCTGCGTGAAGAAAAGGCGCAGGGGATCCAGTTCCTGCATGTAGGAAGTGATGATCTGGGGGTAATCGGCCTCCGTCACTCCATCCTTGTTGTAGTGCAGGTGTTCGAGCATCTGCACCAGGGTGCGCGTCTCGAGGCGCATGAGGGGCGTCGTCTTGAGCTCGCGGTCGGGCGCGGCCGACAGGAAACCGGTGACCAGCAGGACGACGAAAGCGGCGGGAAACGGGAGGCGGGAGCGGAGATTCACGGGGATGGAGGGGATGAACGATAAATGAGTGGCCGGGATGCTGGAAATGTTTCGAGAAAAATGACGATCGGTCACACCGCGGGATGGGTGAGCTCAGGGTTTGCCGAGAAGGTCCCGCGCGTCGTCGAGGATCTGTCTCTCCTCGGGTGTGAGCGAGCCGAGTCCCTCGCTGTTGATCTTATCGAGGATACGATCCATCTCGGCGCGAACCGACCCCGCGGGCCGGGGTGGGCGTTCGACGGGGAAGGGAGGGCGGGGACCTGCGGCGGGAGCTTGGGAGCGCCGCAGCCAGTCCGGCAGGCTGACGGAGGAAGCACGGTCCCAGCCGTTGTGGGCGTGAAACAAGCGGAAGTAGAGCCACCCGGCGAGCATGCCGCCCAGATGGACCGACGGAGCGAAGCCGAAGGGTACGTCGGCGCCGCGCAACTCCCAGAAAAGGAAGCCCATGGCATCGAACGCCACCAAACCGAGGACCAGGTGCGTGGGACGGAGCGTGATGGAGAAAACGAAAAACGGCATGAGGGTGATCCGCTCGTTCTCGTAGATCCGTGCCAGGACCACGAGCAGGCCGAGGAGGCCGGCGGTTGGTCCGACATGCACGCCGCCGGTTTGCCAGTGGGTGGCCAGCCAGCAGGTCGCGCCCGCCATCAAGGACGTGACGTACACGACGACGAAACGGCGGGCGCCGAGGTGGGGCTCCAACTCGCGTCCGATCAACACCAGACCGATCAGCGAGAAAAGGAAGTGCAGCGGATTGCCGGTGCCATGGAGGAAGCCGTGCGTCACCAAGGTCCAGACCCGCCCTTGCTCGAGGTTGCGGACGGTCAGCCGCAGCAGGTCAACGACCGCCGTGCTCGACTGGAGCCAGGGCGAGAGCAAGGCCAGTTGCACGGCGAAGGCCGCCACGGTCGCCGCCACGAGCCAGACCAACGCGGTGGCGGCAGGCCGCGGGTAGTCGCCACGCAAATTGAGGCGGTCGGATGACATCGCCGGCAACTTACGTCGGTTCAGTGACAATACAAGCCCGACCCTTTTCCGTCTGGGCACGCGTGTCCCATGCTCCTCCTTGACAGTCTTTCGAATTCCCGTTGATTGGCGCGAATCATGGCCAACAAAGCAGACAAGTGGAACGACAACGCGCCCGGCAAATTCTACGTCGATCAGCAGTGCATTGATTGTGATCTTTGCCGCGAGACGGCCCCGGCCTTTTTCAAACGCCATGAGGAAGGTGGTTATTCCTTCGTCTATGCCCAGCCCACCGCGGAAGAAGAAGTGCAGCTGTGCATGGAGGCCTTGGAAGGCTGCCCCGTGGAAGCCATCGGCAACGACGGCGAGTAAGAAGCTCCTGGATCGCCCAGGCCGTGCCTCGCGCGGCCTTTTTTAGGGCCTCCTTGTTAAGTAATATGTCATCCCATTTAAACCAGTGACTTCTTCGGGCCCCATGCAACGTGGTGTAATTGTCAGCTCCCTAGCCGGGCTTCTCCTGCTGAATCCGCTGGGCGGACAAGAGGCCAAGCCGGTGCTCGAGCTGCCGAAGCTCGCCGTTTATTCCGAGCACGTGGCTAACCAAGCACCGGTTTCGACCTTTGCGATGCCGGTGTCCGGCCTGCAGTTTGAGCCGAGGGTGGACGTGCAGGCGCGGAATCTGGCGGAAGGGCAGGCAGACGTCGCGATCCGGGGGGGGATCTTCGAAAACACCGGTTTCAAAATCGGGGCGATAGCGGTGTTCGACCCGCAGACCGGCCATTATTTCGCCGAGCTGCCAATTGCGCCCGCGATGCTGTCGACGCCCCGCATTCTCACGGGCGCCGAAAACGCGCACGGGGGCTTCAACGCGCAGGTTGGCTCGGTGGCTTACGGCTGGAAGCCGATTGCCCAGCGCGGGGAACTGGCGATGGCTTTTGGCAACCATGGGACCAATCGGCAGAGTGTATATCAGGGGTTGGTCCGGAAGCCGGCTTCCGGCAATCTTACCGTCGCGGCGGACCTGGAACTTGCGCGGTCAGAATCCGACGGTTCGGTGCCCTTCGGGGATCACGATTTCAAGCGGATGGCGGCGCGCCTGCAGCTCACGGGTGAAGGGGCGCAGACGGATTTCTTCGCCGGCTGGCAGGAGAAGTTCTTTGGCTGGCCCAATCTCTACACCCCGTTCGGGTTCAACGAAACGGAGTATCTCAAAACGGAGCTGTATGGGTTCAATCACCGGGTGGAGCCGTCGGCGGGAACTTACTGGCAGGTGGGCGCCTATTACCGGCGGAATTATGACGACTATGAATTCGACCGGTCCACGCCCGGCGCATCGAATCCCTTTATTCATACCACGCGGGTGCGGGGCATGGCCGCGGATGGACGACAGGAATGGGGCGATTGGGCGGTGACGTACGCCGCACATTATCTCAGCGATCGTCTCGAATCGACCGCATTGACCTTCGGCCGATTCAGCACGCGCCATTACCGGAAGGCATCGGTCATCCCCGAGTACACGTCCGACACCGGAGCCGGCCGGCTCACCTGGCGAGCGGGGGCGGCATGGGATGACACGAATCGGGATGACTCCGCGGTTTCCCCGGTCCTTGAGGTCTCGTTGCGCCGGGCATCGGGCGTCCGGCTGTACGCGCAATACGCGGAGAGCACCCAGGTGGCCACCTATACGGCGCTGAATTCGAGCCCCGCGTCGGGTCTGTTTCGGGGCAACCCCAACCTCGGGCGCGAGACGAGTCGCAACCTCGAGGCAGGCCTTGCATTCAGTCATGGCGCTTGGAATGTGCAGGCAGCGGTGTTTCACCGGCGCGATGACGACCTGGTCGACTGGACGTTCCGGCGGGGGGTGGTCGCCCGCACGGCCAATTCGGTTGATATCGATACCACGGGCTTCGAGGCGGTGGCGGCGCTCAACGCGAAACGCTTCGATCTGATCCTTGGCTACGCTTATCTGGAAAAGGACGAGGATTACGGCGGGGCGGCGGTCGATGCGAGTTTCTACGCGCTGAACTTTCCCCGGCACCGGTTCACCGCGGCGATCATCGCGCGGCTGGCGCCGGGTCTCGAGTTGCGGGTCGACAACGAGTATCGTCGACAGGAGGAGAATCCGCTGCGGACGTCTGGCGGTGACTCGGCCGTGCTTTCATCTGCGGGAATATACTGGACGCCCCGGGCCGCGCGGGGCCTGGAGCTCTCGTTGCGTCTCGACAATATCTGGGACGAAGATTTCCAGGAAGTGCCGGCGGTGCCGGCGGCGCGGCGGCAGTGGGCGGCGGGCGCAGCCTACCGCTGGTGAACGGCAATTCGTTTGACAGGGTCCGGTTGTGGCCGGTGAGTGCGGGCTGATGGAAAATCCATTTCTCAACCGCACTTTTCGCATTCAATGGTCCAGCCTGACGCCGGATCGAGTCGAGTCGGCCATCGATGCCGCGCTCTCTGATGCGGAGGCGGCCATCGGGGAAATCACCAAGCTGGCGCCCGAGGCGGCGACCTACGCCAACACGTTTCTCGCTTTGGAGGATGCGGGCGACCTGCTCAACGAAACCTGGGCCAAGGTCTCCCATCTGACGAGTGTCGCCGACTCGCCGGCCTTGCGGACGGCGTACAACGCCGCGCTGCCCAAAGTGTCGGCATTCCAGGCAAAGATTCCACTCAACCCGGCGCTCTGGACGCGGCTCAAGGCCGCCGCGTTGCATTCCTCCGCGCGGGACCTGACCGGGGCCCGGCACCGCCTACTCACCGAGACCCTGGCTGAATTCCGTCAGCAAGGCGCCGACCTGCCGCCGGAGCGCAAGGCGCGCCTAGAGGCCCTGCAGAGCGAGCTTGCGACGCTGACCCAGAAGTATGCCGAAAACGTCCTCGACGCCACCAATGCGTGGGAACTCGTTGTGACCGATCCGGGCCGGCTGCGTGGACTGCCGGCGCATGCCGTGGAGGCGGCGCGGCAAAGCGCACTCAAGAAAGGGCAGGGCAGCGAGACCGCACCGGCGTGGCGCTTCACGCTGCACATGCCGTCACAGGAACCGGTCATGCTCTATGCGGATGACGATACCCTGCGTGAGGAAGTCTGGCGGGCCGCGGTGGCGGTCGGGCGGACGGCACCGCACGCGAACCAGGAACTGGTTGCCCGCATCCTGGCCCTCCGGCAGGAGAAAGCCGAGTTGCTGGGCCAGAAACATTTTGCCGACCTGGTGCTCGCGCGCCGCATGGCCCGCGGCGGTGACCAAGCCCTGGCGTTCATCGTGGATCTCCATGACCGGGTGAAACCGGCGTTCGATCGGGAAACGCGGGAATTGGAGGAGTTCAAGGCGCAGGAGACGGGCGGGGCGGTGACGCGACTCGCCCCGTGGGAATTGGGATATTGGTCGGAGAAACTCCGGCGCAAGCGCCATGATTTCGACGAGGAGCAGTTGCGCCCCTATTTCCCCCTGCCCGGCGTGCTGCACGGGATGTTCGAGATCGTTCGCCGGGTCTTCGGTCTGCGCGTGACGGAATTGCCCGCCGGATCGGTGGAGGTGTGGCATCCGGAAGTGAACTTTTATGAGGTGCGGGATGAGGCGGGCCGCCACGTGGGTTCCTTCTATGCCGACTGGCATCCGCGCGAGTCCAAGCGGGGAGGGGCCTGGATGAATTACCTGATCGCGGGCCGGCCTCAATCAGCGGGGGGACGGTCGCCGCACCTCGGATTGATGTGCGGCAATCTCACGCCGCCGGCGGCGGGCCAGCCGGCCCTGCTGACGCATCATGAGGTGGAAACCGTCTTCCACGAATTCGGCCACTTGTTGCACCACTTGCTGGGCGAGGTGGAGATCAAGTCCTTGAACGGCGTGAATGTCGTGTGGGATTTCGTCGAGCTGCCGTCGCAGATCATGGAAAACTGGTGTTGGGAGCGTGAGAGCCTCGACCTGTTCGCGCGTCACCATGAAACGGGCGCCGCGATCCCGGCGCCGCTGTTCGACCGCCTGGTCGCCGCGAAGAACTTTCGCAGTGCCAGCGCCACCATGCGCCAACTGGCGTTCGCGCGGATGGATCTGGACCTGCACATGCATCCGGCGCAGGTGCCCGGCGCCGGCTTGTCGGAGTGGATTCGCCAGCGCTTGACCGACTATCTCACGCCGACTGAGCCGCCGTCGCCAACGATCGAGAACCGTTTCACCCATCTCTTTTCGGATCCGGTCGGCTACGCGGCGGGATACTATTCGTACAAATGGGCGGAAGTGCTCGATGCGGACGCGTTCACGCGGTTCAAGCACGAGGGCCTGTTCAACCGTTCCGTCGGCGATGCTTTTGTCCGGCATGTTTTGAGCCGGGGCAACAGCGCCGACCCGATGGAGCTTTTTGTCGGCTTCATGGGCCGGCCGCCGGACCTGCAGCCTTTGCTCATCCGTGCGGGACTGGCGTGACGTGCGATTACAACCCGGCGCGGCCGTTTCCACGCACGCTCTTTTCACTGGAAAAAATTCTCTTCCCGGCAAATTTTCGCCCTCAATCCATTTTTTCCCATGATGATCCTTATCGTCCTCATCGCCATTCCCATGCTGTTCGGATTCTACGCGCAGATGCGCGTATCGAGCGCCTATAACCGGAATGTCCGGATCGCGTCCCGGGGCCGTATCACCGGTCGCGAAGCGGCCGCCGCAGTCATGGAAAGTGCCGGCATTCGTGACGTCCAGATCGTGCAGGTGCCCGGCCAGCTGACCGACCACTACGACCCGTCGAAGCGTCGTCTGGCGCTGTCAGAACAAAATTATCACGGCACGAGCCTGGCCGCGCTCGGTGTGGCGGCGCACGAGGCCGGTCATGCAATTCAGCACAAGGTTGGCTACTCCATGATGAGGGTGCGCCAGGCGTTGGTGCCCGCGACGCAGATCTCCTCGGGGGCGTCACAGTTGCTGATCATCATCGGAATCGTGCTCGGCGCCCAGGGCTTGGGCGGGATGTTTTTGATGCTGGGCGCCGCGGCGCTCGCCGTGATCTGCCTGTTTCAACTGGTGACCCTCCCGGTGGAATTCGACGCGAGCAACCGGGCGAAGGCGCAGCTCGTGAATCTCGGTATTCTTGATCGCGATGAGATGCCGGGCGTCAACCAGACGCTCGATGCCGCCGCATTGACCTACGTCGCCGCGTTTGTGGCTTCGTTGGGCAGCTTGCTGCACATTCTGCTCATCCTGGCCGGATCCCGCCGCGAAGACTGAGCGGCGGGACCAGGAGTTCCGCTCTCCGCGCCGCAGGGTGGCTTTTTTCTTAAATCCGCCTGGCAGCGACGGCCGGTGGACGAGCGGCGCGCGTTTCTCCTGCGAGGGGAACGGATGGCGGAAGGGGAGGGATTCGAACCCCCGGAACCTTGCGGTTCAGCGGTTTTCAAGACCGCCGCGATAGACCACTCTGCCACCCTTCCGTGGACCGGTGACCGGTGAATTTCGGCTCGCAGACTTGGCAAAATTGCCGCTGTGTCGAGTCTGCAAACTCGTCGCAGGGCTGTGCGGCTACACCAGCGCCATGGCCTCCACGATCGATCAGGTTCAGGAAATGCAGGGTCTGTACGGCCCGTTCACCATCGCGGAGCGGGTGGTGCAAAAGATCTGGCTGCGCTCGGATTTTGACACGCGTGAACTCCGTTTGCAGGACGGTCGAAAGCTGGCCGTGCTTCGCCCCGGCGCCTGGAACCTGATGGCGGGCCCGGATTTTCGCGGCGCTCGTCTGATGGTTGATGGCCGCGAAATCACGGGCGATGTCGAGGTTCATTTCCATGCCACCGATTGGCGCGCGCATGGGCACGCGACGGATCGGGCCTACGACAACGTCGTGCTTCATGTGGTCATGTTCCCTCCCTCCGACGCCCGCGCCGTGGCTCGGTCGCACCAAGGGGAGCCGCTTCCGACGCTGGTGCTGCTGCCCCTCCTGAACCGCGGGTTGGAGGAATATGCGTCGGACGACGCGTTGGAAAACATCACGGCGCGCGATACGGCGGAGAAGATCGCGGAGCTTTCCTTGCTCCCTCCATTGGAATTGTCAGCGTTGCTGCGGCGGGTCGCGCGGGAGCGATGGGATCAGAAAGTGAGGTTCGCCTCGCTGCGAATCAACAAGCTGGGCTGGACCGCGGCCGCCCATCACACCGCCTTGGAAATCCTCGGTTACCGGCACAATCGGGCGCCGATGCTGGCGGTGGCCGGCCGGCAGCCTTTGGAAACGTGGGGGCGGTCGTTGGATATCGACAGGGTTTACCAAGAATCCTACGCCTCGTGGCAGACGCAGGGCACTCGTCCCGCCAATCATCCGCGTCGTCGCCTCCAGCAGTACGCCGCATGGGTCGGGGCCTGCCCCGGCTGGCCTGAACGGTGGCGCGCCATGGGATCAGCCTGGATTCCGGTTGAACCGGAAGGCGAAAGTGCCCGGGCGTCGTCGAACTTGAGCTCCCGGCGGGAGGAAGTCTTTCATCACCTCTTGCACCATGCGCTTGGCGGTTCGCGCCTCGACAACCTGGTCTGCGACGGGCTCCTGCCTTTGCTCTCGGCAGATGCCGGGCGGGACCTTTGGACGTATTGGTTCCATTGGTATTTGGGTGACGCACCCACGGAGGTCCGAAAAGCATTGGGAATGCTCCGAATCACGGATAAATCCGGTCTGGTCCAATCCCATGGCTGGGCCCAAGGTTTGCTTGGTTGGATCGTCGAACGCGACGTCCGCGCAAGTACCTGAATTTCAATGGCCTTGCCGGGGCTTGACAAGTCTTTGCGCCGACCGATAAGTTTCGCCCCCTACAACTAGTTCACTTTCCAGAAAGTGGGCCCTCGGGTCCGCTTTTTTTTTCCCATTAATCCAAACATACCATGAGCAGCGAAATCCTATCCGTTCTCGAATATATGGAGAAGGAGAAAGGCATTCCCCGTGCCGACATGATCTCCACGATCGTCAACGCGATCAAGACGGCCGCCCTAAAGGGCGTGAATTCCGGTCAGGAGCTCAAAATTGAGATCAACCCCAAGAATGGGCAGCTCAAGGCTTGGTCCGTGCTCAAAGTGGTGGACTCGGTGGCGGATCCCAAGCTTCAGATTCACGTCGAAAAGGCCCAGGTTTTCAAGGCCGGCGCCGTCAACGGCGACACGATCGAAAAGGAGATCGACCCCTCCTATCTCGGCCGTATTGCCGCGCAGACCGCCCGCCAGGCGATCATGCAGCGCCTCCGGGCCTTCGAGAAGGAGCGCATCTATGACGATTTCAAGGATTCCGTCGGTGACATCGTCAGCGGCACGGTTCGTCGCCGCGAGCGCAACGATCTCTTCATTGACCTTGGCAAGGCGGAGGCGGTCATGCCCGGCAAGGAGCAGGTTCCGGGCGAGGAGTATGCTCCGGGCGAGCGCATCCGTTGCATCCTGCTCGAAATCGAGAACAGCAGCCGCGGTCCGGAGATCATCCTCAGCCGCGCCAGCCCGAAATTTGTCCGCCGCCTGTTTGAGCTCGAGGTCACCGAGATCGCCGACGGCACGGTGAAGATCGAGGCCTTCGCGCGCGAGCCCGGTTACCGCACGAAGATCGCGGTCACCAGTGGTGACCCCAAGGTCGATCCGGTGGGCGCGTGCGTGGGTGCCCGTGGCGCCCGGGTGAAGAGCATCGTGCGGGAACTGGGTGGCGAGAAAATCGACATCATTCCGTATCATGCCGACACCAAGGAAATGCTGATCGAAGCGCTCAAGCCGGCCGTGCCGCGCGAGATCATTCTCGATGAGAAGAACAAGCGCGTCCTCGTGCGGGTGGTGAATGACGATCTCGCGGTCGCCATCGGCCGCAAGGGACAGAACGCCCGGCTGACCTCGCGCCTGGTGGGCTGGCGCCTCGACATCGAGGAATTCAAGGTTGTCGCAGCCGATCCGCGGGCGCAGGCCATCAGCCTGCTCACGGGAACCTACGGTTTCGAGGCCACGATTGCCGAGCGACTCGTCGCCAACGGCATCAACTCGCCCGCCGCGTTTGAAGGCGTCGAAGCCGACGACCTCGCGGGCATGGGCTTTTCCGAGGAGGAGGCCGGCGGCATCATCGCCAAGGTCTCCGGTACCTGAACTTTGCAAACCAACCATCCGCACCGCGCCCCCGATATCGAATGAGCATCCGCATTCACGAACTAGCGAAGAAGCTCAGCATGGACAACAAGGACCTGATGGCCTTGTTGAAGGAACGCGGCTACCCGGCCAAGAGCGTCTCCAGCACTGTCGACAACATCACGGCCGAGGCCCTCGAGCAGGAGCTGGCCGCGAAGAATCCTCCTCCGCCCGCGCCCGAGGCCCCGCCCGCGGCGCCCGCGGTGGAAAGCGTCTCCACGCCCGTGCCGGTGATTGAGCCGGCGAAGGTCAAGCTTCCTGCGGGAGTGTTCGTGAAGTCGGCGCAGGATATCCAGCGCGAGAAGGAAGAGGCGGCCAAGGCCGCGGCCGCTGCGCGCGCCGCCGCCAGCGCCACGGTTACCC
>JAEZDN010000168.1 GCA_023433275.1 Verrucomicrobiota bacterium
CCCAAGCCGGACTCATGCTGTCGGATGTAGGGGCGGGGCTTGACCGCGCCCTTTTCTTGCTGCGGGAACCGAGGGCGTGGCCGAGCCACGCCCCTACAACGGAACCGTTCGACCGCGCCTACTGCGGAATCGCATTCTGGCTGCATCATTCCGGCCAAGCCGGACTCATGCAGTCGGATGTAGGGGCGCGGCTTGACCGCGCCCTTTCCTCGTTCCCACCTAATTATACCGGCCAAGGCAGCGTGCGGCTGCTCTAGCGATGGCCGAGGGCGCGGTAATCGAGGACGCTGTGGCTGATGCAGCCGGACTCGAGGCAGCGCAGGTCGGTGAGAAGGTCGGGCGGCGAGACGTCCTCGCCTTGGGTCCAGATCAGGCGGTGTCGGCCGTCGGCGTCGGGGGGACTGAACAAGCCGGGGGCGAAGAAGTGGGCGGGCACCGTGGCCTTGAGGGGAGAGTCGGGGCGGCAGGGGTAGGGCAGGTTCACATTGTGCACCGTGAAACTGCGGGGGGGCGTGGCGGGGAGGAACTCGCCGGCGAGGCGCGCGGCGTGCGCGGCGGAGATCTTCAAGGTGGCGAGCAATTCGGGCCGCGGGCGGCCGGCGTGATCCTTGAGCTCGTAGTAGATCTCCTCGGAGACGTCCTGCGAGACGGACATGGCGGGCAGGCCGTGGAGGGCGCCCTCGAGGGCGCCGGCGACGGTGCCGCTGGCGATGATGAAACCAAGCGAGCAGTTGAAGCCGATGTTCATGCCGCTGACCACGGCGTCGACCTTGACGGGCAGCAGATGGGCGATGGCGATGTTGACGCAGTCCGAGGGCGTGCCGTCGACCGTCCAGGTGGGGCAGCCGAAGCCCTGTTCGGCGCGGGTGGACTGGACGGGGCGGTTGCGGGTTTTCGAGGCGCCGGTCCAGCTTTGCTCGGTCAGCGGGGCCACCACGTAGAGCTCATGACCGGCGTCGCGCAGGGCGAAGACCAGTTCGTGGAGGAAGACCGAGTTGATGCCGTCGTCGTTGGTGACCAGGAGCCGCATGGGCGTCACCAAACACGCGAACCCGCGGAAATGAAAGCGGGAAACCCGGCGCGCTAAAGGTTGACGGGGATCGCCGCTTGCGCACCGGGGGAGGGCACGTAGGGTGGCCGCGATGAAGACTTTTCTCCCCAGGTTGCTCGCCGGTTTGCTGGCCGGGTTCTTGATTTTGCCCGAGGGCGTCGCGGCGCCTGATGACGAGAGCGGCGTGCTGACGGCGGTGTTCGCCAAGACGGACAAGGGCTACAAGCGGAAGAAGGACGCCGACGGCAAATGGGTGCGCGAGTATTACGCCATGTCGAATGGCGGCGCGGCCGATGGCACGGTCCAGGACAGCGCGCAGGAGAAGGTGAAGTTCGTGGCGATCGCCACCGTGCTGGCGGAGCATTTGGCGCGGCAGGGATATTTTCCGGCGACGGACAAGGACAAGGTGGACCTGCTCCTGGTGGTCAACTGGGGGCGCAGCATGCCGTTCACCGACAATGTCTATCGCGAGGGCACGAACAACGTGCTCGCCTCGGTGAACAGCTTCAAGAGCTACAGCGCGGCCGCGAACCGGGCGGCCGCCACCGCGGCCCAGACGGCGCAGTCGCAGGGCGGGGCCAGCGGGATCAACGTCACGGGCAGCGTGGAGGACATGGAAGCGCAGGCGGCCGCGGGATCCATGGAGAGCGCCATGCTCACCCAGGACATGCTGAACCGTTCGCGCGACCAGGCGAATGCGAAGACGGCGCGCCTGCTCGGTTACATGGAGTCGATCAACAAGTCCGATGGCATCCAGCGCTATGCCGGGGGCGGCCGGTTGTATGACGACCTGGTGGCCGACATCGAGGAGGCGCGTTACTACATCATCCTTTCCGCCTACGATTTCAAAAAGACGGTGAAGGAGAACAAGCCGAAGCTGCAGTGGGTGACCCGCATGAGCATGCGCGCGCCGGGCAACAGTTTTGCGGAAAATGCCGCCGCGATGATCGCGTATTCATCGACTCGCTTTGGGCAGAACACCGATGGCCTCGAGCGAAAGCTTTACCCGCAGTACAAGGTGAACCTGGAGGACATCCAGTTCCTCGGCGTGGCGGGGAGGCCGGAACCGGCGCCCGCCGCCGAGACCGAGGACGCGAAGTAGTCGTCGGGCCAGGGTGAAAGCGTTTGCCTGATGCCGGGAAACCGGCAGGAATCGGGTCGCGGCGATGGGGCCACATTGCCAGCGACCGACATAACCCCGACCCCCTGATCCCATGATATTCGCGAAGCTGGCCCGCGGCACCGCCTGGTGCCTGATTGGAACGTTGTTGCAGGCAGCCGATGCACCGCCGGCGTCCGCGCCCGCAAAGGCAGCCGACGAGCACGGCGTGTTGACGGCAGTCTATGCCCGCACGGCGCCGGGGTACAAACGGAAGAAGGGGAAGGATGGCCAGTGGGTCCGGGAGTACTATGCGCTGACGAACGGCGGACCGGCCGATGGCACGGTCCAGGACAACGCGCAGGCGAAGATCAAGTTCGTGGCGATCGCGACCGTGCTGGCGGAGCACCTCGCGCGCCAGGGCTATTTTCCCGCCACCGATAAGGACCAGGTGGACCTCCTGCTGGTGGTGAATTGGGGCCGCACGATTCCCGCCGGCGATCAGGTTTCGCCGGATAACGCCAGGAATGTGCTGACGGACCTCAACCGCAACAACGCGGCCCAGGCCGCCGTGGGCCCGACGGAAGTGGACGATGGCCTGAGCATGTCTCCCAGCCCGCAGAAACAGGTGGCCCAGGCCAGCGCCAACACGCTGGTGTCCTCCCTGCTCGCGCAGGACATGCTCAACCGTTCCCGCGAGCAGTCCAACGCGAAGATCGCGCACCTGCTGGGCTACATGGGCGAGATCAATGAAGCGGATGGCATCCAGCGTTTCGCCGGTGGTGGCCGGCTTTATGAGGAGCTGGTGGCCGACATCGAGGAGCCGCGCTATTATGTCATCCTGTCGGCCTTCGACTTCGAGAAGACGGTCCGCCAAAACACCCCCAAGATCCGCTGGGTCACGCGCATGAGCATGCGGGCCCCGGGCAACAGCTTTGCGGCCCAGGCGGGGGCCATGATCGCCTATTCCTCCGCGAGGTTCGGCCAGAACACCCAGGGACTGGAGCGAAAGCTTTACCCCGAGTACAAGGTGAACTTGGAAGACATGCGTTTTCTGGGCATGACGACGCAGCCGGCGTCGACGCCGGCCGAGGCGACCGGCAAGTAAGGCCGGCCCGGTCGTTCGCGCGCGGAGCCGGAGCGCCGGGATCGACAGTCTTACGTGGAAGGAGCGGCTCGTCCGCGGGCGGGCCCTGCCACAATAAACGGCCCGCAGAGTCGGCAGGCCCTCCAGGAAATGATCCTGCACACGCGGCTGCGCAGGAAAACTTCGCCCTTGCGCAAACAACGGGCCACCTGTCGCCTGCCTTTCCCGGAGTCGCCGGGATCAATTGCCCAACGCAGGGTGGGGTGAGGCGGTTACCGTTGGAGCGAGCGAGTTTGCGAGGTGCTGGCGGGGCGGTGGTGGACTTCCGGGCGACGCGTCACACAAGCGGTGCGCAGTGGTGGCCAAGAAGGGCGGAGTGAGCGCCCGGCCTTGGAGCTATGCTCGGTGCATGGCACGCGTCAGCCCGACAGATACATCTGAAATCGCGCCCGGTGGTGTGTTCCCGGTGGTCAGGTCCCGGGTGGGTTCAGGAGTTAGTGGGGTCGGGTTGCGCGTGCCATAAATTTCCCACGCATGAAGCCGATCATTCTCAACAACACCGTTCTGCGCGACGGCCACCAATCGATGGCGGCCACGCGGATGACCACCGCCCAGATGCTTCCCATCGCTCCCGTGCTGGACGGCATGGGGTTCGGCGCGCTCGAGACCTGGGGTGGCGCCACGATTGATTCCTGCCTCCGATACCTGCGCGAAAATCCCTTCGACCGCCTCGACCAATTGAAGGCCGCGGCGCCCCGCACCCCGCAGATGATGCTCCTGCGGGGCCAAAATCTGGTGCAGTACAACAGTTTCCCGGATGACGTCGTCGAGGCATTCGTGCGTTGCACCGCGAGCCATGGACTGGACGTGTTTCGCATCTTCGATGCGCTCAATGATGCGCGCAATCTCCAGACGCCGGTGCGGGCCGTGAGGGCCGCGGGACGTCACGCCCAGGGGGTGATCTGCTATACCACGAGCCCGGTGCACACGCCGGAGCGGCTCGCGGCATTCGCCGACGAACTCGTGGGACTGGGGGTGGATTCGATTTGCATCAAGGACATGGCGGGCCTGTTGATCCCGCGGGTGGGGCACGACCTGGTGCGTGCGATCCGGCGGCGCCATGCGCTGCCGATCGTGGTGCACAGCCACGACACGGCGGGCTTCGCGCTGGCGACCTACCTCGCCGTGATCGATGCCGGCGCCGATGCGGTTGAGACCTCGATCTCGCCCTTCGCCAATGGCACGGCCCAGCCGGACACCGCGCGGCTGCTGGCGGCGCTTGCCGGGCATGAACGGGCGCCGGAAATTGATGCGGGAAAACTGCAGGCGGTGACGGCACACCTCGAAGGCGTCGCGCGCGAACTCGCCGCATTCATGGGCCCGGCCAACGAACGGGTGGATGGGGACGTGCTGCTCTATCAGGTGCCCGGGGGAATGCTGTCCAATTTCCGCAACCAGATCCGTGAGCTCAAGATGGAGGCACGGTTCACCGAGGTGATGGCGGAGATCCCCGTGGTGCGCCGCGCGCTGGGTTGGATCCCGCTCGTCACGCCGACGTCGCAGATCGTGGGGACGCAGGCCATGCTCAACGTGAAGTTCGGGCGCTGGGCCAACCTTGCGCAGAACACGATCGACGTCGCGCTCGGTCGCTACGGCCGCACGCCGGGACCGGTCGATCCGGCCCTGCTGGCGCTGGCGGTGAAGAAGTCCGGGCAGGAGCCCGTGACGGTGCGGCCCGCTGATCTGCTGGCGCCGGGCCTGCCCGCGGTGAAGGCTGCTTTGGCCGCCAAGGGCCTGCCCGGGACGGATGATGTCGCGGTGCTTCATGCGATGTTCCCCCGGGAAACCGAGGCACTGTTCAAGCGCGTTGAACCCGCCGCCAAGGCCGCACCCGTGAATGGGACGTCGCCGGCGGCGCCCGCCGCAGCGATCACCGCCGTGGTGCCGCGTCCGACGTCGCCGGCCGCCCCGGCGGCGCCCCGCCATTTCTCCCTCACCGTCCAAGGCGAGCGCCACGAAATCCTCGTCGAGGAGGCCCCGTCCGCATGAACACCACCGCTCCATCCCCCCTGTTTGCTGAATTTCCGCTGCCGGCCCCGACCGATTGGCGGCGACTGGCCGACGAGTCACTCGATGGCGCCGCGTTCGAGAAGAAACTCGTTACGCGGACGCCCGAGGGCATCGACCTGCAGCCGATCTATACGCGGGCCGACGCGGGCGGCGCCGCCGGCGAGTGGCCGGGACTTCCGCCCTATGGACGCGGAGCCGACGCGCTCGGCGCGCGCGCGGGGGGATGGCAGGTGTGCCAGGAGCTGCCTTATGGCGAGCCGGAGGAATTCAATGCCGCGTTGTTGAAGGACCTCAATCGCGGGCAGAATGCGGTGAACATCCTGTTTGATATCGCCACGCGGCTCGGTCTCGACCCGGACGAGGCCCGGCCCGGCGAAGTTGGCGGCTGCGGGTTGTCGCTGGCGACGCTGGAGGATCTCAATCGCGCCTTGCGCGGCGTGAACCTCGCGGCCGTCCCGATCTATGCGCCGGCGGGGGTGTCGGCGCTGCCGCTGACGGCGATGTTCATCGCCGCGCTGGCGGCCGAGGGCAAGCCGCCGGCCGCGCTGCATGGCGGCATCCTGTCGGATCCGTACTCCGAATGGCTGGGCAGCGGGACATTGCCGTGCCAGCTCGAGGCGGCCTTCGATGACATGGCCGCGGTCACGGACTGGGCGAGCCGGTCGGGTTCGGCCCTGCGCACGGTCGGGGTGGCGGCGGGGCACTGGGCCGACGCCGGTGGCTCGGCGGTCCACGAACTGGCCTTCGGGCTGGCGACGGGAGTGGACTACCTGCGGGCGCTGGGCGAGCGGCACATCGCGCCGGGGCGGGCCGCGCCGCGGTTCCTGTTCACGTTTGCGAGCGGTTCCAATTTCTTCATGGAGATCGCGAAGTTCCGGGCCGCGCGGCTGCTGTGGTCGCGGGCGGTGACGGCGGCGGGCGCGCCCGCCGAGTCCGGGCGCCTCGTGTTCCACGCGCGCACCTCGCTCTGGAACAAGACGGTGCTCGACCCGCACGTGAATCTCCTGCGGGCGACAACGGAGGCGATCGCGGCGGTGCTCGGCGGTTGCGAGAGCCTGCACGTGGCGCCGTTTGACGAGTGCCAGCGGGTGCCCGACGATTTTTCGCGGCGGCTGGCGCGCAACATCCAGCTGATCCTCGCCGAGGAGTGTCAGTTGGGGCGCGTGGCCGACCCGGCGGGCGGCTCGTGGTATGTCGAGTCGCTCACCCGTCAGCTGGCCACGCGGGCATGGGCGCAGTTCCAGGAAGTCGAGCGGCGCGGCGGCATGGCCGCGGCGATCCGTGAGGGATACCCGCAGGAACTGGTCGACCGCCTGGCGGGCGAACGGATAACCGCGGTGGAAACGCGCCGCACAGGAATCGTCGGCACGAACCTCCAGCCGAACCTCGGGGAGCGCGCGCTGGCAACCAATTTGCCCGACTACACCGAGCTCGCGGCCGCGCGGGCCCTGCAGGTGGAGGCCTACCGTCAGGCGGTGCCGAGCGATCGCGAGGCCGCGGGTCTGGCGCGGCTCGACGGGCTCGAGGCCGCGACGCCCGCGGTGAAGATCAAGCGGTTGATCGATGCCTTCGGGGCTGGGGCGACCCTTGGTGAGGCGGGCAAGGCGCTGGGCATCGGCCGGACGGCCGAGTCGATCGTGGCGCGGCTGCGAATCCGCCGCCAAAGCGAACCCTTCGAGGCGCTGCGGCGCCGCGCCGAGGCCCATCGCGTGGGCACGGGCGCGCGGCCGGCGGTGTTCCTGGCGGGCATGGGCCCGCGCAAGCAGCACGGTGCGCGCGCGGATTTCTCCACGACGTTCTTCGCCGCGGGGGGATTCGAGGCGCGGACGGCGTCGGGCCTCGACACGCCCGAGAAGGCGGCGGCGGCCGCGCTGGAATCCGGCGCGCGAATCGTGGTCATCTGTTCGTCGGACGACACCTACCCGGCGCTCGTGCCGCCGCTGGCGCGATTGCTGAAGGCCGGGGCGACGCCCCCGGTGGTGGTGCTGGCGGGCCTGCCCGCGACGCCGGAACTGCAGCAGCAGTACCGGCAGGCCGGGGTGGACGAATTCATCCACATCCGGGCCAACTGCGCCCAACTGCTCTCCCGTTTCCAGGACGAACTCGGCTTCTGAAACCCACGCCATGAAATTTCCCGACTATACCCAACTCGCCTTCGAGACCGCGCCCGCCGCGGGAACCGCCACCGCCTGGCGCAAGGCCGCGCGAGCCGAGGCCGGCGGCCCCGACGCCCTCGGTGACTGGCAGACCCTGGAGCAGATCCCGGTGAAGCCGGTTTACACGCCGGACGACCTGAAGGACGTGGGACACCTCGATTTCACGGCGGGCATCGCGCCCTTCCTGCGCGGGCCGTATGCGACGATGTACGTGTTGAAGCCGTGGACGATTCGCCAGTACGCGGGTTTTTCCACCGCCACCGAGTCCAACGCCTTCTACCGGCGGAATCTCGCCGCGGGCCAGACGGGCCTGTCGGTGGCCTTCGACCTGGCGACGCATCGCGGCTACGACAGCGATCACCCGCGCGTCACCGGTGACGTTGGCAAGGCGGGCGTGGCGGTGGACAGCGTCCTTGACATGCAGACGCTGTTCCAAGGCATCCCGCTGGATCGCATCAGCGTCTCGATGACGATGAACGGGGCGGTGTTGCCGGTGCTGGCGTTCTACATCGCCGCCGCGATGGAGCAGGGGGTGAAGCCCGAGCAACTCGCGGGCACGATCCAGAACGACATCCTGAAGGAGTACATGGTGCGGAACACCTACATCTACCCGCCCGCGCCCTCGATGAGGATCATCGCCGACATCTTCTCGTACACGGCAAAGCACATGCCGAAGTTCAACTCGATCTCGATCTCCGGCTATCACATGCAGGAGGCGGGGGCCACGGCCGACCTCGAGCTCGCTTACACGCTGGCGGACGGACTCGAGTACCTGCGCACGGGCCTCAAGACCGGCATGGACATCGATGCCTTCGCGCCGCGGCTGTCATTTTTCTGGGCGCAGGGGAAGGACCTCTTCATGGAGGTGGCCAAGATGCGCGCCGGCCGCCTGCTCTGGGCGAAGCTGGTGCGGCAGTTCAACCCGCGAAACCCGAAGTCGATGGCGTTGCGCACGCATTCGCAGACCTCGGGCTGGTCCCTGACGGAGCAGGATCCGTTCAACAACGTCGCGCGCACGTGTGTCGAGGCGATGGCCGCGGTGCTCGGTCATACGCAAAGCCTGCACACCAACTCGCTCGACGAGGCGATCGCGCTGCCGACCGACTTCTCGGCGCGCATTGCGCGCAACACGCAGCTTTACCTGCAGGCCGAAACGGGGGTGTGCAGCGTGGTCGATCCGTGGGGTGGTTCCTATTACGTCGAACGGCTCACGCATGAGCTGGCACACAAGGCCTGGGCGCACATCGAGGAAGTGGAAAAACTCGGCGGCATGGCCCGCGCGATCGAGACGGGCGTGCCGAAGCTCCGGATCGAGGAGGCGGCTGCCCGCCGCCAGGCCCGGATCGACTCGGGAATCGAATCGATCATCGGCGTGAACAAGTACCAGCTCGACCGGGAGGCGCCCATGGACATCCTGGAGGTGGACAACACCGCCGTGCGCGAGGCGCAGATCCGGCAGCTGCAAAAATTGAAGGCGGAGCGCGACAACGCGCGCGTTCGCGTCACGCTCGACGCCCTGTCGGAAAGTGCGCGCACCGGCGAGGGCAACCTGCTGGCGCTCAGCATCGAGGCGGCGCAGGCCCGCGCCACCTTGGGCGAGATCTCGGACGCGTTGGAGAGGCATTTCGGCCGCTATCAGGCGGAGATCCGCTCGGTCGCAGGCGTGTATCGCGCCGCGTACGAGAATCGCGGCGACGTCGGTCAGGTGCGCGGCATGGCGGATGCGTTTGCCGAGCGTGAGGGCCGGCGCCCCCGCATCCTGATCGCGAAGCTCGGGCAGGATGGTCACGACCGGGGCGCGAAAGTGGTGGCCACGGCGATGGCCGACATGGGTTTCGACGTGGACATCGGCCCGCTGTTCCAAACGGCGGAGGAAGCGGCGCGCATGGCGGTTGAAAACGACGTGCATGTCGTGGCCATGAGCTCGCTCGCGGCCGGGCACAAGACCCTGTTGCCGCTCCTCGTGGGTGAACTCGCGAAGCTGGGCCGCGCGGACATCCTCGTGGTCTGTGGCGGCGTGATTCCCGCCCAGGACTATGCGTTCCTGAAGGAGCACGGCGCCGCGGCGATCTTTGGACCCGGCACGCCGATCCCGCAGTCCGCGGCGGTGGTGCTCGAGAAACTCGCAGCCGCCCCGGTGGCCTGAACCCGCCATGCGCTGTCGTGTGCCGTTCGGGCGGTCCTTCCGCGAGGCGCCGCGCGGCGTTCATGGCGTCGGGTCATGGCTGGGCCCCGACACTCGGGCCCGCCGGGCCGGGCGCGGACGAGGCGCGTCACGACCAGCGACTCATGTTCCGAGGGAGGGCGGGTGATGGAGAATTCCACACGGCCCGACTGGGTGCCGCCCGAAGGCGGCGAGGGATTTGCGACGCGCATTGTTTCCGGCATGCCGGCAGCCACGACCCCGGCGCGGAGCGCGCCCCGGCAGGCGTCGATGGATCCGAGAGCGCTGGCGCGTGGCATCCTGGCCGGTGATCGCATCGCGCTGGCGCGGGCGATTACCCTGGTGGAAAGCCGCGCTCCCGCGCACCGCGCGGACGCGATTGCCCTGCTCGAGCTGCTGCGGCCGCGGGCCGGTGGCGCGCTGCGGGTGGGCATCACGGGCGTGCCCGGCGCGGGCAAGAGCACGTTCATCGAAGCGCTCGGGACTTTCCTGTGCGAGGCGGGCTCGCGCGTGGCGGTGTTGAGCGTGGACCCGAGCAGCCCGGTGACCGGCGGCAGCATTCTGGGCGACAAGACGCGCATGGAACGGCTCGCGCGGCACGAGCGCGCGTTCATCCGGCCGTCGCCGAGCGGGTGTGAACTCGGGGGCGTGGCGCGGCGGACCCGCGAGACCATCACCCTGTGCGAGGCGGCGGGATTCGACCTCGTGCTGGTCGAGACCGTGGGAGTGGGGCAGAGCGAGGTGGCCGTGCGCGGGATGGTCGACTGTTTCCTGGTGCTCATGATCGCTGGCGCCGGGGACGAGTTGCAGGGCATGAAGAAGGGCATCCTGGAGCTCTCCGATGTGCTGGTGGTGAACAAGGCCGACGGGGAGAACCGCGCGCGGGCGGAGGCGGCGCGCCTCGAGTTTTCCCGGGCGTTGCACTACCTCGCGGGCCGGGCAGGCGAGTGGCGGACGCCCGTGCTGGCGTGCTCGGCGAGGACCGGACGCGGGGTGGCGGACGTCTGGGCCGAGGTGGAACGCTTCATTGGCCAGTCGCGGGCGCGGGGCGAGTTTGACGCGCGGCGCGGCGGGCAGGAGTTGGCCTCATTCCAAGTCCTGCTGGAGGAAGGCTTGCATGAAATGTTGTTCGCGGATCCGGCCGTGCGCGCCGAGCGGGATGAAATCACGCGGCTGGTGAAGTCGGGAGCGCTGACGCCCGCGGCGGGCGCGCAGCGATTGCTGGCGAAGATCGCGCGGAAGTGAGGCCGGATTGGTGCGGGACGCAGACTTGCTCCGTCCGTGGTTTTCCGGGAGTCGGCCCGCGTCGGGCCGCGTTGAAGAGACCGCCCGAAGGCGGGCCACACCCACAAGGGCAGGCGCAGCAAGGCTGCGCGCCTACGGGGAGGGCGAGTGGCGCATGATCCGGAAGAGCGCGCGGCGCAGGATAAGTTTTCGAAATGAGCGCGATTTGCGGACGAAGCGATTAGTGCTGCGCATGACTTGGCAAGATGTGCGGAGAGTGATGCCGGCGTATCGGCTACACTGGCCGCATCATCATGATACAGGCCATCGATCACCTCGGAATCGCGGTTCGCTCGCTGGATGAAGCGGTGCCGCTCTACGAACAGGCGCTCGGGTTGAAATGCATCGGGCGCGAGGAAGTGGCGGCGCAGAAAGTACGTACCGCCTTCTTCGATGCCGGCGGCGTGCACCTCGAGTTGCTCGAGCCCACGGCGCCGGAGAGCCCGATCGCCAAGTTTCTCACCGACCGGGGCGAGGGAATCCATCACGTGGCGTTCCGCACGGACGACATCACCGGCCAGCTCAAGCAGGCCGCGAATGCCGGCGTGCGGCTGATCCACGAGCAGCCGTTCGACGGCGCGGCCGGCAAGCTCGTCGCCTTTCTCCATCCCAAGTCCACCCGCGGCGTGCTCACCGAGTTGTGCGCGATCAAACCGGGCGGCGGCCCTGCTCACTGACCCCCCCCCTTTTTTTTCCATGGCCATCGAGACAAAATTTCTGACCAAACTGGAAACACGCCGGAAAACCGCCCGCGCGGCGGGCGGCGAGGACAAGCTGGCGGCGCGCCGGGCGAAAGGCCTCAATCCCCCCCCGGAGCGCGTCGAAGCGCTCTTTCAGCCGGGAACCTTCATGGAGTGGGGGCTGCACGCCGACCACGATTGCCACGATTTCGGCCTCGAGGGAAAACCGATGCCGGGCGATGGCGTGGTGACTGGCGTGGGCTATGTCGACGGACGCCCCGTGGCGGTGTTCAGCCAGGATTTCACCATTGGCGGCGGCGCCCTGGGTCGGATCCACTCGAAGAAGATCTGTGACCTGATGGACTACGCCATGAAGGCCGGCATCCCTGTGATCGGGATCAACGATTCGGGCGGGGCGCGCATCCAGGAAGGTGACGACTCGTTGTCGGGCTACGGGCAGGTGTTTTTCCGCAATGTGCTCGCGTCGGGCGTCATGCCCCAGGTTTCGATCATTGCGGGACCGTGCGCGGGCGGCGCGGCGTACAGCCCGGCGCTCACGGACTTCATCATCATGACGCGGAAGAACGCGTCGATGTTCATCTGCGGGCCGGAAGTGATCAAGGCGGCGACTGGCCAGGCAGTGACGATGGACGATATCGGCGGGACGGCGGTCAATGCGTCGGTCAGCGGCAATGTCCACTTTGTGGCGGAGGATGATGCGGAGGCGCTGGCTCTGGCGCGGCGGCTCCTGGGGTTTCTTCCCGCCAACAACGTAATGGATCCGCCGCACCGGCCGACGTCCGCGTTGGATCTCTCGCCGGACCCGGTGTTCAACGAGTTGGTGCCGGCCGAGGCCCGCGCCCCGATGGACATCCTGAAGGTGATCGGGCGGCTGGTGGACGAGGGGGATTTCCTGGAGGTTCATCGCGAGTGGGCCAAGAACCTCGTGGTGGGTTTTGGCCGGGTGCAGGGCATCGTGTGTGGCATCGTCGCGAACCAGCCGATGGTGAAGGCCGGGACGCTGGATATCGATTCGTCGGACAAGGGGGCGCGCTTCATCCGCTTCTGCAACGCCTTCAACATCCCGATCGTCACGCTGGTGGACATTCCGGGCTTCATGCCCGGCGTGGCCCAGGAGCGCGGTGGCATCATCCGTCATGGGGCCAAGATGCTCTTCGCGTATGCCGCCGCCTCCGTGCCCAAGATCACCGTGATCCTGCGCAAGGCCTATGGCGGGGCCTACCTGGCCATGTGCAGTGCCGACATGGGGGCCGACCTCGTTTACGCCTGGCCGACGGCGGAGATCGCGGTGATGGGCGCCGAGGGGGCCGTGAAGATCCTTTATAAGCGGGAAATCGCCGCCGCCGCCGATCCGAAGGCGAAGGAAGCCGAGCTGGCCGCGGACTATCGCGACAAGTTCGCCTCGCCGTACCAGGCCGCGCGCAAGGCCATGATCACGGATGTGATCGAGCCGGCGCAGACGCGCGCCGCCGTGGCTATGGCGCTGCGCAACACGCTCTCGAAGCGGGATACCCGTCCGCCCAAGAAGCACGGCAACATCCCGCTCTAAACCGGCCATGTCCACTCGCCTCGTCCATCCTTCCAATCCGCTATGCCCATGAAAAAGCTCCGCATCACCGTAGATGGCCGGGTGTTCGACGTGACGGTCGAACTGGCCGACGAAACCGCCCCGGCCGCCGCGCGCCCGATTGCCGCCCCGCTGCCGGCGGTTGCCGCCCCGGCCCCTTCCGCCCCGGTGCCGGTTCCCACTGCCCCGGCGCCGGCCGCCGCGGGAGCGGTCTGCAGCCCGCTGGCGGGCAAGGTCGTTTCCGTCGACGTCAAGGTGGGTGCGGCCGTCGCGGCTGGCGCCCAACTGGTGACCATCGAGGCGATGAAGATGAACACCTTCGTGTACGCCGAACGAGCCGGCACGGTCACGGCGATCACGGCCAAACCGGGCGACGCGGTCGAGGAGGGCGGCTCATTGCTCACGCTCGGCTGAAACCGGCCCGCCACGTCATGAATCCTCCCGTATCCATCCTTGCGCGTCCCCTCGTGGCCTCGCTGCCGGACTTCCCGACGTTGTCGGAATCGATCATCTACCAGATCAACGGCCTGATCGTCGTTTTCACCGCGCTCACCCTCATCTGGGGATTGCTGGAAGTGATGGCTCTTTGGTTCAAGTGGCGCACCCGGTTGGCCAAGGAAGCGCTCGCGGCTGCCCCGAGCTCCCCGGTTCCTGCGCCCGTCGCGACCGACCAGCTCGCCCCGGAGATGGTCGCCGCCATGGCGGCGGCGGTGCACCACGTGTTGGGTGCGGGCAACCGCATCACCTCGATCGTCCGGGTGGAAGCCCCGGATGGCGAGTGGACCCGGGAAGGCCGCCGCCAGATTCACTCCGCCCGCAAGGTCCGTTAACCCACGCCTGCCATGCTCCAAGGACTTCTCGATTATTTCTCCACCACCGGGTTCACGCTGATCACCGGCAAGATGCTCATCATGTGGGCCATCGTCGGCGTGCTGCTTTGGCTGGCGATCGCCAAGGGCTTCGAGCCCCTCCTGCTGGTTCCCATTGCGTTCGGGGCGCTGATCGCGAACCTGCCGACGCGCGGCGTGATCACCGCCGAGATGAAGCCGAACGGGGTCTATGAAACGGCCACGTTCACCATCGAGGGCACCCCGGTGAATCATGCCGGGCAGGTGGAGCCCGGAGGGATCCATCCCCAGAAGATCAAGGTCGAGCGCGTCGAGGGCGGGTTGTTCGATTTCATCTCCCAAGGCATCAAGCTGGAGCTGTTTCCGCCGCTGATCTTCCTCGGGGTCGGGGCACTGACCGATTTCGGCCCACTGATCGCGATGCCGCGCACGCTCATGCTGGGGGCCGCGGCGCAGCTGGGGTTGTTCATGTCCTTCATGGGAGCGGGCATGCTTGGCTTCACGGCGAAGCAGGCGGCGTCGATCGGCATCATCGGCGGCGCCGACGGCCCGACGGCGATTTTTCTCACCAACAAGCTGGCGCCCGAACTGCTCGGGGCGGTGGCGGTGGCGGCCTACAGCTACATGTCGCTCGTGCCGCTGATCCAGCCGCCGATCATGCGCCTGCTCACGACGCAAAAGGAACGGCGGATCCGCATGAAGTCGCTGCGGCCCGTCTCGAAGCTGGAAAAGCTGATCTTCGCGATCTTGGTCATGGTTGTCTGCATCCTGCTGGTACCTGACGCCTCCGCGCTGATCGCCATGCTGATGCTCGGCAATTTCCTGCGCGAGTGCGCCGTGACCGAGCGGCTCGTGCATGCCGCGCAGAACGAGATCATCAACGTCCTTACAATCTTCCTCGGCACGAGCGTGGGCATCACGATGGCGGCGGAGAGTTTCCTGGCGCCGGAGACGCTCAAGATCATCGTGCTGGGCGTCGTCGCGTTCGGCTTCTCGACGGCCGGTGGGGTGCTGGCGGCCAAGCTCATGAACGTGCTCAGCCCGAAGAATCCGGTGAACCCGTTGATCGGCTCCGCGGGTGTTTCCGCCGTGCCGATGGCGGCGCGCGTGTCGCACGTCGAGGGCCAGAAATACGATTCCGGAAACTACCTGCTCATGCACGCCATGGGGCCCAATGTCGCGGGTGTGATCGGCACCGCGGTCGCAGCGGGCTATTTCCTCTCGACGTTGTCCCGCTAACCCGCCCCGCCGCAGGGGTGCCCACCGCCCATGATCCCCTCCCATCCCCTCATGGCGAACGCCGGGACCGGGGCGGACATCCCGGTCTGGCTGCTGGCGCCGTTTGTCGTGTTGCTGTTGTTGATCGCGGTGATGCCGCTGACGCCGCACGCCCTGAAGTCGCGGTGGGAGCGCTATTACCCGCATGTTTCGTTGGGCTTGGGGGCGGGTGTGATCGGCTGGTACCTGCTGGCGATGCCCGGAGGTGACGCCACCGTGGCCCATACGCTGGCGGAATATTTCTCGTTCATCTGCCTGATCGGGTCGCTGTTCGTCGTGGCGGGCGGCATCCACCTGCAGGTTCGCGACGAGGCCACGCCGTTGGCGAACGTCGCGTTCCTGGGCATCGGAGCGCTCATCGCCAACGTCATTGGCACGACGGGGGCTTCGATGGTCCTGATCCGACCATGGATTCGGATGAACAAGGTTCGAATCAGCGGTTACCACATCGTGTTCTTCATCTTCACGGTTTCGAACATCGGTGGCGCGCTGACCCCCATTGGTGATCCGCCGCTGTTTCTCGGATACCTTCGCGGCATACCCTTTTTCTGGTTGGTTGATCAGGTGATGGTGCAATGGCTGTTCACGCTCGGGCTGGTCCTGGCCGCCTTTTACGCGTGGGATCGCCGCAGCTATCGCCATGCGCCGCCGTCCATCCAGGGCCGGATTGACCGGCCCTCGGAGGGATTTCGTCTCACCGGCCGGATCAACCTGGTCTTTTTGGGCGTCATCATTGCCGCGGTGTTCCTGCCCGACCGCTATTTCATGCGGGAGGTGATCATGCTGGGAGCCGCCGGACTGTCCCATGTGCTGACTCCGGATCGGGTGCATCAGGCCAATGCCTTTACTTACGGGCCCATCAAGGAGGTCGCGTTCTTATTCGCTGGAATCTTTGCCACCATGATGCCGGCGCTAGGGTACATCGACCGGCATGGCGGGGACTTCGGGGTGGAGCGACCAATGCAATATTACGTTGCCACGGGCAGCCTCTCGTCGGTGCTCGACAATGCGCCCACCTACGCATCGTTCCTGCGATTGGCGGAGGCCACGGCGGTGGAGCGGGACGACGCGGCATTCGCGGGGCAGCGAGGGGATGAGCCCGGGGTGCTCGCCGTGATGCGCGGGAGGCCGGGGGATGCCGCGCTGATCGTGGCAGTGAGCCTCGGGGCGGTTTTCTTCGGGGCGATGACCTACATTGGCAACGGCCCGAACTTCATGGTGAAGTCCATCGCGGACAGCGCGGGCGTCAGGACGCCGACGTTCTTCGGTTATGTATTGAAATACAGCGTGCCAATTCTCCTGCCGATCCTGTTGCTCGGTGGGTGGCTGTTTCTCTAGGGGCATGCGAACTTTCGAGATGAACCCTCCCAACCTTGACCTGACTTCAGCGCCACCCGCCCCGACGTGGTCGGTGACGAGGCTGGCGGAGGTGGATTCGACCCAGCGGGCGGCGGCGGCGCTGCCGCCGTGGTCCGCGGTGGTCGCGGCGCACCAGACGTCGGGACGCGGGCAACGGGAGCGGACGTTCATGTCGGACCCGGGTGGGCTTTATGTGACGGCGGTTCTTCCGTTCGACGGCGATGCCGGGGCGTGGAAGGGATTCGCGCTGGCCATCGGCCGGGCGGTGCTGACGGCGCTGACGGCGTTGGGGATCGAGGACCTCCGCCTGCGGTGGCCCAACGACCTGATGATCGGCCCGCGGAAGATGGGGGGAATCCTGATCGAGCAGGGCGGGCCGCGCACGCTGCTGGTCGGGCTCGGGCTGAACATCACCAACCGCCCGTGGCTGGAGGATCATTCGTTGCGCTATGTGGCGGGACGATTGCTCGATCATACGGACCGGGCGCTGACCGGACCGGACCAGTTGTTGGAACCGGTGTTGGAGGCATTTCGCCGCGCGCACGGGGAGTTTGAAACCCGTCGGTTTGCCGGCATGACGGCGGACCTGAATCAATGCTGGGGGGTGCGCCGGCATGTGTGGCTGGAGTCCGTGGCGGAGGTCGAACTGCCGGCGACGGAGGGGACCTTCGCGGGGATAGACGACCGGGGGCGGGTGCTTTTGGCTCAGCCCGACGGCACGGTGGTGGGAGTCCCCGAGCATCACATCCAGCGGCTGGTCGAGGTGGAGTGAGGACCTCGGGCACGTCTTGCCCGGCGAATGGTGCTGACGGGCCTCGCGCACAGATCGCGGAGCACGCGGACGAGTTTGGGGACAATTTCGCCCCGCACCGCCGGGGGGTGTTGCCCAGAAGGAACTGTCCAACGAGGCTGATGATTACCGGCGAGAATCACGCACCAGGACAGGATTCATTCACCACGAAAGACACGGGATACACGAAAGAGGGGAGGGAGGCGCGAGGTGGGAAAAGCTTTTGGCGGTGGATCGTTCTCGTTCTCGTCGTGCTTCGCGTTCTCCTGGGTTTGGAAAAAGAGCGAGAACGAGAACGATTATGAGAACGAGAATGAGTTAGGGTTGTAAGGTGCTCATATGCTCAGCCGGACTCATGCAGTCGGAATGCGATTGCGCAGCGTGCGCGGTCGAACGGTTCAGTTGTAGTGACGTGGCTCGGTCCACGCCCTTGGTGCCCGCAGCGAGAAAAGGGGGGCGGTCAAGCCGCGCCTCTACATCCAACTGCATCGTTCCGGCGCAGGGTGGCGTTTTGGACGGATCGTTCTACAGACGAGGGCGCGGTCGGTCGAAGGGTCAGTGACATGCATCCGGTCTATTGGGAGAGCGAGGGCCGTGGAACCAACGGGAATTCGGGCAGTCGCACGGGATTGCCTGTTACCCCGACAGGTTGAATTGGCCGGCGATGGGGCCGCATCGCCCGGCTGGAGTTGCACACCCCCGACCCCCACCCCCATGGACCCCCTCCCTGAACGCCTGCGCGGCGTGATTGTTTGCTTGCTCGGTCTCGGCACGGCGTTGTCGATCCAAGCGAAGGATGAAACGGTGAGCACGGCGGTCTTCTCGCGCGTCAGCAAGGAGTACCGGCGCCAGCACCTCGCCGACGGCTCGTTCAAGCCGGAGTATTTTGCCCTCGGCAACGGGGGCATGGTGGACGGGACCACCCGGGACAAGACGGTCGAGCGGGTGGATTATCCGACGATCGCGCAGCTCATCCTGCCGGAACTGGCGAGGCAGGGTTATCACTATGCCAAGGATGCGAAGCAGGCGACGCTGTTGCTGGTGCTGCACTGGGGAAACACGGTTACGTACAGCGACATGGGCTTTCGGGAGCTACTGGGCCCGGCGTCGCAGGCGGCGGCGGCCATGCAGCAGTTGAAGAACGACGGCCGGACGGGTGCCGATCTCGACGCCGCGGCCGCGGAGCTGGAGCGGGCGATCATGATGTTGGAAATGGAGCGGCTGATGAACAACCTGTACACGGCGCCGAACGCGCGGTTGCTCGGTTACATCGAGGATATCAATGACTCGAATGACATCCGGCGGCTCGTTGGGGTGGGGGCGGACCGGTACAACGATTTCATGGCCGACGTGCAGGAGTCGCGCTATTACGTGATCATCTCGGCGTACGACTTCAAAGAGATCACGGAGCATGGGCGGCAGAAGCTCCTGTGGGTCACCCGAGTGAGCGTGCGGGTGCCGGGCAACAGTTTCGATGACAGCGTGAGGGCGATGCTGAAGAACGCCTCGCATTATTTCGGCCGCGAGAGCGGCAAGTTGGTGCGAGGGGAAGAGGCCAAGGGGACGGTCGAACTGGGCGACCTGAAGTTCCTGGGCGAGGCCAGTGCGACGGAGAAACGGGGCCAGGAAGTTAAAAAATGAAAGCTGTGGGCGCATTGGTCCTCGTTGGAGCGTGGGTGGGGCTGACCACGGGTTCAGGGATCGCGGAGGAAACCGTCGCCACGGCGGTCTATTCGCGCGTCAGTCACGGTTACAAGCGGGAGAAGGGAAAGGACGGGCGCTTCAGGCCCGAATATTACGCCTTGGCGAATGGCGGGCTCATCGAGGGCACGGTGCGCGACCACACCATCGAACGGGTGACGTACCCCGAGGTGGCCGAAATCGCCGGGAGGTTCCTGCACCAGCAGGGTTACCATTATGCCCAGAGCAAGGAGCAGGCGACGCTGCTGCTGGTGCTGAACTGGGGCGCAACGCGTGTTTACGACCACGTGAACTACACCCATGCCGTCCAGCAGCTGGGTCAGGAGGTGAGCGAGTCAAAACAGTCGGGGATGTTCAAGCCCACCGGAGAGAATGAGAATCGGCCGGTCGATTTTACGCTGATGGAAATGGAGAATCGGGTCCGCGACGCCCGCAACCGGCCCAACGCCAAAATCATTGGATATCTGGATGCAATTAATGAGGCGGACGGAATCCAGCGCTGGGCGGGCGGTGGCGACCGCTACCGCGACCTGCTGGCGGATCTCGAAGAGCCACGCTATTACATCGTGATTTCGGCGTACGATTTCCCCGGGTTGCTGCAGACCCAGAAGAAGAAGCTACTCTGGCAGACGCGGGTGAGCGTTCGCTCCGCGGGAAACCGCTTCGACGAGAGCTTCGTGCCGATGTTCAGGAGCGCTGCGAAGTACTTCGGACAGGACAGCGGGAAGTTGGTGCGCGCGGAAGAGAGCAAGGGCACGGTGGAGTTCGGGGATTTGAAATTTCTCGGGGAAGCGCAACAGCCGGCTAAGCCGGCCACGGCGACCAAACCATGAATGCATCGCGTAGAATCCTGATCGGGGTCGTGCTGATGGCGGTCACCGTTGGCGCGGGTGCAGCCGAGGAGACGGTTGCCACTGCGCTGTATGCCCGCGTGGGTCATGGGTACAAGCGGGAGAAGAACAAGGACGGGAGCTTCAAGATCGAGTATTACGCCCTCAGCAACGGCGGGCGCCTCGATGGCACCGCGCGGGACAACTCCGTGGACAAGGTGACGTATCCCGAAGTGGCCGGCACCGCGTCGCGCCTGCTGGCGCAGCAAAATTATCATTACGCGCAACGGGAGGATCAGGCGACGCTTCTTATCCTGCTGCAGTGGGGGAATACCATCCCGTTCGATCGCATCACCTATGACCTAGCGATCAAGGAGAAGGATGTGGGCAAGATCCTCGCGTTGAACCAGGTGCGGGACCAGATCAACGAGGACAATGCGCGGATCTTGGGCTTCATGGACGAGTTGGCGGATTCGAACGACATCCGGCGCCATGCCGGCGGCGGCGATCGTTATTCAGACTTGATCACCGACGTGGAGGAGGCCCGCTATTACATCATGATCTCCGCCTATGATTTCAAGGAGCTCAAGCAGCACGGCAAGCGGACGCTGCTCTGGCAGGTCCGCGTCAGCGTGCAGTCGCCGGGGAATAGTTTCGGGGAGACCTTTGTGCCCATGCTGCGGAGCGCCTCGAAATACTTCGGCCAGGACAGCCGAAAGATCGTGCGATCCGAGGAACCCAAGGGCCGGGTGGATTTGGGCGATCTAAAGTTCTTGGGCGAGGCAAGAGGGGCCCCGGCGTCCAAGGAGGACGCAAAGAAATGAAAGGGTCCACGATGATGCCCGGCGATTCTCGAGGCTTCCCATTTTCGGCGGGCTGATTAAAACCATGAGTTACCACGCCCATGAATGTCGCGCCCCAGACTGCCCCGCTGGCTGCGAGTTGGTTGCTCGTGTCCCGGGGTGGTCGGTCGCCGCGTCGAAGCGAAGGCGGGCGGGTGGCTGCCCTGATTCCTAACAAGTGAGAGCAGAGCCAAACCCAAGAAGGAGCACCAAATGATGAACCCTAAATGGAAAAACGTGATGGTCGTTTTGACGGGCGCGGCCGCGGGCGCGGCCACGGGCTGGGGCGCGGAGGCCACTGTGACCACCGCAGTATATTCGAAGACGGGCAACGGCTACAAACGGGTGAAGGCGAAAAACGGGAGCTTCCGGCCTGAGTATTATGCGCTGAGCAACGGCGGGCGCATCGCCGGCACGGTGCGGGATATCACCGTCGACCGGGTCACCTATGAGGAGGTGGCGGACATCGCCATGCGCGTACTGGGCGAGCAAAATTACCACTACGCCCAAACCAAGGAGCAGGCGAAGCTCCTGGTGGTGCTCCAGTGGGGCAGCACGCTGGCGGTGGACGGGTCGCAAAAACAAATGAACCTGGCGGAGACCCAGGTCGCAATGGACACACTTGCGACGATGCAGACGGACCTGAAAAGCAAGTTGATGTCCGAAAACCCCAACCTGTCCGGGGCCGAGGCCGAGGGCATTGCCCGGAACACCACCGCGGGATTCGGGCCCAGCATTACCGACCCCGCCTACCGCAACGAGCACGCCGCGATTAGCGCATCGGTCGGCGCACTCGAGGGCGGAATGTTGAAGTCGATGGTGGACAACCGGGCGCGGGACGAGCTGAACCAGCGAAACGCGCGGGTGCTGGGTTACATGGATGACCTGGCCGATTCCAACGACATCCGGCGCTATGCGGGCGGCGGCGATCGATATTCAGACCTGATCGCGGACGTGGAGGAGTCGCGGTATTACATCGTGATCTCGGCGTATGATTTTCCGGAGCTCACCAAGAAGTCCAAGCAGAAGCTGTTGTGGCAGACGCGCGTGAGCGTGAGGTCGCCCGGCAATGCCTTCGATGACAGCGTGGCCGCGATGCTGAAGAGCGCCTCGAAACACTTTGGCCAGAACACCGGAAAACTGGTGCGGGCCGAGGAGACCAAGGGCACGGTGGAGTTCGGCGATTTGCGATTCCTGGGCGAAGCCAAGGAGCCGAACGAGTCATCCGAGAAGGGGGCGAAATGAACTTTGCCGGTCGGTATGTTCTGGCGGCGGCGGTCGTGGCCCTGGGGGCAACCGCCGGCGGGGCCAAGGACGAAACCGTGGCGACGGCCCTGTATTCGCGGGTCGACAAGTCGTACAAGCGGGAGAAGGCGCGGGATGGGAGCTTCAAGCCCGAGTACTACGCGTTGAGCAACGGGGGGCGCATCGCCGGGACCGCGAGCGACATCACCGTGGACCGGGTCACGTACCCGCAAGTGGCGGAGATCGCCACGCGCCTGCTGGCGCAGCAGAATTATCGTTACGCCCAGACGAAGGAGCAGGCGAAGCTCCTGCTGGTGTTGCAGTGGGGCAGCACCCTGGCGCCAAACGGGGATCGCAAGGAGATGAACGTCGCCGCCGCCAGGTCCGCCATGGCCACGCTCAGCGAAATGCAGAGCAATGTTCGCAACAATCCCGCCAAGCAAACGACGGGACCGAATGGATTCCTTTCCTATGCCGGCGAGGATGTGGCCAAGAACACCACGGCGGGGCTGGGGCCGAGTCCGCAGGATGTGCGGGCGGACAACGAGGTCATGGCGGTGCACCATTCCGCCCTGGCGGCGGAGGGGCAGTTCCTGCAGATGATGGTGGACGACCGGGTCAGGGACCAGTTGAACCAGATGAACGCCCGCGTGCTCGGGTACCTGGATGACCTGTCCGATTCCAACGACATCCGGCGCTATGCGGGCGGCGGCGACCGTTACAACGACCTGATCACCGACGTGGAGGAAGCGCGGTATTACATCGTGGTGTCGGCGTACGATTTCCAGGAATTGCTGAAGACGAAGAAGCAGAAGCTGCTCTGGCAGACGCGGGTGAGCGTGCGTTCGCCGGGAAATTCGTTCGACGACAGCTATGCGGCGATGCTGAAGAGCGCCTCGAAATATTTCGGCCAAAACAGCGGGAAATTGGTGCGGGGCGAGGAGAGCAAGGGCACGGTTGAGCTGGGTGATTTGAAATTCCTCGGCGAGGCGAAGAAGCCGGTTAAGGAAAAGGGCAAATGAAACATCGCATTGGCCGGATCCTGTTCAGCATCAGCTTCGTGGTCGTCGCCGGCGTCGCCGTCCGCGCGGCCGATGAGACCATCGGCACCGCGGTTTATTCCCGGGTGGGCCATGGCTACAAGCGGGAGCGCCTGAAGGATGGAACGTTCAAGCCGGAGTATTATGCGTTGAGCAATGGCGGGCGGATTGCCGGGACGACGACCGACATCACGATTGACCGCGTGACGTATCCCGAGGTGGCGGAGATCGCCGCGCGCCTGCTGGCGCAGCAGAATTATCACTATGCGCAGAGCAAGGAGCAGGCGACGCTCCTGATCGTGCTGCAATGGGGGAGCACGATCGCGCCGAACGGGATGAATTACAGCCAGAGCGTGAATGCGGTGGGCAGCATGCTGGCCGCGAATGGGCCGCAGGGCATGGGCAGCCTGGATACCGGCATGGCGGGCATGACCGGCGCCGGCGGCGAGGCCGAGAGCGGGATGATGCAAATGATGATGGAAAACCGCGCGCGGGATAAAATCAACGAGGCCAATGCGCGGGTGCTCGGGTACATCGATGATATCAATGAATCGAACGACATCCGGCGCTGGGCGGGCGGGGGTGATCGTTACCGGGACCTGATCGACGACGTGGAGGAATCCCGCTATTACATCGCCATCTCGGCGTACGATTTCCCGGAGCTGACGAAGAATGGGAAAAGAAAACTGTTGTGGCAGACGCGGGTGAGTGTGCGCTCGCCGGGCAACCGTTTCGACGACAGCTTTGCGGCGATGCTGAAGGGCGCGTCGAAGTACTTCGGCCAGGACAGCGGCCGGCTCGTGCGCGGCGAGGAAAGCAAGGGAACGGTCGAGCTGGGGGATTTGAAGTTTTTGGGCGAGGCAGAAAGCAAGGAGAGGGAACCGGCTAAGGGTAACAAATGAACGGTTCGAGATCAGGAACGATGAAAGCGGCGCTCATGGCAGGTGCGGCTTTGGTTTTGATGGCGCTCCCCGTCACCCGGGCGGCGGAGGAGATGGTGGCGACGGCCGTGTACGCCAAGATTGGCAACGGGTACAAGCGCGAGAAGACCAGGGACGGGAGCTTCAAGCCGGAGTATTATGCGCTGAGCAATGGTGGGCGCATCGACGGCACGGGGCGGGATCTGACGGTGGATCGGGTGACTTATCCACAGGTGGCCGAGATCGCCACGCGCCTGCTGGCGCAGCAGCGGTATCATTATGCCCAGACGAAGGAGCAGGCGAAACTCCTGGTGGTGTTGCAGTGGGGGAGCACGATTGCGCTCGACGGAGAGAGCAAGGATGCGAACGTCGCATCGACCCAGCGCTCCCTGGACACGCTCGAATCAATGCAGCAGAACCTGGCAAATGCGCTCTCAAGCGCCGGAATGGGTGACGCTGCGACTGAGCTAGAGGTCAAGAACACCACGGCCGGATTCGGGCCGAGCATTACCGCCCCCGGCTATAAAAATGAGCACGCCGCCGTGACCGCGTCGGTGGGCTTGGTCGAGAATCAGATGTTGCAAACGCTCGTGAGCAATCGGGTGAGGGACGAGTTGAACCAGCGGAACGCGCGGGTGCTGGGATATAACGACGAGCTTGCCGATTCGAATGACATCCGGCGGTGGGCGGGTGGCGGGGATCGCTACAGCGACCTGATCACCGAGTTGGAGGAGTCGCGGTACTACATCGTAGTTTCAGCGTACGACTTTCCGGAACTGCTGAAGTCGCAGAAGAAGAAACTGCTCTGGCAGGTGCGGGTGAGCGTGCGTTCGCCGGGCAATGCGTTCGATGACAGCATGGCGGCGATGTTGAAGAGTGCCGCGCCTTATTTCGGGCAGAACAGCGGGAAGCTGGTGCGCGGTGAGGAAAGCAAGGGCACGGTGGAGCTGGGAGATTTGAAATTCTTGGGCGAGGTCGGGGGCGGCAATAAGGCAAAGGAAACCAAGGGACAAGAAAAGTAGAAGGGGTGGGAGCGCGGGCGGTGTCTATTGGGTGAACGATCACAGATTTGTCCTCAGTTCACCCCTGATTAAACTCCCATCCCATGGAAACGAAACGGTCCACCACGCTCGCCCTCAGTTTGCTTACCAGCCTCGTGCTGTTGCCCGCCATGAGCCGGGCTGACGATGAATATTCCGTGCTAACCTCGGTGTACGCCAAGACGGCGAAGGATTATCAGCGGCAGAAGGACAGCGACGGGAAGTGGGTGCGCGAATATTATGCGCTGGTGAATGGCGGACCGGTCGAAGGCACGGCCAAGGACAACGCGCAGAGCCGCGTGCCCTTCGTCGCCATCGCCACCGTGCTGGCGCAGCATCTGGCCAAGCAGGGTTACTTCCCGGCCACGGATCCAAGCCAGGTCGACCTCCTGATCACGGTGAACTGGGGCCGGACGATGCCGTTCAATGACAATATCTACCGGGAAAACATGGACAACGCCGTGGCGTCGATGAACACGTACAGCCTCAAGAAAGCCTCGGCGGCGGCGTCGCGCGCGGCGGTCTCGTCCCAACCCGGCACGGAACTGGCCAGCCTCACCGGCACGGCGGAGGAGCATGAAGCCTGGGCGGCGGAAGGTGCTTTCGAGAGCGACATGATCATGCAGCGCATGCTGAACCGCTCGCGCGACATGGCGAACGCCCGGACGGGGCATCTGCTGGGTTATATGGACGACATCAACAAGGCCGACGGTCCGCAACGCTACGCGGGCGGCACACGTTACGGCGACCTCATCGCAGACATCGAGGAGCCGCGTTATTACGTCGTCGTGTCCGCCTACGATTTCAACCGGACGGTCCGCCAGAAGGATCCGAAGATCCAGTGGGTCACGCGCATGAGCATGCGGGCGCCGGGCAACAGTTTCGCGGAGAAGGCGGCGGCGATGATCGCGTATTCTTCCACGCGATTCGGCCGGGATACCAATGGCCTGGAGCGGAAGCTTTACCCGCAGTATAACGTGAACCTCGAGGATGTGCGGTTCCTGGGCATGGCGGCGGGTTCGGATTGGAGAAATCCGGCGGAAGAGACGGGCAGTCCGGGCGGCAGCAAATAGCACACGTTGCGATGCCCGCCGAAGAAGCGGGCATTTCCATCGGTTAGGCGGGCAAACTCTTCCGGAGACCAGGTTTCGCCTGAGCCGGCGATGCAGTTGGATGTAGGGGCGCGGCTTGACCGCGCCCTTTTCTCGCTGCGGGAACCGAGGGCGTGGACGAGCCACGCCCCTCCAAAGGATTCGGGTCGGCGTCGGAGCGGGCGGCCGGCACCTTCCCCGCGTTGAAGAAACCAATGTTCGTAATACGAACATTGAGCTGGAAAGTCCTCCGGCAGAAGTGAAAACGAATGTTCGTATTACGAACATTGGGGCGCGGGTCTGGCCGGTTTAGTGGGCGGGTGGTGTGGGGCGGGGACATCAGTGGGGCGCAGGGCGAGGCGCTCGAGGGCGGCGCCGGATTGCGCGCTAGAGGGTCGTGCCGGATTGCGCGTCGGAGGGCGGTGCCGGATTGCGCGTTCGAGGGCGGCGTCGGATTTTGCGTGGAGCGCGATGCCGGATTGCGCGCGTCGAGCGCCGCAGGATTCGGAGTCGAAAGGGGGCGTGCGATTCGGAGTAGAAGGTGGCGTGGGATTTCGCGTCGAGGGCGGGTTTCGGGTCAAGGGGCTTGGGAGGAAATCCGCGGCTCATCCGGCGAAATAGCGCTGCCTGTGTTGGCCGGAATCATGCAGTTGGATGTAGGGGCG
>JAEZDN010000170.1 GCA_023433275.1 Verrucomicrobiota bacterium
GTCTTGCTGCGCCCACCATTCGCTCGCGGCACCTGCCGCAGGGCGCAGCAAGACTGCGCCCCTACGGAAGGCGGCTATTGTGCCATGACGCGTTTCTCGGGACATCTTCGGCTCGAGGCGACGGCCCGTGCGGGAGCGCGCACGGTGTTGTCAGGGCAGTCGTTCCGGGCGCCGTATCATGTGAGCAAACCGTACTGGGATGCCGGGACGGGAACGCTGCACGTGCAGGTGGTGAATCCAACGGCGGGAATTTTGGAGGGTGATTCGCTCGAGTCGGACATAGCGGTTGGCGAGGGCGCGGCGCTGCTCGTGACCACGCCGAGCGCCAGCCGGGTGTTCAAGATGAAGGACGGCTCAGCCGAATGCCGGCAGCGGTTTGCCGTGTCCAAGGGCGGCTGGCTGGAAGTGCTGCCGGAGCCTCTCGTGCCGCATCGGGGGTGTCGTTATCGGCAAACCACCCACGTGGAGATCGAGGCGGGGGGCGGCCTGTTTCTCGTGGACCTGTTGATGCCGGGGAGGATCGCGCATCGCGGGGAGGCGTGGGTGTGGGAAAAGTTGTGCCTGGAGACGGAGGTTCGACTCGGGGGCGAGCTGATCCTGCGGGAGCGTTTCGAGCAGGGAGGCGCGGAGCTGAAGGTTCTGGCTGCACTCGCGGGTTCCGGGGCGCAGGCGTGCTTCGGGAACGCGGTATTGATCGCCGAAGGCGCGGCGCCGTGGCTGCCGGACGTGGCGGCGTTGCATGGCGACGGCGTCTGGCTGGGGGCGAGCGACCTGCGGCGCGGGGGCTGGAGCATCAAGTTTGTCGCCAGTGACAGCATCAGGCTGCGCGCGACGCTGAAGCGATTGCGCGCGATCCTGGCGACTTATTATCCGCGCCTGGCGTGTGACTCGCGAAAATTATAGGGCGCCGATGCCGGGTGAGGGCATCCGGCCCACAAGGTGGTGGGGATGATCAGCTGCCCGGTTTCGTCGCCGGGATTTTGGCCATCTCGGGCGGCACCTGGTCGGCCGGGTAGGTCGGGTAGCTCATCTCGAGGAGCGAAAGGCATGGGACCTCGAACTTCGCCTGGCCGGCGCTGCGGTCCACGAGCACGGCCACGGCCACGGCCGTGCCGCCCATCTTCTTCACGATGTCGAGGCACTCCTGCACGCGGCCGCCGCGGGTGATGACGTCCTCGACGACGAGGACCTTCTCCCCGGGCTTGAGGGTGAAGCCACGGCGCATGACGAGGACGTTGTTTTCCTTCTCGGCAAAAATGAACCGGCAGCGCGATTGCCGCGCCACCTCCTGGCCGATGACCAGACCGCCCATCGCGGGAGCGAGCACGGTCTCATAGTCGAGCCCGCCGAGCTTCTGCTTCAGCAATTCCCCGAGTCGCTCCACCGCCGGCATGTCCTGGCACACCTGCGCGCATTGGAAGAAATGCCCGCTGTGCAGACCGGAGCGCAGCACAAAATGGCCTTGGAGCAGCGCCTTGGTACGGATGAAAATATCGGTGACCTCCTGTTGGACGGAATCCATGGGGCGGAACGTGGGTGAAACCCGCGGGGAAGGGCAACCTCTTTTGCGGCGAGACGGAAAATGTCGCGCGCTCATGACGCAATGGACGCGATCGCACCCGGAGCGGTGGCAATCGCGCATTCGTCGCGGCTTTTCGCGCCCGATGTCGAAAGCTGATTTCTTCCGTGCCAACCACGGCGGCGTCACTAGATTGAGGTCATGCCGCCGCCGACCGACAAGCCCGCCCTGGAGGACGAACTGGGAGACGTCCTCGAAAAAGCCGCGCGCAACATTCCGCTTACGGTGGAAAATCTCGCGGCGGCCACGGGGATTGACGTTGGCCGGTTGAAGGATGCCATCGATTACCACCCGGACCTGACCCAAGGGGAGCTCGCGCGGCTGGCGACGGTCCTGAATCTGAACGAGGTTGGCCTCAACGCCCTGGCCCAGGGCAGCTACCCGCTGCCGGATGCCGTCGGCCTGCCATTCTCGCTCGTGCCGCTCCGGATGCCGTTTGGCGTGGGCGTGGCCAACGCGTATCTGGTGTCGGCGGGGGGCGACAGCGCCCTGCTGTTCGACACCGGTGCCAGCCATGCCGAGTTGCACCGCGCGTGGCCGGCGCACATCCAGCGGCTGGAAGCGGTGTTCATCACGCACTACGAAGCCGAGCATATCGGCGGGTTGGAGGTGGTGCTCCGCGAAACCGAGTTGGGGTTCTTCCATGGCCCGCCGAACGGACGCTGGACCGAATGTCGCGGCATGGAGGAAGGTCAGACCGTGTCGTACGGCGGCATCACTGTGACGGCGTTCAGCACCCCAGGCCACGCCGACGCGCACAATTGTTACCTCGTGAGATCCGCGGCCTGCCCGCAGGCCCCGTGTGTGCTGATCTCAGGGGATCTCATATTCGCCGGCTCGCTCGGCGGCGGATATTTTTGCTGCCAGCGCCAGCTCACCCATTCGCGCCGGATCCTCGGTTTGCTGGCGGATGAAACGGTCATCGCTCCGGGTCATGGCCCGCTGACGACCGCGGCGAACGAACGCCGCTACAATCCGTTTCTGTCGGCGTGAGTCGGACTCGGGCTGTCGGATTCATGATTTCCCTCCGGGCTCTCGCGGGAGCGGCTTGACCCGACGATGCTGGATTGGGCGGTGGTATGAAACGCGCGTGGCTGAGCCGGAACGATGCAGTGGGATGGAGGGGCACGGCTCGACCGTGCCCTTTGCTCGCTGTGGGAACCGAGGGCGTGGACGAGCCACGCCCCTACAACTGAACCGTTCGACCGTGCACGCTGCCCGGAATTGCATGCCGACTGCGGCTAATGTCCGAACGGGGCGAGGGCGCGCCGTCTCCAGGAGACCGCTGATACTCTGGCCATATATCTAGCATGCCAGGGTTTCGTGCACGAGTACTCTAATAGGTTACTTGTGCATGGGGTGGAACGCGCCGACGTCAGCGCGTTGCGGCGCGTCTGCGATCCAGCGCGTTGAGGTCAAGTCGCTTACCCTTGTCTTGCTTTGATCGTGGGCGAGTCCTCCGGATGAGCCGACCCCAGATGGTCGGGGCAGGTGCGGCCACTTCGGCTCGTGAGGAGGACTCGCCGGATCGCTTTACCGTCCAGCAAGAGCGTGCGGCTCGTCCCTTGAATCGCCCGCTGCCCGAGCCCAGGCTGACGGTGTGCTTACCCCGCAAACTCTCGCCGCATCACTGACGCTTGCGTTCGCCGCCCTGGCCTCCGTGGCCGAAACCTGGATGGCTGACAACGGCAACGGCACGTTCACCAATCCGCTGTTCTACGACGAGTTTTCGGATCCCGATCTGATTCGGGTGGGCGACGACTATTATCTCACGGGCACGACCATGCACACCATGCCCGGTCTCCCGGTTCTGCACTCGGTGGATTTGGTCAACTGGCGCCTGCTGGGCTACGCGATGGACCGGCTCGACCTGGGGCCGGCGTTCCGGCTTGAGGAAGGCAAGGAAATCTACGGCCAGGGAATCTGGGCGCCCAGTTTCCGTTATCACGACGGGACGTTTTATATTTTCTCCAACGTCAACCGCCACGCCACGCAGGTGTTTCGTGCGACGAACCCGGCCGGCCCCTGGACGCGCACCGAGATGAAGCGCGGCCTGCACGATCTTTCCGTGCTCTTCGACGACGACGGTAAAGCCTATGTCATCTGGGGTTACCAAGGCATCCACTTCGCGCAGCTGAATGACGACCTTACCGACATCGTGCCGGGCACCGAGAAGGTCATTATTCCGAAAGGTTCCGGCATGGGCGAGGGCGTGCATTGGTACAGGATCGACGGAAAGTATTACATCCTGAGCGCCTGGTACGAGGGGCGCATGCGCATGCCAGCTGCGCGTGCGGACAAGATCGACGGCCCGTACGAGGTGAATCCGGTCATCAGCACCGACGAGGATTTCGGCCTCGCGGAGGGTTATCGCATGTGGAAAACCACGCCGCCGTACGCGCCGACCGGCCCCAATCCCAAGAGCACCGGCCGACTGGCCATGCACCAGGGCGGCATCGTGAGCACCGCTTCGGGCGAGTGGTGGGGCTTCTCGATGATGGACGCCAATTCGATCGGACGCCTCACCTGTCTTTCGCCGATCACGTGGAAGGACGGCTGGCCGTATTTCGGGTTGCCGGGAAACTTGACGCGCAGTCCCCGCACCTGGGTGAAGCCGAACACGGGCCGCACGTCGCCGCCGACAGCTCCCTATCAGCGCGATGACGACTTCGCCGGACCGGGCCTCGCGAACGTCTGGCAATGGAATCATGTACCCGTCGACGCCAAGTGGTCGCTCAAAGAGCGCCCTGGATATCTTCGCCTTCATGCGTTGCCCGCCGCCGATTTCTGGGCGGCCCGCAACACGCTCACGCAACGCGCCATCGGGCCGGCCTCCGTGCCCACCGCCCAACTCGATCTCGCCGGGCTCAGGAACGGCGATGTCGCCGGGCTGGCCTTGTTGAACCTTCCCTGGGCGTGGCTCGGGGTTAAAATGGAAAACGGGACGCACACGCTGTCCCAGTACAACCAGCTCACGGGCCAGTCTGTCGACGCCCCGCTAAAGACGTCCCAAGTCTGGCTGCGGGCCGACTGCGATTTCCTGCAGGAGAAAGCCGTGTTTAGTTACAGTCTGGATGGGGAAAACTTCACTCGGATCGGCGAGGACTTCCCCCTGGTGTTCCAGCTCAAGACGTTCCAAGGAGTGCGCTATGCGTTGTTTGCCTACAACACAACGGGCGCGGCCGGCGGGCATGCCGACTTCGATGCCTTCGCCGTCGACGAGCCCCATCCGCGCGGCTTGATGCGTCCGATCCCGTTCGGGCAGACCGTGACGTTCACGCCCTACGGCGCAGACCGGCCCGTGTCGATTGGAGGGGAATCAAATTTCTCCGTGATCGACCGCGGATTGGGCCGGGTGGCGCTGAAGGCAGGCGACAAGTATGTTTCGGTCGGATCCGCCGACGAAAAGTCCGCGCTGGTCCTGAAGGCGGGTGAACCGGGCGAGGCGGAAACGTTCCAGTGGACCGAGACCCTGTACGGTGACCTGAATCTGCTGTCGCTCCGCTCGCACCGCCACGCGCGGGTCGAGGCGGACAGCGGAGCGCTTTATGCCGATTCCCCGGGTCCGCGAGGCGACCGGCTCGACGGATCGTGTCTCGTGTGGGCGGAGGCGCCGTGAAATGTCGCCGCGCTGAAAAAGCGTATGCGCAGGGCCGTCGCTTGCGGCCACCTCATGCGCGAGGTCGGACCAGGGTCGAACCTGCATGCCAGCGGCCCTCGCGTTTTCAAACCGCTCCAAGCCTGAATCATGTAGAGGAAGCGCGATTCCGCAGCGTGCGCGGTCGAACTGTTTGGGTGTTGGGGCGTGGCTCGTCCACGCCCTCGGTTCCCCCAGCGAGAAAGGGCGCGGTCAAGCCGCGCCCCTACATCCAACTGCATCATTCCGGCTAAGGCGTGGCCGACGACGGCAGCGCAACCTCGATCAACTTAACGGACTGTCGCGGCAAGGTGACCTGAATGCCGGTCGTTCCGTTGGCGTCGACGACGAGATCGCCGGTTACCGCCTTCATTTCGGCCGCGGCATGGAGCGCGGCGATTTGCGCGGCCGTGGGCGATTGGGGCGATCCCATCGTGAGCCAGGCGGTGTAGGCGTTGCCGGAGTTTTCATCGATCGTGTATTCCCGGACCGTCGCGCCGTCGGCGGAGACGGGCAGACCCTTGAGGCGCAGATTGACCTGTCGCTGATCCTCGTACCCACCGGCCACGTCGTGATAATTCCATAGCAGCACCGTGACGCGGTCGTTGCCGGCCGAGGCCACGGCGCCGACGTCGGGTTCGTGGCGCACGCTCTCGGTCATGATGGCGTCGACGGGAATCATCGAGGGCGCCTCGACGGCCACGCGGTGCGGCGCCAGGCGGGCGAAAAGCTTGAAGGTGTTGAAGACGGGAAGGGCGACCTCGTTCGTGGTCAGGGCGCGCAGGCCGTTGAACCAGGGTTGGTCGGCGAAGGTGAACGCCCATGACACCGCGCCCTGGAGGTTGCCCCCGGTGCGTTCCAGCAGGTCCTGTTTTCGCATGAACGACGCGGCGGTGTAGGCGGCGAACTGGGAGGTGCGGCGATAGTCGCGCTCGGGATCGAGGGTGGCGGGGCAGCCCGCGCAGCCTTCGGGATCGGACTCCCCGATGTAGATGGGCAGCCGGGCAAATTCCGGAAAGCTCGCGATAATCCGCCCGTAGGTGTCGATCGTCTTGAGGTGATTGCGCAGGTTCATCTCGACGCGTCCTTGCTCGTCGAGACGTGTGGTGCCCTTCGCGTGGAAGGCCACGAAGTCGAGCGGCGCACCGATTTGGCCCGTGGCGGCGTTGCGGCCCGAGCGGCAATGCTCGAGGAAGGCGGTCATGAATTTGTCGCCCTGTTTCCAGCCTGGGTCGGTGACGTGGGGCCCGCCGACGCGCGCGACGGGGAGGGCGCGCTTCACGCCCGCGGCGAAATGATCATAGAGCCTGAAGTATTCCTCCGGCGTGCCGCGCCAGTAGGGCGATTCCGGTTCGTTCCAGAGTTCCCAGAGCCAGCCCGATGCGCGCTCCACGCCGTAGCGTTCGCCGCAATGGCGCGCCCACGCCTCGATCAGCGCCTCCCACTTCTGGTAGTCCTTCGGCGGGTAGAACGCGCCGCCGGAGACCATGTCCTTGGGGAGGCCCGTTTTCACCAGCTGAGGCGTATAGGGCTCGGGACGCGAGGAGAGGGCCTGGGGCATGAAGCTCGCCTGGACAAACGGCTCGATGCCCGGGCGGGTCAGTTCGTCCATGATCGCATCCACGGTGGTCCAATCGTACACCGCGCGCCCGTCCGCGTCCTCGGTGTACACATTGGTGCTCGACCACTTCAGGGCGAGGGTGCCGTCGCCGCTGGTAAGCAGATGGTGCACGCGGATGCGCATGGGTTCCTCGGTGAGCGCATTGAGTTCACCGAGCAGGTGCCGGCCTTCGCTGGTGAGCGTCGTGCCGGCCTCGTCGTAGCCAAAATAATTCCAGATCGGGCGCAGTTCGCCGGTCACGCGATCCGCGTGCACGGTGATGGAAACCGGCTGGGCGCCGGAGAGCGTGGCGGAGGCGAGCGCAGCAAGCAGGGCAAGTCGTTTCATGGTCGGGGCGGGGTGGGGCGGAAACGTTTCGCGCCGGGGGAAGTGATCGACCGTCGATCATCTCGAACGTTGTTCGCAGCCACGGCGCTTTCGATGGCGCCCTGACTTTACCGTCCCGTGTGGGGACGAGTTCGATTTCCTCGATGGCCCCGCGCGGAGTGGATGGGGAGCAGGACTGCCACGAAAAGGGCGCAAAAAAGCCACCCACGAGATTGGATGGCTGGGTTCGAAAATGGTCGGGACGGAGAGATTCGAACTCTCGACCTCTTGCTCCCGAAGCAAGCGCTCTACCAGGCTAAGCTACGTCCCGATTTCCGACTGAAGAGCGGTCACCAGACCGCAAACCTTGGGGCGTAGCAAACAAAATTTTCCGCGGGGTGAATTGCGGGCCGTATGAGCGCGGCACAAGGCGCGATGCCCTTCATCAGGATTTGTGCAATCGGTCATGATTCCTGCCGGGATCCTCCAAAATGAAGGGTGGAACGCCCCGACCTCAGCACGTTGCGGCGAAGCCGCTCCGGACCAGCGCCTTGAGGTCAGGTCGTTCCTCCTTCCTTGCATCGACCGGGCTTCATGGGCGCACCCGGACGACTCTTGTCGACCGGCCCGGCGCGGGGGTGTGATTCTCCATCGCTCCACGATTTTGCCCGCGTGATCCTCGCGAAGCGGGCGGGCGCGCGTGCGGCTTCCATCGTTCGATTTCGCCCGGGCAACTGGCCTGGGACAGGCTTATGACAGGATTCCGCTGCCGTTGCCAGGTCTGTGCTCCGCCGCGGAGAAGGCGCCTGTTTCGACCGAATTTCGCCATCTGAAAAAAGACTATTGCCAGAGCCGGTCCGGCTCCTCGTTTATTAACCTCCGACCTAACCACCTATTGAGCAGCTCAAGGCCATCTCCGCTCCATAAGCCCCAATTCGCCGCCGACGCAGTACCCGCCGGCTCCCTGACCTGTTTCTCCGGCGGAGTGTTCCCGTCGATTCCGTCCTCCCTGCGTGGTGTCGTGCCCGCTTTTCGGTCGGTCGAACCTTCCCTCACGACCCAGCCCTCAACTTCCGCTTTCTGATGTCCGGTCAACTTTCCTCCTCCATGTCCCAACCCAATCCGTCCACCGGCCGGCCCGCCAAGCAGGGCCTCTACGACCCCTGGTTTGAACACGACGCCTGTGGCGTCGGCTTTGTCGTGGACATGAAAGGCCGTCGCACGCACCGGATTCTCCAGCAGGGCCTGCAGGTGCTCAAGAATCTCGACCATCGCGGCGCCAGCGGCGCCGAGGTCAACACCGGTGACGGCGCGGGCATCCTCCTGCAGATGCCGCACAAGTTTTTTGCCGAGGTCACCAAGAAGTCCTCGCGCCTGAACCTTCCCGCGCCCGACCAGTATGGCGCGGGCCTGGTCTATCTCCCGCGCAATCCCACCGCGCGCCGCAAGCTCGAGGAAGTGTTCGCCGGCATCATCCAGTCCGAGGGCCAGGTGCTGCTCGGCTGGCGCACGGTGCCGACCGACAACTCCATGCTCGGCGACACGGCGAAGTCCGCCGAGCCGTTCATGCGCCAGGTGTTCATCGGCCGCGGCGCGGAGACGACCGACGACGCCGCCTTCGAGCGCAAGCTCTACATCATCCGGAAGCGCGCGTATTCGGAGATCCGCACCTCGACGTTCTCGGGCGCCGAGACGTGGTATGTCGCGAGCCTTTCATTCAAGACGATCGTTTACAAGGGCATGCTCACCACCGAGCAGCTCGAGCGATATTTCCCGGACCTCATGCATCCCGCGATGGAGACCGCCATCGCGCTCGTGCACTCGCGTTTCTCGACCAACACGTTTCCCAGCTGGGATCGCGCGCACCCGTACCGCTACATCGCGCACAACGGCGAGATCAACACGCTCCGCGGCAACATCAACTGGATGCACGCCCGCCAGGCCCTTTTCTCCAGCGAGCTCTTCGGCGAGGATATCCAGAAAATCCTCCCCATCATCAATCCCAACGGGTCCGACTCGTCGATGTTCGACAACACCCTCGAGCTCCTCGTGCTCGCCGGCCGTCCGCTGTCGCACGCGATGATGATGATGATCCCGGAGCCGTGGTCCAACCACGAGACGATGGACGACGCCCGCAAGGCGTTCTACCAGTATCACTCCTGTCTGATGGAGCCGTGGGACGGCCCCGCCGCGATCTGTTTCACGGACGGCCGCCAGATGGGCGCCGTGCTCGACCGCAACGGCCTGCGCCCCTGCCGCTATTACGTCACGAACGACGACCTGTGCGTCATGGCCTCCGAGGCGGGCGTGCTCGACCTGCCGCCGGAAACCATCCGCGAGAAGGGCCGGCTCCAGCCGGGCCACATGTTCCTGGTCGACACCGTCGAGGGCCGCATCATTTCCGACGAGGAGATCAAGAAGCAGCTGGCCGGCGAGCGTCCCTATCGCGAGTGGCTCAATGAGCACCTCGTGAAGCTGGAGCAGCTTCCCGCCGCGCCGGCCGTGCCGCAGCCCGACCACGCCACGCTGCTCCACCGCCAGATCGCGTTCGGCTACACCTTCGAGGACCAGCGCATCATCCTTGCCCCAATGGCCCGCGATGGCGTCGAGGCGATCGGCTCGATGGGCAACGACACGCCGCTTGCCGTCCTCTCCAACAAGCCGCGCCTGCTCTACGATTATTTCAAGCAGCTGTTCGCGCAGGTCACGAACCCGCCGATCGACTCGATCCGCGAGGAGATCATCACTTCCGCCGAAACCCGCCTGGGTTCCGAGGGCAACCTGCTCAATCCCGACCCGCTCGCCTGCCGTCGCGTCGAACTGAAGTGGCCGGTCCTCACCAACGAGGAGTTCGCCAAGATCCGCCGGCTCGACCGGCCGGGCTTCAAGGTCGGCGTGCTGCCGATCCTGTTCCGCGCCAGCCGCGGCGAAAAGGGCTTGGCGAAGGCGATGGAGGAAATTTGCCACATCGCCCGGCGCATGATCGAGGACGAGGAAGTCACCATCCTCATCCTGTCCGACCGTGGCGTCACCAAGGACTTCGCGCCGATCCCGGCGCTCCTGGCGTCGGCCGGACTCCACCACTTCCTGATCCGCGAGGGCCTGCGCACCCGCATCTCCATGGTGCTCGAGACCGGCGAGGCGAGGGAAGTGCACCACTTCGCCCTCCTCATCGGCTACGGCTGCAGCGCGATCAATCCGTATGTCGCCTTCGAGACGATCGACGGGATGATCCAGGACGGCCTGCTCCCCAACATCGACCACAAGAAGGCGTGCCAGAACATGGTGAAGGCCGCCTCGAAGGGCATCATCAAGGTCGCCTCGAAGATGGGTATCTCGGCCATCCAGAGCTACCGCGGCGCGCAGGTGTTCGAGGCCGTTGGCCTCCGCCAGGACGTCATCGATCATTACTTCACCTGGACGCCCTCGCGTGTCGGCGGCATCGGGCTCGATGTCATCGCCCAGGAAGTCCTCACCCGCCATCGCGCGGCCTATCCCGACCGCGAGGTCAATGGCCACGTGCTGCCGGCCGGCGGCCAGTACCAGTATCGCAACGACGGCGAGTTCCACCTGTTCAACCCGGAATCCATCCACCGCCTGCAAAAGGCCGTGCGCACGGGCAGCTACGCCGCCTTCAAGCAATACTCGGCGCTGGTGAACGAGACCTCCAAGAACGTCGCCACACTCCGCGGTCTCCTTGATTTCAAGTTCAACGACCCGATCCCGCTCGAGGAGGTCGAGCCGATCGAGAAGATCATGAAGCGCTTCAAGACCGGCGCCATGTCCTACGGCTCCATCTCCAAGGAGGCCCACGAGACGCTTGCGATCGCCATGAACCGCATCGGCGGCATGAGCAACACGGGCGAGGGTGGCGAGGATGCCGAGCGCTTCATCCCGATGGACAACGGCGACTCGAAGAACTCCGCGATCAAGCAGGTCGCCGCGGGTCGCTTCGGCGTCACCAGCGAGTACCTCGCCAGCGCGCGCGAACTCCAGATCAAGATGGCCCAGGGCGCCAAGCCCGGCGAGGGCGGCCAGTTGCCCGGCACGAAGGTTTACCCGTGGGTTGCCAAGACCCGCGGCACCACGCCGGGCGTCGGCCTCATCTCGCCCCCGCCGCACCACGACATCTATTCCATCGAGGATCTCGCGGAGCTCATCCACGACCTCAAGAACAGCAACCGCCACGCCCGCATCAGCGTGAAGCTCGTGGCCGAGGTCGGCGTCGGCACCATCGCGGCTGGCGTCGCCAAGGCGCACGCCGATGTCGTGCTCATCTCCGGCTTCGACGGCGGCACCGGCTCCTCGCCGCTCACCTCCGTCCAGCACGCGGGCCTCCCGTGGGAACTGGGCCTCGCCGAGACCCACCAGACGCTCGTCCTCAACAACCTCCGCTCCCGCATCGCGGTCGAGACCGACGGCCAGCTCAAGACCGGCCGCGACGTTGTCGTCGCCGCGCTCCTCGGCGCCGAGGAATTCGGCTTCGCCACCGCGCCGCTCGTCGCCACGGGTTGCATCATGATGCGCGTGTGCCATCTTAACACCTGCCCCGCGGGTGTGGCCACGCAGGACCCTCGCCTCCGCGAGAAGTTCGCCGGCAAGCCCGAGCATGTCGTGAACTTCATGAAGTTCATCGCCGAGGAAGTCCGCGAGCTCATGGCCCAGCTGGGTTACCGAACCATCGAGGAAATGATCGGCCACACCGAGCGCCTCGAGCCCAAGCAGGCCGTCGCGCACTGGAAGGCCAGGGGCCTCGATTTCTCGAACATCCTGTATCAACCGGAAGTCGGACCCGAGGTCGGCCGGTACTGCCAGATCAAGCAGGACCACGGTCTCGACCGCTCGCTCGATCTCACGACTCTCCTCGAACTCGCCAAGCCGGCGATCGAGAAGGGCGAGAAGGTCGTCGCCGAGCTGCCGATCAAGAACGTCAACCGTGTTGTCGGCACCATCACCAGCTACGAGGTCACCAAGAAGTACGGTGCCAAGGGCCTGCCCGAGGACACCATCCAGTTCCGCTTCAAGGGCTCGGCCGGCCAGAGCTTCGGCGCCTTCGTCACGAAGGGCTTCACGCTGTCCATCGAGGGCGACGCCAACGATTACGTCGGCAAGGGTCTCTCCGGCGGCAAGATCATCATCCATCCGCCCGCCAACGCCTCCTTCAAAGCCGCGGACAACATCATCGTCGGAAACGTCGCCCTCTATGGCGCCACGGCCGGCGAACTCTATCTCAACGGTCGCGCCGGCGAGCGCTTCGCGGTTCGCAATTCCGGCGTCAACGCCGTGGTTGAGGGCGTGGGCGACCACGCCTGCGAGTACATGACCGGCGGCCGCGTTGTGATTCTCGGCAATACCGGACGCAATTTCGCGGCCGGCATGTCGGGCGGCGTCGCCTACGTCCTCGACGAGGGCGGCACGTTCGCCCCGGACGTCAACCTGGCCATGGTCGGCCTCGAGAAACTCGAAACGTCCGTGGAGATCGCGGAGGTCCGCGCCCTCATCGAGAAGCACCTCGCGTACACGAAGAGCCCCAAGGCGAAGGAGGTCCTCGACAACTGGGCCGCCCTCGTGCCGAAGTTCGTCAAGGTCATGCCCAAGGACTACAAGCGCATGCTCGCCTGCATCGAGCGCGTCCAGGCCCAGGGCCTTACCGGCGACGAGGCCATGCTCGCCGCCTTCGAGGAAAACGCCAAGGACACGTCGCGCGTCGGCGGCAATTAACCGATCAAAGCTATCAGCCCTCAGCTATCAGCTTTCAGCCAGAACCCATCACCCTATCACCACTGCAAACCGCCAAGGCTGATCGCTGACCGCTGATCGCTGACCGCTTTTCAAACCCATGGGCAAACCTACCGGCTTCATCGAGTATCTCCGCGAACTTCCCGTCGACCGCACGCCGGTCGAGCGCGTGCGTGATTGGAAGGAATTCCATCATCACATGGAGGAGAAGAAGCTTCGCACGCAGGGCGCGCGATGCATGGATTGCGGCGTCCCTTTCTGCCACACCGGCAAGCTCATCAGCGGCATGGCGTCGGGCTGCCCGGTCAACAACCTGATCCCGGAGTGGAACGACCTCGTGTACCGCGGCCTCTGGCATGAGGCCCTCGACCGCCTCCACCGGACGAACAATTTCCCCGAGTTCACCGGTCGCGTGTGCCCGGCGCCGTGCGAGGGTTCGTGCGTGCTCGGCATAAACGAGCCGCCGGTCACGATCAAGACCATCGAGGCGGCGATCATCGACCGCGGTTGGGACGAGGGTTGGGTCAATCCCGAGCAGCCCAAGGTGCGCACGGGCAAGAAGGTGGCTGTCATCGGTTCCGGCCCGGCCGGCCTGTCGGCCGCCGCGCAGCTGAATCGCGCGGGCCACACCGTCACCGTCTTCGAGCGCGCCGACCGTCCGGGCGGCCTGCTCATGTATGGCATCCCCAACATGAAGCTGGACAAGCAGGAGGTCGTCCTCCGCCGCATCAAGTTGCTGGAGCAGGAAGGCATCAAGTTCATCTGCAACGCCAGCGTCGGCACGGGCGACAAGGACAACGTGGACCCGGCGACTTTCGCCAAGGAATTCGACGCGACGGTCATCTGCACCGGCGCCACCCAGCCGCGCGACCTGCCGATCGAGGGCCGCAATTTGAAGGGCGTGCACTTCGCGATGGAGTTCCTCACGGCCAACACCAAGGCCGTGCTGAATGGCAGCGCCGACCAGTGCCCGATCCACGCGAAGGGCAAGGATGTGATCGTCATCGGTGGTGGCGACACCGGCACGGATTGCGTTGGCACCTCGATGCGCCACGGCGCGAAGAGCATCGTCCAGATCGAGATCCTGCCCAAGCCGCCGATGCAACGGGCGGCGGACAACCCCTGGCCCGAGTGGCCCAAGACCTACAAGATGGACTACGGTCAGGAGGAGGCCGCCGCGAAGTTCGGCGCCGATCCGCGCATTTATCTCACGACGGTGAAGAAGTTCATTGGCGACGAGCAGGGCAACGTGAAGGAACTCGTGACCGTCGAGATCAAGTGGGAGAAGAACGACAAGGGTCAATTCATCCCCAAGGAGCAGCCGGGCACCGAGAAGACGCGCCCCGCTTCCCTGGTCCTCCTCGCCATGGGTTTCCTCGGACCCGAGCAGCCGCTGATCAAGGATATGGGCATCGAAACCGACCCGCGTTCCAATATCAAAGCCGAGCACGAGAAGTACACGACGTCTCTAAAGGGCGTCTTCGCCGCCGGCGATTGTCGGAGAGGCCAGAGCCTCGTGGTGTGGGCGATCAATGAGGGCAGAGGTGCAGCGCGTGAATGTGATCGTTACCTGATGGGCTCCACGGACCTTCCGTGAGGGCTTTGCCCTCAGTTATTGGTTAAGTGTTAAGGGTTATTGGGCCCGATCCTCGATCCTAATAGCTCATAACCCCTAACGAATAACCGCGCCGCAGGCGCCTGGCTTCGCCCTCAGTTATTGGTTAAGCGTTATGGGTTATTAGGGCTCGATCCCAATAACTCATAACCTCTAACAAATAGCCGCGCCGCAGGCGCTCCGAGCGCCTTTTTCCTTGGAGGGCCAAGCTCCCGCGCGGCCTTGATTCCTTGGAGCGTGGGCGACCCCGCCCACGGGGGTAGGGCGAGTCATCCTGACGAGCCGTGTCTGCGTCCGAGCCTCCGAACCAGATTGGCCACGAAAAACACGAAAAGGTGCTGAAACCAAATCCCTTGAATTTCCTCTATGAAGAGGGTTGCCCGCAGGGCGGGATGTGCGGGAAACCCCAAGCCCCAAACCCCGGCCCCGTAGGATCCCCGTAGGATCCAAACCAATCAGCCCATGAACTTCTCCAGCTTGCGAGCATCGATCCCGACCGCAGGATTGGCCATCCTAACCATGATGACGACGACGCAATTTCGTGGCAGCGACCAGCCCGGTGTCGTGACGACATCGACGAAGCTTGCGGACAACCCGCAGGACGTGGTGCAGCCGGTGAAATTCCGCGGCGTGGTTTACGACGTGGGTCTGCAATTCAATCCCGGCAGCTATTCGGTTGAAGAGTACAACGCTGAACTCGTGAAGCATGACATGCGCGTGATCGCCGACGAACTCCACGCGAATACCGTGCGGATTGAGGGAGAACACCTTGACAGGCTGGTAAACGCTTCACGGGAAGCGCATGCCGCCGGCCTCAAAATATTCTTCAATCCATGGAAGATGGGTGCCGATGCGGAAGAAACAATCGCCTATATGGAAGCCGCCGCAGCGGAGGCGGAAAAGCTCCGGTTGGAGGGGCTCGACATAATCTTCGTCGCTGGTTGTGAGTATACGCTATTCAGCAAGGGAGCCCTTCCGGGCGACACCTTCAATGAACGCATTGCCTCGCTCGTTTCCGTCCTCACGAAATTGGCGGCGACGAAGGAGGCGCCACCCGAACTGGTGGCGGCAAACGAACATCTGCACGACGTTCTCGGGCGCATCGTCAAAGGGGTGCGTAGCCATTTCAAGGGTCCCGTGACCTATTCTTCAGGAACTTGGGAAGGCGTCGACTGGGGTGCCTTCGATATTGTCGGGGTGGACTACTACCGGCACGGGGAACCAGAAGCGGAATATATCGCGGGATTGGAACGATACCGACTCGGGAAGCCGGTTATCGTCATGGAGGTAGGCAGCTGCACGTATGAGGGGGCTGCGGCCCGTGGAGCGGGTGGTTTCATGATTCTGCAGGGGACCAATCCGGACGGAACTCCCCAGTATGAAGGTGGAAAGCCGCCGATCAGGAGCGAAAGAGAGCAGGCTGATTACGTGGAAACGCAGGTGCGCGTGCTTTCGAAGTCCAAGGTGGACGGCATTTTTATCTACGTCTTCGCTTTCCCCGCGTTCCCGTACGACGAGAACGGGGTAGACTTGGATATGACGTCATTCGCTCTGGTTAGATCGTATCCCAAGCACGATCCCCGCGCGAAAAAAGTTCCGTCTTGGGAAAAGAAGGAAGCTTTTCACCGCTTGGCCGACCTCTATCGGCAGATGGAAAAGTAGAATTCACCCCTCCACCTTTTTTCAACGGCTTTCGAGAAGAGATCACCGACGCTATGCGGGCGCGGTTTGAGCGTGGCCAATTCGCGGCGGAGATCGTCGTTGCGAGGAAACAGGCGCACGCCATCGGCCAATGCCGCGAGAACCATTCGTCATGGTGGGGTAAAGCGTGATCTCCGTCTAGCCCGACGAGGGCACGAGGACAGACGTCTGATTGAGGCATTGCAACCGTTGATTCTCACGCGAAAGCGGCGGCGAAATGCGACTCAACCAGCCTCACGCAAAGGGCGCAAGGGCCGCGAAGGATTCCTTGGATTGTTTCGGCTTAACCTTGGTGACCTTGGCGGACTTTGCGTGAGGCTCTTCGCCCTTTCGTTTGCAACGGCCGGTGCTCCGGTCTCCCGTTTGACCAAAGTGCCGCTTGTTTTCCGTCCTCTCGCGAGTTGCGTGCCTTTCCCCATGAAAATGAAGCACCTTCTGCCTGCCCTCGTTTTGGCTTCCCTTGCCCTCTCCGGTCTTCGCGCGGGCGATGAATTGCCCGCGCTCAAGGACGTCTATGCCGGGAAATTTCTCATCGGCGGCGCCCTGGGGGGCAACGTTGCCCTGCAGCCCAACCACCCCCTCCGTCCGCTGGTCGAGAAGCATTTCAACTCCCTCGTCTCGACCAACCTCATGAAATGGGGGCCGTACAATCCCCAGCCGGGCGAATTCAACGACGCGCCCGCCGGCGCGTTTTTCGGCTATGGCAAGGCGCACGGCATGTACATGGTCGGTCACACGCTGTTCTGGCATTCGCAAACGCCGAACTGGGTCTTCGAAGACACCGAGGGCCAGCCGCTCTCCCGCGATGCATTGCTCAAACGCATGCGCGAGCGCGTGCAGCGCGTGACTAAACTTTACGGTCCAAGCATTGACGCGTGGGATGTCGTCAACGAGGCCATTGTCGAGGACGGCTCGGTCCGGGACAGCCAATTTCGCCGCATCCTCGGCGACGACTGGGTCATCGAGGCCTTCAGGATCGCGAACGAGGAACTGCCCGCGAACATCGCCCTGCTATATAACGACTACAACATGGAGACCCCGGGGCGCCTCGCGTCGGTTGTCCAGCTGATCCACGATCTCCGCGCTCGCGGTTTGCGGATCGACGCCGTGGGTTCCCAAGCGCACTGGCGGCTCGAGACACCGACGATCGAGCAAATTGAGCAGAGCATCGTCGCGCTGCGCGATGCCGGCGTGAAGGTTCACATCACCGAACTCGATATCGAGATGTTGCCCCGCCGCGCCGCTGGCGCCGATGTTTCGGCGCGTCAGGAACGCACCCCGGAAAATGATCCCTACACGGCCGGCCTGACACCGGAGCTGCAGGAGAAGCTGGCGAAGCGCTATGCCGACATCTTCGCGCTGTTCCTCAAGCATGACGACGTGATCGAGCGCGTGACCTTCTGGGGCGTGACGGACGGCGATTCCTGGTTGAACAACTGGCCCGTGCGGGGTCGCACGAACCACCCGTTGCTCTTCGATCGCGAGCGCAAACCGAAGCCGGCGTTTCATGCGGTGGTTGAGGCGGCTCGGAAACCGTAGGGGGAGTTTTTGCGCAGAGTAGCAGTGGCGCAAAGGACGAGGGTCGTTGGGAAGCCATGCCCTCCGAGGTGAGGCTGGGTGCATTTGTCATTGTCTGGCTTCACGTCCCTGCGTTCCTTGCGCGAAACCAGACCTGTCTTGGCTTCTGTGTGTTACGTGTGTTTTGTAGTTCAACCCTCCATGAAATTCCTCCGGTCCCTGTTCCTCATGTGCTCCTTCGTTATTGCCGGCCTTCAGGCCGCTGATGCTGCTCCCGTTTACGAGCTCCGCGTCTACACCACGCTTCCGGGCAAGATGCCCGACTTGCTCACGCGTTTCCGCGACCACACCTGCGCTCTGTTCGAAAAACACGGCATGGTGAATGTGGTCTATGGGCTGCCGGTGGAGGAGAAGGACCAGGACAAGCTCTACTACATCCTCCGCCATGAGAGTCGCGATGCCGCCAAGGCCTCGTGGAAGGCCTTCAGCGACGATCCCGCGTGGCACAAGGTGCGCGATGCCTCCGAGGCTGCGGGCAAGATCGTCAGCAAGGTCGATTCCGTGTACATGACCACGACCGACTATTCGCCAGATTGGCCCGCGAGTGCCGCCGCCGGCTCCCGCGTTTTCGAACTGCGGACGTATGTGACCAACGAGGGCAAACTCGACGCCCTCGATGCGCGTTTCCGCAGCCATACGATCAAGCTCTTCAAGAAACACGGTATGACCAATCTACCGTACTTCCATCCCACCGATGCCAACAAGGGGGCCGGCAAGACGCTGATCTACCTGCTCGCCCACGAGAGCGTGGCGGCCGCGAAGAAATCCTTCGACTCCTTCCGCTCCGATCCCGAATGGGTGAAGGTCCGCACGGAGTCCGAAAAGGACGGTTCGCTCCTGGTGCAATCTCCGACTTCCGTGTTCCTGAAGCCGGTGGACTTCTCGAAGTTGCAGTAACAATCCGCACCGAGTGGACCGGGGCGGGGGCGCCCCGGCTCCAGGTGCACGACACGGAACATTTTAGCTTCAACAATCGAGCGCTTTGAGGTGGGGGGCGGGTTGACAGGGACAACGTTACGGTCACGTGATTCCGCCCCGAATCCCGCTCGCGATTCACGAACCCCGGGTTTGAATCCCGGCTCCCCTTTGTCCCTGCTTTAGGCTGATCGATGACAGCTGAAAGCTGACCGCTTCAATCCCTCATGAAATCCCCGAAACTGTCCCTGTTCGTTGCCTTGTTGCTGCTCCCGATTGCCGCGCTTCGTGCCGCCCCGATTGAGGTCAAGCTGGACGCCGCGAAGACCGGCGCGCCGATCAATCCCTTCATTTACGGCCAGTTCATCGAGCATCTCGGCCGGTGCATCTACGGCGGCATTTGGGCCGAAATGCTGGAGGATCGGAAATTTTATTTCCCGATCACCGAAAAGTACTCGCCCTACCGCGGCATCGTGAACGCCGATTTCCCCGGCGAGGTCGTGGAACGCGGCTTCCCGGTCGTGGGCGCCTCGCCCTGGCAGATCATCGGGGACGCCGCCGCGGTTTCGATGGTGAAGGAGGGCGCTTTCGTCGGAGAACATTCTCCGCGCGTGAACGCCGGCGCCGGCATCCGCCAGCGCGATCTCGGCGTGAGGGCGAATCTTCGCTATGACGGCTACATCTGGGCGAAGCCGCTTTCCGGCAAGGCGGAGATCGAAGTGACGCTCGTCTGGGGTGATGGTCCCGCCGACCGCGCCTCGACGAAGCTTTCCTTCAAGGGCAACGATTACTCCAAACAGACTTTCGCCCTCACCCCCAAGGCGGGCACCGAGAAGGGCGCGCTCTTCGAGATCCGCGTGAGCGGTGGAGACGTGCTGCTCGGGCCGCCGTCGATCATGCCGTCGGACAATTACAAGGGCATGCGCAAGGACACGCTGGCTCTGCTCAAGGAGCTCAACGGCACGGTTTATCGCTGGCCGGGCGGCAATTTCGTCAGCGGCTACGACTGGCGCGACGGCATCGGCGATCGTGACCGCCGCCCGCCGCGCAAGAACCCGGCCTGGACCGGCGTGGAGCACAACGATTTCGGCACCGACGAATTCCTGGTTTTCTGCCGCGAGGTGGGGACGGAGCCGATGATCGCGGTCAACACCGGCTTCGGTGACGCATATTCCGCGGCCCAATGGGTGGAGTACACCAACGGCGGTTCCGACACGCTGGCCGGCGGCTGGCGAGCGAAGAATGGCAACGCCAAGCCCTATGGCGTGAAATATTGGTGCGTGGGCAATGAGATGTTCGGCCCGTGGCAGCTTGGGTTCATGCAAATGCAGCACTACACGCTCAAGCACAACGAGGTCGCGAACTACATGTGGAAGGTGGACCCGTCCCTGCAGCTGGTCGGCGTGGGTGACCTCACCACCATCAACAAGGACCACGATCCCGCGCAGGCCAAGTCGGGCAAGACCTGCTCGCACATCATGCTCGAGGAATGCGCCGAGCACATGAATTATCTGTCCGAGCACTTCTATGTCGGACGCGTGCCCTGGAGCAAAAACGGCCGCACCGACGTGGTGTCGCACGTTGCGATGGTTCGTGATGCCATCCGCGCCAAGGCCGACGGGCATCGCAAGCTCCAGGCCAGCCTGCCGAATCTCAAGGGCAAGCTGATGCCGGTCGCGATGGATGAGTGGAATTACTGGCACCGGGAATATGAGTACGGTGAGCTCGGCTGCGTGTATGAACTGCAGGATGGCCTCGGCATCGCGGCCGGTCTCCATGAGTTTTTCCGCCAGAGCGACCTGATCCAGATGGCGCATTACGCGCAGACGGTGAATGTCATCGGCGCCATCAAGACCAACAAGGTCGCGGCCGAGATGGAAACTACCGGCCTCGTGCTCCAGCTCTATCGGGCGAAGTACGGCGTGAAGCCGCTGGTCGTCAGCAACGACGGTGGCCCCTGGGACATCGCCGCGGCCCTGACTGCCGACGGCAAAAAGCTCACGCTCAGCGTCGTGAATCCGACGAACGAGGAAATCAGCGTGAATCTCTCGGCGGCGGGGCTGTCGGTGGCCGGACCAGCCACGCGCTGGTCCATCGGTGGCAGCAATCCCGAGGCGCACAACACGCCGGGCCAGCCGCGCGTGGTGGACATCGCGCGCAGCGATGCCAGCGCCAACGCGTTGAAGGTGCCCGCGCTGAGCGCCACGCTCTTCGAGCTACCGCTGAAATAAATTGGAGCGCGGGCGACCTCGCCCGCGTCAAACCCGCGGTGAAGCCGTGCCTCCAGTGAGCCGAAGTTTCAGGCGGGGTCTTCGGACCCCCGCTTTTGTTTTGGGGAGGCCTCGGCTCCAACGGGGCCGAGCGGGCCGGCTGGAGCTCGGCCCTCCCGGGCGTGACCAGCCCCCCGACGAGCGATGAGAGGGGTTGCTTTAGGGTCGCTGCTTTGCAGCGGCCTCGTGCGTGAGGGCGGCGCATGCGCCGCCCCCATGCCCGACCCGTTGGAGGCTTATCGCTTGCTCGCAATCCGCACCAGCCCGCGCTGGAGCAGAATGAACGCGAGCAACAAGGCCCCGACGACAATGCGCGACCACCAGGGGCTAAGGCGTCCGTCGAAGAGGAGCACGGATTGAATGGTGCCGAAGATAAGCAGACCGAACACGGTGCCGAGCAGGTGGCCGCGGCCGCCGGTCAGGACGGTTCCGCCGATGACGACAACCGCAATGGCGTCCAGTTCGAGACCGATGCCGGTGCTGGGGTTGCCCGATCCGGTATAGAGCGTGCCCACGATCCCGGCCGCGGCCGCGCACAATCCGCTGAACGCATACGCGCCAATCTTCGACACACCGACCGGCAGGCCCATCAGTACCGCCGATTGCTCGTTGCCGCCGATCGCGAGCAGGTTGCGGCCGAAGCGGGTGTAGTGTCCGGTGATCCAGCCAATGGCTAGGGCGCCGACGAGAATCATGGCCGCCAAGGGGAAGCCGACGGGCCCGATTTCCCAATAGATGTCCGCCGCCTTGCCGTAGAGCGAGTGATTGATGCCGACGGACTCCGTATTGAGCCAGAAGGCGCAGCCGCGCATCAGGAACATGCCGGCCAGCGTGATGAGGAACGCGGGTTGGCGGAACCAATGGATGATCGCGCCCATGCTGGCGCCGAGCGCCCCGCCAATGGACAGGGCGGCCAAGGCCGCCAGCGACGGGTGCACGCCGTGCTGCTCGATCAGCGTGGCCACGAAAATGGAGGTGAATCCCGCGACGGCGCCCACCGAAAGGTCAATGCCACCGGCGAAGATCACCAAGGTCATGCCGATGGCCGTCAGTCCCAGCACCGCGTTGTCGGTGAAGAGATTCACGGCGACGTGCGGTGAGAAGAAGCCCTCATATTTCAACCCCGCGGCGATGAACAGGCCGGCGAAGATCGCGCCGGTCGTGATCAGGGGCAGGTGACGTCGAAAGGTGGGATTCATCGCCGGAAGGTCGGGCGCGCCGTCCCGACGGGCCGCGTCTGGATATACATGACCGACCCGTAGGAGCCTGCTTGCAGGCGATTCGGGGCGCCCGCCGACGGACCACGTGTCGCATCGCCTGTAAACAGGCTCCTACGACGAAGAGAGCTGGAGGGATCCATCGTCATCATGCGGCCGGTTTCCGTTTAAACAACCCGCCCAGCCACCGGCGTGTACGGTCGGACTGGAGGAGGCACACGGTGAGGATGAGCAACGCTTTCGGCACGGGCGCGACGGCTGGCGGGACGCCGAGATTGTACATGGTCGTGATCAGCATCTGCAGAAGCAGGGCGCCGACGAAAGAGCCAAGCAGCAGAAAACGGCCGCCGGTCAGCGCGGTGCCGCCCACAACAACGGCGAAGATGGCATCGAGTTCCATGTTCTCGCCCGCGCGCTGGGCGTCGGCCGCGCCGATGTTGGCGGCTTCCATCACGCCGGCGAGCCCGGCGCACAACCCGGAGACCACGTAGACCAGCACCTTGATCCGGCCGGTGGCCAGGCCCGCGAAGCGGGAAGCCTCGGGATTATCGCCCACGGCCTCGACGAACAGCCCCGCGGCCGTGCGGCGCAACGCGAAATGGGCCGCCAGATACAGCAGCGTGGCGCAGACGATGGTGAAGGGGAGGCCGAGCACGAAGCCATTGCCGAGAAAACCAAAGCTCTCGTGCTTGATGATGAGCACCTGACCATCCGTGAGCACCTGGGCCACCCCGCGGCCCGCCACCATGAGGATGAGGGTGGCGACGATCGGTTGAACGCCGAGGCGGGCGACCAGCACTCCGTTGATCAAACCGGCCGCCCCGCCGGCGGCGACCGCCCCGGCGATGATCAGCGCCAGCGAATCCGTGCCCTGGCCGATGATGACCGCCGCGACTGCACCGGTGATGGCCACGACCGAGCCGACCGAGAGGTCCACGCCGCCCGTGGCGATGACGAGCGTCATGCCCAGCGCGAGGATCAGCGTCTTGGCGCCGCGGTTGAGGACGTCGATGGGCAGGCCGTACAGGTGCCCATCGAGCACGGTGATGTTGAGAAAGCCGGGCTTGAGGAGCAGGTTCGCCACGAGCAGCAACAGGATGCCGGCCAGCGGCCACAGCACCGGGGAATGAAGGAAACGGCGCACGCGTTCGGTCATGGGGTGGAACCGGTCTGTGACCGGCCTGGGGCGGAGGACGCGCGCGGAGGCCGGTCATAGACCGGCCCTGCTGAAAACATTTCACTCATGCGCGGTGTGTCCTCCCGCCATGGTTTGCATGAGACGCGCGGCAGTGAGGTCGCCGCCGGCGAGTTCGCCGCACTGCCGGCGCTCGCGGAGCACGACCGCACGGGTGCTGTTGCGGACGATTTCCTCGATCTCGGAGGAGATGAAAATGACGGCGATGCCCTCGGCGCGCAGCTTGCCGATGAGGGCCTCGATCTCGGCCTTGGCGCCGATGTCGATGCCGCGGGTGGGCTCGTCGAGGATGATCAGCTCCGGCCGCGTCGCCAGCCAGCGGGCGAGCAGCACCTTCTGCTGGTTGCCGCCGGACAACGTGCGAATGGGAACATCGGCATTGGCCGTCTTGATGCGCAGGGCGGAGATGTAATGGGCGCAGAGGCGCTCCTGCTCGGAGAGCGAGATGGTCTTCCATCCGCCCTGTTTGGCCTGCAGGGCGATGATGAGGTTCTCGCGGACGGAAAGATTGGGCAGGATGCCTTCCGATTTGCGGTCCTCCGAGCAGAAGGCGAGGCCGAGCCGCACGGCTTCGCGCGGCGAGCGAAGGGCGCAGGCGGAGTCGTGCATTCGAATCTCGCCCCCGTCCCGCTGATCGATGCCAAAGAGCAGCCGGGCGGTCTCGGTGCGGCCCGAGCCCAACAGCCCGGCGAGTCCCACCACTTCGCCGCGGCGCACCTCAAGGGAGAGCGGGTGCACGGCGCCCTTGCGGCTGATGTCCCGGACCGAAAGCAGCGGCGCTCCAGCGGGCGAATGGGTGCTGGCGGCCGCGGCCGTGCTTTCGGCGAAGTCGCGGCCGAGCATCTTGCCGACGAGGGCGAGTCGGGGCAGCTCCGCCACCGGGTATTCGCCGACGAGTTTGCCGTTGCGCAGCACCGTGATGCGGTCGCTGACCGCGTAAACCTGATCGAGGAAGTGCGTGACGAACACGATGCCCATGCCCTGACGCCGCAGGCGGCGGATGATCTCGAAGAGGTCGCCAACTTCCTTCTCGTCGAGCGACGCCGTGGGCTCGTCGAGGATCAGCAGGCGGGCCCGCAGGTCGAGAGCGCGGGCAATGGCGACCATTTGCTGGAGCGCGATCGAGAGTGTGCCGAGTTCGGCATCAACATCGCACTTGATATCGAGGCGGGCCAGGGCTTCGCGGGCGTGGCGGCGGATCGCGCGCCAGTTCAGGAATCCCAGGCGTCCCGGCTGGCGGCCAAGGGCGATGTTTTCGGCAACTGACAATGACGGGACGAGGTTCACCTCCTGATACACGGTGCTGATGCCCGCGCGTTCCGCGTCGGCCGGGGCTGACGCGCTTAGGGGCTCGCCCGCGAGCCGGATCTCGCCGGCGTCGGCCTCGTAAACGCCGGTCAGAACCTTGATGAGCGTGGATTTGCCAGCGCCATTCTCACCGAGGAGCGCATGGATCTCACCGGCGCGGACGGTGAAGTCCACGCCATCGAGCGCGACCACGCCGGGGAAACGTTTCCCGATGCCGCGGAGTTCAAGCAGGGCCGGCGAATTCATGGATTATCGCAACCGACATCCTGCATCTGAGTGGCGGGGTGAGCACCCGGCCGCCGGCGCACACGTGTCCTGACGCTTGGATCCTTCGCTGCGCTGCTGATGAACTGAACGCGTTCCGAGCCGGTGTGCCGCCTCGCGCTTAGAAACACTTAAAACCTCCCGCATGGTCATCCTGGACGCAGTGAAGGATCCACGGAATCGGCGCACGTCCGTCCTTTCCCTTGCATCCTTCGCTTCGCTCAGGATGACGGTGGTGGACGTATTTTCCATTCTCCAAAGTTCATCTCCGCTCACTATGCAACCGCCCGGGGGTTGCTCCTGCGTCTCAGGATGACAGAACTCAGGATGCACTGGGGCTCAGTACTGCCGGGAGGGCAGGGCGGCGGCGGCGTTGGTGGCGTCGAAGAGTTCGTCCTTGTTGTAAGATTTCTTCGGCACGGTCTTGCCGGCGAGGATGTCGGCGACGGTGTCGTACACCTTGGGGCCGAAGAGCGGGTTGCACTCGACCGTGCAGGCGAGCTTGCCCTCCGCCACCGCGGCGACCGCTTCCTTGATGGCGTCGATGGAGACGAGGAGGATATCCTTGCCCGGCTTGAGCCCTGCTTCCTCGATTGCCTGGACCGCGCCGAGGGCCATGTCGTCGTTGTGGGCATAGACGATGTTGATGGCCTTGCCGTGCTTCTTGAGCAGGGCTTCCATGACTTCCTTGCCGCCGGAGCGGCGGAAATCGCCGCTCTGGGAGTCGATGATCTTCAGGCCGGGGTGGGCGGCGAGGCCGTCGGCGAAGGCCTTCCGGCGCTCGTTGGCGGGGGCGGAACCGGGTGTCCCCTGCAGCTCGACGATGTTGCCCTTGCCGTTGACGGCCTTGGCCAGCCAGTCGGCGGCCATCTTGCCCTCGGTGTAGAAATCGGAACCGATGAAGCAGACGAAGAGCGACTCGTCGCTCACCTGGACGGTGCGGTCGATGATGATGACCGGAATCTTCGCGCGCTTGGCCTCGCGGAGGACGGGCTCCCAACCGGTCTCGACGATCGGGGCGATGACGATGGCGTCGACACGTTGCGTGATGAACGAGCGGACGGCGCGGATCTGGTTCTCCTGTTTGCCCTGTCCGTCGGAAAACTTGAGCGTGATGCCGCGTTTCTCGGCCTCGTTCTTCATCGAGTCGGTGTTGGCCGTGCGCCACGCGCTTTCGGCGCCGGTCTGGGCGAAGCCGACGGTGAGGGTCTTGGCGGCCGCGCCAGTGGCGAACGCAAAGAGCGAGGTCGTGACAAGCAACAGGGGAAGGAGAAGCTTTTTCATGGGGGGTAAGACCGGACAAATCCGGACAAGTTCAGCCAGTGAACGCCCGCCCGGAGGCCAGTAAAGGGGATTCTCCCCGGGCTTGACGTGACCGTAATGTGGGGCCGGGGAGACGAGCTTGTTGGTTCAACGTCGGGCGAACCTTGTGTCCGCCCCTGGGTGGCGAAAGGTCGACCAAGGTCGGCCCCTTACCATTCTGTGGGGCGCGTTTTTCTGACGGAGGAGCCGAGCCTGCTTGGTCCCTGGGGCGCTTTTCGATGCCCGTATCCCGCGGGGCACCGAGGTGCGCCCCGATTATTTAGCTTCGGACCTGGCCGGTGCCGCGGATGATGTATTTGTAGGATGTCAGCTCTTCGAGTCCCATCGGGCCGCGGGCGTGGAGTTTGTCCGTGCTGATGCCGATCTCGGCGCCGAAGCCGAACTGGTGGCCGTCGTTGAAACGGGTGGAGGCATTCCACAGCACGACGGCACTGTCGATGCCGGCCAGGAATTGTTCGGCGGTGGCGGCGTCGGCGGTGACAATTGTCTCGGTATGGTGGGAGCCATGCGTCTCGATGTGCTCGATGGCGGCGGCACAATCGTCGACGATTTTCACCGCGAGGATAAGATCGAGGAATTCCGTGCGGTAATCGTCCGGCTGCGCCGGTTTAACGCGTGACGGGTTGGCCACGGCCAGATCGCCGAGCGCGTGGCGGGAGGCGTCGTCCACGCGCAGCTCCACGCCTGCCTTGAGGAGCGCAGCGCCGGCGTGGGGCAGGAAGGTGGTGGCGACCTCGCGATGGACGAGGAGGGTTTCGAGGGCGTTGCACACGCCGGGGCGCTGGACCTTGCCGTTGAGGGCGATCTCGGTGGCCATGGCGAGGTCGGCGGCCTTGTCCACGTAGAGAGCGCAGATCCCGTCGTAGTGTTTGATCACTGGAACCCGGGCTGTCCGGACGACGGTTTCGATCAGGCCGCGTCCACCGCGGGGGATGAGGAGGTCGATGACGCCCGTGCTTTCGCCGAGCAGGCGCACGGTGTCGCGATCCGTGACCGGCACGAGTTGGACGGCGGCGGCAGGCAGTCCGGCGGCGACGAGGCCGCGGGAAAGCGCGCTGGCGATCGCGGTGTTGGAACGCAGGGCCTCGGAGCCGCCGCGGAGGATGACGGCGTTGCCGCTCTTCAGGCAGAGGCCGGCGGCATCGCAGGTGACGTTGGGACGCGACTCGTAGATAAAACCGATCACACCAAGCGGCACCCGAACCTTGGCGAACCGGAGGCCGTTGGGCTGGGTCCACTCGCGCAAAATCTCGCCCACGGGATGGGGGAGGGTGGCGACCTGCCGCAGCCCTTCCGCGCAGGCCGCGAGGCGCTTGGGGTCGAGCCTGAGCCGGTCGACCAGGGCGGCGGTCTGGCCGTTGGATTGGGCCGCAGCGACATCCAGAGCGTTGGCGGCGAGGATGTCCTTTTCGGCGGCGAGGAGTTCGTCCGCCATCGCGACCAGCGCGGCGTCGATGCGGGCGGCGGGCGTGGTCGCCAGTGTGCGCGCGGCCGCGCGGGCCTGAGTGCCAAGCTGGGCGACGAGTTGGGCGAGATCGGACATGCGGGACGACGAGGAGCGGGACGCGGGAAAAATCCTTACTTCGCGGGAAAGTAGGTGCCGACGCGCTTGCCGGCGACGATCTGGTAGACGAGCCCGGCCTTGCGGCCGCTGGCGATGTTGACCGGGATGCCGGCCTTGACTGCGAGTTGAGCGGCCTGGAGTTTGGTGACCATGCCGCCCGTGGAGGTGTGTCCCTTGTCGGTGCGGACCAGGCTGGAAACTTCGCTGAAGTCGCGAACGATCGGCACCACCTTGCCCTTGGCGTCCTGCAGACCCTCGACGCTCGTCAGAATGATCAGCAGGTCGGCCTTGAGGAGGATGGCAACCTCGGCGGACAAGCGGTCGTTGTCGCCGAAGTTGAGTTCCTCGACCGCGACCGAATCGTTCTCATTGATGATCGGCACGACGTTGCCTTGGGAGATGAGGTGGGTGAGCGTGTTGCGGGCATTCAGGTGGCGCGCGCGGCTGTCGAGGTCCTGGTGGGTCAGGAGCAATTGCGCCACGGAGATGCCCTGTTTGCCGAACGCACTGGCGTAGGCGTGCATCAGCTGCGACTGGCCGACGGCAGCACAGGCCTGTTTGGCGGCGAGTTCCTTCGGCTTGGCGGAGAGGCCGAGCGTCGCGAGGCCGGCGGCCACGGCGCCGCTGGAGACAACGACGCATTCGTGCCCGGCGCGCACCAAGGCGCCAACCTCGCGGACAAGACGCGCGATCTGCGGGCGGCTTAGGCCGATGCCTTTCTCCGTGGAGAGGATGCCGGTGCCGAACTTTAGCACGATGCGTTGCGGACGTTTGGACATGGGAGGCGGACAGTAGTGCAGCGCCCTCGGGCAACAAGCCGGAACCGTGTCCGGCCCGCGCTTTTGCCTGCAGGCAAGGGAGCTATGACACGTTTTGGAGTAACTCACTTAAGTATGACACGTCGTTCCCTTGTCTCGACACCGCCGCTGACGTCCCCTATCTCCAACACAAAAATTCAAATTCTTCCCTGTCCATGAACACTTTTTCCGACCGACGAGCATCCCATCCCTGCCTCACGAATGGCGGCGAATTCTTGGGCGATCGCTTGATGGGTCTGCAGCAATTGTTTGCCGGCGCGTTGTCGCCGGTTGCCTGAGATGGAAGCTGTCCGCCCGCCATCGACATGCCGACAGTTGCCGCTTCGCCGCGTATCTTTGAACTGGCTTTGCCGGACCTCGCGCTCGCGCGGGGCGGCGTAGTCCGCTCGCATCGCGCCCGTGGTTGGTGGTGGAGCCGTGAAGGCGACACCCCTGACGCCCCCCGCCCGGATGTTCGCACCGTGTTGCTTGTGCATGCCCTGACGGGCAGCGCGCAAGCCGGCGGACAGGGTGGCTGGTGGGAACCGGTCATCGGTCCCGGCCGTGCGCTCGATCCCGATCAATACCGGATCGTGTGCTTCAACAATCTCGGCTCGTGTTATGGCAGCAGCGGGCCCGGAACCGAGGGGTTTCCCGACGATCGCGACCTGGAGCTGACGAGCCTCGATATTTCGCGCGCCATCCTGCAGAGCCTCGACAAGCTGGGGATCTCGCGAGTCCATCTGACGACGGGCGGCTCCTTGGGCGGGATGGTCACGCTCGCCCTGGCCTCGCTGGCGCCGGACCGTTTCGAGCGCATCCTTCCGCTCGCCACGAGTGTGGCGGCCAGCGCGTGGGTGGTCGGCTGGAACCACGTGGCGCGGCAGATTCTCCGGCTCGACCCCGGTTATCCGCACAACACCGGCCGTGGCCTCGAGATCGCCCGTCAGCTCGCGATTCTCACCTATCGCGCGGAGCCCGGCCTGGACGCGCGGCAGCCCCGGCCTGCGCCCGGCGGGGCGGGGGCGCCGGGTTATCCCGTGCAGAGCTATCTCGAGCACCAGGGTGCCAAGCTGCGCAACCGTTTCGCGGCCCAAGCCTACGAGCTGCAGCTGGCCGCGATGGATCATCATGACCTGCTGCAGCCGCTGCCGGGTGAAAGTTGCGCCAGCATCAGCCGGGTGCGGGCCGCGGCCCTGGTGGTGGATATCGACACGGACCAGCTGTTCACGCCCGTCCAGGCCGAGGTGCTTGCCACGCAGTTGCGGCAGGCCGGGGCCCCCGTGGAGCGGGCCACGTTGCGCAGCATTCACGGCCACGATGCGTTCCTGATTGAATGGGAAGCGCTCGCGCCAATCCTGACCCGTGCGTTGCAACTGGAGGCGAGATCATGAGTGAATCCTGGCAGGTTTATAAATTCGGCGGTTCCTCGCTCGGCACATCAGGCCGCATGCCCAAGGTGCTGGAATTGATCGCCGCGGCGCCGCGGCCGCTGGCGGTGGTGGTGTCGGCGCTGGGCGATTCGACCGACTGGCTGATCCTCTGCGCCCGCTCGGCCGAAGAGGGCAACATCAGCCAGGCGCGTCGCGAGCTGACCCAGGTGCGCGACCTCGCAAACGCGACCGCCCGGTCGGTTTTGAACAGCCAGGGACAGAAGGGATTCAAGCACGACCTCGATGAGATCCTCACGCCGGTGGAGCGTTTGCTGTCAGGCATCGAGCTCACCCGGGAGTGCTCGCCGCGCACCCTCGACTCGATCATCTCGGTCGGCGAACGCATTTCCATCGCGATCCTCTCGCGGGCACTGGCGGAGCGCGATGTCCCGGCCGTCCCGGTGGATGCCCGCGACTTCGTTGTCACCGACGGCACCCACGGCGCCGCCACGGTCGACAAGGTGGCGACCGCGGAGAAGTTTGCCGCGTTGCTCCCCGGGATCGAGGGTCACGTGCCGATTGTCACGGGCTTCATCGGTCGCACGCGGGAAGGGCACACCACCACGCTCGGGCGCAACGGCTCGGACTACACCGCCACGCTCGTGGCGGGACTGCTCAAGGCGAGCGCGGTGACGGTGTGGACCGACGTGCTTGGCGTGATGACCGCGGATCCCGCGCTGGTGCGCGAGGCCTCGCCGGTTGACCGGCTGTCCTATGACGAGGCGCTCGAGCTGGCGTATTTCGGAACGCGCATGTTTCACCCGCGCACGATCATCCCGCTGCGCGAGTGCGGCGCCGCGCTCGTCATCCGCAGCACGACGCAACCCGCGGCCCCGGGCACGCGCATCGACGCGACCGGCAACCCCGACCCGAACCGTCCCACGTGTGTGACCAGCCTTGAGCGGCTGGCGCTGCTGGGCGTGCAGTCGCGCCGCACGGGACTGAGCAAGCCGGTGGGCGGTCGCATCCTCGCCGCGTTGGGCGAGGCGGGCGTGCGCGTGTGGATGACCACCGAGTCCACGCTGGGTCAGTCCTTCTCCGTGGTCATTCCCGAATCGGACGAGCAGAAGGCGAAGCAAAGCATCGGCGAGGCGCTCGCCCCGGAGATCCAGACCGGCGATTTGCGGATCGAACCGATGCTTTCGCCGGTGACGCTGGTGACTCTCGTCGGAGAGAACATGGCCCGGCGGCCGAATGTGGCCGGCCGTTTCCTCAATTCCATCGGTGCCGCCGGCATCAATGTCCGCGCCGTGGCGCAAGGTGCGTCGGCGCGCAGCATTTCCTGCGTGGTGGATGCGGAGAACACCGCGACCGCCGTGCGCACGGTGCATGGGGCCTTCAATCTTTCCCACACCGAGATCAGCGTTTTGTTGCTGGGCAAGGGGGTCGTCGGGGGATCGCTGTTGAAGCAAATCGACCAGCAGAACAAGGCGCTCGGCCGCGAGCACGACGTCCAGGTCCGCCTGGTGGGCGTGGGCTCGAGCGGGGGCGTCTTGTTCGACGAGCATGGGCTCTCCACCGATCGCGCGGTGGAGTTGCAAAAGACCGCGCTGGAGGAAGGCAAGGCGGTCAAGGACGTGATCTCGCTGCTCGGACGCCTGTCGCAGCTGCCCAATCCGGTGCTGGTGGACTGCTCGGCGGCCCCGGGCATGGAGAAACTCTACCAGGCCGCGTTCAACCAGGGCGTGAATGTCGTTTCGGCCAACAAGCAACCGCTCGCCCTGCCGCAGGCGGAGCGCGACGAACTGCTCATCCAGGCCCGCAAACATTTCCGCGCCTACCATTATGAGACGACGGTCGGGGCGGCTCTGCCAGTGATCGAGACGCTCAAGAACCTGGTGCGCACCGGCGATCATGTGATCACCATCGAGGGCGCTTTTTCCGGCACGCTGGGGTACCTGTGCGACCAGCTCGCGCAGGGCAAACCGCTGTCGGTAGCGGTGCGCACGGCGCGCGAGCTGGGTTATACCGAACCGCACCCGCGCGACGACCTGTCGGGACTCGACGTTGCGCGCAAGGCGGTGATTCTGGCCCGCGAATTGGGCCTTCGGCTCGACCTGACGGATGTGGAGCTGAAGCCATTCGTGCCCGAATCGTACCTGAAGGAAAACGATCCGGAAAAATTCATGCAGTCCCTCACGACGCTCGACGCGGAGGTTGCGCAACGAGTTGCGGCCGCCAAGGCCGAGGGGAGGTTGCCCCGTTACCTCGCGCGAATCACGCCGGGTGCGACGGGGGCAAAGGTAACGGTCGGTCCCGTCGATGTTGAAACCGCGCATGCGGCATCGTCGCTGCGCGGAGCAGAGGCTTTCGTGGCGTTCCATACCGAGCGGTATAAGGAGTATCCGATGGTGGTCCGCGGCGCGGGAGCGGGTGGGGCGGTCACCGCGGCCGGCGTGCTGGCGGATATTCTCCGCTTGGCGCAGAATATACGGGGTCGAGGCTGACGTGCGCGGGCGGTTCCGGACGCTGACTCGCGCACGCGCGGGTCAGCGCACCAACATCGGTGCACCGTCTCCTCGTCATGTCGCGCCGGAAGTGAGCGACGGCGCTCCGGATCAGGATGTTTTACACCGGAGGGCGACGTGATCCGGAAGATTTTCAAACTGAGGATTGACAGCGAATGAGCCGACACGCAGCTTCGCCGCCGTAATGTTCCCCGTAGTCGCCGTTGCCCTTATTACCGTCGTCCTGGCCCTCGTTGCCGTGGACACACTCACTCATGGGCGGCTCGCCGAAGTTTCAAACTCCTAAAAGGAACCAAGAAAAAAGATGAAGCCGCCCGAAAAAAGGGGCGGCTTTTTTATTGTCCATTCGTTATGACGCAGACCCTTAATACCCATTTCTCGCCCTGCCGGAATTGTTTCCGCAAGGTGAACTGACCATTCTACCCATGGATTCCGGTAAACGACACAGCCACCTAGTCACCGAAGGCCCGAGCCGGGCACCCGCCCGCGCCATGATGAAAGCGGTCGGATTCACCGATGAGGATCTCAGCAAGCCGTTGATCGGCATTGCCAACACCTGGACGGAAATCGGCCCCTGTAATTTCCATCTCCGTGCCTTGGCGGAACATGTGAAAGCCGGCGTGCGCGCCGCGGGCGGCACCCCGCTTGAATTTAACACCGTTTCCATTTCCGACGGTATCACCATGGGCACCGAGGGCATGAAGACCTCACTCATCAGTCGTGAGCTGATTGCCGATTCCATCGAGCTGGTTGCGCGGGGCAACAGTCTGGACGGGCTCGTCTGCCTCTCCGCGTGCGACAAAACCAACCCCGGCGTCATGATGGCGCTGGCCCGCATGGACCTCCCGGGCCTGGCCCTCTACGGCGGTTCGATCGACCATGGCCACCACAACGGCAAGGCCCTGACGGTGCAGGATGTTTTTGAGGCGGTTGGCGCTTTCAGCGCGGGCCGGATCGACGCGAAGGAATTCCATTGTGTGGAAAACGCCGCGTGCCCGAGCGCGGGCGCCTGCGGCGGTCAGTTCACCGCCAACACCATGGCGACGATCATGGAGGCGATCGGCATTTCTCCCGCCGGCCTGAACGGCATCCCGGCGACCGCCGAGGAAAAGAACAAGGCCGCGTTCCGCTGCGGCGAACTCGTGATGGAGCTCGTGCGCAAGGACCTGAAGCCTTCGCAAATCATGACGCGCCAGGCGTTCGAGAACGCCATCGCGTCCGTCGCCGCCTCGGGTGGTTCGACCAACGCCGTGCTGCACCTGCTCGCGCTGGCCAAGGAAGCCAACGTCAAGCTGACGATCGACGAATTCGACGCCATTTGCGCGAAGACCCCGACCATCGCGACGCTCAAGCCGGGCGGACTCTACACCGCCGTCGAGATGCACAAGGCCGGCGGCATCTCGCTGTTGCTGCGCCGTCTCCTTGAAGGCGGTTTCATCCATCGCGACTGCGTGACCGTCACCGGTCGCCCGCTGGGCGAGGAAATCAAGGACGCCCCCGAGACGCCCGGCCAGCAGGTCATCCGTCCGACGGACAAGGCGTTCAAGCCGACCGGTGGCCTGGTCATTCTCCGCGGCAATCTCGCGGAGGAAGGCGCGGTGTTGAAGGTCGCGGGCAGCAACCGCGATCGCATCACCGGCCCGGCCCGCGTGTTCGAAAACGAGGAGTCCGCGATGGCCGCGGCCAACGCACAGAAAATCAAGGCGGGGGACGTGGTCGTCATCCGCTACGAAGGACCGAAGGGTGGCCCGGGCATGCGCGAGATGCTGGGCGTGACGGCCGCATTGGCGGGGCAGGGTCTCGCCGATTCCGTGGCGTTGCTCACGGACGGACGCTTCTCCGGCGCGACGCGCGGTTTTTCCATCGGACACGTGGCGCCCGAGGCGTTCGTCGGCGGCCTGATCGCCTTCGTGGCGGAGGGTGACGTAATCGATATCGATGTACCCGCACGCAAGTTGCAGGTTCAAATCTCCCCTGACGAGCTGGCCCGCCGCAAAGCCGGCTGGAAAGCCCCGGCCCCGCGTTATGCGCGTGGCGTGATGGCGAAATATGCCAACACCGTTTCGTCGTCCTCCCAGGGCGCGGTCACCATCTGATCCTTTAAAATCCACCCCGAAAATCCACAGGACCTGTTTATGAAAAAACTCACCGGCGCAGAAATCGTTTGGGAATGCCTTCAGCGGGAAGGCGTCGACGTCGTGTTCGGCTACCCGGGCGGCGCCATCCTGCCCACGTACGACGCGATGACGAAATACCCCAAGATCCACCATGTCCTCGTGCGCCACGAACAGGGCGCCACGCACATGGCGGACGGCTACGCCCGCGCGAGCGGCAAGGTTGGCGTCGCGATCGCGACGTCCGGCCCGGGTGCGACCAACATGGTCACCGGCATCGCCACCGCGATGATGGACTCGTCCCCCATCGTGTGCATCACGGGCCAGGTCGGGTCGAAGGCGATCGGCACCGATGCCTTTCAAGAGACCGACGTGACCGGCGTCACGCTGCCCGTCACGAAACACAATTACCTCGTCACCAAGCCCGGCGACATCGCGCGCGCCATCCGGGAGGCGTTCTATATCGCCAAGAGCGGCCGCCCGGGTCCCGTGCTGGTCGACATCACCAAGGATGCGCAGCAGCTCACCGCGGAATTTGATTGGGACGCGGCCGCGCCCAAGCTGCCCGGCTACCGCCCGAATCACCGCGCTCCCGCGTCGGAATTCGCCCGGGCCGCCGAACTGATCAACAACGCCAAGCGTCCGCTCATCCTCGCCGGCCAGGGCATCATCAAGTCCGGCGCCACCGCTGAGGTGCTCGCGTTTGCCAAGCAGGCCAACATTCCGATCAGCACGACCCTGCTCGGGATCGGCGCGATCCCCGCCTCCTCCGAGTACAACCTCGGCATGATGGGCATGCACGGCGAGGCCTGGGTCAACCAGGCGATCCAGCAGGCCGACGTGCTCATCGCCCTCGGCATGCGCTTCGATGATCGCGTCACGGGCAACCTCAAGACCTACGCGCTCAACGCCAAGAAGATCCACGTCGAGATCGACCCGACCGAGGTCAACAAGAACGTCCCGGTGGACGTTGCCCTGATTGGCGACCTCAAGGAGGTGCTCGGGGAAATCAAGCCGCAGATCAAGAAGGCGGATCACGCCGACTGGTGGGCGGCCATCAACGTCAATCGCGGCGACTCCGCGGTGCGCGACATCAAGAATCTGCCCGACAGCGGCCACCTCTACGCGGCCCACGTGATCAACGACATCTGGCGCCTCACGCAGAAGCGCGACACGATCGTCGTGACCGATGTCGGCCAGCACCAGATGTGGGAAGCGCAGTATTTCCACCACGACAAGCCCCGCTCGCTCATCACGTCGGGCGGCCTCGGCACCATGGGCTTCGCGCTTCCGGCGGCCATTGGCGCCAAGTTTGCCTGCCCTGAAAAGGACGTGTGGGTGGTGGTCGGCGATGGCGGCTTCCAAATGACTTCCTGCGAACTGGCCACCGCCGAGCAGGAAGGCATCAAGGTCAACGTCGCGATCATCAACAACGCGTTCCTCGGCATGGTGCGCCAGTGGCAGGAGTTCTTCTACGACAAGCGCTACGCCGCCACGCCGATGACCGGTCCCGACTTCGTCAAACTGGCCGAGGCCTACCGCCTCACCGGCCTGCGCTGCAACAAGCGCGGTGACGTGAAGTCGACCGTGGACAAGACCCTCGGGGATAAGAAGACCGTCGTCATCGATTTCGTCGTCGAGAAGGAAGACACGGTGTTCCCGATGGTCCCCGCCGGCGCCGACCTCGACAAGATGATCCGCCGCCCGAAGCAGGATGTCATGCTCGAGTCCGCCGACGACCAGGAGTGGGAAATGCCCTCGTCGCCCCTGCCGGATGTCTTCACCGAGAAGAAGGTCGAAGCGAAGGCCCTCAACGGTCGCGGCAAGTCCGCGCCGTCCTCCAAGGCCGCCAAACCCGCCAAATCCCGTCGCTAAACCCTTATCGTCATGGCCAAACATACCCTCATCGCCTATGTCGAAGACGTGCCCGGCGTGCTCAACCGCGTCGCCTCGCTCTTTCGCCGCCGCAACTTCAACATCGACTCGCTGACCGTTGGCGGCACCGACCAGCCCGGCGTCTCGCGCCTGACCGTTGTCGTTGAGACGACCGAGGCGGGCGCCCGCATCGTCGAAGCGAACCTCTACAAGCTCGTCAATGTGCTCCGCGTCGACGACCTCACCCACAAGGCCTCGCTCACCCGCGAGCTCGGCCTGGTGAAGGTGAAGGTCACGCCGGATACGCGCGCCCAGATCCTGCAACTCGTCGATGTGTTCCGCGCCCGCGTGGTGGACGTCGATGAAAAGACCATCACCGCCGAGGTTACCGGCACGCCCGAGAAGATCGCCAAGTTCGAGCTGATCCTGCGCCCCTACGGCATCGCCGAGATGGTGCGCACCGGCGCGGTCTCGATGGCCCGCGGCCACGAGCCGGTTTCGACCGTCCCGTCCGCCGCCCGCGCGAGCGCCGACCACCACGACACCTCCGGTCTCTCGATGTCCGTTTGATTTCCCAAGAACCCAGACCTCAGACCCCAGGAACCCAGAACCAAAATCCCAGAACCCATTTATATCACCATGGCTAAAATCTACTACGACAAGGACGCGAACCTCTCGCTCATCCGCGGCAAGAAAGTTGCGATCATCGGCTACGGCTCCCAAGGCCACGCCCATGCGCTTAACCTGAAGGACAGCGGCGTGAAGGTCCGCGTGGGCCTTTCCAAGAAGAGCAAGTCCGTCGCGAAGGCGAAAAAGGCCGGTCTCGATGTTGGCGAGGTGGCCGACGTCGCCGCCTGGGCCGATGTCATCATGGTGCTCGTGCCGGACCACGTTCAGGCCCGCCTCTATCGCGAGGAGATCGCCCCGGCCCTCACCGCGGGCAAGATGCTGATGTTCGCTCACGGCTTCAACATCCGCTTCAAGGGCATCGTCCCGCCGAAGAATGTCGACGTCGCCATGATCGCCCCGAAGTCTCCCGGCCACCGCGTGCGCGAGGTGTTCCAGGAGGGCGGTGGCGTCCCCGGCCTCATCGCCGTCCAGCAGAACGCGACCGGCAACGCCAAGAAGCTCGCGCTGTCCTACGGTCGCGGCATCGGCTGCACGCGCGCCGGCGTGCTCGAGACCACCTTCAAGGAAGAGACCGAGACCGACTTGTTCGGCGAGCAGGCCGTCCTTTGCGGCGGTTGCGCCGAGCTGGTCAAGGCCGGCTTCAAGACCCTCGTGGACGCGGGTTACCAGCCTGAGATCGCCTACTTCGAGTGCATGCACGAGCTGAAGCTCATCGTCGACCTGATGTACCGCGGTGGCCTCAACTACATGCGTTACTCCGTCTCGGACACCGCCGAGTGGGGTGATTACGTCACGGGTCCGCGCATCATCACTAAGCAGACGCAGAAGGAGATGAAGAAGGTCCTCAAGGACATCACCTCCGGCAAGTTCGCCAAGCGTTTCATCGACGAGAACAACAAGTATGGCCGCAAGACCATGACCAAGTTCCGCAACCAGGAGCGCGGCCAGAAGATCGAGGTCGTTGGCGCCAAGCTGCGCGCGATGATGCCGTTCCTGAATCCCGTCACGATCTCCAAGTAATCGCCCGGGAGGAATTCATGCCCAGCAGCGACCAACGCCATTCGTTCACCGCGTCCCTTGGGGCGGGGTGCCGGCTTGGCTTGGCCGCGACGGGTCTTCGACTGCGACTTACGCGGGAGCTTTCGGCTGGTTTCATGGCTCGATGCCATGGAACCGCCGGCAAGCTCCTGTCCCCGTCGCCCGTTATCACCAAACGCTAACAGTTCGAAAACCCTTTCATCATCATGAATCCCTCTTCCCCCAATTACGTCAGAATCTTCGACACCAGCCTGCGCGACGGCGAACAGGCGCCTGGTGCTTCCATGACCTCGGCCGAAAAGCTCGAGGTCGCCCGCTCGCTCGCCCGCCTGGGCGTCGACGTCATCGAGGCCGGCTTTCCCGCCGCCTCGCCTGACGATCTCGCGGCCGTCCAGACCATCGCCGCCGAGGTTGGCCGCACGGCGGTCGAAGGCCGCCCGCAGGCCGAGCCGCCGATCATCTGCGGGCTCGCCCGCTGCACCAAGAACGACATCGATGCGGCCTGGGAGGGCGTGAAAGGCGCCAAGCACCCCCGCATCCACACCTTCCTCGCGACGAGTGACCTGCACCTGAAGCACAAGCTCCGCATGTCGCGTGAGGAAATGACCGCCAAGGCGGTCGAGATGGTCTCCTACGCGCGTTCGCTCTGCGCCGACATCGAGTTCTCGCCCGAGGACGCCGGCCGCAGCGATCCGGAATTTCTCTATCAGGTGCTGGAAGCCGTGATCAAGGCCGGCGCCACCACGCTCAATATCCCGGACACCGTCGGCTACACCATGCCCGACGAGTTCGGCGCGCTCATCGCCGGCATCATCAAGAACACGCCGGGGGCGAAGGACGTGGTCATTTCGGTTCACTGTCACGATGACCTCGGCCTCGCGGTGGCCAACTCCGTCGCCGGTCTCCGCGCCGGCGCCCGCCAGGCGGAGTGCACGGTCAATGGCATTGGCGAACGCGCCGGCAATGCCTCGCTCGAGGAGATCGTCATGGCGCTCCGCACGCGCGCCGACAAGATCGGCCTGCAGACCGGCATCGACGCCACGCAGCTCTGCCGCGTTTCCAAGCTCGTTTCCCGCAGCACCAGTTATCCGGTCCCGCCCAACAAGGCGATCGTCGGCGGCAACGCCTTCGCGCACGAGTCCGGCATCCACCAGGACGGCATGATCAAGAACGCGCAGACCTACGAGATCATGAAGCCCGAGGATGTCGGCGCGACGCAGACCATGCTCGTGCTGGGCAAGCACTCGGGTCGCGCGGCTTTCGCGAAGCGCCTCACCGAACTCGGGTACCCGCTCGAGGGCGACGCGTTGCTCAAGGCGTTCAACGAATTCAAGAAGCTCGCCGATCGGAAGAAGTCGGTCCACGACGCCGACCTCATCACGCTCGCGTCCGATGAGCGCGCCACCGTGCCCGAACTCTGGGCGCTGGAAACGCTTCAGGTGGTGTGCGGCACCACCGGCCTGCCCACGGCGACCGTCCGGTTGCGCGATCCCGACGGCAAGATCCACGTCAAGGCCAGCGTGGGCACCGGCCCGGTGGATGCGACCTACAAGGCGATCGACGCGCTCATCAAGGTTCCCGTCCAGTTGCTCGAGTTCGGCATCAGCGCCGTCACCGAGGGCATCGACGCCCTGGCGGAAGCCAGCGTGCGCGTGCGCCACGAGGAGCAGCGCTCCAGTCACGGCCACGGCGCCGACACCGACATCGTCGTGGCGAGCGCCAAGGCTTATATCGCCTCCATCAACCATGTCCTGTCCCGCCAGGCCACGGGACGGGCGCAGCATCCGCAAAAGACTCCCGGCGCCCCCGAGGTGCACGCCTGAATCATGTCTTCCAACGACTCCCGTTCCATTGAGGTTTTCGACACCACGCTCCGTGATGGTGGCCAGACCGAGGGCATTTCGTACTCGGTGGACGACAAGCTGCGGATTGCGCGCAAGCTCGATGAACTGGGCGTGGCGTTCATCGAGGGTGGGTGGCCTGGGTCCAACCCAAAGGACGCGCTGTTCTTCGAGCAGGCGCGCAAGGAAAAGTGGGTTCACGCCAAAATCGTGGCCTTCGGCGCCACGCGCCGCGCCAAGCTCAAGCCGGAGGAGGATCCGAGTGTCCGCGCGCTGGTCGATGCGGGGACCGAGGTCTGCGCGATCTTCGGCAAATCGTCGGTGTTGCAGGTCGAGGAGGTGCTTCGCACCACCTTGGAGGAGAATCTCCGGATGATCGAGGAGACGGTCGCCTACCTCAGGGCCAAGGGGAAGCGGGTGATCTATGACGCCGAGCATTTTTTCGACGGTTACGACCAAAACCCGGCGTATGCGCTGAAATGCCTCGAAGCGGCCAATCGGGGCGGGGCGGAGACGCTCGCCCTGTGCGACACCAATGGCGGGCACCTTCCGTGGGAAGTTGCCGCGACGGTTGAGGCCGTGCGGCAGCATTTTGGCCCCGCGGTGCGGGTGGGGATCCACCTGCACGATGATTCCGGTTGTGGCGTGGCGAACAGCGTCGCAGCCATCCGGGCCGGTGCCGTGCACGTGCAGGGCACCATCAACGGCTATGGCGAGCGCTGCGGTAACGCGAACCTCTGCATCGTCATTCCCAACATCGAACTGAAACTCAAGCTGCGCGCGCTGCCGGAGGGCCACCTGGCCCGCCTGCACGAGGTGGCGGCTTTCGTGGCCGAGGTGGCGAACTTCGCGCCGAACGACCAGATGGCCTACGTCGGCAACAGCGCCTTCGCCCACAAGGCAGGGGTGCACGTTTCCGCGATGCAGCGCCATCCCGACGCCTACCAGCACATCGACCCGAAGCTCGTGGGCAATGAGATGCGCGTCGTCGTAAGCGAGCTCTCGGGACGCTCGAACATCGTGGAAAAGGCCACGGAGCTGGGCCTGACCGGGCTGGACGACAAGATCGGCGCGAAGGTGGTCGAGTTGATCAAGGAGAAGGAGCACGAGGGCTTTTCCTACGAAGCGGCCGAGGCCAGCGTGGCGTTGCTCGTGCGCCGTTTGTCGCCGGGCTACGAACCGCTCTTCGACCTGCATGATTACCGCGGCATGGTCAGCCGCCACGGCGACCGCCAGGCCGCGGAAGCCACGATCAAGCTCAGCGTGCAGGGACGCGAAGTCCACATGGTGGCCGAGGGCAATGGCCCGGTGAACGCGTTCGATACGGCATTGCGCAAGGCGCTGGAGCCGTTCTTTCCCCAGGTTGCGCAAATCCAGCTGGCCGACTACAAGGTGCGTATCCTGAACAGTAACAGCGGCACCGGTGCGATCACCCGCGTGCTCATTGACTGGCACGACGGCAGCGAACGCCGTTGGAGCACCGTCGGCGCCGGCACCAACATCCTCGACGCCACGTGGCTGGCGCTCGCGGACGGCTATGAGTACGCCCTGGCGGCGGTCACGCCGGTGCAGAAGAAGGAAGCTTTAGCATGAACGCAAAAATCGTCTTGTTGCCGGGTGACGGCATCGGTCCCGAAGTTGTCAATGAAGCCCGTCTCGTCCTCGACGCGGTGGCCAAGCTCTTTGGGCATCAATTTGAATACAGCGAGCACCTGCTCGGTGGTTGCGCCATCGACGCGACGGGCACTGCCATGCCCGAGGCCACGCTGCAGGCGTGCCAGTCGGCCCAAGCCGTGTTGCTGGGCGCCGTGGGCGGCCCGAAGTGGGACGACCCGCAGTCCAAGGTACGGCCGGAGCAGGGCCTCCTGGCCATCCGCAAGGGCCTCGGGCTGTACGCCAATCTCCGTCCCGTGAAGGCAATCCCGTCGCTGGCCAAACTTTCCCCGCTCAAGCCGGAGAAGGTGGCGGGTGTGGATTTCATCGTCATTCGCGAGCTGACCGGCGGCCTGTATTTCGGCCAGCCGAAGGGCCGCAGCGCCACGCCGGAGGGCGGCGAGCAGGCGGTGGACACCCTCGTTTACACCGACGTCGAGATCCGCCGCATCGTGCGCCTGGCGTTCACCCTGGCGCGCAATCGTCGCAAGCTGGTTACGTCGATCGACAAGGCCAACGTGCTCGAGTCCTCCCGCCTGTGGCGCAAGATCGCCATGGAAGTGGGCAAGGAGTTCCCGGACGTGAAGCTCGAGCACCAGCTCGTGGACTCGGCCGCAATGCGCCTCGTGACGCATGCCGCGCAGTTCGACGTCATCGTCACGGAGAACATGTTCGGTGACATCCTCACCGACGAGGCGGCCGTGCTGGCCGGCTCGCTCGGTTTGCTCCCCAGCGCTTCCCTCGGCGAAGGTCGGCTCGGCCTTTATGAGCCCATCCATGGCTCGGCTCCGGACATCGCGGGCAAGGGCATCGCGAATCCCACGGGCACCATCCTTTCCGCCGCCATGTTGCTGCGCCACTCGCTCGGATTGGAGGCCGAGGCGCGAGCTATTGAGGCGGCCGTAGGCGCCGCCATTGACGAAGGCATCCACACCGGCGATCTCGGTGCGGCCCAGCCGGTCAACACGTCCCAAATGGGCGATGCAGTGCGCGCACGCCTCAAACGTTAACGCTCCCTCCGGGGGGCAGTCCAATCTCCTCCTCTCCATGACTCCTTCCTCTTCCCAACCGGCCTTCGATTCGAGCCGCTTCATCGCGCGCCACGTGTCGGGCCTCCGCCGCTCCGGCATTCGCGACTTCTTTGAACTGGTCGCGAAGACCGACGGCGTCATCTCGCTCGGCATCGGCGAACCCGATTTCGACACCCCGCAGCCCATCCGTGACGCCGTGAAAACGGCCATGGACACGGGCAAAACGCATTACACGTCCAATCTCGGCCTCCCGGAGCTCCGCAAGGAGATCAGCCGCTATGTGGAAGGCTACTTCCACGTCAGCTATAACTGGGAAAACGAGGTCCTCGTGACCGTGGGCGTTTCGGAGGCGCTCGATCTCGCCGTGCGTGCCCTGCTCAATCCGGGCGACAAGGTGCTTTATCACCAGCCCTGCTACGTTTCGTATGCCCCGACCGTCGAGTTGGTGCACGGCGTTGGCGTGCCCGTGGCCACCAGCGCGGCGGAGCAATTCTCGCTGGATGAACCCGCGCTGCGCGCGGCCTGGCAACCCGGCTGCAAGCTCCTCCTGCTCAACCTGCCGTGCAATCCGACCGGCGGGGTGTGCTCGCGGGAACAGCTGGAGCGCATCGCCCGGTTCGCGATCGAGAAGGATCTCATTGTCATCAGCGACGAGATCTACTCCGAGCTGATCTTCGAGGGCACGCATACCAGCATCGCAAGCCTGCCCGGAATGCGGGATCGCACGCTGTTGCTGCATGGGTTCTCAAAGGCTTTTGCGATGACCGGCTTCCGTCTTGGTTATGCCTGCGGGCCGGCGCCGTTGATCGAGGCCATGATGAAGGTCCACCAGTACTCCATGCTGTGTGCGCCCAGCATCAGCCAGGAAGGCGCCCTGGCGGCGCTGCGCCTGGGTGACGATGCCACCAAGTTCATGCGCGATCGTTACCGCGAGCGCCGGGACTTGTTCGTGCGGCGCATCAACGCCGCCGGCATCGCGTGTCATTCCCCCCGCGGTTCCTTCTACGCGTTTCCGTCGGTCGTTTCGACGGGGCTGGACGAGGGCGAGTTCGCCCGTCGCTTGCTCCTCGAGCATAAGGTCGCCGTCGTGCCGGGTACGGCCTTTGGCGAGGCCGGCCGGGGACATGTCCGGGCCTGTTTCACCGCCAACGAGCAAAAGCTCAACGCGGCGTGCGATCGCATCGAGAAGCTGCTGGCTTCGCTGGGCAGCGCCAAGGCGTCGGCCTGATTCGGAATTCCGATCAATAAGAAGCCCGTCCCCGCGTGAGCCGGGACGGGCTTCTCTTTAAGACAGGTCGCGAGACCGGCGATTAGAACACGTAGGTGAAGCCGGCGTTGGCCCAGACGTGGTCGTCGTCGACGCCGGACAGGTCGTGAGAGGCCCAGTTGACCCCGATGGTGAGGGTGGCCGCGTCGCTCAGCTTGTAGGGAAACTGGGCGCCGACACCGTAATAGGTGTAGCTGCTGCCCGTGTCGGGATTGGCATTGCCCACCGAACCGGTGATGTTCGCGGAGACCGAATCGTTGATCGGGATGGTGTAGCCCAGGTTGCCCTGAACCGTGGTGACCTCCCAGTCGAAGTCGCGGTAGAGGTACAGGCCGAGGTTAACGCCACCGACGCTGCCGTTCAGGCCGGCATAACCTTCGAAGGTGCTGGTTTCCACGCCCGGGCCATCGAGGTCGGGGTAGTGGTAAAGCGTGGCGCCGAGGTCGAGGGTCAGGCCATCCGAAAGCTTGATGTTATAGCCGGCGTAGTAGTCCACTTCGACTTCGTAACCGTCATCGAGGGGCAGGCTGCTCCAGATGCCGGCATAGAAGTCGCCGCTGGTGAACTTGACGGACGGTTGCAGAACATCCTCGGCCGCCTCGATGCCGCGGAATACGTACTTGGTGGCGTAAGGGAAGTCCACCGTGATGGAGTAGGACTTGGCCGCATCTTGGGCGGACAGCGATGCGCCCGTGAGGAGCGCCGCGAGGATAAGGGTGATTTTCTTCATGATGTAGGTTTGGTTTGGTCTAACAGGTCGCGCGTGCTGACACCGGTTTTTTTGACAGGTGCCATGACGCGCGGCCTATGAGTCAGAAAGCAGGCGATGCGCCAAACCATGAAAATAATTCCTGTGCCATAAGGACGGGCCTATGGGGCGCATAGGATTTAACCGGGGGACACGACGCCACGCCGGACCATGCAGTCGGAATGCAAATCCGCAGCGTGCATGGTCGAAACGGCTGAGTCGTAGGGGTGTGGCGTGTCCACGCCCTCGGTTCCCGCAGCGAGAAGAGGGCGTGATCAAGCCGCGCCCCTGTATCCAACTGCATTTCCGGCTAAGTCCGCTAATGGTTAAAGCACAGGGGAACTCTGGTTGAACTAAAGAGCGGTAGTTGAGTAGGGCGACCGGGGAGGAGGGGGGCGAAGTTTCCGATCAACCTTGGTCGGTTCACAACGGCTGGAACGTGGGGTCCAAGGCCAACAGCCGGGTGAGGGCACCCGGCCCACAGGATCGGGGGACGTGAGCAGATTCGTCCTTCGGGCGTGTCTGCCCTGGTGTATTAAAATGGAGCGGGCCGTCATCCAGACGTCCGGGCAACCGTTCGGTTCCGCGCACAAAAAAGCCGCTCCGGTAAGGGAGCGGCTGAAGTGGGCCAGGGTTATTTCTTGGGCAGAGGCGGGGGAGGCGGGGGCAGCGCGACCGAGGTGGTGGCCACTTTCTTGGCGGTCATTTCCACCATGCGCTGGATCTCGATTTCGGCCGTGCGGCGGGCGATCTTGGCGAGCTCGACTTCCTTGGCGAGGTCGAAGGTTTCGCGGTTCAGCTTCTCCTTGTTCGAGCGAGCGGCTGAAATGGCGTTTTCCAAGGCGCCTACTTCGCTGGCGAGCTTGTCGGCCTGAGTGCTGTACTTGTCGGCCTCGGTGCGAAGCTGGGTCATGACCGCCTGGTAGTCGGCTTCCTTCTTCGCTTCCTTGGCAGCGTCGGCGGCCTCGCGTTCCTTCTGGCGGCGTTCGGCGTCTTCGTTGGCCTTGCGCTCGATGTCGGCCTTGCGTTTGGCCTCCTCGGCGTCGCTGAGGGCCTTGGCCTCGGCGGCCAGCTTCGCCTTCGCATCCAGCTCCTTGACGGCGCCAAGGTAGAAGAAAAGGAATACGGCGAGCATGATGCCCGGGATGACGAGGTAGGTAAGAAAAGTCTTCTTCATGGGGAAATTGGTTGAAGTGATCAGCCCTTCTTGGCGGCGGCGGCGGCAGCAGCGGCGTCAGCGCGCGCCTTCTCGGCTTGGGTGATCTTGTCGAGCAGGTCGTAGTAGTACTTCACGTTGGCCTCAGCCTGTTTGACGTAGTTCTTGAGGAATTCCTGCTCGGCGAGGAGGTTCGTCTTCTCGGCCTCGACCTTCTTCACCTCTTCGTTGACCTCGGCGAGGTCCTTCTCGAGGCGACGCTTCTGGTCGGCGAGGCGGTTCTGGTCGCTAAACGCGCGCTCGCGGCGGTCTTCCGCAGCCTGGCGATCGTTGCGCTTTTGCTCCTCGAGGCGCTCGCGGGCTTCGCGCTCCTGCTTCCGCTTGGCCTGGGCCTCGATGGCGACCTGGATGGCCTTCTCGCGATTGAGGACTTCCTGCCGGGCTTTTTCCTTCTTGTCGGCTTCGACCTTGGCTTCCTGGGCGGCGATTTTCGCCTCATAGCCCTTGGCAAAACTGATGTAGAAGCCGCTGAAGACCGCCAGGAGGATAATCGGTACGATGATGTAGACTTTGTTCATGTTCTGGGTGCTGCGCGTTTTAAGGGGGGAAGATCAGTTTTTGTTTTTCTTGGCCTCGCGGTCCTTGATGATGTCCTGCAGGGCCTTCTCCATGTTCTTGCCGTCGTTGACACCTTCGGGGAACTCCTGCGCCTTCCGGGCCGCATCAAGCGCGACTTCGAATTGCTGGAGGCTGTAGGCGGTGTAGGCGAGGGACAGGTAGGCTTGGAAGGGCTTGGTCAGATTTCCCTTCTTGATTGCAGCCTGGAGGTGACCCAAGGCTTCGGCGGGCTTGTCGATCGACGTGTAGGCCTGCGCGATCTGGAAATCGAGCTGGCCGTTATTGGGGAAAGCCTTCGTGCCTTCCTTGAGTGCCTCGATGCCCTTCAGCGGGCGCTGCAACTGCTGGTAGGAGAGGGCGAGAAGCTCCCAATTCTTGGGGTCGCTCTCGACTCGTCCGGCCTTGAGGCCGCTTTCCAGCAGTTCCGCGGCCTTCTCATACTGGCCGATGTTGAAGTAGATGCCGATGAGGTTGAAGTGGTCCTTCGGCTCATTCATGAAGCCGTGGGACTGGGCGCGCTCGATGGTGACGATGGCCCGGAGTTCCTGGCTCAATCCCAAGTAGATGGCGGCGAGTTGCTGCCAGTAGTTGGAATTGTCGGGCTTCATCTTCAGCAGGACCTCGAGCAGCTCGGCGGCCTCGGCGTTGCGCTCCAGCTGCTGCAGGGCGACCAGCTTCAGGATGTAGAAGACGTCGCGGGGACGATTGGTCAGACGAAGGCCCACATCGATCTGGTCGAGGGAGCGCTGCGCCATGGCGAGATCGGGCTTCTCGGGATTGAGCATCGCGCGGGTGATAAGGAGCTGCGCGAAGAGCAGCTGGGCGTCCGCGTTCGTCTCCGGGGTCAACTTCGCCCAGCTCTCCATGGACTTGATGGCCTTGTCCATGTGGGCGGCCGCCAGGGTGGTGTTCTTGGTCTGGTTGCCCTCCTGGAAATGGAGCTGGGTGAGGTAGTAATAGAGTTCGCGGGTGATGCGCTCGTCAAAATAGGTCGGATTCTTCGATTCCGAAAGCTGGAGACTGCGCTCCATGGGCTCGATCGCCTTCGCGTATTCACCGTTCTGCAGGTAAATCTGGAGCCGGTATTGATGGATGAGGGCCGCGTCGAAGCTGTCGGCGGGGACCTTGCGCAGCAAGCCGTCGAGCACCGCATGGGCCTCGGCGTAGTTCTTGGCGTCGATCGCGGTCTTGTACTTGATCAGGCCCTCGGAGGTGTCATCGGTGGGCGAGTAATCGCGCTCGGCCGATTGGACCGGCAGGGCCGCGGCCAGCATGAGGGCGGCGGCCAGGAGAGGGAGGCGGAAAAGCGAGGGAAGGGAAGGCATGACGGCGGGATTACTCGGTCGCGTTGAACTCGAGGAGCTGCGAGGCGCGGACGTTCACGACTCGGCCACCCTTGCGGCCGGGCTTGAACTTCCACTTCTGCACCGCCTGCAGGGCGGGCATTTCAAACTCGCGGTGGGAGGAGCGGACGATCTGGGTCTGGATGACGTCGCCCTCGGTGCTGATGATGAATTCGACGACCACGGTGCCGTTGATGCCGGCCCGGCGCATGTCGTACGGATAAGTGGGGGCCTGCCGCACGCGGGCGACGGGTTGCTGGTCGAGATCGCCGACGTTGAACAGATTGCTGATATTCTTGCCGAAGCTGGCGCCCGGTTTGGTGACGGGAATCGTGATCGCGCCCTTGTTGGCTTGGAAACCGGGAGGGGGCGGGGGAGCGATGGGCTGCGTGAACGCGGTGACAGGTACCACGGACGGCAGGTCGACGAGGCTCGGCGGGGCCATGATGTTTTCCACGACCTCTTCCTGGAGTTCCTCAACCTTGTCCTCCACTTCCTCCTCGAGGGGGGGCATTTCAAACTGCACGATTTCCTCTTCCTTTTCCACGGTGACGACCGGTGGCGGCGGCTTCCGGTTGAAGGCGCCGAGGAAGGTGGCGTGAAGGGCGAGCGAAACGACGATGCCGATGATGAGATCTCTGTTCATGGCGGTACTTATTTGCCGGTGGGGCGGGTGCGCGTTTCGACCGAGAATTTGGCAATGCCGGCCTTGCGGACCTCGTCGAGTACCTCGACGGTAACGCCAAAACGGGCCTTTTCGTCGCCGGAGATGGAAATCTTGGGGTCCTCGGTCTGGGTCTTGTAGAAGGCGAGGCGGGAAGGCACCTCGGCCATGTCGATCAGCTCCTTGTTCCAGAAGATCGCGCCGTCACCGGACACCTGAATGCTGACGATCTCGGGCGGCGGCGTGCCCGGCGGCGGCGGCGGGGCGGCCACCGGAAGATCCACCGGCAGGGATCCGATTCGATTCAGTGAGAGCGTGAAAAGGACGAAGGTGGCCAGCAGGAAGAAGACGACGTCGATGAGGGGGATGATCTCAATGCGCGCCTTCTTGCGGACCGGAACTTTGATTTTGGAGCCTTCCATGATTTGGGCTGCTGACAGGAATACGCGCGAGCCGCGCGAATATTAGGGATGGGCCTTATTTGCTGCGCGTCTCGATAAACACCTTCGTGAAGCCCGCCTTGCGTGCTTCGTCGAAGATATAGACGGCCTGGGCGAAAAAAGCGCGTTCGTCGCCGTTGATCAAAATACGGCCTTCGGGCTCGTCGGCGCGGTATTTCTGCAGGCGCTGGAGGAACTCGTCCAAGGTGACGAGATCCTTGTTCCAAGCGATGGCGCCTTCGTCGGTCACGCTGATGGTGACCGTGCCAGCGGTGTCGCGAGGCTCGTTTTTTTCGACCGCCGGCAAGGCGACGGTCAGGCCGTCGGACTTGTTCAGCGAGAGAGTGTAGAGAACGAAGGTGGCAAGCAGGAAGAAGACGACGTCGATGAGAGGGATGATCTCAATACGCGCTTTCTTGACGCCACCTGGGCCGGTTCCGCCGCCACCACCGTGCATACAGTTAGGGTGTAGAGGTTACAGTCGTGAGGGGCCCGCCGCTCAGGCGTGGGCGCTCTCGGACTTGTTGATGATGATCTCGAGGGAATTGGAGGCGTCCTCAACTTCGTGACGGGCCTGCTCGAGGCGGGCGTTCAGGTAGTTGAAGGGGAGGAGGCCGACGATGGCGATGGCGAGACCGCAAGCGGTCGCGATCAGGGCTTCACCGATACCGCCCATGATCGCGCTGGCGCCGCTGGCGACGTCGCCGCTGGTGCCGAGGGCGCCGAAGGTGGCCATCATGCCCGTGACGGTACCGAGAAGGCCGAGCAGCGGGGCCGCGGTGATGCAGGTGTCGAGGGTGGGAAGGCCCTGGCTGAAGCGTTGCATCTCCTGGTTGGCGGCGCGGGTGAAGGCGTTGCCGAGGGAGTGCTCCTTGTGGGTGAGGGCGTAAACGAGGATGCGGGCGACGAAGTCCTGGCTCTTCTTGCCCATCTCGACGGCGCCGGCCACATCGTTGGCCTCAACGCGCTCGAGCATCTTGTCAACCAGCTCCGGCTGACGGCGGCCGTTCTCGCGGAAGATGAAGATCACGCGTTCCACCGCGACCGTGATCATGAGGAAGGAGACAAGCAGGATGGGCCACATGATGGGGCCGCCGTGCTTGAACAACTCCATCGGAGTCTGGTTCATCAGGAATGCGAGAGGCATTTGTGCAGAGATCATAGTACGGGTGTGAGGTTGTGACTTATCGGGGATTTTGATTTTTTCCTGTCGGAAAGGGGGTACAGGGGGCGGTGCTGATGAGAACACCGTGCTGCATTTTATTACTTCATGTGCAAAAAACGTTGGAACTCAAATGCTGCTTGTAATGAGTTTCCGCTGTCAATGCGGTTTGTGACGCAACTGCTAAAACAAATGCGGCATTAGGGAAAACCATGATGCACATGAGACAGGGGGACCGCGGCAGAAGGCAGGGACCGCGAATTCGTGACCAAGAAAGCGTGCTGGAAAAGTGGCTGCCCGACTAGGACTCGAACCTAGACAGAACGAGTCAGAGTCGTTCGTGCTACCATTACACCATCGGGCAGTGAAAAAATATCGTGCGGCGTGTCGCGCGTTGCTCCGCCATGTTTTCCTTGAACGGATCCGGGGTTGAAAAAGTGGGGAAATGCCGGAGCGCCTCCACGAACCGAGTGCGGGATGGAGCCGGCGATGGGATTCGAACCCGCAACCGCCTGTTTACAAAACAGGTGCTCTACCATTGAGCTACGCCGGCGTTAGGTGCGACCGGCACGATAAATCAGGGGATCTGGCAAACAACCCGAAATTTGGTGGCTCCCCGGGGACTCGAACCCCGAACCAATTGATTAAGAGTCAACTGCTCTACCATTGAGCTAGGAAGCCGGCAAAAATGGAGGGCCAGAAGCTCATTAACGCCGCATGCATGTCAACTTATTTTCGGGCGACATTGTCGGTATTCTCGCCGGTCGCCGTCGTTCGCGCGACGCGCGCTCACGGTTGATCACACTTTCATTTATCGTGGGGAGCGTTTGGTCGAGTGGCCGGGCATTTCCAATCTCGCGCGACACCCGGCGCCGTCACGAGAGGTCTGCCCCTCGGCCGCTCGCCGCTCTGGCGGTGGGGTGGTCGTTGTTGCCCTGTTGCGGCGCGCCGGCGCACGAGTTCGGGGCGCGGTTGACCCTCGCGATCATCCCGTCGTTCAGCGAGGCGAATCCGGTGGGCGCGGCGTCGCTGCTGCTGACGGCGCTATGTTCGTCTTTGGCGTGGGTCGGCGTCCGCGGTGCTCGCGCCGTTCGCAAGATCGATCCCTTGGTTATGCATCGTTTCATTCCGGCTAACGACCAGCGAGGTTCGCTAGCTGGCCATGATGCGCAGGGGGATCTGCTGGGCCTCATCGGCACCGGGCCACCGGGCTGGTTTCCGATTCCTGGCCCCGCCATCCGGGTGGAGCCGGGAACGCGAGGTGGGGGACGGACAAGTTGGACAAAATCCTTGCCAAGCCCGCGGGGCTCCTCTGTTTTGTCCAACTCCATCCATGCAAAAGACCAAAAAGTCCGTTGCCAAGCGCTTCAAGATATCCGGAACGGGTAAGCTGATTCGCCGCACGCCCGGCTTCCGTCACCTGCTGGCCGCCAAGAGCACGAAGTCCAAACGCCGTGCTTCCCGCGACAAGCTTGTGGCCCCCGGCCATGCCGAACCGCTGTTCCGCTGTCTGCCCACCGGTCTCCGGTAAGCCGTCGCGCAAAACCACAACTTGCCTGGCGGGTGAATCCTAACGAGACGACCCGCCGGCACTAAAACCACTAAAATAACATGGCTCGTGCTACAAACTCCCCCGCGTCGCGCAAGCGCCGCAAGAAAGTGCTGAATTACGCCAAGGGCTACTTCGGCAACAAATCCAAGCTGTTCCGCTACGCCAAGGAAGCGGTCCAGCATGCCTGGCAATACGCCTACATCGATCGCAAGAAGAAGAAGGCCAACATGCGCGGCCTTTGGATCGTGCGCCTGAACGCCGCCTGCCGCGAGGCCGGCATCAGCTACAGCCGCTTCATCGAGGGCCTCAAGGCCGCGAAGATCGAGCTCGATCGGCGTCAGCTTTCGGAAATCGCGATCGCTGACAGCGTCGCCTTTGCCGCCCTGGTCAAACAAGCCCAGGGCGCGTTGAAGACGAAGGCCTCCGCCGCCAAGGCCTGATCACGCAACGCGAGCCGCTGGAGGCTCGCCTTCCGGTCCAAAAGACCATTTCCCTGAAGGACGGGCCGCCCGCGGCGCCCGTCCTTTTTATTTCTGACCACCCTCCGTCCCATAACCATGGAAACGCGTCATCCTGAGCGCAGCGAAAAATCCAAGTGCACGAACGCCGGCGCGCATCGGCATGGATCAGCTGCTGCGCTCCATAGGATGGTGGGGGCAATGGATCCGTTTTCGTTCGTGTAATCCGTGGTCAGTATTGTTTCCCCTCATGCAAGACACCATCTCCGCGATCCTGGCCAAGGCCCCGCCTGAACTCGCCGCACTCAAGACCCGCGCCGAGTTCGAGGCCGCCAAGGCCCGCTACGTCGGCCCCAACGGCGAGTTCACCGCCCTCATGAAACAAATGGGCGCCGTGCCCAAGGAGCAGCGTCCGGCCATGGGCAAGCTCGTCAACGAGGCCAAGGGCCAACTCCAGGCGCAGCTCGACGCCGCGCTCGAGCGCATTGCCGCCGCCGAGATCGCCGCCCAACTCGGGCCCGCCGTGGATCCCACGCTGCCGTCACCCGACGCCGGTCCCGGCACGCGCCATCCCCTCACGCAGGTGCGGGAGGAAATGTGCCGCATCCTGCGCAAGGCCGGTTTCACCATCGCCGATGGCCCCGAGGTCGAGACCGAGTACTATTGCTTCGATGCGCTCAACACGCCCGCCGATCACCCGGCGCGCGCGGAACAGGACACGTTCTATTTCCCGGAAGGCGCCTGGTTCGGCAACATCGCCCGCAAGGTTCCCGGCGAGAAATACCTCCTGCGCACGCACACCTCGTCCGTGCAGATCCGCACCATGCTGAAGGGCGAGCCGCCGATCCGCATCGTGTCGCCAGGCCGCGTCTATCGCCGCGACACTTCGGACGCCACGCACAGCGCCAACTTCCACCAGCTCGAGTGCCTCTACGTGGACAAGAATGTCACCGTCCGCGACCTGAAGGCGCTCCTCGACTACATCTTCGCCTCGCTGCTCGGCAAGGACACCAAGACGCGCTTCCGCCCGCACTATTTTGGCTACACCGAGCCGTCCTTCGAGGTCGATCTCTCGGCCCGCCACCTGCCCAAGGTGAACAAGGAATGGATCGAGATCGGTGGCTGCGGCATGGTCGATCCCGACGTGTTCGAGGCCGTCGGCTACGATCCCACGATCTGGACCGGCTACGCGTTCGGCATGGGCCTCGAGCGCCTCGCGATGCTCGTCTATGGCATCGATGACATCCGCTATTTCTACCAAAACGACGTCCGCTTTCTCAAACAGTTCGCCTGAGCTTTTAAACCACAGATGAACACAGATTCACACAGATGTGTTCATCTTCATCCGTGTCCATCTGTGTGCATCTGTGGTTAAGTTGTCCTCCGACTCTCCGTGAAGATTTCCCTGAATTGGCTGAAACAATACGTGAACCTCGACGGCGTCTCCGTCGACGAGCTCAAGCGCGCAATCACCTTCGTCGGCTTCGAGGTCGAAGGCGTCGAAACCGCAGGCCTGCCGGTGCTGCAAAACGTCGTCGTCGGTGAAATCAAGACGCGCGACAAGCATCCCAACGCCGACAAGCTTTCCGTCTGCACCGTCGATGTCGG
>JAEZDN010000031.1 GCA_023433275.1 Verrucomicrobiota bacterium
CCGCCCTCCCGCGAGCAGCGGCCGGCCGGGAGGCCGGGGAAAATCAAACCGGCGTGGTGGGCCGCTTGATCCGGGACACTTTCACGGCGGTCCGATGCTCGGCCAGTTGCTTTTCCGCGCAATCGGGGCAGATGCCGTGCGACGTTTCCGTGGACAGGCGCGAGCCGAAGTACTCCTCCATCGTCACCCAGTGCTGCTCATCGCCCACGCGGCGACACCAGCTGCAGACGAGGAGGAAACCTTCCAGTTCATGGAGCCGGCGGAGCAGCCGGCGGGTGGTGAAGTGCACCCACACCCAGATCACAAGGATAACGCCCGTGCGGGCCAGCACGCGGGTCCAGAGAAATTCCGGTGGTTCGCCGAACAGGCGGTGGGGCAGACCGCTGACTTCGCCGGCCCAGGCGAGCACGATCATGAGCGCGAAGCCGATGGCCTCGAGGCGCAGGATGGAGCGGGCGCTTTTCGACGTGAACTTCATGACGGAAACAGAGCGTGCATGCAGCTGGCCCCCATGGCGGGCTTGGCGCAACTGAAAAGCGCTCAACCGCGCGGGCCGCACGGGGAAGCGCCGGGGCGCGCAAAGTTTTCTGCAAAAACCTGAAACTCTGGCGGGCTGGCGGAGTTCTTCCGGCATGAACTGCAAGAACCTGATTATCGCCGCGGCTCTCGCGGCCACCCTGATCTCCCCGGCTCTCGCCTCGCCGACCGCCGCGCAATCCGCCGCCACCCCGGCTTTCAGTGCGCCGGAGCCCATCAATGTGGTGACGCCCGTCGCCGTGCCGCGCCGTTACCAGAATGAAACGATCCGGCTCAGCCTGACGGTCGATTCCGAGGGTCGCGCGCGCAACATCCAGCTCCTGACGGGCAGCGACCCCCTCCTGATCAAACGTCTCGTGCCCGCCCTGGAGCGCTGGCGTTTCCGTCCCGCGATGTTGAATGGCCGCCCCGTCTCCGCGGATGTGGTGTTGCCCTTGGAACTGGTGGACAAGAGCTGATTCACTCGGTGAAAAACCGGCCACTGCGGCGGGATCCGCGGTGGCTGGAATGCCGCGATCACTCCGGGGCGAGCGATTTTTCGTAACAAAGACTGTGCCCGTCCTCCCGGTAGGGACCGAATGGCGGAATCACATGAAAACCCAGGCGCTCGTACAGACGGGTCGCTTGGCGCTGCTCTGATCCAGTCTCGAGGCGCAGCAGATGAATGCCGTGCGCCCGGGCATGGGCCGCGAGTCGCTCCACCAGTTGCTCGCCAAACCTGCGACCGCGGAATTCCGGGCGAACGTACAGCCGCTTCAGTTCCGCGTAGTCGCGACCAACCAAGAGGACGCCACCGCAGCCGGCGGGCCGGCCTTCTGCGCGCAGCACGAAGAAAGCGACGCCCTCGTTCAGGAGTTTTTGCACGCTGAAGCCATGGCGGCTCTCCACGGGATAGATCCCGGCCAGGTGCGCCTCGAGTTCCGCGATGAGCGCAATCGCGTCGGGGTGATCCGGGCGTTCACGAGTGATGACGGTCGACGTCATGCCGCGACGCTGGCGGGGAGGATGGCGCGGGGAAAGGGCGAAACGAGCTGGCCAAGCCGGAATCATGCAGCGAGTGTGGGCAAACTGCTCGGTTGTAGGGGCGTGGCTCGTCCACGCCCTCACTTCCGCAGCGAGAAAAGGGTCCGGTCAAGCCGCGCCCCCTCCATCCAACTGGCGCCCCGCGCCTCGGCCATTCAGCGGGGTGTGGGCACTCCACCCAGGACGCACCAGCAGAGGGAGGCGCGCCACCTGGATACTCAAGTCGTCGCCAGAGGTTACGGGGACTCGAGGGGCGAACGGCTGTCGCGCCGGATGTTGACGTCCCGCATGTCGCGCCGCGCACGGATGAGGGTTTCACGGACGCGGCGCAATTCCTCGTAAACGAGCAGATCGAAACCCGGTTCAGCGGGCTTGCTGCCGAACAGCGCCAGCGACCGGTCGATCGCGGCGAGAAGATTTTGAAATTCTTGTTGGTTCACGTTCATGTGTGACACGACGAACCGGGACCTTCCTCACAGTAATGCGCCCCGTTTACCGGAGGGATGACCCTACCGGGACATTGGGTCGCGCGCTCCGTCATTTTTCCAATGTGTTGAGCTGCTCCAGGAGTTGGCGGCGCAATGCGGCCAACATGCTCTTCACTTGGATTTCCGAGGCGGTCAGGCGCCCCTTGTACTTCTCGAAGACGGCAATGCTCTCATCCAGATGGACAATAATGTCTTTGATCGCCGTGGGGGAGAGGGAGGCAAACTGGTCGGTCATCTCCGGAAATATGCTAGAAATTCACAAGGGCGTCCATGGGGCAAACACCTACCTTGCGCGGTTCTTGCCGGCAAATGGAGCGTCGGGCTGAGATCAAAAGAATGCATTTTCTGGCCGCACAGAGGCACGGAGAATCGAGGAAGGCGAGGCAGGAAAATTTCCCCGGGTCTCCGTGGCTCGGTGTGAGAAAGAGAGTTGGGTGATTATCACGTCGGGCTGCTGCGGCAGGAATCTCGGGAGAATTCGCACACAGAGGCGCGGAGACCACGGAAAGGAACACGGAGGCGAAACCACGGCCGGAAGCTTCTTGCCGGCGGGGGCTTGGGCGCTGTCGAAGCGCTCCCGTGTTCCGCTACCATTCCTGGCGGGAGGCGCACCGGGAGGATGCAGGCGATCCGCAGTTCAAAGGACAGAGGCGCCGAGCGTCACACCGTCGAGGTGACGCGTGATGGTTCGCTGCAGTTCATCGAACGAAAACGGCTTCTCCAGGCACGGGAGGCCCGTGGCCGCCAGGTGCGCCTTCACGCGCGGTTGCATGAGGTAGCCGCTCATGAAGATGAAGCGTTGCTTGTAGTGGGCATGGCGGTTCCCCGCGGCGTGGTGGAATTCAAGTCCATCCATACCGGGCATGCGGACGTCGCTGACCACGAGGTCGAACCGGGCCTCGCCCAGCAGTTCCAACGCCGCTTCGGCGCTGTTGACGGACGTCACCTCGTAACGTTGCTGTTCCAAGAAAGCGGTCACCGCCTCGGCAATGTGTGCCTCATCGTCCACGACCAGGAGGCGTCCGCGCGACGGGGCGGCACCGGATTCGCCGACGCTGAAGGGCGGGGCGCTTTCCGCGCGAATGAAGCCGCCCGGTTCGGGCCGCGGCAGCTCCAGGGCGAACGTGCTGCCCGCGGACGAACTTTCGAGCAGGGAAAGGGTGCCGCCGTGGGCGGTCACGATGGTATGGCAGATCGAAAGGCCCAGGCCGGTGCCCTCGCCGGGACGCTTGGTCGTGAAGAATGGGTCGAAGATCCGTTCCCGGGCCTCGGGCGGAATGCCGCCGCCATTGTCGCTGACGGTGATCCGCACCCCGTCCTCGCGTCGCGTCACGGCGATGCGGATCTGCCCGTTGGCGCGGTCCCTGGGCATGGCCTGCTCCGCGTTCGTGATGAGGTTGTGCAGCACCTGCGTGATCTGCTGGCTGCACACGTAGACGAGACAGGCCTCGTCGGGCCGCGCCACGTGGAGCTTCACATTGTTCTGGCGGAGCCGGTAGCGCTGGAGGTTGGCCGCCTTCTGGATGAGCGCGTGGGCGTCAACCAGTTCGCGCGCGCCGGTTTCCTTGCGCGAGAAATCCAGCAGCCCGCGAATGAGACCCGCCGCACGCTGGGCTTCGGAGACGATGATCGTGGAGGCATGCCGGTCGCGCTCGTCGAGGCGCGGGGAGCTGCCCAGCAAGGTTGCGAAGCCAAGGATGGAGGTGAGCGGATTGTTCACCTCGTGCGCGATGCCGGCGATCGCCTCGCCGAGCGAAGCGAGCTTCTCGGACTGCACGAGCTTCCGATAAAGCCGGTCCTGGTCGGAGCTCTCCAGGTGGAGCGTGATGGCGGACGAGGCCAGTTCCGCAAAGATCACGAGGATTTCCAGGGTGGACTCGTCAAACGCGTCGGGCGTGGCGCCATCGATGTTGATCACGCCCCACACTCGGTCTTTCACCACCACCGGCACCACCAGCTCGCTGCGCACGTAGCCGAAGAGCGCGAAATAATCCGGGTCCCGGCGCGTGTCGCGACAGAGTATCGGCTGACCTGACGCCGCGACCTTGCCGGTGAGGCCCTGGCCGATCTCGAGCTGGCAGAGCTGCTCCTTGGTTGTCCAGTCGGAGCCATAAACATTGGAAATGGTGAGCCGGCGCGCCTCGTGGTCCACGAGTGCGAACGACCCGTGGGCGGCGTCGGCGAGTCGGCAGGCGCTCTCAATGATGAGGCGGAGCACGTCCTCCAGCCCTTGCTTGCGGCGGATGGCCTTGAGCACTTCGTCGATGGCGGGGAGGAGGCGTGGCGGTGGCATGTGGTCGCCTCCCAGTAGCAAACCGGGTGCCAGTCGCGCGGTCCCGCGTCTTCCCGGTGGCTTCCGGCTGGAACACGGGGATTCCCCGAAAAACTAATTCCTAGGGGCCCAGCTTCAGTTCCAGACGGGTTTTCTTGGGCAGGCCCTCCGCCACGAGATCAAAGCTGCGACGAATGCGGGCATTCAGCGCGGGTTCGGTCAGCGCGGCCAGGTCCGTGACCTTGACCCATCGCCGCTTGGCGCAATAGGGAGCCTGGATGATGCCGTCGACGGCGGTCAGGTCCTCGAATTCCTCGGGGGTGCATTTGAACACCACGCCCTCCACGGTGGCCTCATCCGGCACGAGGATCAGGAACATCTTGCCGGCGATCTTGAACACATGGCAGCCGCCCCACTGTATCACGACCGTGGTGTGGGGAAGCGAAAGCGCGAAGGCGCGGAGCCGGGCGAAGCGCATGCGGCAAGCGTGCGGGACGTCGCGCACGAGGCAAGGCCGGGCGGGCGCGGGCGCGGATGATCGCCGCCACGCGGGCGGCGCCTCGACAGACCGGCGGAGATGCGTTTGTTGTGGGGCATGATCGCTTGCGTTCGACTTGTCCTGCTCGCCGCGGCTTGGGTCCTTTTCGCCGGCGCCGCTCCGCGTTATGCGACCCTGGATGAAGCGATCGCGCGCGGCGACCTCGATGACGTGCGGCGCCACCTGGCGGGCGATGCATCGGCGGTCCATCGTGCCGGTCCACGGGGATTGCCGTTGCACCAGGCGATCCAACGCAACCGGACCGAGATCACCCACGTGCTGTTGGAAGCGGGAGCGGACGTTAACGCGGTCGACCGCACGAAGCGCACGCCGCTGCACCTCGCCGTCGAGCGCGGGAATGTCGGGTTGGTGACCGTCCTGCTCGAGCGCGGAGCCCGGCCGAACGAGCGCGACGCGATGGGCTGGACGCCCTTGCACCATGCGGCGGCCGCGGATCGGGTGACGGTGGCCCGCGCCTTGTTGGACGGCGGCGCGGAAGGGAACACGCTGAGCGAGCAGGGTGGCACGCCCCTGCATGAGGCGGCGGCGAGTGGCGGGGCGGAGATGGTGGCCTTGTTGCTGGATGCTGGTGTGGATTCGTCCGTGGTGTCCAAACCGGGAGTCACCGCGCTCGACATCGCGCGTGAGTTCAAGAACGAGGCCGCGATCAAGGCGCTGACCTCGCGCGGGAAGAACTGATGGGGCCAATCAACGTGAGCTCGCGCTTCGCGTGGCTGATCGACGTTCGCCCGGAAAATAGCGCGGGGCGCAGGTTTCACTGAGCCAAAAGCTGAGGTGGTCCGAGCAAGCATTTTTTTGCGGATTTTAGGCGGCGGGCAGAGGGGCAGATCTGCGTTTGGCGAGGGCGGCAAGATAGCGGGCGTCATCGTAGGGGACGTTGTCC
>JAEZDN010000059.1 GCA_023433275.1 Verrucomicrobiota bacterium
AGTCCTCTGCTCTAACCGTTGAGCTATAGGCCCCCAATTCAAGGAACGGCACAGGACAGTGGTATTTCCCTGCGGTCTCAAGGTTCGATTGAGGGTTGGCCGAAGAAGTGGCGGATGAATGTCCCAACCCGGGATGGGGCGCGTTGGGTCGGTGAGTCGCCGGAATTCCGGCGCGTTCCGAGGACTCGCCCCACCTCCAAGATCGGCGCGATCGCGGGCGAACCGACTCACATACGGAGGGTTCCGCGACCATTTTGGCGGGAACCATCGCGGCGGGGCGGCCTTCTATGGAATACGATGAAGAAGTGGGCCAAGATTTTGTGGGAGGCCGCGAAGGCCTGGAAGGCGGACAATGCGTTCAAGCACGCGGCGTCGGTCAGTTTCTACACCCTGTTTTCGCTGGCCCCGATCACCATCATCACGGTGTCGGTCGCGGGATTCTTCCTGGGGAAGGAGGCGGCGACGCGGCAATTCTCGGACCAGGTGGCGCAGCTGGTCGGGCCGGCGAGCGCCGAGATGATCCAGAAGGCGGCGGACGCGAGCCAGCAAGACACGAACAGCGGCATCAAGACCGCCATCGGCGTGGGGCTGCTCCTGTTCGGAGCCACCACGGTCTTCGCGCAGTTGCAGGATTCATTCAACAAGATCTGGGGCGTGCGGGCCAAACCCAGCAAGCGCGGCTGGATCCTGCTGGTGCTGCACCGCCTCGTCTCGCTCGCCATGGTGTTCACCGTGGGCTTCCTGCTGCTGGTGTCCCTGGTCCTCACCACGCTCCTCACCAGTTTTCTCACGCGCTTCGGCTCCGGGTTCAATTCCCCGCTCCTGCTCCAGGCGGCGAACATCGTCATCGGCCTGGGCGTGATCACCGTCCTGTTCGCCATGCTGTTCAAGGTGATGCCCGACGTGCGTCTGCGCTGGCGCGATGTGTGGACGGGCGCGCTCGTCACGGCCCTGCTGTTCACCGTCGGGCGGCAGCTGATCGCCCTCTACCTGAGTCGCTCGACCGTGGCGTCGATCTACGGCACCGCGGGCTCACTCGTGGCCTTGCTGATCTGGGTTTATTATTCGTGCGCGATCCTGTTCTACGGCGCGGAATTCACCCGGGCGTACCGGATCGCCGACGGGCTCAGCGTCGAACCCAAGGACACCGCGGTGCAGGTCCGCGAGGAGATCGTGCGCACCACGAATAAGCGGGGTCCGGCACGGGTGGATAAGACGTAGCGCCGCCGCGGGGCGGCGGCGCGGTTATTGGTTTAGGGTTATTGGTTATTGGGGAAGGGGCCGGGGGAAAGACGGGTGGGGGCACCCGTCCCACAGGGACGCGGGAGCGGAGGAAAATGAAAAGGGGCGCACCGAGGTGCGCCCGTGTGCGGGAAAAAGCGCAGCAAGTCTGCGCCCCTGCTCGGCGTCGGCCTAGCGGCGGCGCCTGGAGGAGGTTTCCTGCTGGAGCGTCGCGAGGTTGGTCTCGGCGCGCGTGGCGCGGAGCTCGAGCTCGGCGGCGCGGTCGTTCGCTTCCTTCAGCTGGGCCTCGGCGGCGGTGGCTTGCTGCCGGGCCTGCTCGAGCTCGGATTGGAGGCGGGTGACGCTGGCCTGCGCGCCTTCCGCTTTCTTTTCCAAGTCGCCGCGGGCGACGGTGAGTTCCTCCAGTTGCGTTTGCGCCGTGGTGCCGGCGGTCGTGGCGGCATCCAGTTGCTGACGCAAGGTCGTGGCCTCGGCGCGAGCCTCGGTAAGCTGGGTCTGGAGATCCTTGGTTCCGGCCTGCCCGCTCTCGACCTGCTGCTGCAGCGTGCTCGTCTGGCTCATCGCCTCGGTCAGGCGGGCCTGGAGGTCGTTGCGCGCGGCCTCGCTCTGCTCAAGTTCGGTGCGGAGGTTGGCGAGGCTCACGTCGCGGTCCTCGAGCTTCGAGCGGCTGGCGAGAAAGGAAACGACGAGGGCGATCAGCAAGCCGACCGCGAGGAGAGCGACCCAGGGGGTCTTTTTCGGGTGCACGGTATGCGTGTCACTCATGAGGGGAGAATTGTCGGTGGTATCCATAGTGCCTGTATAGTCGCCTGCGGGCCCGGACCGGTTCCGGCTGGCAGCGCCCGAATGGCGGGGATCATACCCCGGGCCGGGTGGGGTGGGGACTGCCGGATCGGGGACGGGCGCGTTGGGGCGTCCTCGTGAGAGACTGGCAGGTCGAGGCTACCGGGGCGGGGGCGCCCCGGCTCCAGTGAATGCGTTGGGCGCGTTCAATACAGCGACAGCAGCGTGTTCTTCACGGCGGTGCGTCGGCGTCGGTTGAGGACCCGCGCGATCTCGCGCGCGGCGCGCAACCCGCTGTCCAGGGCGCCGTGGACCGTGCCCGGCTCGGCGGCCGTCGCCTCGCCGGCGAAATAAAGCGTGTCCGCCACGGGCGCCGCCAGTTGTTCCGCCGCGTCCTCGGCGCCGGCGGCCACATAACTGTAGGCGCCACCCGTGAACGGGTCGCGGCCCCAATCATGGGACCGGCTGTCCACCAGCCACGACCGCAGGATCGCCGGGCGCACCTGGAAAAT
>JAEZDN010000038.1 GCA_023433275.1 Verrucomicrobiota bacterium
GCACCGAACCGGTGCGCCCGCGATCAACTCATTGCGTGTCGCTCTTGACGCGACGAACATCATCCACGCTCGTGGGCTCGGCCTTGTTGCCCCAGCTGTTGGTGACGTACGTCATCACGTCGGCGACCTGTTCGTCGGTGAGAGGCTGGGCCGGCATGGCGCTGTTGTAGGTGACGCCATTGACGGTGACCGGACCGGTCAGGCCCTTGAGGATGACCCGGATCGCGCGGTCGCGATCGGCCATGAGGTAGTCCGAACCAGCGAGCGGCGGGAAGACATTGGCCATGCCCTTGCCGTCCGGCAGGTGGCACGCGAAACAGCTCTGCATGTAGACCTGCTTGCCGCGCTCCATGCGCACTTCCTGCGTGAGGCCGGCGATGGCGGGGTTGGATTTGATCTCGGCCTGGATCTTGGCCTTGAGTTCCGCCTCGCGGCGGGCGGACGCATCACCACCCGGGGCCTGCGAGCCGAAGTAAACGGCGTCGATCTCCTTGCCGGAATAGACCACGCGGTCCTCGGCGCCGTCGGCCTTGAGCATGCCGATCGTGCCCTTGTTGAAGGCGCGGCTGAGGGCGTGGTCGACGAGCACATAGGTGCCGGGCGCATCGACCTTGAACTCGACGATGGTCGAGCCGCCCGCGGGGACCATGGTGGTTTGCACGTTCTCCTGCACGAACTTCGTGCCGCCCTCGGGCCAGACCTTGTCGAAAATCTCACCAATCACATGGAAGGAGGAAGAGAGGTTCGGGCCGCCGACGCCGAAGTAGAGGCGCACGGTCTCCCCGACCTTGGCGTCCAGGGCCTTGTCGCCGACGAGGGAGCCGACGGCGCCGTTGAAGAGGACGTAGGTCGGGTGCTCGTCGATGGATTTCGCCATGTCGAACGTCTGGAGTCCCGTTTCACCGAACCGGCCCTGGGTGTAGAAATCGCCCTGCATGACGTAGTATTCCTTGTCGACCGGCGGCATGCCCTCAGGGGGCTCGACGAGGATGAGGCCATACATGCCGTTGCCGACGTGCATCGGCACCGGCGCTGTCGCGCAGTGATAAACATAGAGGCCGGGGTTGAGGGCCTTGAAGGTGAACTTGGAGCTGTGACCCGGGGCCGTGAAGGTGGACGACGCGCCGCCGCCCGGGCCGTTCACGGCATGCAGGTCGATATTGTGCGGCAGTTTCGAGGACGGGTGGTTGGCCAGCGTGAACTCGACCACGTCACCGAGGCGGATGCGGATGAACGAGCCGGGGACGGTGCCGCCAAAGGTCCAGAAGGTGTAGTCGGCGCCGTCGGCGATCTTCATCACGACCTCGCGCACCTCGAGGTTGACCACGACGCGCGCCGGGTGCTTGCGCTTGATGGCCGGCGGCACGAAGGGCGGCGAAGTCAGGATGGCCTGCTCGACCGGCATGGCCAGGACGTCAGGCGGAAGGACTACCGGCCCCTGGACGCCAGTCGGCCCTTCGGAAGAAAGAACGGGCGCGGCGAGTGCGAGGGCGAGGATAACAGCGGGGATGGCGTGGAGGTTTTTCATAGCGAGCTTCATTAGGGGGTTAAGTTACACGGGTTGCCGGCCGAGTGCCTTGATGTATATCAATATATACCAACTTCGAGTATTCAAACCATCAGGTGTCCTGCGGAAGCGAACAGGACATAAAGCACGCCCAGCATCGCCTCCATCATGCCGACCCGCTTGGCCGGCCAATCCGGCCGCGATGGACCGAGCAGCCAAGCCGCGCGGGCGAAAAGGATGAGGGCGCCCAGGGCTGCGCTCATCGGGACGAGGCCCGACCAACTGAGCGCCGAGACCGCAACCAGGGCCAGACCCGCGGCCTGCAGAGGGAGCCAGCTTCTCGCGGCCCCCTTCGCCACCCGCAGGAATGCGCGCACGACCAGGACGGTGGGGACGCTGCGCGCCATGGCGAGCACCGCCACCGCCAGGGCGACGTGCAGGGACAGGCCGGCGAGCAGCGCCAACGCCGCGGGCATCAAGGCAAACGCGGCGCTCCCCGCGACCTCGGAGGCCGCCGCCCGGGATTCGCCCTGGGCATCGAACCAGAGAAAAGCCCCACCCCCGCAAGCGGCGGGCAGCAGCGGCCAGAGCGATTTCCAGGAGCCGAGTGCCAGCGTTTCGGCGAGGCCGATGGCCCCCAGGGCCGCCAGGAGAACCAGCGCCCGCCGCGCGAGGCGCCGGCGCGGGGACGGAATCGGGTCGAGTGCAGCCTTGAGCGGACGACGCGCAAAGAACCCGGCTAGCGCCGCGGTTGCGAGCGCCCCGCCCGCCCATGACGGCGCCACCAACAGCCCGAAGGCCAGTGGTTCGAGGGCCAACGACCAGGAACCATGTTCCTTCGGAAGAAACACCGTGCTCCGCGCTCGCTGCCCCGGCATGGCGCTCCGGGGCACAATCCCTTCGCGCGCAGACGCTCCAAGTTGGGCGGTTGTGGACATGCCCGAGTATCGTCGAAACCGGCGGCGGGGGCCTTGACGCGCATCAAGCGCCGGCGCATCTCATCGTCGGAGCGCTACCGCAGGCGACCGGCCATGGGTGGGAAGGCCGCACCGTTATCCCAAGTTTCGGTTGGACAAAGTTGGGCCGGCTCCTTGTGTTGCGCGCATGTCTTCGCCTGAGAAAAAGCCTCTCAATGTCGTCAGCCTGGTCATCGACCTCATTCTCACCGGCATCGCCTTTGCGATCTTCTACTCGCTGGTGGAAATCCATGTTCCGTCCAGCGACCCGAAGATGATCACGCTCTGGAGCGCGCTGACCGCAGGCTGCATGGCCGGCGTCTTCTGGATCGCCTGGAACATGCTGAAGGTCGTCTTCAAGTTCCAGCGCGCGTCGCGGAAGTAAGGCGGAATCCAGTTCGAATTTTCAAGGCCCGGTCTCGACCGGGCCTTTCGCTTTGGTTCGTTCCAGCTTCTTCCCGCTTGGTTGCGTGCAGGAGCCTGCTGGCAGGCGATTCATCGATTGGCCACTCGGTGGGCGCGCGTCATCGCCTCCCAGCAGGCTCCTGCAAAACCGCGCCCCTCATCCGGCTTGCGCCCCGCGATGCACGACCTGCGATCGGTGAAACCGCAAATCGTCCCTCTTAAATCAAGAATCACGACTCCTTGCCCGACCGCCTTCCAATGAAGGCCGACACCCAGATCGACAATTCATACAACACGATCAGTGGAATCGCGAAAAGACACTGGTTGAGCGGATCGGGCGTCGGGGTGACGATCGCGGCAATCACGAACATCACGATGACGGCGTGCCGGCGATAGCGGCGCAACGTCGCGACCTCGATCAGGCCCATGTACACCGCCAGCACGACGAGAAGAGGAAACTCGAAGGCCGCGCCCATGCCGAGCGTCATCCACATCAGCAGACTGTAGTATTTGTCCGCCGTCCAAAGCACCGTGAAGCCCAGGTGCTCGTTGAGCTCGAACGCGACCCGAATCGTGCTGGGCGTGAGGAGGAAATACCCAAATGCCGCGCCACAGAGGAACAGCACCAGGGCCGACAAACCGGTCGGCACGATGACCCTCATTTCCTTTTGCGTGAGGGCCGGCGCGATGAACTGGCCGACGAAAAACAGCCAGAACGGCATCGAGAGCAATACGCCGCCGAGCATGCAGACATTGATGATCACCGAAAACACGCCCATCGGCGTGTTGGTCACGAGGTCGGTCTTCAGCTTGGGATACTCCTCCTGGACCGCCGCAAGGGGGCCGTTGAGGATCTCCGAGGCGGCTTCGAGATTGTACGCGATCACCGCGACCAGAATCGCGAAAACCACGGCACATTTGATCAGCGTGCCCCGCAGCTCCTCCAAATGCCCAAGGAAACCCATGGGCTTCCCCCCGGCCACCGCCGGGGCGCTCTCATCGTATTCATCCACTGGAGGTTGCTCGCTCAAGGAACGACCTCACAAACACCTTTCCCGCCGCCTCGCAACTCCCGTGTTGGGCTTTTCATCACCGACCGCGAAACCGTGAATCCCGCGCCCCCGGTCCCGACACCCAGCCAGTCACCGCCGAAGCCCACGCACCCGCCGTTCGCGGCCCCCGGCGTCGCCTGGTCTAAAAGGTGACCGTTAAATCCGCGCTCCCAGCCCGGTCCTGACCCGCCGAATGGGTTGACACTCCCCCGGCGGGCGGCTCGCATGACCGCTCCCCATTCTTTCATAACCATGGCCAAAAAATCCTCCGCCAAGAAGCCCGCCAAAAAAGCGGCTCCGTCCAAGAAAAAACCCGCCGCCAAGGCGCTCAAATACGTTTATACGTGGGGCGCCGGCAAAGCTGACGGCAACGGCTCCATGAAAGCCCTGCTCGGCGGCAAGGGCGCCAACCTCGCCGAGATGACCCGCATCGGGCTCCCGGTGCCCCCGGGCTTCACGATCACCACGGAGGTCTGCACTTATTACTACGCCAACAAGCGCACCTACCCGGCCGCGCTCCAGGCCCAGATGGAAGCCGGCGTCGCCAACATGGAGAAGATCATGGGCACGAAGTTCGGCGCCACCAACGGCATGCCGCTCCTCGTTGCCGTGCGCTCGGGCGCCCGCGACTCCATGCCGGGCATGATGGACACCATCCTGAACCTCGGCCTCAACGACCAGACCGTCATCGCGCTCGAGAACACCACCAACAACCCCCGCTTCGCCTGGGATTGCTACCGCCGCTTCATCCAGATGTACGGCGACGTCGTGCTCGGTGTGCAGAAGCGCGAGGGCGAGGACCACGAGCCGTTCGAGACGGTCATCGAGGGCTTCAAGCACGAGAAATATCACGCCGACATCGAGGACTCCAAGCTCACCGCCGAGGACAACAAGGAGCTCGTCAAGCGCTTCAAGGCCCTCGTGCTCGATCGCACCGGCAAGCAATTCCCCAACAATCCCTGGGACCAACTGCGCGGCGCCGCCGGCGCCGTCTTCGGTTCCTGGATGAACGACCGCGCCAAGGTCTACCGCGCCAAGTACAACATCCCCTCCGAGTGGGGCACTGCCGTCAACGTCCAGGCCATGGTGTTCGGCAACACCGGTGAGACCTCCGGCTCCGGCGTCGCCTTCACCCGCAACCCGGCCAACGGCGTCAACGAATTCTACGGCGAGTTCCTCATCAACGCCCAGGGCGAGGACGTCGTCGCCGGCGTCCGCACCCCCGAGCCCGTCCTCGAGCTCAAGAAGCAGATGCCCAAGTCCTACGCCGAGCTCCTCAAGGTCCGCGCGACCCTCGAGAAGCACTTCAAGGACGTCCAGGACATCGAGTTCACCATCCAGGACGGCAAGCTGTTCATGCTGCAGACCCGCAACGGCAAGCGCACCGCCGCCGCCGCGCTGAAGTTCTCCATCGATATGGTGAAGGAGAAGCTCATCGACTGGAAGACGGCCGTCATGCGCAACCCGGCCGACCAGCTCGAGCAGCTCCTTGCCCCGATCTTCGACCTCGCCGAGGTCAAGAAGGCCGCGGTCATCGCCACCGGCCTCCCGGCCGGCCCCGGCGCCGCCACCGGCAAGATCTACTTCAACGCCGACCGCTCCGTGCAGGCCGCCGACAAGGGCGAAAAAGTCCTCCTCGTGCGCGTCGAGACCTCCCCCGAGGATCTCCGCGGCATGATCGCCGCCGAGGGCATCCTCACCGCCCGCGGCGGTGTGTCCTCCCACGCGGCGCTCGTCGCCCGCCAGATGGGCAAGGTCTGCGTGTGCGGCGCCGCCGCCCTCCAGATCGATTACGACAAGAAGACCGTCACCGTCGGTGGCACCACCTACAACGAGGGCGATTACCTCTCGATCGACGGCACGTCCGGCACCGTTTACGCGGGCCAGATCAAGACCGCCCCGTCCGAGATCATCGCCGGCCTCGTCAACAACGACGCCGCCGCCAAGGCCACCGAGAAGTTCAAGAGCTTCACCCAGCTCATGAAGTGGTGCGCCCAGGCCACCAAGCTCAGCGTCCGCACCAACGCCGACACCCCCGAGCAGACCCGCATCGCGGTCGCGTTCGGCGCCGTCGGCATCGGCCTCACCCGCACGGAACACATGTTCTTCGAGGGCGACCGCATCGACGCCATGCGCGAGATGATCCTCGCCGACTCGCTCGGCGGCCGCGAGGCCGCCCTGGCGAAGCTCCTCCCCTACCAGCGCGACGACTTCTACGGGATCTTCAAGGCCCTCAAGGGCTTCCCGGCGACCATCCGCTTCCTCGATCCCCCGCTCCACGAGTTCCTGCCCCACACCAAGGAGCAGCAGATGGACCTCGCCCGGAAGCTCAACATCCCGGTCGAGAAGATCATGCACCGCGTGCACGAGCTGCATGAGTTCAACCCGATGCTCGGCTTCCGCGGCTGCCGCCTCGGCATCAAGTATCCGGAAATCACCGCCATGCAGGCGCGGGCGGTCATCGAGGCCGCCGTCAACGCCAAGAAGGAGGGCATCAAGTCCAAGCCCGAGATCATGATCCCGCTGGTCGGCTTCAAGAAGGAGCTCGATCAACAGGTCGCGATCGTCCACGAGGTCGCCGCCAAGGTGTTCGCCGAGCAGAAGACCAAGGTTGAATACTCGGTCGGCACCATGATCGAGGTTCCCCGCGGCGCGCTCACCGCCGACGAGATCGCCCAGACCGCCGAGTTCTTCAGCTTCGGCACCAACGATCTCACCCAGACCTGCCTCGGCATGTCGCGCGACGACTCCGGCTCCTTCCTCGCTCCCTACCAGGAGGCCGAGGTCTTCAAGAAGAACCCGTTCGCCTCGGTCGACCAGACCGGCGTCGGCCAGCTCATGAAGATCGCGATCGAGAAGGGCTCCAAGACCCGCCCCGGCATCAAGCTCGGCATCTGCGGCGAACACGGCGGCGATCCGGACTCGGTGAAGTTCTGTCACCAGATCGGCCTCACCTACGTGTCCTGCTCGCCCTACCGCGTGCCGGTCGCCCGCCTCGCCGCCGCCCAGGCCGCGATCGCCGAAGGCAAAAAATAAGCCGTCCTCAAATAGGGGAGGGGCTTCACGCCCCGACTTCTCTCAGCCCCGGTCGCAAGACCGGGGCTTTTTCATGCCGGGCGCGTCGGCCACGCCGCAATCCCAAGTACGCGTTCCTCCCCCCGCGAAATAATCGCAGGTGCCGACGTGACATCCAGGCAGAACACATGCGCGCCGTCCTCCCCAATAACTCATAACCATTAACCCGTTTCACTCATCCCCGCATTGCAGGCTTGAGCGAGACTCACTCTAAAGCAGGCTGCCCTCGTGGTCTCGTTCCGCTCGATCTTCCTGCTCGCCCTCCTGCTCCCGCTTTCCCTCGCGGCGCAGACCGTGCTCCTGCTTTCGACCGGCAACAGCACGATCGACACCCAGACCAAGGGCACGATCGAAGCCGCCGGTGCCACCGTGGTGATCGGCAACCCCTATCATTCATTCACCGACACCGAACTGGCGGGCATCGACGTCGTCCTCCTTTTTCCCAACTACAATTGGGGATCCGGCGACATGTCGCTGGCCGCGCAAACCGCCTTGCTCGACTTCGTGAGCGCGGGCGGCGGGCTCGTCACCAGCGAATGGACCAATTGGAAAGTGGGCGCCGGCCAATTCCAAACCCTCAAGGCGGTCCTGCCGGTCGTCGCCACCACCCAATACACCGGCGGCTCGGCCATCACCTATACGTCCGTCACGCCCGACGACACCCTCAACCAAGGGCTGCCCTCCGCGCTCACCTTCACCGCCGACAACTTCGCCGGCGTCGAATCCTTCTTCACCGCCAAGTCCGGCGCCACGGTCTTCTTCTCCAGCTCCGGCGGCGCGGGCGGAGCCGGCCTCGTGGGCTGGGACTACGGCGACGGCCGCGTGCTCCAGTTTTCCACCACCGTCGGCCCCGCGAGCCTGGGCCACCCGAACTTCTCCCTGCTCGTCCAGAACTCCGTGCAATGGGCCGCGGTGCCCGAACCGTCCACTACCCTCTTGGTCGCCGCTGGCCTCGCCCTGCTGGTCTGGCAATCCGCCCGCCGCCGCCGTTGAGCGTACCCCACCCTCGTCCCCGAGGGGGTTGACCGCTGGGTAATCGAGGTGGGCTCCTCTCCGGATTCTAACCCACCCGCGTCAGGGCCGTTCCTCCTTCCTGTCAGAAGCTGAGGAGAATGAACGCCCGCCCGCGGTCTGATTGACGGCGCTGCCCGCCCTGTTGGCGCGCCACTGCATGCTTCTCTATTTCCTCATCGGTGTCGCCGTCGGCATCGTGCTGTTCGTCGTCGGCGCCAACTTTGTGCGCGGCGAGAAATCCGTCCGGCACGCTGTCGACTCGCCCTACGGCGTCGACGATCCCCAATTCGCCCGCTCGATGGGTTCCCTGCTCGGCCCCCCGCTCCTCCCGGGCGCCCACCTCACCGAGCTCCTCAATGGCGATGCCATCTTTCCCGCCATGCTCGGCGCCATCCGCGCCGCCCGGCAAACCATCACGCTCGAGACCTTCATCTACTGGTCGGGCCACATCGGGCAGGAATTTGCCGACACGCTTTCCGCCCGCGCCCGCGCCGGCGTGCGCGTGTTCATCCTGCTCGACTGGGCCGGTTCGATCAAGATGAAGCCCGAACTGCTCGCGCAGCTGCGCAACGCCGGTTGCCAGGTCGAGCGCTACCACGCGCCCCGCCTCCGCCACATTCCCCGCTTCAACAACCGCACCCACCGCAAACTCCTCATCGTCGACGGCCGCATCGGCTTCACCGGCGGCGTCGGCATCGGCGACCAGTGGACCGGCCACGCCGAGGATCCGGAACACTGGCGCGACAACCATTTCCGCGTCGAAGGCCCGGTCGTCGCGCAAATGCAGGCCGTGTTCATGGTCAACTGGACCAAGGCCCGCGGCACCGTCGAGCACACGCGCGAGTTCTTTCCTCCCTTGGAGCCCGCCGGCCCCGCGTCGGCCCAGATGTTCCACAGCTCGCCCAACGAGGGCTGCGAGAACATCCGCATCATGTACCTGCTCTCGATCGCCTGCGCCCGCCGGAGCATCCTCCTCGCCCAGTCGTACTTCGTGCCCGACAAGCTCGTCGTGGCCAAGCTCGTGGACGCGGCCCGACGCGGCGTGCGCATCGAGATCCTGCTGCCCGGGCCGCGCACCGACACCCCGCACGTCCGGCGCGCCAGCCGCTGCCGCTGGGGCCCGCTCCTCGAGGCCGGCATCAAGTTGTGGGAATACCAACCCACCAACCTCCACGCGAAGATCATGATCGTGGACGGCCTCTGGACTTCCGTGGGCTCCACCAATTTCGATCACCGCTCCTTCCGGCTCAACGACGAGGCCAACCTCAACGTCCTCGACACCGCCTTCGCCGCCCAACTGACCCGCACCTGGGAAAACGACCGCCGCCGCTGCCGCGAGATCACGCTCGATGAATGGCGCAACCGCTCCTGGTGGACCCGGGCCGGCGACCGATTCTGGGCCATCTTCCGCCACCAGATGTAAGCGACGCTGGTGCCACGGCGACCGCCCTTGGTTTGCTTTCCTGGCAGGGTTCGTCGTCGCCGACGAACCGCTGTCTCGCCGCCGTGCCGCGCGACCTCCGGCCCGAATAATTTTGCGGCGCCGGCGATCGCGGGTTCACTCGCGGAAACCTCCTTCCCATGAAACTTCGCCTCCTGTCCGCCGCGCTCCTCGCCGCCCTTGCCCTCTTCTCCCCGGCCTCCGCCCAGGAAGCCCCGCCCAGCCCGGCTGCCACGGAACTCCAGGCCCTGGTCGAGAAGATTACCACGAAACTCCGCTCCGGCAACGCCACGCCGGACTCGTTCGCGGCGGAGATCGCGGCCTTCGAAGCCCTGCGCGCGAAATATCGCGACAAGAACGAGGACAACGCGCACCTCGCCTTCATGGAAGCCACCTTCCACCTGCAAGTGCTGGAAAACGAGGACCGCGCGCGCGAACTCCTGAAAGCCGTGCAAACCGACTTCCCCGGCACCAAGGCCGCCGCCGCCGTGGAACGCACGCTCGCCCAGATCGAGCGCGCCGCGAAGGCCAGGGCCGCGCACGCCGCGCTCATCGGCCAGCCCGCGCCGGCGCTCACGTTCAAATGGGCCTCGCAGGACAAACTCAAGAGCCTCGCCGATCTCAAGGGGCGCGTCGTCGTCCTGGACTTCTGGGCCACGTGGTGCGGCCCGTGCATCTCCTCCTTCCCGCAAATTCGCGAGCACGTGACCCACTTCAAGAATTCACCCGTCACGTTCCTCGGTGTCACCAGCATCCAGGGTTCCGTTTCCAACATGGGCCCACGCATCGACACGAAGGGTGACGAGGCGAAGGAGATGGCCCTCATGCCCGAATTCATGAAGAGGCACGAGATGACTTGGGACGTCGCCTTCAGCGACCAGCCTGTGTTCAACCCCGACTATGGCATCCAGGGCATCCCGTACGTGGCGATCATCGCCCCCGACGGCACCGTCCGCCACACCGGCCTCCACCCCGGCAATCCCGGCGCGGACATCACCGGAAAGATCGAGGCGCTCCTGAAGGAGTTCAACCTCGCCTCCCCCGGCGCCTAAGTCCTCGCACCATTTTTGTAGGGGCGCGGCTCGACCGCGCCCTTTCCTTTTCCGGTGCAGGGGCGTGGCTCGACCACGCCCTTTCCTCTCCTCTGCAGGAGCGTGGCTCGACCACGCCCTTCTCTCCTTCCCGTTCCGCTACCCCCGCCCCGGCTCACGCCGTCGCGCGCACCTCGCTCTCGACCACCGCGGTGGCCTGCGCGTTCATCGCGAGCCGCTCCGCCGCACGAGCGGCCACGTGCTCGCGCACTGCCGGATACTTGTTGAGGAACGTCTTGAAATCGCGCGCGCTGAGCGTGAGCAGCTTGCTGAAATCGAGCGCCGTCACGTGCGCCGAGCGGCGTTCGCCACTGAGCAACGCCATTTCCCCGAAGAAGGACCCCGACTGCAGCTTGATCTTCTGCCCGCCCTTGAGCGCGACCTCGACCTCGCCCTGCGCGATGAAATACGCGAGGTCGGCCTTCTCGCCCATGCGGATGATCCGCTCGCCCGGCTTCACGTCGCGGTTTTCGAAATGCAACAGCACCAGCTCCCGCTGCTCCGGCGTCAGACCGGCAAACAAGGGGAAGCGGCTGACCAGTTCCTCGGGCGTGAACCGCTTGTGCGCCAGCGACCGCTCCTCCGCCGCCAGCCGCGCGCGCTCGAGTTCGGCCTGCAGCGCGTTCAGCGGCCCCATCCGCGCCGTCTCCCAGCGCGCGAGCAGCGCCGGCGAGTTGCGCACCTTCTCGTTGATCTGGTCGGCGATCCAGAACGAGAACGGGTTCAGCGCGATCGAGAGCAGCGCCCCCGCCAGGATCAGGCTCAGCCCCTCCGGCGGCAGCAGCCCGTAGCTGATGCCCAGCCCCGCCAGGATGAACGAGAACTCGCCCACCTGCGCCAGCGAGGCCGCGGAGATCAGCGCCGTGCTGAGCGGGAAACCGCAACCCAGCACGATGCCCACCGAGATCAGCGACTTGCCCACCACGATCACGGCGAGCACCGCGAGCACCTGGAGCGGCTGTTGGAAGATGATGCCCGGGTCGAAGAGCATGCCCACCGACACGAAGAACAGCACGGCGAACGCATCCTGCAGCGGCAGGGAATTCTCGGCCGCCTTGTGGCTCAATTCCGACTCGCTCATCACCACGCCGGCGAAGAAGGCCCCGAGCGCGTACGAGACGTCGAACAGCTTGGCCGAGGCGAACGCGATGCCGATGGCCACCGCCAGCACGCAGAGGGTGAACAGCTCGCGCGAGCCCGTGCGCGCCACCTGGCGCAGCATCCAGGGCATCACGCGGGGCCCGAAGAACATCACGATGAGGATGAACGCCGTGACCTTGATGCCCGTGTCGAGGAGCGTCGCGCCCAGGCTGCCATCGGCCGCGTGGTGCGCGCCATGCCCGCCCGGCGCGTGCCCGCCGAGCGCCACCGCGAACGCCGGCAGGAGCACCAGGACCAGCACCATCGCCAGGTCCTCGACCACCAGCCAGCCGATCGTGATGCGGCCGTTGGGTGACGACACCGCATTGCGGGCCTCCATGGCCTTCAGCAACACGACCGTGCTCGCCACCGAGATGCACAAGCCCAGCACCAGGCCCCCGCCCCACGTCCAGCCGAAGCCCCGCGCCATCACCGCGCCCACCGCGGTCGCGAGAACGATCTGCAGGAACGCGCCCGGGATGGCGATTTTCCGCACGGCCACGAGATCGCGCACGGAAAAGTGCAGGCCCACGCCGAACATGAGGAGCATCACGCCGATTTCCGCCAGTTGCCCCGCCATCGCCGCGTCCGCCGTGAAGCTGGGGAAGAACGATTCCCGGAAGTACGAGGAGCTCAGCGCCCCGATGTTGGCCCCCATGGCGATGACGACGCCCGCCACCAGGTAGCCGACCAGCGGCGGCAGATGCAGCCGGCTGGCGAAGTAGCCAAAGACAAACGCGAGGACAAACGCCACCGCGATGGTGGTAATCAGGGTAACATCGTGGGGCATGGGGGGAGCCATAATTGCGGGGAAAAACGCGCCTATTTCAAACGATTTTGTCTAACATCCATGGAGGCTACCCGGCGCCGTACTGAGAGGACACACCCAGCACGACGGCGTTACCCTCCCGGCCAGAGAGGGCGCGGCATCCAGGCGCGCCGCGTATCGGCACGAAAGATTGTTCGACCTCTCAATTACGTTTTTATTTCCCAATCCTGAGCGATTCAGTAATACGAACATCAATCGCAAAACCCCGGATGGGCCACCGGCGGATCGAATTCCACCGTCCCCAGTTGATCATCCCCAATGTTTCCGGTCGTATCATGGTCGGGCAGCGGAGCCAATGAGTGAAGCAGTCTACATCGCTGCCATGCTCCTGAGCGCTGCGAATGGCTTGGCTATATTATTGGTCAATCCCCGCCGTCCTATCAATCGGGTCTATTTTGCCGGAGCGCTAATTACCTCGTGCTGGTTGTTCTGTGTAGCGATGGCTATCCAAATTGGAGACAAGACAAGTCCCGATTCAGTTAACCCACGGTTGATTTTCTGGTTAAAGGCTAGCGCAGCTACTTCTGCATTCATTGTACTGCATATCTGCGCGATGCGCGCGACACTCGTGCACGCGTCAAAGACATTCTGGAGGCCCCTTCGCAGCCTAACGCCTTGGCTGTTGGTACCTGTGCTGTTGGCTACTGTTTCTTTCACGGAGTACTACATCCCATCGACCTCAACACGCGCCAACCCGGATCGCGGTATTGGCTATTTCTTTGTTCACATCGTAATCATCGCGTCAGGGTTTTGGGTACTTTGGGACTCTATTAAGCATATGAATCGGCTCACCGGCGTTCGGCGATTAGAGCTGCAATTTTTTGTGTTTTGTTCTGTCGCGGCGGGACTCCTGATGGTGATTAACAACATTGTGAGCGTCTTGGTTCCACGACTATCAGGGATCCGACGCTTCGGTCCCATCTGGATCCTCTTATGGCAAACCTTTATATTTTTCGCGCTGTGCCATCACCGAGTTTTTGATGCGAAGCAGGTACTATTACGCGTTGGCCAGCGTCTTTTTCTTTTCGGGATATTGGCAGGAGCTGCCCTATTGACCGTAAAAAGTCTTGAGGGCGATCTCGACTCCGATGTTACGATTTTTGGAGGATCAATGGTCGCATGTGCCCTCGCGGTACTATGTGAGCCCCCCCTAAGGCGTAAATTCGGGCTGGATTCGCAACAGCTCGTAGCAGCACAACGATCTCAAATGATAGAATGGACTCGTGAAGGTCTCGACGAGGAGTCGCTCAAAAGCCGAATGAGAGATCTCCTCAAGAGGTGGTGCCAAACTGATCATGTGCAGCTGATCAGTTCAGGGGAATCCACCCAAGACCACGGCCGATTTCCGTGCGAGCCATTGTTTCCAGTCGGCAACACCGACGGTTGGGTTACCCCTGAATCGCTAGATCGACAGAAGCCGTCCGAGGACACCCCAAGATTGCGCGCACACTTAACCCGAAAAGATCTAGGTGCATTACTCTCGGTGCCTCGAGGCAGTAGAAATCCGAACCTTTTCATTGCGCTCGGACGGAAACATAGCGAACGGCCCTACACGTATCCCGATATTCAAATCCTACTCGAGTTGGCCGAGCTAATGGACAACATCTTGACCCATGCTCGGGCCGCCGCCCGCATGGCCCAAATCGAAAAAATGGAATCGGCCGCCATGATGTCGCGCGGCTTGGCGCACGATCTGAACAACCTTGCGACCCCGGTTTCCACCTTTCTCCTGCACATGGAAAATCGCGTCGCAGCGGGCACGGCTGAGGCGGAAGTCTTGGCCGACGCCAAGCACTCGATCCAAGTCATGCAGGATTATATTCGGGAAAGTTTGTTCTTTGCCCGCCAGCTCGTTCCCGACTTCCGCCAGATTTCCGCGGCCGAGCTTTTGGCGTCCTCCGCGAAGGTATGCCAGGCTCGCGCTCAAGCCCGAGGCGTGAATATCCAAATTGAAAACCCTGCCGACATCCACTTCACCGCCGACCGGGTGCTCATGCAGCGACTGCTGCAAAATCTGCTCTTCAATGCCATCGATGCCTCGCCCCGTGGCGGGAAAGTTTCCATATTAGTGGATCGTCTGGACGAAGGTCGAATCAGCATCGGCGTCACGGACCAAGGTCCCGGCGTTCCTCTTGAATTAAGAGACCGCATATTTGAGCCCTACTTCACCACAAAGGATACGGGGGATAAAGTTCGCGGCCTGGGTCTGGGCTTGGCGATCTGCCTAAAAATAGGCCATTTGCACGGTGCCACCCTCAGCGTCGATCGGTCATCCTCGGGCGGTGCCATCTTCACGGTCGTCCTGCCAGACTCCCCAAAACCCTTCGTCAGCCCCGCCGCGTGAGCCGCTTCCGTCGGGCCTGATCGATCTGCCAGCTGCAGCGCGATAGTTGCCATGAACCACCAAATCACCGCGATGCTGACCCCGAGCATTCTGATTGTCGACGATGAGCGACAGATTCATTCCTCCCTTCGCCTGCGCTTGGGCGAAAATTACGAACTGTCCTCCCTGTTCTCTCCGAAAGAAGCTCTCGCCGCCGTGCAACGAGAGCAGTTCGACCTTTGCTTCGTGGACCTCCATATGCCCGACATGGACGGGCTCGGATTTATCGAGGCTGCGCGCGAGCTCGATCCGGCCCTGGGCTTCGTCGTGCTGACCGGCTATGGCTCGGAAGAGAACCTGCGACGAGCCATCCCGCTTCAGGTCCTCGATTTTCTGGCCAAGCCACTGCCTGACCGTGACGGATTCGAAAAACGTATTCCCGAATGGATCGCAAGGACGCGCACTCGGCGCCACGAGTTGGCTCTCACGCGGGATACACTATCCTTGGTCGAAGATCTCGAGGTTGCCCGCTTGGAGCGTGAAGTCGAGCTGACCGCCTCCAACTCCGCTCGCGAGGCACTCCTCCAGACAGCCGGGCTGCTTACGACGACGAGCGCGCTGCTGTTCAGCGCCCAACATTCCCTCGAATCGATGACGCGCTCGGACCCTCGCCTGAACGGCCTGCTCCGCGGTGTCGCCGAGGCCCGCAAGCACGCCGAATCAGCCGCGACAATTGCCGAGGGTTACTTCGGGTCAGCCTACGCGGATCGCGAGTCATCGTCCGCGTGGATTGACACCGGGTTGCAGCATGCCATTCGCATCAGCCGCCGACTGGCTCACGCGGAGGAACGGCGCCAGCACATCGATTCGGTTTTGCTCGGACGCGACGCCGCGCTCCGCCATCTTTCTGGCATCGATTTCCTCATGATGATGGTGCCGACTCTTGCCCAGTCGCTGGAATTCACCCCGGCAGAAAGTACACTCCAGCTGCATTGCATTGATGTCTCCCGGTTGGACCGCCTCCCCGACGACCCTCTCTTGCGCTCTTACCTCTGGGTGAACCGTCGCAATTCGCTGGGTAGCGCACCAGCCGTTGTGATCTCCATCAAGGCCAATGCCCCGGCTCCAGCTGGGGATACGATGAAGACATGGCTTGGCGGCGCCACCACGGAGGAACTCAAGCGGTCCAGTCGCGGCCTTCTGCACGGGGTTCAAAAAGCGAAGGGGATTCTCGGAGTCGCCACCCGGCCCAAGTCCGCTCGGTTTGAGTTCGTCATTGGTTTGCCCATATGAGCCCACCCGCGTTGCGCGGATTTTGCGCCCTCCACCACCTTGGCGTTCGCATGACGCCGTTTGAGCATTTTCGGTGGCGGGACCTTGCCCGGATTGGAAAATGATTCTCCTCGTTTCCAGTTTGCCCACCGAGACCGAGGCTCTGTCCGCCCTTTGCGATCAACGTAAGTGGCCACATCAAATTTGCCGCACGGTCACCGAGGCCCAGCGAGGCATGAGAAAACTTCAGCCGAAGCTTGTCATCACCCGCCACCGGCTGAGCGACGGGTATTCGGACGAGATCCTCGGCATGCTCAAGGAGCAGGACCAGCCATCACGCGTGATCGTTCTGGCCGCCGCTGACTGCTCAACCAAGGACGAGGCTCGCCACCTTTCCCTCGGCGCCGATGCGGTGCTGCGGGATCCCCTGCGAATCCAAGTGCTGTTGGAATTGGCCGCGCGCTACCGCGGCCTGTCCATCGCTGCCAAGCCAGAGAGTTCACGCGAGGGCCTGGGCTTCGACTTCGCAGGTACTCACGTACTCCCCCATGAACGCACGATTTCCCGCGCCGGCCGAAAAACCAAGACCAGCCCCCGCGTCATCGGACTCCTTCAGATCCTTCACCGAGCCGAGGGTAGAGTCGTTTCATACGAGTCCCTCTTTCCTGACCTCTTTGGTCGTCCATTCAACGGCGACACCGCGAATTCACGCGTGCTCCTCGCCAAAGCTGATCGCGAGTTTCGAGGACTCGGCGTGAACCTCAGAAAGCACCTCAAGGTTATCCCGAAATCCGGCTACCTCTATGCGGCCCGAGGACCGGCCGATCGGTAGGCAAGTCGTGTGGAAGAGCCGGTTCTGGGCCCTGCCACCGCCGACCCCGATCGTTTTTGCGCTTACGGAAAAATAACGGCGAAATTCTTGGATTTCCGCATTCCGGCCACATCGTCCGAATTGCGCTGTGCTACTATAAAGCTCGTGGATGCGGTCAGGTTGCCTTCCGGCCCGTTGGACAACCCGGCCCAATCCGATGAGACGTAGCACAGCGTTTCTACTTTGAAACTTCTGCCCGTCTACTTGGGATTGGGACCAAACCGCGCGCCTAACCTTCGGATTGCCAAAGGGAGTTGCGGCATCCAGCGTGGGACGCAACTCCTCCCATGCCAGAAACCGCCTCCTCTGTCCTGCCGCCCTCGGTTTCGCCGCGTCCCAAGGTGCTGGTCGTCGATGACGAACTCGGGCCGCGCGAAAGCATCAGCTATCTGCTTCAGGACGAATTCGATGTGATCGCGGTTGACCGCGTGGACCACGGGCTGGAGCAGCTTTCCAAGCAAACCTTTGCCTGCGTCATCATGGACATCCGCATGCCGCAGAAAAACGGCATCCAGGGACTCGAGGCCATGCGGAAGATCGATCCCGAGGTTTCGATCATCATGATGACCGGCTACGGGGCGCTCGCGACCGCCCAGGCCGCCATCAGCCTTGGCGCAAATGAATACCTGAAAAAACCCTTCGATGTCGACATCCTCCAGCAGTCGGTGCGCCGGCACGCGGCCGAGGGCATGGAGCGGAAAAAGCGCGCCGGCATGCTCAAGCAGCTCGAAGGCATGTACGAGTCGGTGAAGATCGAGCAGAAGAAACAGCAGATGAGCACGGGCTTCAACCAAGCCGCCGCCGAGATGGTGCACGACATCTGCAATCCCCTCGTTGTCGCGATTGGCTACACCAACATGCTCCTCGACGAGGTGCGCCACCTCCCCCCGGGCCCGCCGGCGATCAACCGGATCGTCCACTACGCCGAAACCCTGGAAAAGTGTTCATCCTTCTGCCTTCACCTCGCCGAGTCCTGGCGGCAAACCACCAAGCATGCCGGCGAAGTCGAGACCGTGGATGTTTATGCCGTCGCCGAGGAAACGAAGTCGGTCCTCTTTTTCGGCACGAACCGCCTGGAAGTCAGCGGCAGCCCCGGCACCACGATCAATGGCATTCGTTTTGAAATTGTCCGACTGCTTCAGAATTTGGTGAAGAACGCGCTCGAAGCCGGCGCCTCCCAGGTGAACGTTGCCGTCAATCGGCAGAACGGCCGCATCGTTCTCACGATCGCTGACAACGGCACCGGGCTTCCGCCCGAATTGATGGAAAGCATCCTCAAGAAGCCCGTCGAGTCCACGAAGGCGCATGGCACCGGCCTCGGCATGACCATCTGCCGCCACATCGTGGCCGCCCACCGCGCCGAGATGAAAGTCAGCACCCGCCCCGGCGGAGGCACGATTTTCACGATCACCTTCCCGGCCGCGTCCTGAGTTCAGGATGGGTTAGCTATTTTTTCGAGCTCGGTCCGGAGCCAGGCGGCCAACGCCGTGTGGTCGGACAATCGAAAACCGCGAGCCTGCGCGACGACACCGCTCGCCTCTTCAAAGACGGAAATTTCAGCCAGCAGGCTACGAGCAAGTATCTTCCGATCGGGGGCCGTGACGAAGGCGGTCTGATCGATACGCCGAGCGTCCAGCCATTGCTCGGCCTTCCGTGCCTCAGGCCGTGGATGCCGCCCTGCCAGGCGCGCCTCTTCCGCCAGGACAGCCAGAAGGTGTTCCATCACCTCGACATGATTCCAACGGATAGCCGCCCGGCACTCTCCTCGCGCGATCTTCTTGAATACCCAAACCGCATGCCGCCAGAACCCGCTGACGTGAAATCCGAATTCTGTAGCGGGGTGCGTTATATGAGATACCTCAAAGCGCACGGCTTCCAATCGTTTTTCCCATGCGGCTCCACCGAGTACCACCCTGAAGCCGGGCCGGAGCACTAATCGTAACGTGGCGATGCTGCGAAGAACTTTGGCAGGGAGGAACCGGTTTAATGCAGGTCGCGCCATTGCCCAACAAACCACCTTGACCTGCGATGCTGCCAGCAACACGAAATCCATCTCTTTCCCCCCGGCAAACACGACGCTAATTTTATCTACCCCGCGCTCAGTCCTCTCCATATGTACGTTCCAGCAAGGGGCGATTTCACGGGGCCAATTCAGATGCGCTAACCGGGCTGTATCGGAACAAATCAGTTGGTAGTCCCAGTCGGACCACGCATCGACCTCTCCCCCCAATTGAACCCGTGAGCCTATTTGCACTAGCGCCAAGACGTTCGATTGCCGCCGCGCCCATTTCACAACTTCTTTTTCGAGTTCCTCGGCGCACATGCGGCGCGATATGGAGGCCACCCATAGCGAGGCGCAAATCTCTTTTTATCGGCTGTGCTTGCCGAATTCGCTATCCTCCACCTAATCTCGCTTCGAGGCTTCAGAATGCAGACGGCTGCTTCCCTTGATCGCACTCTATTGTGATAATTCACCCTGTAACTGCACATGCGCCGGCGCGTTAAGATCACCGGAATCGGTCCTGTCACTCCGGCAGGCATTGGACGCGAAGATTTTTTTCGCGGCATAAACGAACCCGTTAGCCGAATTCGTGCCCTCTCCAGCCTCGTCGCCGAAACCGGTCTGTCGTTGGTTGGCGCGGAAATTGATAATTTCAATCCGAGAGACTTTTCGACTCTTATCGGCTCCAAGCGAGTATCACGGTACACGCAATTCGCGGTGGCGGGCACGATTCTCGCAATGCGGGATGCGGGCATCACTAACCTTGATATTACCCCTCTTTCGCCCGTGATTATCACGGGCACATGCACAACTGACTTTGACAAAATCGGACGATCCATGACGTCGGTGGCTGAAAAGGGGCCGCGATACGCACACGCAACGATGCCGTACGACTCCCAATCTTTCAGTGTTTCAACACGTATTTCAGAGTACTTAGAAATCCCGGCACGAATGTATAGTCTGCAAACAGCGTGCTGTTCAGGATTAGACGCGATCGGTCAGGCAGCGGAATTGATTTCCAGCGGTCAATCTGACTTGGCGATCGCGGGCGGAAGTGAAGCCCCTCTCACATCCTGTCCAATGTATGAGCTTACGGCAGCAGAATTAAGTCCCCTCTCTGATAGTCAGCCTGAAAAGGCGTGCCGCCCATTTGATCTATGGCGGGCGACCGGTGTCATTGGCGAAGGAGCTGCAATGGTCGTGTTGGAACCCGAGGGAAGTCCGCGGCCCGCCTATGCTTGGATAACGGGCTACGGGAACGCGAATGATGGAGGTGGACTAAGTGGCGAAGGAATCGCTGCCGCGATGAGAATTGCCTTGGCCAACGCTGCCGTCCGCCCCGAGAGAATCGATTTTATCAACGCGTGGGGGCCAGGGCACCGATTTGTGGACGCCAACGAGGTCACTGCACTAAAGAAGATTTTTGGCGCACGCCTTCCGGAGATACCCTGCGTTTCCATAAAGGGGGCGATCGGCTCTCCGTTCGGAGCTGCAGGCCCAATCCAAGTTGTAAGTACCGCGCTCTCACTTCGTCACGGCATAATTCCGCCCACCGTGAATTGGGAGACGCCCGACCCGAATTGCATGCTGAATCTATCTCCGCAGGCGCGTCATCTCCAACCGACCACCGCCGTGGTCAATGCTCATGGACTTACTGGGGGAAACGCGGTCTTAGTGCTTGAGCGGGCATGTTGACGCTAATTCCGATTGTGGCGCTCCTTACCTTCGCCATCGGCGCGGGGGCTCTTTGGGCAAACCCGCGACGACTCATCAATCAGGTATTCGCGTTGTATGCCCTAACTTCGATCACGTGGTTAGGGTGCTTCTACATGGCGATTTATTCAGGAATACGGTTCCAAACGGATCCAACGTGGTACCCGGTTCCTTGGATCCGTTCAGCAACCGCTGCAGGCGCATTATTTCCTTTGGTGCTCTGGCTGCTTAAAGAGGCGATTGTCACGCAGGCAAATCGTTTTCCCGCGCTATTCGAGCGTTCGCTCCCTTGGTTGGCGGTTTGCCTAGGCTTAGCGTGCCTGTGCTACACCAACTATTTTATTCCTTTCGATTCCATACCGGGACCCAACGAAAGGAGAGGTCCAGCTTACCCCATCTATGGTTTTAGCAATGTCGTACTATACACTGTGATTCTCATCCAAGCACACCGCGGGATGAAAAGCATGAGCGGGATCAGGCGCTTAGAGGCACAATTATTAACGATCAACGGCGGCGTGATGTGCCTCACCATATTGCTCATTACTGTTCTCGGGTATTACCTCAAGCTTCGCACACTCAATCGCCTTAGTCCCATTGTCATGCTGGTCTTCTATGCGTTCACGGCGTGGGCTATCACTTTCCATCGGATTTTTGATGCTAGACAGGTATTCCTAACCGCTATGCAGCGATTGGTGCTCGTTGCATTCCTGAGTTCGGGTATCTATTTCACGTGGACCACACTTAGCCAAACTCTACCAAAACCCGCGGATCTGATCGTCGCTGTGGTCGTCTGGTGCATTTTGGCGTTCTGGCTGGAAGAGCACACAAAAAATTGGCTCGCACTCAGTCCTTGGCAGCGTACCGCCGCCACGCGCCAAAACGCACTGGACCTCGCGCGCCGTGAAGCGGACCCCAACAAACTTGTTTCCGAGTTCGAGGGACTAATACGCACTTCATGGCAGACTGAATATGCAGTACTGCTGTTCGACAGTGGCGAGGTATTCGTCGCAGGTGACGTTGAATTTGGCAAAGATCGCGCAGCCTACTCCGCCCTCTGCAAGATGGGCTGGGCCACCCCCGAAAGCCTCCAGCGCCTCCGCCCCGAACCTGGCCTCGTCGATCTCCGGCAGTTCCTCACCGAATTCAACCTCGGCCTCATCGTCACCGCCCCGCGCGGCAGCCCCATGCCTTCGCTGCTCGTCGCCCTCGGCGTCAAAACCAACCAGCGCCCCTTCACCTACCCCGAGGTCCTCCAGGTCCAGGAAATGGCCGAGTTCCTCGACAACATCCTCGCCCGCTCCCGCCTCTCCCTCCAGGCCCGGCAATCCGAACAACTCGCCACCATCGGCCTCATCGGCGCCAGCCTCGCCCACGAGATCCGCAATCCCCTCGTCTCGATCAAGACCTTCTCCCACCTCCTCCCCTCCCGTTTCGACGACCCCGAATTCCGCCGCCGCTTCGCCCTCCTCATCCCCGCCGAGGTCGACCGCATCGACAACCTCACCCAACAACTCCTCGACCTCTCCAACCCCCGCCGCCACCAGATGGAACGCGTCTCCCTGCACGCCATCATGCAGGAAACCACCGACCTCATGCTCACCCGCGCCAACGAGGCCCGCGTGTCCATCTCCGCCGACCTCATCGCCACCTCCGACACCATCTGGGCCGACGCCGGCGCCGTCCGCCAGGTCCTGATCAATCTCCTGATCAACGCGTTTCAGGCCATGGAACACCAGGACGGCGCCCGCCGCGTCCAGCTCCGCTCCCGCAATTCCCCCAACGGCAACGTCATCCTCGAGGTCTCCGACAACGGCCCCGGCATCCCTCCCGAACAACGCTCCCGCCTCTTCCACCCCTTCGCCTCCACCAAGACCAAGGGCATGGGCCTCGGCCTCGCCGTTTGCGCAGATATCTTGCACGAGCACCGCGCAACAATCATCGTGCCCGACATCGGAAAACCCGGAGCGACTTTCCGCATCACCTTTCCATGCCCGCCACCCTTATCCTGACCACCTCGGACCCCGGCCTCGAGGCCGCATGGAAAAAACTTCTCCACCCGCGCGAACCCGCCTTCTTCGCCCGCCCCGCCGACCTCCAGCGCGAACTCCTCCGACCCGGCGCCCGCGTTTGGGTCTCCGATATCAACGACCCGCGCGCCCGCTTCAACTCCGGCCCCGGCACGCTTGTCGTCCTCGTCGGCGAACCCCACAGCCACCCCTTTGAACAGGCCCGCCAAAACCGCGCCGCCCGCCTCTTCCTGAGCTACGAGGAAAGCCGCGTCCGCCTCGGCGAATGCGTCAACCTCCTCGAGGAAATCGCCGACAAGAACTCCCAGCTCCAGTCCGCCCTCGAACGCTCCCGCCGCAGCGAATCCCCCTTCCCCCGCGAGGTCACCAACCCCGCCCCCTCCGAGCCCGAATCCTGGGAATTCCTCGAAAGCGCCCTCGCCCACCTCGACAACCGCACGCGCCTCCTCGACGAGTTTCGCCGCGCCGCCCGCTACAATCTTCGCTCCGGCAAGGTCCTCTACTTCTTCCGCCAGCTCGACGCCTTCGTCTCCGACGACGAGGCCCACCGCTGCGAGGCCACCCACCCCCTCGCCCTCTGGCTCGAGGAACACCCCGCCGCCGTCGACCTCAACCAGTGGGCCGGCATCGACGACCCCACCCTCGAGGCCCCCATCCGCCAGCAACTCGTCGGCTGGGGCGCACGCTTCCTCATCCCCCTCCACACCCACGGCCACCTCCTCGGCTGGATGGCCCTCGGTCCCCGCGCGGACGGCGCGCCTTATCGCGAGGCCGACAAGTTTCGCGCCGTCCTCCACGGTCGCCTCCTCGAGCGCTGCCTCGAGCGCTGCGCCGCCCTCGAGGACTACAACCAGTCCCTCATCCACGCCGATCTCCGCGCCAAATACCTTTCCGGCTCGCGCCTCCTCACCCGCGCCGAACTCGCCACCACCGAGCTCCCCGTCGAGGTCCGCGCCGTCGCCAGCGAGGCCCTCCACACCCAGAAGGCCGTCACCCAGCCCGCCCGCGTTCCCTACCGGTTCCGCGTCTCCGCCGGCCCCGTCCCCGAGATCGACGGCGTCTGGGCCGTGTGGGAGGAATCCGCCCCCGAGATCGAGCGCATCGCCAGCCTGCTCGAGCAGAACCGCCGTGAACTTTTCCGCAACCTCGGCCTCACCCTCAGCCACGAGCTCTCCAACCCGCTCGTGTCGCTCGTCACCTTCGCCCAACTCCTCGCCCGCAACAGCGGCGCCGGCAGCACGCCGCCCATGGACACCCCGACCGGCGCCGGCAGCACGCCGCCGATGAACAGCATCTCCCTCGCCCGCGAGGTCGCGTTCACCTCCGAGGTCGCGAAGCTCAAGCTCCTCAACGAGCACGCCACCCTCCTCAGCGAGATCGCGGCACCCACCGCCAAGGCCTCGAACCTCAACCTCCTCCTCGCCGAGCTCGCCACCGAGCGCAACCTCACCACGCGCTTCATCGAGGAACAGATCACGCTCCAGCTCGATGCCGGTCTCGTGAAGTTCGCCTTCTCGTCCATCTTCGACGCCATCGCCGCCAACCGTCCCGACGAGGGTCTGCAGCACTTGATCCTCACCCTGCGCGCCGTCGGCGCCGGCGCCCAGCGCCAGGCCATCATCACCATCGAGGGCAAGCGCCTCGAACTCGACGGCACGCTCCCGCTCCCCGCCGCCGGCACCACGCCCAACCAGGGCCGCCTCTCCGTTTTCCTCGCGCGCGAAATCCTCCGCCTCCACGGCGGCACGCTCCAAGCCGGCCCCGGCCTCAAGGGCACCGACATCCAAATCTCCCTCGGTTCCCTCCGCGCCTGACCAATTCGTTCTCTTTCTCTTAATCCTAATCGTTCTCCCCTTGCTGGTGATGATCCCCTGGAGCCGGTCCGCCCTCGGGCCGGTCCGACTGAAGTGGCCCCCGACCCGACCACGGGAACGGCTAAGAGAAGTCTAAATCAAAGTACGACCACGTGGTCGTACTGCTCCGGAGAAAGATTTGGTACCTCCACCGGCGACCTCCGCAGCCGCCCCCCTTGGAGCCGGGGCGCCCCCGCCCCGGTTGCCTCGCCTCCCCAATTCCCTCCATGAACCCGGAATAATTCAGTGGGAAAACACAGATGGACACAGATGATCACAGATCAGAATCTCATAGCGGTTAAGAGGTCCCTGCTTCTATTCACCATCCAGTGAAAAGAAGTGAGGGCATTGGTGAGGCCAACTTCCCTTCGTTTCTGTGTTATATGTGTTCATCTGTGGTTAAACGGCATGGTTCCGGATGAAGAGGGGCCCCCGCCGGGCGGGGTGGGTGGATCGAAACGCCCCGACTATTCCTTGGCTTCCTTGGGGAAAGCGCGGTCGAACTGTTCCGTTGTAGGGGCGTGGCTCGTCCACGCCCTCGG
>JAEZDN010000070.1 GCA_023433275.1 Verrucomicrobiota bacterium
CCGCATCACTTGGAGCCGGGGCGCCCTCGCCCCGGCATCGCCGCGCGCCAATTCCATCTCCCGCCTCGGGAAACGCTGCCCGCGCCGGGAACTCGCACCCCCTTCGATGAATCTAGAGGAAAAGCCTGTCTCAACCTTCACTCCTCGCCGCCATGTTCAATGCCGCCAAAGACGCCCTCTCCAGCCGCGCCGCCCAATCCTGGGCCAACAACCTCATCGCGCGCTACGGCCGCATTGAACACCTGAAGATCGACTCCCGCCGCAAAACCCTCGAAGCCTCGTGCCTGCTCGAGGGCGAGGTCCGCCCCATCACCATCCGCGTGGAGGACTACGTCGTGGAGGAAGAGGGCGACAAGAAATTCCTCCGCGCCACCCGCTTCTCGTGCAACCGGCCCTGGCTCCAAAATGTCCTCTCCGACTACGGCAGCCAGCAGCGCATCGAACTCCCCGCCATCGCCGCCGCCGCCCTGTGAGGTGATCCTCCCGGTGTAGGGGCGCGGCTTGACCGCGCCCATTCCTCGCTGCGGGAACCGATGACACGGACGCGCCACACCCCCTGCGACGAACCGTTCGCCCCCACGCCGCGACGTCGACCGCCTCATTCCGACCTGATCGGGGGAGACTCACTTCGCCACCCAAAGTCCCCTCACAACCAAGGTCGCCCCCCAACTCCTAACTCATAGCTCCGCGCTCCCAGCTCAAAGCTCCTAGCTCCTAGCCCATAGCTCCCAGCTCACACCTCCCAGCTCCGCCCGCCCGCCCCGGCACCTCTTGCACCCCCACTCATTCGCGCTACGGTCGCGACATGACTCTCACCGTCCGGCCCCGCCCGTTCCTGCTCGCCCTCGCTTTCGCGCTCACCGTTTTCGGAACAGCTCGTGCCGACGACTACGTCCAGAGCATCGAAACCTGGCGCGCGGGCCGCATCGAACGCCTCACCCGGGCCGACGGCTGGCTCGCCCTCATCGGACGCCACCCCCTCAACGTCGGCATCTGGTCCGTCGGCTCCGCTCCCGAGAATGCCATTCGCCTCGCCGCCGGGCCGGCTCACCTCGGCACCATCACGCGCACCGGCGACAACACCATTACGTTCGACCTCGCCGACGGCGTCGACGCCACGATCGATGGCACCACCAACCGCTCCGCGCCACTGCACTATTCCGGCGACGCCAAGCCCACCTACGTGCGCGCCGGGACGATCAATTTCTACATCCTCGAATCCGCCGGCGGTTTCTTCCTTCGCGTCCGCGACAGCGAGTCTGCGCGTCGCCGGAACTTCGCCGGCATCGAGGCCTTCCCCATCGACCCCGCCTGGCGCATCGAAGCCAAGTGGGTTCCGTTTGAAACACCCCGCATGATCCCGATCACCAATGTGATTGGCGTCACCCAGGATGCCCCGTGCCCCGGCAAGGCCGTGTTCACCCACGAGGGCCGCACCTGTGAACTGCTCCCCATGCAGGACGAACCCGGCGACCCGCTCTTCTTCGTGCTCACCGACTCCACCGCCGGCGAGGAAACCTACGAAGCCAGCCGCTTCCTGTATTCTGACCCGCCCCAGGACGGCAAAGTGATCCTTGATTTCAACAAGGTCTACAACCCGCCCTGCGCCTTCACCCCCTTCACCACCTGCCCGCTCCCACCCAAGGAAAACGTCCTCCCCTTCCCCCTCCGCGCCGGCGAAAAGAAATACCAAGGCGACGCTCACTGAGTCCTCCCCTGAAATCAGCGCGCCCAACTCTTTCTCGTTCTCTTAATCTTTCTCGTTCTCCGAATTGGCATCGCAGCCCTGAACCAACAGGCGAGTGCCCTGGCCCAGCACGCTGCGACGAAGCCGCACCGGACCCGCGCCTTGAGATCCCGCCGCCCCACCTCCTCCCGCACCGTTCCATCTTGAATGGAGCCACGGCGACCCCGCCGTGGTGCCTTGAATGATTCGAGTTCGTCGCAGGGGCCGAGCTTGCTCGGTCCTCGCGACGCCCGAGAACCACTAACAACCGGCTGTGCCCCGCCCGCTCTAGCTGAAAACACAAGCCTTTCGCTCCTCCCCTTGCAGGAGCCCGTTTCAGGCGACTCCGTTTTAGTTTTCAGGCCCCGCCGCTAGCTTTTCGGCGGCCCCCCGTGATGCGCGGCGTGCGCCGCATACGCCGCCGTGTCCGCCAGCATCGCCTCGATCGTCGCCGCCAGCGGCTCCAGCCTCACGAGTCCCGAAAACACCGCCTTGTCGCCAATCGCATCTGTCAACACGAACGCCGGGCGCTGGTTGATCTGGTGCGACAAGAATTCCGTCGTGCTGGCCGCCACGCGATCCCGCACGCTCTTCGACTCCGCCGCCTTCCGCAGCTTCTTCGCGTCGATCCTCCCTGCCTTCGCCGCCACGCGCACCGCCGCCTCAAGCCCACCGACTTTCTGCCCTTCGCGCACCGCCGCGTGCGCGATGGCCAGCCGGATCTCATCCCCGTCAAAACCAAAATCCCTCCCCGCCTCCGCCACCAGGTTCGGCGCTTCGTAATTCCCTTTCCGCTCCGCCTCGAACCACCCCGAGTTCAACGCATAGGGAGAATGCATCACCGTGCCGCCGCTGCGCCGGTAGAACCACTCGCACTGCGCCTGCGAGACCGGGAAGTCCTCCGGACGCATCAGCGCGATCTTCCATTCAAACTCGGCACGCCCCGCATAACGCCGCTTCAACTCCGCCCACACGGGCTCCACCCAATGACACCAGGAAGACAACACCTCGACGTAGTAAGTGACTTTCATTCTCCGGAGTCTCGCATCGCCTCCCCGCGCGTCAACCGCCCGCCGGAGCCCGGCGTGTCACACCCACCCCGTTCACCGCCCATCACAGCTTCAGTCCAATGTAGGGACCGGGCGTGCTCGGTTCCGCACCACCATTCACTCCGACACGGAAATGGATCCAGCGCATCTGAATTTCTGTAGGGGCGTAGTCTTGCTACGCCCTGTGCGTGATAAGCACGCCCACGCCACGCCTTCCTTTCGCGGAGGAGTAAATCGATCAAGCCTCGACCCCGCCCTTCCCGACCCGTCCGATTTCTTCCTTCTTAATTCTTCCTTCCTCCTTCCCTTACGTCCCCCGCGCCAAAATCCGCTGGGCATCCTGCAGCACTTTTCCCGGCCCGAGATAATTGTCCCCCTCGAAGCTGTGCGACAACACCTTCCCGTTCGCGTCCATCAGCACCAGGCACGGGATCCCGGGCCCGCCGTAGCGCATGAACCCGCTGCTCCCCACGAGCTCATACTTCAACGCCAACCAGGGCATGCCATCCGCCTTCATGTATCCCGCCATATCCTTGGCCGACCGGTCCGAACTCACGAACACGACCTCGAACTCGGGATGCTTCTGCTTCAACTGACGATACGCCTGCACGAACCCCGGCGTGAACTGCCGGCACGGTCCGCACCAGCTCGCCGAATAATAGAACGCATAATACTTCACCCCCGCCAGCGCCGTATCGGTGTTCACACTCTTCAGAGTCCCCTGCTCCATCCTCACCAGCTTGCTGCTGAGCTGACGCTGCACCGCCGAGGGCGTGCCGACCGCCGCCACCGGCGCGGCCACCTCCTCCGGGGAAACTTCCCGCACAAATTCCCCGCCGCCCTCGAGCAGGTTCGTCTTCCCGACCGGCACCCTGACCGTGTCGCCACCCAACTTCCCCGTGACACCATCCGCGGCGATGCCCGTGACCGTGATCCTCTTTCCCGCCCCGATCAGCATCACGCCCGAGGCCTGGCCATTCCGGATCACCGTCGCCTTGGTCGAGGCCGTGACCGAAACTTCCTTCGGCCAGAGCGCCGGATTACCCACCAACTGCTCCAGCGTCGGCGCTGCCGCGAGCACAACCGGGAGCAGGAGCGAAAACAACAGGGACAACATTCGAGTCTTCATGGCCATGGTCTGATGAGTTGGAGAGGCAGGGCGAGTCGTCCCGACGAGCCGTCGCATGCCGGAGACCCAACGCCCGAATCCAATCCCATTCCTCCGAACTTTGCGCGCCTAAATTGGCGCCGCCCCCTGGCATCTCGTTATCCGTGGCAGAATGATCCTGTCAGGTCGGATCAGCGTAGGGGCGCAGACTTGCTGCACCCTAATCCTAAACGCAGCCCAGAGTGCGAGCACGTTGCGAACACCCGCCACTTCCCCTCTTTCCCTATTCGCTACTCGCTACACGCTACTGCTTTTCCGTCTTCTTAAACAGTCCCTTGATCGCATCCGTCGCCTGCTTGGCGGCCTCCTTGGTCTTCTCCACGCTGGCCGCCCCCGCGGTGCCGCCCACCTGGGTCAACGCTTTGGCCGTGCCGGACACGATGCTGCCGAGCACATTCTTCATGATCTCGCCCGCCAGCTGGTCCGCCGTGATGCCTCCGGCGGCCACGCCGATGTTTTCCATCGTCACCGGCGGCAATGGGATCGGCAGCGCCGCCCCGCCGGCGCCCAGCGTCGCTTGCGCATTCGTGAGGCTGATTTTCTTCACCACAAACTTGATCGGCTTGCCGTCCTTCGTCTCGGCCGGCTTCGCGCCGCTGCCCGTGAATTCCTGGATGTTCTCCAACAGATCCTTGATGTTGCTCGAAACGATCTTCGTCTCGTAGTTGAACACCGGACGATCGATCGAGATTTCATTGATCACGATGTGATCACCAAAGATCGACATCGGCTCGACGTCCACGTGCACCGCGCCGAGCGAGAACGCGTTCCCCTCGCTCCAACCCGCGGGGTTGGCCACCGTCAACCCGCTCAGGGTCCCGGAACCCGTGAGCGGCGAAAGCTTGGCCCCCGCGAGCTCGACCTTCGACTGCGTGAGCTTCGGCGCGAAGTTATTCACCCCGGCCTTGACCATCGAACCGAGAAAATAGGCGACGCCGATGTACGCCGCAATCACCACGATCAAGCCACCGAGTCCGAGCACGAGCAGGATTTTTTTCATAGGAAGAATGGACCGGCCCCGACCCTACGCCGTTCCGCTCCCAAGGCAAGCCCGCGACCTGACCGCATCCTCCCCCAACCATGTGGGCCGGGTGCCCTCACCCGGCATCTCCCCGCCCGCACCCCACCATCTTTCTCTTTCTCTTAATCTCTCTCTTTCTCTTTCTCGTCTTCCTTCGCGTCTTTCCCCAGCCCCCCTCAAGCCGCCGCCATCTCCCGATCGCTACCCAATTGACCCCTTTCCATTCATGTGGGCCGGGTGCCCTCACCCGGCATCTCCCCGTCCGCCACCCAACCATCTTTCTCTTTCTCTTAATCTTTCTCTTTCTCTTTCTCTTTCTCTTTCTCGTCTACCTTCCCGCCTTTCCCCCAGCCCTCCTCAAGCCGCCGCCATCTCCCGATCACTCTCCAACTGATAACCCGCCCCCGGCACCGTGCGAATCCATCGCGGCTCCCCGCCGCGATCCCCCAGCTTCTGGCGCAACCGCCACAAATGTGTTTCCACCGTCCGCGTGTTCGGCCGGTTCGTGTAGCCCCACACCGCATCCAGGATCGTTTCACGCGCCACCGGCCGGCCATGGTGCCGCGCCAGCAAATCCAAGATCGCATACTCCGTGCGCGTCAGCGCCACCGCCGCGCCTTCCGCCACCGCGGTGCGCTCCCGCAAATCCACGCGCAGGCCGCCAAAGTTCAGCTGCGTCAGCGCGCTCATCTCCGGCTGCGCCCGCCGCAACAACGCCTGCACGCGCGCGATCAACTCCCGAAAATCACACGGCTTTCCCAGATAATCGTCCGCCCCGGCCGCCAATCCCTTCACGCGGTCGTTGATCCCCGTCAGCCCGGTGAGCATCAGCACCGGCCGCCGGCACCCGCGCAACCGGAGCTTCTCGAGCACCTGCCAGCCATTCATCCGCGGCATGTTCACGTCGAGCACGATCAAGGCCGGATCCTCCCGCTCCCACATTTCCAAGGCCTCCAGCCCGTCCCGCGCCTCCAACACCCGGAACCCCACGCTCCGCAACAACTCCGCGCAGGTCGCCCGCATCTCGTCACTGTCCTCCACCAGGAGCAGCCGGGCCGCGGTGGCATGGGAAAAGGACGAATCGCTCATGCGGCGTACATCGGTGCCCTCCGGTCCCGGTTTAGGTTTTTGTGACGCCTTTGTGACTCCTGCCCCGGTCCCGCCGGCCGTTGAAACCCGTGGCGGACATGACGTCCTCCTCGGTGGCCCGGCCACTGTCTCAACCAACCCTTCCTCCCAACCACCAACCACCGATCCAAACATTTCAGCAAGGATGTCTGATTAAGAACCGGCGCGCTGTTCCCTCAGCCGCCGGTTTCTTATTGGTGTACGCCCGGCACCGTCGCACGTCCCCGGTGGGTCGAATCGCCTCCGACTGGCCTTGCCTTGGCTGGAGCCACGGCGGCCGCGCCGTGGTTCATCGGGGAACGGCCACCGAGCGTCGCATCTCCATCCCGCCATCAGGTCGTCGCATCACTACCCTGCCGCGGGGCCGGCGGCGAACGTACCGAAGCCCACCTTCTTGTAGGAATTAGCCGGCCCTCTGTCCGGATGTCAGGTTTCAGCCAGTCCCCCGTTGGCCGATGAACTGCCCTGCCTCCCCACGCACGGCATCTCCAAAATGCTTAAAAACCTCACCATCGCCCGCCGCCTGACCTTGGGGTTCGCCCTCCTGGTCAGTTTCAACCTCATCGCTGCCGCCATCTTTTACGCCACGTTGCACGGCATCAAGCTGGACGTCGCCACCATCGCCGACGACAGCCTGCCCTCCATCGAGCGCGTCACCGCATTGCAGCGCAACACGCTCCACTATCGCATTCTCACCAACCGGCACATCCTCTCCGATGATGCCGCCGAGATGCGCGATCTCGACCGGCAATGCGACGAACTCGCCGCCACGATCCTGAGCGACCTGCATGCATACGAAAAGCACCTGTCCTCCGACGAGGAACGGGCCCTCGCCGGCCGCGTGCCTCCGGCCTTGGAATCCTTTCGCAAGGTGGCCAATCACATCCGCGACCTGAGCATGGAGGGCAAACCCGCCGAGGCGCTGGCCCTGCTCCGCAGCGAAGGCGCACCCGCGTTTGCCGCCTTTGAAACGGCCGTGCGGGAATGCGCGGAGTACAACAGCCGCAACGTCCGGACCTACATGGATGAGGTCAACCACAGCGCCTCGCGCGGACTGTCGTTCACTCTCATCCTCAGCGCCGTCGCCGCCCTGTCTGCCATCGTTGCCGGCTGGCTGATCACCCGCTCGATCAGCTCCCGCCTGCGCTTGATGGCCGCCGCCCTCGGCGACGGAGCGGTGCAGGTCTCGGCGGCCGCCGGCCAGGTCTCCTCCAGCAGCCAGTCCCTCGCCGGCGGCGCCAGCGAGCAGGCCGCGAGCCTCGAGGAAACCTCCTCTTCCCTCGAGGAACTCTCCTCCATGACCAAACGAAACGCCGAGGCCGCCGTTGCCGCCAAACAACTTTCCGGCGAGACCCGGGCCGCGGCCGAAACGGGCAACGCCGACATGGAAGCCATGCGCGATGCCATGAACGCCATCAAGACCTCGTCGGCCGACATCGCGAAGATCATCAAGACCATCGACGAAATCGCCTTCCAAACCAATATCCTGGCGCTCAACGCCGCGGTGGAGGCCGCCCGCGCCGGGGAGCACGGCGCCGGCTTCGCCGTCGTCGCCGAGGAGGTCCGCGCCCTGGCTCAGCGCTCCGCCACCGCCGCCAAGGAAACGGCTGCCAAGATCGAGGACTCCATCGGCAAGAGCGAGCACGGTGCGGTCGTCTCCACCAAGGTCGCCGCCTCCCTCGGCATCATCGTCGAGCGCGCGCGCCGCGTCGACGAACTGGTCGCCGAGATCAGCCGCGCTTCGGGCGAGCAGAACCAGGGCATCGGCCAGATCAACATCGCCGTGTCCCAGATGGACAAGGTCACCCAGTCCAATGCCGGCAACGCGGAGGAAACCGCCGCCGCCGCCGAGGAACTGAACAGTCAGGCCGCTTCGCTCAAGGAAGTCGTGCACAGCCTCCAGACGTTGATCGGCGGATCGGCCGCCACTGCGGCCGCCGCCGCACCGGTCGCCGCACCGCAACGCCCCGAAAGGCACCCCGCCCCGCTTGCGAAGCCTCGCATCGCACGGCACGAAACCGCGACAGCAGACGCGTTTTTCCAGGACGCCTGATTGGGGCCTGTTCAAGAATCCGGTTTCGCACCCAACCGGTGGACGTCTTCGTCCACCGGTTTTCGTTTTATGGCCTCGCCCGCGGCGGCCCGTCGACCCTGGTCACTTGTTACTTGTCACTTGCCCCCTTGCCCACACACCTTTCCGCCCTCGGTCCGATCTCCGTTCCTTTTCAGGTCTCAGGTCTCACGTCTCCGCCTTCCCCGTCATCCATCTTCCTTCTTAATTCTTCCTCCTTCCTTCCCGCCCATGGCCTCCAACTACACCGAAGCGAGCATCAAGACCCTCAGCTCCCTCGAGCACATCCGCCTCCGCCCCGGCATGTACATCGGCCGCCTCGGCAACGGCGCCCACGCCGAGGACGGCATCTACGTCCTCCTCAAGGAAACCATCGATAACTCCATCGACGAATTCATGATGGGGGCGGGCAAGAAGATCGAGGTCGAGCTCACCGAGCGCTCCGTCCGTGTCCGCGACTACGGCCGCGGCATTCCGCTCGGCAAACTCGTCGAGTGCGTCTCCGTCATCAACACCGGCGCCAAATACGATTCCGAAACCTTCCAAAAGGCCGTCGGCCTCAACGGCGTCGGCCAGAAGGCCGTCAACGCCCTCGCCCTCACCTACCGCGCCCAGGCCTTCCGCGACGGCGAGACCAAGTTCGTCGAGTTCGAGCAGGGCAAGCTCAAGTCCCAGTCCAAGGTCACCAAGTCCACCGATCGCAACGGCACCCTCATCGAGTTCACGCCCGACGAGAAACTCTTCGGCAAGGACTTCAAGTTCCGCACGGAGTTCGTCGAGGACATGCTCTGGAACTACGCCTTCCTCAACCGCGGCCTCACCCTCACGCTCAACGGCAAGCCCTTCAAGTCCGAGCACGGCCTCAAGGATCTCCTCGCCAAGGAAATCTCGGGCGAGGCGCTCTACCCGATCATCCACCTCGAGGGCGAGGACATCGAGATCGCCGTCACCCACGGCAAACACTACGGCGAGGAATACTGGTCCTTCGTCAACGGCCAGCACACCACCATGGGCGGCACCCACCTCGCCGCCTTCCGCGAGGCCTTCGTCGAGACCCTGCGCAACCACTTCAAGAAGGACTTCGACGCCGCCGACGTCCGCCAGTCCATCGACGCCGCCATCGTCGTTCGCGTCCAGGAACCCGTCTTCGAATCCCAGACCAAGACCAAGCTCGGCTCGACCGACATGGGCCCCAAGGGCCCCACGCTCAAGGAATTCGTCGGCAAGTTCGTCCAGCAGGCCCTCGACACCTACCTCCACAAGAACCGCGAGACGGCCGAGATCATCAAACAGAAGATCGAGGAAAACGAACACGAGCGCAAGGAGCTCGCCGGCATCCGCAACATCGCCCGCGAGCGCGCCAAGAAGGCCTCCCTCCACAACCGCAAGCTCCGCGACTGCCGCCTGCACCTCGGCGACCGCAACCCGCGCGCCGAGGAATCCACCCTCTTCATCGTCGAGGGCGACTCCGCCGCCGGCTCCCTCACCGCCACGCGCGATGTCCAGACCCAGGCCGTCTTCGCCCTCAAGGGCAAACCGCTGAACACCTACGGCCTCACCAAGAAGGTCATCTACGAGAACGAGGAATTCCACCTCCTCCAATCCGCCCTCAACATCGAGGACGGCCTCGACGGCCTGCGCTACAACCGGATCGTGATCGCCACCGACGCCGACGTCGACGGCATGCACATCCGCCTGTTGCTTCTCTCGTTCTTCCTGCAGTTCTTCCCCGACGTCATCCGCAACAACCACCTCTTCATCCTGCAAACGCCCCTCTTCCGCGTCCGCAACAAGAAGATCACGCGCTATTGCTACTCCGAGCAGGAGAAGCAGGCCGCCATCGCCGAGTGCGGCGCCAGCCACGAGATCACGCGCTTCAAGGGCCTCGGTGAAATCAGCGCCGGCGAGTTCAAGGATTTCATCGGCGAGAACATCCGCCTCGACCCGGTGAACCTGCACCACCTCTACAGCAGCGACGAGCTCCTGAGTTTCTTCATGGGCAAGAACACCCCCGAGCGCCAGGACTTCATCATCGACAACCTGAGGGTCGAAAAAGACCTCGTCGAAGCCTAAGCGCCCCGTAGCCACCGAGCCCGGCCTGCTTTTCTGAAACCGGGGCGCCGCGGTCTCTGCCGGCCCCCGCATCGGCGGTCCGTGCCTCCTTCGCCTCCCTGGAGCCGGGGCGCCCCCGCCCCGGTATTCCTCTAGAGCCCGAGCCCGACCGGTCATTCAATTGCGACCTGCTGCCGCCCCCCTCCTCCCCATAACAAATACCCGGGACCCCCTAACCGGCGCGTTTTTTTGCAGAAAAAACGCGCCTTGTCCGTCTCCGTCCTACACCCCGATTTGACGACGCGAAAAACGCACCGGTAATTTACCCACAGTAAATTTCCCGATGCCTTTCCTGAAGACCTCTCGCGCCCAATCCTCGCCCCCCGGCCGTTCGCCCGCCACGCCGAGCCGTCTCGCCCGTTTTCTTCGCGCCGCTCCCTTCGCTCCGCGCCTCGCCGCCCTGCCCCTCGCCCTCGCGACCTTCGCCTTCTGCTCGAGCTGCGCCACCCCGTCCGCCTACCACGAGCCCGCCCCGCTCACCGCCTCAGAACGCACCGCCCTTAACCTCGAAATCTACGACGCGACCTGGCGCCTCGTGAACGAGAAATATTTCGACCCGAATTTCCGCGGCGTCGACTGGGCCGCCAAGGGCCGGCAATACCGCCCCGAGGCCGCCGCCGCGACCGACGACACCGAGCTGTATCGTGTCCTCTCCCGCCTCTGCAACGAGCTCAAGGAATCGCACCTCACCCCACTGCCCCCACGCCGCACCCACGAGCTCCGCACCGAGCGCCGCGTGGCCGTCGGCATGGGCTGGATGCCCCTCGAGGGCCGCCTCGTCGTGACCGACCTCATCCCCGGCGGACCGGCTGAGGAAGCCGGCGTCCTCCCCGGCTGGGTCCTGCTCGCCTGCGAGGGCCGCCCGCTCAGCGAGGCCCCGCCCCTCACGCCGCGCGCCGGCCAGCCCATCACCTACACGTTCCTCGATCTCCAGAACGAGGCCCGCTCGATCACCTTTCAACCTGAGCTCGTCCGCACCGTGCAACGCGTCGCGCGCGACCTCCCCGGCGGCCAGCGCTACCTGCGATTCGACAAGTTCGACCGCAAGAGCCTGAGCTGGCTCAACCGCGAGCTGAAGGCCCATCGCGACGGCCCGGGCGTCGTGATCGACCTGCGCGACAACCCCGGCGGCTACGTCTTCGCCGCCAACATCGCCATCGGCGAATTCTTCAATCACCGCGTCGCGACCGGACACTTCATCCGCCGCAACGGCCGCACCAGCGAGGGCCACGGTCTCCCGCTTCCGTTCCTCTCCGCCCGCTACCGCGGCCCACTCGTCGTGCTCACCGGCCCTTCTACCGGCAGCGCCGCCGAGATCTTCGCCCACGTCATGCAGCACTACAACCGCGCCACCATCGTCGGACGCCGCACGGCAGGCGCGGTCATCGTCTCCCGCACCTACAACCTCCCCGGCGGCGGCAAGCTCCAGATCCCGATCCAGGACTACCGCGGCCTCAACGACGAGCGCCTCGAGGGTCGCGGCGTCATGCCCGACATCGCCGTTCCCTCGCCCGCCCTCGCCGATCTCCGCGCCGGCCGCGACCCCGACCTGGACCACGCCATCGCCGCCTTCACCCCCAAGCCCGGCCACCTCCTCGCCACCGCCGCCAGCGGCCCCGCCCCCCTCGCCGCCACCGCCGAGGCCTCGGCCCCCTGACCGATCCTTCCCTCGGCCCCGATCATTCTCGTTCTCGTAATCTTTCTCGTTCTCCCTCCAACCAACCGCGGAGCCCGTCGAGAGGTTCAGAACCGGCCGACTGATCCCGCCTAAAGCCCCACGCATCATCCCCTGGAGGGCCCGCGTCCCTGCGGGCCGTGCCTCGAGGCAGGGCAAAGCGTCCCTCTCCGTGACGAACGCGCTTCCACGCGCGCGCACACCGTCTCCCCGCGCGCCCTCACCCTGGAGGGCCGAGCTCCCGCGAGGCCGAACCCCGCGACTCGTGGCCCCGCCGTTCTCGCTCCCGTTCGAAATAAACGGACATTGACCACCCCTCCCGAATTTCCCTCTCTGAGGCGGCGCCCCCGGCGCAAGTTCCGGGTTACGATGAGAGGCCACGAGTTTCTAACCGCCCACCTCTTAACCGCTAACCCCCAACATCCCCTCTCTCAATGGCCAAAAAGAAACCCACGAAGAAGAACGATCAGCCCGAACTCCCCCTCGACGCCGCGTCCGAGACCTCCTCCGCCGCCAAAAAGGGCCAGAAGGCCGAGCCCACCGCCGAGGGCACCCCCATCTCTGATTCTTCCTCCGTGCTGGTTCCACCGGCTTCCACCGGCGCTCCGGCCGACGGCGACGCCCCCGCCGAGCCGCCGCCACCCAAGCGTCCCAAGGGCCAGAAAGTCCAGGACGAGCAGGCGCCCCTCGCCCTCGCCTACCGCAACTGGTTTCTCGACTACGCCAGCTACGTCATCCTCGACCGCGCCGTCCCGCACATCGACGACGGCCTGAAGCCCGTCCAGCGCCGCGTCCTCCACACGCTCTGGGACATGGACGACGGCCGCTTCCACAAGGTCGCCAACGTCGTCGGCGCCACGATGAAACTCCATCCGCACGGCGACGCCTCCATCGGCGCCGCGCTCGTGTCGATCGGACAGCGCGCCTGGCTCATCGAGCCCCAAGGCAATTTCGGCAACCTGCTCACCGGCGACGATGCCGCCGCCCCGCGTTACATCGAGGCCCGCCTCACGCCCTTCGCCCGCGACGTCCTCTTCAACCCGAAGACCACCACCTGGCAGCTCAGCTACGACGGCCGCAACAAGGAGCCCATCACGCTCCCCGCCAAGTTCCCGATCGTCCTCCTCGAGGGCGCCGACGGAATCGCGGTCGGCCTGTCCACGAAGATCCTCCCGCACAATTTCAACGACCTCTGCCGCGCGGCGATCAATCACCTCCAGGGGAAAACCTTCCGCATCCTCCCCGACTTCCCCACCGGCGGCACCGCCGACTTTACGGAATACAACGACGGCGAGCGCGGCGGCAAGGTGAAGGTCCGCGCCCGCATCGAGGAGCGTTCCAAATACCTCCTCGCCGTAACCGAGCTCCCCTACGGCGTCACCACCGAGTCCCTGATCGAGTCGATCCTCTCCGCCAACGCCAAGGGCAAGATCAAGATCAAGCACGTCGACGACAACACCGCCGACCAGGTCGAGATCCTCATCCACCTCCCCCAGGGCGCCGAGGCCGAGAAGGTGATCCAGCAACTCTACGTGTTCACGAGCTGCCAGGTGCAGTTGAATCCCGCCGCCTGCGTCATCGTGCGCGATCCCACCACCGGCAACGACAAGCCCGTCTTCACCGGCGTGCGCGACATCCTCAAGGCCAGCGCCGACGCCACGAAGGAGCTCCTCAAGCGCGAGCTCGAGATCAAGCTCGGCGAACTCGAGCAGCAATGGCACTGGGACTCGCTCGAGCGCATTTTCATCGAGGAGCGCATCTACCGGAACATCGAGAAATCCAAGACTTGGGAAAGCGTGATGTCCGAGATCCGCACCGGCCTGAAGCCCTACATCAAGAACCTGCGCCGCGAGGTGACCGACGACGACATCACCCGCCTCACCGAGATCCGCATCAAGCGCATCTCTGCCTACAACCGCTTCCAGGCCGACGAGGCCATGAAGAAGATCGAGGAAGGCATCAAGGAGACGAAGGCCAACCTCAAGAACCTCACCGCCTACGCCGTCGCCTGGTTCGAAATGCTCCAGGAAAAATACGGCAAGGGCATCAAGCGCCGCACGAGTTACGACGAGATCGAGGAGATCAAGGCGTCCGAGGTCGTCAGCGCCAACCAGCGCCTGTACGTCAATCGCGAGGATGGCTTCATCGGCCTCAACTGGCGCCAGCACGAATTCGTCCAGGAGTGCACGATCCTCGACAGCGTCCTCACGATCATGGGCGACGCCTCGCTCAAGGTTTCGAAAGTCGCCGACAAGATTTTCATGGGCCGCGACATTCGGCACGTCGCCATCTGGCCCAAGGAAGGCGACCAGAAGTTCTACACGATGGTCTACCGCGACGGCCCCGAGGGAAAGTGCTACGCCAAGCGCTTCCAAATCGGCGGCCTCAGCCGCGACAAACTGTATCCCCTGGCCAAGACCGAGGGTTCGAAGCTGATCTACCTGCACGTCGCCGAAAAGGAAAAGGACATGCCCAAGTCCATCCACGTGAGCCTCGACGGCCGCAGTGGCGCCCGCGTGCGCGAACTCGACTTCGACCTCACGCCCGTCCCCATCAGCACGCGCACCTCGAAGGGCCTCCTGGTCACCAAGTGGTCGATCAAGGAAGTCACCCCCAACGACCTGGCCTTGAAGTAGCGCCGGTCTCCGAC
>JAEZDN010000078.1 GCA_023433275.1 Verrucomicrobiota bacterium
GGCGGGCCCGGCGGTATGTTCGGCGACGCCACGCCAGAACAACGCGAGAAAATGCGCGCGGTGATGGCCGAGGTCGGCTTCACGAATTTCCGCGACGCCACCCCCGAGCAACGCGAACAGTTCCGGAAGCTCCTCGTCGAGCGCGGTCTCGCGCCCGCCCCCGCCGCGCCGGGTGAAGTCACCGTCACCACCCGCACGGTCTACCGCCTCCCCAACGGCAACAAGACCGCCTTGCCCCAACCGGTCTCCATCAAGGTCGGTATCACCGACGGCATCACTTCCGAGGTCGTCGAGGGCCTCGCCGAGGGCGATGTCATCATCACGGGCCTCGCTCCGGTCGGCAACGCCGCCGGCAGCTCCCGCCCCGCCGCCAACCCCTTCGGCGGCCAGCGCCGCTTCTAAGGCACCGACCAACCACCCTCTCCTCGGCAACAATCCGACCGTCACGCTACCCAACTCCCCTCTATCAAGAGGGGTGCCCGACAGGGCGGGGTGTGTTGCCTTGGTTCCCCTCGCCGCCTCTCCCTTCGCTCCTCGCCCCTGGCCCTTTTCCCTTCCCCCTCATGTCCGCCATCGTCCAACTCGACGACATTCACAAGATCTACGACTCCGGCGAGGTGCCCGTCCACGCCGTGCGCGGCGTCACCCTCACCATCAATCGCGGCGAGTTTGTCGCCATCATGGGTTCGAGCGGCTCGGGCAAGTCCACCCTCATGAACACCCTCGGCTGCCTCGACCGGCCGACCAAGGGGCGCTACCTTCTCGACGGCGTCGATGTGTCCGGACTCGACCGCAACCAGCTCGCCGACCTCCGCAACCAGAAACTCGGGTTCGTCTTCCAGGGGTTCAACCTCCTCTCGCGCACCACCGCCCGCGAGAACGTCGAGCTCCCCATGCTGTACGGACGCCGTCGCTTCTCCTCCCGCGACATCCACGAGCGCGCCCTGCGCAGCCTCGAGCTGGTCGGTCTCGCCAAGCGCGCCGACCACTTCCCCAGCCAGCTCTCGGGCGGACAACAACAACGCGTCGCCATCGCCCGCGCCCTCATCAACGAACCGCAGGTCCTCCTCGCCGACGAGCCCACCGGCAACCTCGATTCCAAGACCTCCGTCGAGATCATGGGCGTCTTCCAACAACTGAACGACCAGGGCATCACGATCGTGATGGTCACGCACGAGCTCGACATCGCGCGCTACTGCAAACGCAACCTCATCATGCGCGACGGCCAGCTCGTCAGCGACGTCCAGGTCCAGGACCGCTTCGTCGCCACCGAAGAGATGAAGAAGATCCTCGCCGCCGAAACCGAGGCCAAACTCACCACATAAAGCCGCCCCCAGCCATGCGATTTATGATGGACGATAGGCGACTTTCCGTAGGGGCGCAGACTTGCTGCGCCCTTCCCCGGTGCGCCAACGGCCGCGGCAAGATTGAACCGCAAGCGCCCCAACTCCCAACGCCCCCCATTACTCCCGACCAATAACCGCCGCCCACTCTCTCCGCACTCCCCTCCATCAAGAGGGGTGCCCAACAGGGCGGGGTCCATAAGGACGCCCTAACCGTATTGAAGCACCGGTTCCCCAATAACCAATAACTCTTAACCAATAACTCCTGACCGCGGCGGCGAACGCCGCCGCTCCCCATGCGCGTCATCAACGTCATCAAGGTCGCCCTCCGCGCGCTGCGCCGCAGCGCCATGCGGTCCGTCCTCACCGCCCTCGGCATCATCATCGGTGTCGCCGCCGTCATCGCCATGGTCAGCATCGGCAACGGCGCCAAGTCCCAGGTCGAGGCCTCCATCGCCAGCCTCGGCCAGAACCTCATCAATGTCTTCCCCGGCAACTTCACCGCCGGCGCCGTGCGCGGCGGCTGGGGCAGCGCCAGCAGCCTCACCATCGAGGATGCCCAGGCCATCGAGCGCGAGGTCGCGGGCGTCTCCGCCATCACCCCCGAACTCCGCGACCGCACCCAGGTCCTCGCCAATGGCCTCAACTGGAACACCCAGGTTCTCGGCGAGGACGTCGCCTACCTCGACATCCGCCTCTGGACCATCGCCGACGGCGAGATGTTCAGCGAGGCCGACGTCCGCTCTGGCAACAAGGTCTGCGTCATCGGCAAGACCGTCGCCAACCAGCTCTTCCCCGACTCCGATCCCATCGACCAGAGCATCCGCATCCGCAACATCCCCTTCAAGGTCGTCGGCGTCCTCGGCGCCAAGGGTTTCAATTATTTCGGACAGGATCAGGACGACGTGCTCATCATTCCCTACACCAGCTACCTCCAGCGCATCGCCCGCCGCCCGAACCTGAATTCCATCCTCGTGCAGGCGGTGTCGCCCGACGTCATGAACCGCGTGCAGCAGGACATCACCGACCTCCTCCAACAACGCCGCAACGGACGCGAGCCCGACTTCACCGTGCGCAACCAGCAGGAACTCGCCGAGGCCGCGACCGCCACGACCAAGACCATGACCGTCCTCCTCGGCGCCATCGCCGGCGTGTCGTTGATCGTCGGCGGCATCGGCATCATGAACATCATGCTCGTCTCCGTCACCGAGCGCACGCGCGAGATCGGCATCCGCCTCGCCGTCGGCGCGCACGGCCGCGACGTGCTCACGCAGTTCCTCATCGAGGCCATCATCCTGAGCGTCCTCGGCGGCGCGCTCGGCGTGCTCCTCGGCATCGGCACCTCGCAACTCGTTTCCCGTCTGAACCAGTGGCCCGTGCTCATCTCGACCAACGCCATCATCGGCGCCGTCGCCTTCAGCGCCGCCATCGGCGTCTTCTTCGGCTTCTACCCCGCCAGAAAAGCCGCCCAACTCGACCCCATCGAAGCGCTGCGGTACGAATGAGCCGCTAACGCGGCTCAGTTAGGGGATATTGGTTAATCGTTATTGGTGGAGGGCCCAGCTCCCGCTGGCTCGTGCTCCGCCACCGGTAACGCACGCACTCCCGACACGCCGCCCTGGAGGGCCCGCGTCCCTGCGGGCCGCCTTCCCTGGAGCCACGGCGACCTCGCCGTGGTTTCTTCAATCCCATCCCTCATCACCCCTCACTACAGCGGAACGCCCTCCAACCGCACCCTTCCGCCGACCCCATCCCTCCGAAAATCCCCTCAAGAGAGGTGCCCAACGGGCGGGGTGTGTAAGAACGCACGCACTCCCGACACGCCCTGGAGGGCCCGCGTCCCTGCGGGCCGCCTTCCTTGGAGCCACGGCGACCTCGCCGTGGTTTCTTAAATCCCATCCCTCATCACACCTCACTCCGGCAGAACGCCCTCAACCGCACCCTTCCGCCGACCCCACTCCTCCGAAAATCCCCTCTATCAAGAGGGGTGCCCAACGGGCGGGGTGTGTAACGACGCGCGCCTACCCACGCATTTTCAAAAACTCCCCACCACCCCAACCCCACCCCATCGGTCCGTCCCCATAACCGACAACCCATGACCCCTAGCCCCTAACCGCGCCGCCGCCGCCACCGCCGTCCCATTCGCGGGAATCATGACTCCCGCCCGCGACCTGATTCCCGTCGTGCGAAAAAATCCGCACAACACCGCTTCAATTTTAACTCGCTGTCATTCGTGCCACTTAAGGCAAGCCGCCCACACTTGGCACGCGCGCTGCAATTATTCCCGGCATTCCCATCGTCATGAAAACCATCATCACCATCCTCTCCCGCTTCGTCGCCGCCGGCATCGCCGCCGTGGCTTTGTTCTCCCTCCTCGGTCTGGTCCCCGCCGACATCGGCATCGCCACCGCCGCCACCCTCGGCCTCGGCGCCATCGCCCTCCTCGACTACTCGCGCCCCGCGCGCTCGCTCGCCCCACTGGCCCCGGTGCTCCGTCCAACGCTACATTCAACCACCGTCACCCCGACGCCCGCCATCCGCCGCGCCGCTTGAGCGCGCCCCCGCAGCTCCCCGCTCGTTCTCTTTCTCTTAATCTTTCTCTTAATCTTTCTCGTTCTCTCCACCTTTCTCGTTCTCCCACCCCGCCAGCGCTCCTTAAACTTCAACTTCCCCCTTAAACTGGCGCGTCCGCGCCCTTCTTGACACTTCCCCCTTGGCCCTTGTCACTTCTCCCCCGCCCCCGCCTCTCTGACCAATGTCCGCCCCCGCCGATTCCGCGCCCCACCGCATCCTCATCGCCGATGACCAGCCCGACGTGCTCGAGGCGCTCCGTCTTCTCCTCAAGGCCGAGGGCTACCAGATCGAGACCGTCAAGTCCCCCGCCGCCGTGATCAAGGCCATCGAGGCGCGCGACTTTTCCCTCGCGATCATCGATCTCAATTACACGCGCGACACCACCTCCGGTCAGGAGGGCCTCGACCTCCTCGCCAAGCTCCAGGCCGCCGACCCCACCCTGCCCGTCGTCGTGATGACCGCCTGGGCCAGCGTCGAGATCGCCGTCGAGGCCATGCGCCGCGGCGCCAAGGATTTCATCACCAAGCCCTGGGAAAACCCGCGCCTCGTCTCGATCATCCGCAACCAGATCGAACTCGCCGGCGCCGTCCGCGCCTACCGCCGCCTCGAGCAGGAAAACCAGATCCTCCGCGGCAAGGGCGGTCCCAACCTCATCGCCCAGTCCGCCGCCATGCGGCCCGTGCTCGAGATCATCTCCCGCGTCGGCCCCTCCGACGCCAACATCCTCATCACCGGCGAAAACGGCACCGGCAAGGGCGTCGTCGCCCAGGCCCTGCACGCCGTCTCCGTCCGCGCCGCCAAGGCCTTCATCTCCGTCAACATGGGCGGCCTCCCCGAGGGCGTCTTCGAGAGCGAACTCTTCGGCCACGTCCGCGGCGCGTTCACCGACGCCAAGGCCGACCGCGCCGGCCGCTTCGAGCTCGCCGACGGCGGCACGCTCTTCATGGACGAGATCGGCAACATCCCGATGAGCCAGCAGGCGAAGATCCTGCGCACGCTCGAGACCGGCGAGTTCGACCGCGTCGGCTCCTCCCGCACCTACCGCGCCAACGTCCGCCTCATCTCCGCCACCAACTCCGACCTCCAGGCCGAGGTCGCCGCCGGCAAGTTCCGCCAGGATCTCCTGTTCCGCCTCAACACGATTCACATCCACCTCCCGCCGCTCCGCGAGCGCCGCGAGGACATCGCGCTCCTGGCCCAGCATTTCCTCAAGCAACACGTCACCCGCTACCGCAAGGCGATCACCGGCTTCGACGACGCCGCCGTCGAGGCGATGAAGGACTACGCGTGGCCCGGCAACGTCCGCGAGCTCGACCACGCCGTCGAGCGCGGCGTGCTCATGAGCCAGGGCAAGGTCGTCCGCGCCGCCGACCTCGGCCTCAACGCCGCGCAATCCGCCCCGCGCCTCGACGACATGAGCCTCGAGGAAGTCGAAGCCTTCCTGATCAAGAAGACCCTCGCCCGCTGCGACGGCAACGCCCGCAAGGCCGCCGAGGAACTCGGCCTCAGCCGCAGCGCCTTCTACCGCCGCCTGGAGCGGTATAAGCTCTGAGCGGTAAGTTGTAAGCTGTAAGCTTCAGCTTTCAGCGGTCAGCGATCAGCTACCTGCTGCTGGCCTACGAACTCGACTATTTTTCCGCAGATCAATACCAGCCGCTCGCAATCGAAATCAGCGAACTGAAACGCATGATCGGGGCTTTCACTCGAAAGCTGAAAGCTGAAAGCTGACCGCTGAAAGCTTTAAGCTTCAGCTTTCAGCGATCAGCTACCTGCTGTTGGCCTACGAACTCGACTATTTTTCCGCAGACCAATACCAGCCGCTCGCGATCGAAATCACCGAACTGAAACGCATGATCGGGGCTTTCACTCGAAAGCTGAAAGCTGAAAGCTGACCGCTGAAAGCTTTGAGCTTTGAGCTTCGAGCTTTAAGCTTCAGCTTTCAGCGGTCAGCGATCAGCTTTCAGCCATTCCCACATACGGGCCACATCCGTATGAAGAACTTCCGACAACTAGCCATCTGGCAACGCAGCCATCAATTGACTCTCGCCATCTACACGCTCACGAAGCGCTTTCCAAAGGACGAGCAATACGGTCTGACCAGCCAGCTGCGCCGAGCGGCTTCAGCCATCCCGGCAAACATCGCCGAGGGATGCGGCCGCGACAGCGAACCAGAGTTAAAGCGATTCCTCGACATTGCCCACGGCTCGGCCTCTGAAGCCGACTATCATCTGAATCTCGCCGCTGATCTCGGTTACCTGGATGGCAGGGACTATCAGCCGCTGGCTGGTGAGATCCTCGAAATCAAACGCATGATCGGTGCTTTCTCTCGCAAGCTGAAAGCTGACCGCTGAAAGCTGACTGCTATGGCCAAGCCATCCAAGCGCCGCCTCTCCCACGAAAACGCCGTCTTCATCTACACGCTCGTCGGCGGCCTCCCCGCCACGATCGTGGCGATGACGCTGCTGCTCTCCGGCGACTACACCGCCAAGGTCCAGTGGACCCTCGGCCTGGTCATCTTCGGCTTCTGGTTCGGCTACGCCCTCGCCGTGCGCGAGCGCGTCGTGCGCCCGCTCCAGACCATGGCCAACCTCCTGACCGCGCTCCGCGAGGGCGATTTCTCCACGCGCGCCCGCGGCGCCAACCGCGACGAACCCCTCGGCGACGTCCTCGCCGAAATCAACCTCCTCAGCGGCACCCTCCAGGAACAACGCCTCGGCGCCCTCGAGGCCACCGCCCTCCTCCGCACCGTCATGGAGGAAATCGACGTCGCCATCTTCGCCTTCGACGCCAACGAGACCCTTCGCCTCGTCAACCGCGCTGGCCAGGAACTCATCGCCCAACCCGCCGAGCGCATCCTCGGCCGCGCCGCCCGCGACCTCGACCTCGCCGACTGCCTCGCCGGCGACGGCACGCGCGTGCTCAGCCGCACCTTCCCCGGGGGCACCGGACGCTGGGGCATGCGCCGCACGATGTTCCGCGAGGGCGGCCTGCCCCACCACCTTGTCGTCATCGCCGACCTCAGCCAGCCGCTCCGCGAGGAGGAACTCAAGGCCTGGCAGCGCCTCGTGCGCGTCATCGGCCACGAACTCAACAATTCTCTCGCCCCCATCAAGTCCATCGCCGGGTCGCTCAACACCATGCTTCGCCGCCCGCAGAAGGCCGACGACTGGGAGGACGACATGCGCGGCGGCCTCGAGATCATCGAGTCACGCGCCGAGGGCCTCAACCAGTTCATGCAGTCCTACGCGCGCCTCGCCAAGCTGCCCGCGCCGAGCAAGCAACCCTGTGAGATCGGACCGCTCCTCCGCCGCGTCATCGCCCTGCAAGGCCGCGCCGAGGTCGAGCTGATCGACGGCCCTTCCATCACCCTCAACGTCGACGCCGCGCAGCTCGAGCAAGTTATCATCAACCTGGTGAAGAACGCCGCCGAGGCGCTCCCCGAAGTTGACCCCGCCGCGCCCAGCGCCGCCGGCGTTCGCGTCACCTGGCAAAAAATCCCCGGCGCGCTCGAGATCACCGTCACCGACGACGGCCCCGGCCTCGCCAGCGTGCAGAATCTTTTCGTGCCCTTCTTCACGACCAAGCCGTCCGGCTCCGGCATCGGCCTCGTCCTGTGTCGTCAGATCGCCGAGAACCACCACGGCTCGCTCACGTTGGAGAACCGCCCCGACCACCCCGGCTGCATCGCCCGCCTCCGCCTCCCCCTCTGACGGGAGGGTCCCCCAGAAAAATCGTTCTCTTTCTCGTAATCTTTCTCTTACCCCAAATCGTTCTCTTTCTCATAATCTTTCCTCACCCCAAATCGTTCTCTTTCTCGTAATCTTTCTCTTTCTCCCCAAAACGCACGCGCACGCCCCCCGCGCCCCGACGCGGCGCCCAAAAACATTCCGCGCCCGTCCCTTGGAGGGCCCGCGTCCCTGCGGGCCGTTTCCCGCGCCCCGCCCGCCCCCCCTGGAGCCACGGCGACCCCGCCGTGGTTTTCCGCCCCCTGGAGCCGGGGCGCCCCCGCCCCGGTTGTTCCCCGCCCGTAACGGGGCCGACCTCGCGTCGGTCCTCCTCCC
>JAEZDN010000138.1 GCA_023433275.1 Verrucomicrobiota bacterium
TTCGTGTTCAAATAAGCATCCACCATCCGCGCCAGGTCCGACGCGGCGATGCCGGGCCCATGGTCGGTGAACTCGAGCCGCAGGTAGCGACCGGGCGCGAGCACGCCGCTGAATTCCGTCCCGACCACCCGGTTCGAGAGCACCACGTCCACGACCCCGCCGTCGGGCATCACCTGGAGCGCGTTGATGACAATGTTCTGCACGACCTGGCCGATCTGTCCCTTGTCGACGTTCGCCGGCCAGAGGTCGTCGGGCATCTGGAAGCGCGCGATCACCTTGGAGCCACGCAGGGCAAACTCCGTCACTTCCCGCACGATCTCCGGCAGCGAAACCGCCGCCCGCAACGGGGCCCCACCCTTGGCAAAGGTCAGCAACTGTTGCGTCAGATCGCGCGCCCGCGCCGCCGCCTTGGCCGCCTGGTCGAGCGAGCGCGCCGCATCGCCCGAGAGGTTGCCGTCGAGCCGCACGAGGGAAATGTTGCCCATCAGCACTGTCAGCAGGTTGTTGAAATCGTGCGCAATGCCGCCCGCGAGCAGGCCGAGCGATTCGAGTTTTCCGGCGCGCGCGAGTTCCGCCTGGAGTCGGGTTTCCCGCTCCAGCTGGGCCCGGATCTGACCGGTCTGCCGGTGCACCTGCCGGCGCAGCACCGTGATCCAGCCCAGGAAGAGCAGCGCACCGAACGCCAGCATGCCGGTGAACGCCATGATGCGGCCCCGCGTCCACCACGAAGGCGTTTCGATCACCACAACGTCGGCCGGATCGCGCAGCTGGAGGGTGAACGACGACGGCCGCCCGCTCTGGTCGAATTCGATTTCATGCACGCCGGTCAACCGCAGCACGCTGCCATCGGCGATGCCCGCGAGGGCGCGTCCACTCACGTCCAGGGTTGCGCCAAAAATAACCGTGCCCGACTGCACCGTCAGTTGCGCGGCCTCGCCGATCAAGACGCTCTCGAGCAAGACGCCCTCGATTTGGACCAGTTTTCCGTCCAGCGCCACCAGCGGCGGCAGCACGGGATCGATCGGCTGCGGTTGCGGCTGGGCGGCGCGCCCCACGACCCGGCATTGCGCTTCCCGCAACACGATCCGGCCGGCCTCGCGACCCAGGAAACCGACGGCTTCGACGCGTTCGCCCGGTTGCAGCACCGCCCCATCGCGCACCGAGAGCAACAGGTTATGCCCCCCGTCCTCGATCCACACGGCATCGCCAGGCACTTGGTGAAGCACCGTCCCCGTCACGCGCACCCGCCGGTTAAAACTCTGCACCGTCTCGAATTGCCCAAGGCTCGCCAGCGAGCGCAGGGGCACGGTGAACGGATCGACTGGCGCGGGTTCCTCGACCTGCACATACGCGATGCCCGGCACCCAAAGACGAATTCCCGTCAGGCGCCGTTGCGCGTCCGCCTCGGCCGCGCACACGCCCTGGAGCCGCACCACCGAGCCGATCATCGCGGCGATGTCCTCGGTCGCGGGCAACATGGCCGTGAAATCGCTCGTGGCCGTGGCCAGGTCGAGGCGGTTCCAGATTCCCTCGCGATGGAACCCCCGCAGGTATCCCCGCATCTCGATCCATTGCGCTTCCTCCACCCCGGTGAAGGCGTGTTCCACCGACACGGGTCGCGCCACCGGCAGCACCGATTCGCTCACGCGTTCGAATTTCGTGGCCTGCACCAGCGGGGCGAAAGCGCCCATGGCCGTGCGCCCCTGGACTTCCAGATATCGACCCGGCGAGCGCACCATGGATTCGGACTCGCCGCGCATGACGCAGATGCCCCCGCTCGAATCGTGAATGAAGAAGAACGGCGCCGAGTTGTGCGACCAGGTCACGACGCCAAGCAGTTTAACCGGACGCCCCTTGGCCGCCTCCTCGGCCGAGAGCGCCAGGACATCCGCGGCCACCCTGATCGGGCCGGCCGCGTCTTCCGGCGCGGGCGCCGGCCTCGCGTAGGCGCGGAAGACGGCGCGATCCAGCCGCCACGTGCCGCCGGATTCCACGGGGTAGCCGATCGCTTCCACCAAGTCATTGATCGATAGCGGCCTCATCTGGCCGGTCATCAGGTCGATTTGCCCGCTGCCATCGCGGATGCGGACATGGCGCCCGCTTTCCCGTGCCACGACCGATCCCACCACCCGCACCATCTGGTTACCAGCGTGGTCGCGCAGCCGCCCGATTTCCGTCACCGGGAGCTGGAACCCGGGATCGTCGTCCACTTGCCCGAGGACCGTCAGCTGGCTCATCGACGAGACCATGATCTCGAGCAGCGAGAGTTTCCCGTCCGGCCCAACCCGGGGATTATAGACCCCCTCCACCCTCACTTTGCGATCGAGGATATCCGGGGTCAGCGTGGCCGGATCCATCTGTACCCAGCACAGCACGGTTTCCCCGCCCACCGACAGGGCCACCTGGAAATGGCGGGCGTCAACGCGACGCGACCAATCGACGACGCCTTCGAGGGAAACATAACGGCGTATCAAGCGCGTGTGATCGGTCACCCTCGAGGTGACATCCACGGGCACGAGGGGCCTTCCCTCCCGCGGCTCCACCACGGCGTGCTCGAATGAGATATCCAGGCTCGGCGGCACAAACCGGCCCCGCGCGAGGATCGCCTCGCCCGCCTTGAACGGGTAGGCCAGCGATCCGTAGGGCACGAAGGCCGCGTCGCCGCGCTCATCCTGCACGAAGAGGATTCTCCACTCCGGGTCGAAATAGGTCACCGTGCAGGCCAGTTCGAAATCGATCGGGGCCGCCTTCCGTTCGAGGGGCACATCCCAATACTGCTGAATCGCGGTGACCAGCAGGCCGTCGTTCACCGGCACGCGCTCCTCGGCTGCGGCCCATGAGGATCCCCACCCCGCCGCGAGGACGAGGCCCACCCGGAGCAAGGAAGGGAGAATGGCGGCGAGCGCGGAGCCAGCCGGCGAAAAATACCGGGGCATGGTGATGGGGGACCTGGTCCCTCTGTTATATCGGCCAACCGCGGGGTTTCGAAAGGCGATACTGTGTTCGCACCGCAGTATTAGACGCCAGCGATGGCGACACCAACTTTGGGAATGGGAGCTGCCCGCGGCCTAAATCACTTCCAGTTCCGCTCGGACGGCCGCCGCCAACCGCTCCAGCCCCGCCTGGACGACGGCCTCGGTCGGTCCCTCCACCAGCAACCGCAGCTTGGGTTCCGTGCCGGAATAGCGCACCAGCACCCGGCCGCGCGCCCCCAGGTCCGCCTCGAGTCGCCGCACCTCGCCGGTCAGCCCGGGCAAAAACTCCAGCGGCTTCTTCTCCCGCACCGTCAGGGCCAATGAGCCCTGGGGAAACTTGACCAGCGCGCGGCGCAATTCCGACAACGGGCGACCCGTGGCCATCATGACCTCGATGACTTTCAACGCCGCCACGAGGCCATCCCCCGTCGGGCTCACCTCGGCGCAAATCACATGGCCGGACGACTCTCCGCCCAGCGTCGCCCCGTCGGCGCGCATTCGTTCCATCACATAACGATCGCCAATCGGCGTGCGCGCCACCCGGCCGCCCGCCGCCTCCACCGCCGCCTCGACGCCGAGATTGCTCTGCATGGTGACCACCAGCAGGTTTTGCGCGAGCCGCCCGTGCTTCAAGGCGTGCAACGCCAGGATCGTGAGGATCTCGTCGCCATCGAGCACCCCGCCCTGCTCGTCGCACAACACGCACCGGTCCCCATCCCCGTCATGGGCGACGCCCAGGCGGGCGCCGTGCCGTCGCACCGCGTCGGCGAGCTTCTCCGGATGTTCGCTGCCCACGCCGTCGTTGATGTTGGATCCATTGGGCGCCGCGCCGATCGGGATCACCTCCGCGCCGAGGTCGGCAAGGATGCGCCCGCTCGTGTGCACGGTGGCCCCGTGCGCCGTATCGAGCACGATTTTCCAGCCGATCAGCCGGCCCGGCAGCAGCCGCGCCGTCGACTGCAGGTAATCCGTGACGCCATCCACCGCTTCAAGAACCGTCGCGCGCGCGTCGTCCCGCGAGTCGGGCAGCAGGGCCTCGATCCGTGCCTCCTGCTCATCGGTCAGCTTCAATCCCTGCGCGCCGAAAAACTTGATGCCATTGTCCAGGGCCGGATTGTGCGAGGCCGTGATGACCGCGCCCAGCGATGCCCCGAGCGCGCGGACCGCCCGCGAGACGGCCGGCGTGGGCACGACGCCCAGCGACTGCGGCACGCAACCGGCATGGGCGAGGCCGTCGGCCATCGCCTGGGTCAAAGGCGCCCCCGAACCCCGGGTATCGCGACCGATGAGCACCCGCGCGCCCGGCGCCGCGCCGTTTTCCGCCAGCCATCGCGCCACCGCGACGCCAAGGCGCCACGCAAAATCGTCATTCATGACGGCGCCGCCATACGGGCCGCGCACGCCATCGGTGCCAAAGTAACGACGCTTCATGAGCGGTAGAATTCCCGGGTGGCCGCGATCTTCGCCTTCACCGCGCCGCCCAGCAGCAGCTCGCGGGCGGGACCGACTCCCGCCGCGATGTCCGGGGTGCGCCCGACCACGTGCAACGCGGCCGCGGAATTGAAAACAATCGTGTCGACCAGCCCGCGCGGCCCGCGCCCGTCGAGAACCGCCTCGACGGTGGCCAGGTTGGCCGCGAGATCGCCGCCGCGCAGCTCGTCGAAGGACGAGGTCGGCAGCCCGAAGCTCTCCGCGCCCCACGTGCCCTGCAGCCCGCGCAATTTCCCGACGCCCCGCACGCGATTGGGCGTGGCGGTGGTGAGTTCGTCGATGCCCTTGCCTTCCGCGATGACGCCGTGGCCCACGAGGCCGGAGGGTTGCCCGAGTTCCTCCAGCGTATCCGCGAGCTTGTCGACCAGCGGGGCGGCATAAACACCGAGCAGAATGTGCGCCGGCCGGCCCGGGTTGATCAGCGGCCCCAGGATGTTGAAGACCGTGCGCCGCCCCCGCGCCGCGAGCGCCTTGCGCACAGGGCCGATGTGCTTGAACGCCGGATGATAATTGGGCGCGAAGAAGAACACGTACCCCAGCTCATCCAGCGCCCGCCGGACTTTCTCGGGCTGGGCGGCCAGGTCGACGCCCAGGCCCGCGAGCAGATCGGCGCTGCCGCATTGCGAGGTGATGCCGCGGTTGCCATGCTTCATCACCGGCACCCCCGCGCTGGCGAGCACCAGCACCACGAGACTCGAGATATTGAACCCGCCCGCATGGTCTCCCCCGGTACCGACCACGTCGATCGCCCGCGGCGCCAGCGCCTCGACGCCGGGATTCACGGCCAGCGCACGGAAGGCGGAGGCCAGTCCCGCGATCTCCGCCGGAGTCTCGCCCTTGTCCGCCAGCGCGAGCAGGAATTCCGCCTTGGGCTCATCGGCCACGTCCGGCGCGCCCAGCGCGGCGGCGGCGGCGGCGACTTCCTCGGGCGCGAGATCCTGACGGGCTTGAAGGCGGAGGGTTAGCTCGGGAAGAACGGACATGGTGCGCCGAGAGCAGAAGCAAATCCCCTCGTCGGGCAAAGCCAAAATCTCGGAGCGCCGGCGCCATTGTCGCCCTCGCGGCGCGCCACCATAATTCTCGACAGTCTCCAAACTTTGCGCGGACACTTGCCCGTGTTTTCAAAGCTCCGCCTCCTTTGCGCCTGTGTTCTCCTTGGCACCAGCCTTGCCGCCGCCGACCGTCCGGCACCCGCCGTCGCGCCGCCGCCGGCCGCGCCGATCGCCGAGCTGGGCGTGGGCGACGCGATCGTCCTGGGCATCGTGGAGGGCGTGACTGAATTCCTGCCGATTTCCAGCACGGGGCATCTCATCATCGCCAACCGCATCCTCGGGCTCGAATCCGAAGCCCAGCTCACCAACGCGGCCGGCGAACTCCTTTGGTACAAGCCCCCGTCCGAGAAGTATCCCGACGGCGTCCCCCTTACGCTCAAGCTCGCCGCCGATACGTATGCCGTGGTCATCCAGGCCGGCGCGATCGGCGCGGTGGTGATCCTCTACTGGCAGCAACTCTTCCTCATGTTGGGCGGCCTGCTGGGACGAAGCAGCGCCGGGCTCCGCTTGATGCGCAACATCGCCCTCGCGTTCCTGCCCGTGGCGATCGCGGGGCTCCTCCTCCACAACCTGATCGACCAATACCTCTTCTCGGTGGGCTCGGTCATCGTCGCACTGGTTGGCGGAGCTTTTCTCATGCTTTGGGCCGAACGCTGGCGCGAAGCCAACACCGGCGTGGGCCGCACCAAGGGCGATGCGTCGGACCTGTCGGCCAAGAAGGCCCTGTCCATCGGGCTGGCGCAGTGCCTGGCCCTGTGGCCGGGCACGAGCCGCTCCATGGTGACGATCGTCGGAGGGTACCTCGCGGGACTCACGCCGGCCAAGGCGGCCGAATTCAGTTTCCTCGTGGGGCTGCCCACCTTGGGTGGCGCGGCGGTCTACAAGGGTTTTCGTTCCGGACCCGCCATGATCGAGGTCTTTGGCTGGTCCAGCGTGCTGTTGGGCTGTGCCGTGGCTGCCGTCTCGGCGGCCCTCGCGGTGAAGTTTCTCGTCCATATCATATCCCGCCACGGCCTGGCCGCCTTCGCTTATTACCGCCTGCTGATTGCGGCGATTCTGGCCGTGGTTTACCTGATCTGATCGAGCTCCGGCGGCCGGATCGAGTAACTACTTGACGGCCCCTGACGCCGACCTTACGACCCTCCTCTTTATACACGAATTTGTGCCGGTTTTTACAGGCTGGCGCACTACCAATCCCTCTTATGGCCAATCCGAAACGCAAACAATCCAAGCGCCGCAGCGCCAATCGCCGTGCGGGCAATGCCTATATCGCTCCCCAGTTCGCCAAGGACACCGATGGTGGCGCTTTCCGCCCCCACCGCGTGAATCCGAAAACCGGCATGTATCGCGGCCGGCAGGTCCTCGACGTGGAAGTTTGACCGGGTTCGTAGGCTGGATTTTTTGCCATCCACCCCGAAACCCCCAGTCCAGCCTCCAGTAACGCCCGTATTGCGATCGACGCGATGGGCGGCGACTTGGGGCCTGCCGAGGTTGTCGCGGCGGTAAATCTCGTGCTGACCGACGAGGCGATGGATCCCATCACCCTGGTCGGCGACGAGGCGGTGCTCCGTCCGCTGCTCAAGGGCGCCAATTTGGACGGCCACCCCCGCGTCGCGGTTCACCACGCCTCGGAAGTCATCACCATGGAGGACAAGCCGCTTCAGGCCCTGAAGCGGAAGAAGGATTCCTCGATGGTCCGCGCGATCGACCTGGTCAAGACCGGCAATGCGCGGGTCACCATCAGCTGCGGCAACACCGGCGCCCTCATGGCCGGCAGCACGCTCCGCCTGCGGATGATGGAAGGCGTCGAGCGCCCCGCCCTCGCCGCGGTCATCCCGCGCACCGGGGGCCATTTCATCCTGATCGATGCCGGCGCCAATCCCGAGCCCCGCCCCGAGCACCTGGTGCACAACGCCATCCTCGGGGCCAACTACGCCAAGGTCATCCTCGGCGTGGCCTCGCCCCGCGTCGGGCTGATCTCCATCGGCACGGAGGAAGGCAAGGGCAACACCCTCACCACCGAGACCAACGAGCGGCTCAAGCGCATCACCGGGATCGTGAACTACGTGGGCCCGATCGAGGGTTTCCAGGTTTTCCGCGACACCGTCGACGTGGTGGTTTGCGACGGCTTCGTGGGCAACACGCTCCTCAAGACGTGGGAATCGATGGCCAAGTTCATCACCACGCTCCTCAAGGAGCAACTACAGGCCAACCCGATGCGGATGACCGGCGCCATCCTCGCCAAGGGCGCGTTCGATGCGCTGAAATCCCGCATGAACCCGGATCGTTACGGCGGCGCCCCGCTGCTGGGGGTCCGCGGCAACATTCTCAAGGCCCACGGTTCGAGCAACCGCCACGCCATCGCCAGCGCCATCCGCGCCGCCGCCAAGATCATCCACCAGGACCTTTACCAGCATACCGAGGAGGATGTGGCGCGCGCCAACGCCCTTCTCGACACCCCGGCGCCCGACGCCACTCCCGTTACCTGAACCTTTCATGACCTCCGTCATCATCGCCGGCGTCGGCTCCTACGCTCCCGCCCGGGTCCTCACCAACGAAGAGCTCTCCAAGACGGTCGACACCTCCGACGAGTGGATCCGCACGCGTTCCGGCATCCGTGAGCGCCGCATCGCTGCGGCGGACGAGGCCTGCTCCGATCTCGCGGTCAAGGCCGCCACCGCCGCGCTCGCCGATGCCAAGGTCAACGCCACCGACATCGACCTGCTGATCGTGGCCACCTGCACGCCCGATCTCCCGCTGCCGTCCACCGCCTGCATCGTGCAGCACAAGCTCGGCATCCCCGCCCACGCGGTCTGCTTCGACATCGCCGCCGCCTGTTCCGGGTTCCTCTACGCCCTCGAAATCGCCTACGGCCAGCTCCAGACCAACCGTTACAAGCGCGCCCTGATCATCGGCGCCGAAAAACTCTCCACCATCACCGACTGGACCGACCGCACCACCTGCGTGCTCTTCGGTGACGGCGCCGGCGCGGCCGTGCTGAACAAGATCGACCAGCCCGGCGTCGGCATCCTCGGCACCGATCTCGGCGCGGACGGCGAGTTCGTGGACAATCTCTACATCCCCGCCGGCGGCAGCCGCAACCCCGCCTCGAACGAGACGGTGGCGAAGCGCGACCACTGCATCCGCATGAACGGCCGCGAGGTCTTCAAGAGCGCCGTCCGGGTCATGGAAACCGTGGCGCGGGAAATGTTGGAACAACACCGGATCACCCCTGACCAAATCACCCTCGTGATTCCGCACCAGGCCAACATCCGCATCATCGAGGCGCTCGCGGGCAACCTCAAGATGCCGCTGGAAAAGTTCTTCGTGAACCTGGACCGTTACGGCAACACCTCGTCCGCCACCATTCCCCTCGCGCTCGACGAAGCCCGTCGCGCGGGCCGGATCAAACCGGGTGACCTCACCCTCCTCGTGGCTTTTGGCGCTGGCTTGACCTACGGGGCCACTCTTGTTCGATGGTAACCCTTCGCCCCATGCGCCGCCTCTCCCCCCTGCTTTTCCTTGCCGCCCTGACGGCGCTCTCCCTCGCCCCCGCCCGCCTCGCCGCCGATCTCGTGTGGACACCCGAGGGCGGTTGGAAGGTCGAGGGTGGTGCGCTCTCCAGCCTCCTCGGCGAGGAGGGCCGCAATGCGCTCGAGCTGATGAACAAGGCGCGCGCCGCCGAGGAATCCGGCAACGACGGCACCGCCCTGCGCCACTACACCAACGTCACCAAGCGCTATCGCAATTCAGTCTACGCCGCGGAGGCCCTGTATCGCACCGGCCTCATCCAGCAAAAACAGCGCAAGTACCACAAGGCCTTCCAGACTTTCCAGATGCTCGTGGTCGGCTACCCGAATTCCGAGAAGTTCAACCAGGTCATCGGCGAGCAGTATCGCATCGCCACCGCCCTGGCCGAGGGCAAGCGCGCCAAGACCTGGAGCTGGTTCCCCGGCTTCCGCAGCCGCGAGCGCGCGGTGGCCTATTTCGAAACAATCGTGGCGACGGCCCCGTTCAGCGACTACGCGCCCCTCGCCCTCATGAACGCCGCCCGCGGCTACAAGCAGATGAACGTCACGCCCGCGGCCATCGACGCCCTCGACCGCATGATCAGCACCTACCCGCGCAACGTGCTGACCCCCGACGCCTATCTCCGCATCGCCGAGACCCACAGCTCCCTCGTCGACGGCCCGGCCTACGACCAGGCGTCCACCATCGACGCCATCACCTACTACGAGGATTACATGATCCTTTTCCCCGGCCACAACGGCATGGCCGCCGCCGAAAAGGGACTCGACGAGATGAAGACCGTCCTCGCCGAGAGCAAGCTCACCATCGCGGACTACTACTTCAAGTACCGGAAAAACTACAAGGCCGCCAAGGTTTTCTATAACGAGGCGATCACCGTGTATCCCGACTCTGCCGTCGCCACCCAGGCGCGCGAGAAACTCACCATCGTCGACGCCAAGCTCGAGGAACTGGCCGCCACCACCCCCGCGTCCTCCGATGCGCCGAAGCCGGCCACCCCCAAGAAGCCGAAGCGCTTCTGGATTTTCTGAACCGGCCCGACGCTCCATGGCGTGATTCCCACCGGGAAAACCGCACGCCTGCCGACCTTCGCCCCGCTGTGATTTGCGCCGGACTCCATTTATTCCGCGGCCTCTGGCGCGGCGCCTTCCCCACCGCTTCGCTCCTGCTGCTGGCCGGTATCCTCCTGGGTGGTTGCGCCGGCTATCAACTCGGCACCGGCACGAACGCGAAGTTCACCACGCTCTTTATTGCTCCCGTCCAAACCGAGGCACTGGTGCCCCAGGCCCGCGTGGAGCTCACGACCCGCATCCGCGAGGCCTTCATTCGCGACGGCCGCGTCCGCCTGGTCGAGTCAGCCGCCGCGGCCGACGCCGTCCTGGAGATAACGCTCGCGCGCCACAGCCGCGCCATGGCGGTCTCCCAACCCAATGACACCGGGATCGCCCGGCGTTTCGACCTCACGTTCCAGGCGCGCGCCACCCTGCGCAACCCGCGGTCCGCCGAGCCCTACTTCACCGATCGTATTCTCGAGGCGAGCCGCGGCGTGTTCACGGACGACGGCCTCGTCCCTTCCGAATACCAAACCCTGCCGGTGCTCGCCGAATCGCTCGCCCGCGAGGCCGTCCACGCCGTCCTGGACACGTGGTGATCCGGCGGCGCGAGTCACGTTACGCTTTTGGTTGAGCCGGAGCCCGACTCCGTGCTCCATCCTCCCGGCTCCATGCTGCATTCCCCCATCCTCGCTCCTTCACTGCTGGCTGGCGATCATGCCCACCTCGGAATCAGCGCGCGTCTCGCCGCGGACGCCGGCGCTCCCTGGCTGCACCTCGACATCATGGACGGCCATTTCGTGCCGAACCTCAGCTTCGGCCCCGAGGTGCTGGCCGCCTTGCGTCGCTTGGGCGTGAAGTCGTTCTTCGACACGCATCTGATGCTGGCGGAGCCACACCAATACGTGGAACCCTTCGCGCGCGCCGGCGCCAACCTCATCAGCATTCACATCGAGCCCGCCTACGATCATCGCGCCACGCTCGCCCGCATTCGTGAACTGGGATGCCAATGTGGCATCGTGCTGAATCCGGGAACACCCGCGGAGGCGATCAGGCCCGTGTTGGACGTGGTGGACCTCGTGCTGGTCATGACCGTCCAGCCCGGATTCGGCGGCCAGGCTTTCCGGGCAGACATGCTGCCCAAGATTGCGGCCATCGATGCCTGGCGACAACAGCAGGGACTCCGATTCCGCCTCGAGGTCGACGGCGGCATCGATCTGGCCACCGCGGCGCAATGCCGGGCCGCCGGCACCGACACCTTCGTCGCCGGCACCTCCTTCTTCAAGGCCGCTGATCGCTCGGCTTTTGTCCGCGCCGTCATGGCGCCCTGAGCGGCGCGCGGCTTCCGGCAGCGTCGCGGCCGCCCGGCAGGCGCCACCCGGTCCGTCCACTTGCCATCACGGCGAAAAACCTTTCGCTCGAAAACATGCGCATCGATCAGCCGCATAAACCCGGCGTGACGTCACCGCGGAGACTCGCCGCGCTCGCATTTTTTCTCGTCGCGGGCCTCCTGGCCCACGCTGATTCCGAGCAGGTCGAGCGCTTGTCCCGGGCCTACGCCGACGCGGCGCCCGCCGAAAAGTCCGCCCTCCTGTCCGAACTCTCGGCGGCAATCGAAACCGACGATACCGCCCGCGCCTGGGAATACGCCGAGCAGGCGCGGCGCGAAGCCCTGACCCCCACCGATGAGGTTCGGGCCGACACCCGGCGTGCCGCCTTGCAGCGGCGACGGGGTGAATACGCCGACGCCCTCGCCACCGCCCGGGCCGCCCTCGAGCGGGCGACCTCCCTCGGCGCCGGTGACCTGCGCATGGAACTGCTGCTCGTGATCGCGAACACCTATGACAGCCTGGCCGATTTCCCGGCCGCCCTGGAAACGTTTGCGGAGCTGGTTCCCCTGGCCGAGGCGCGCGGCGACCCGCACTTCCTTGCGCGCGTCCATAACGTCCTCGGCGTCACCCACGCCGACTCGGGCCAGAACGATCGCGCGCGCCGCGCCTACCAGACCGCGCGAACCTTTGCCGAACAGTCGGGCGATCGCCGGATCCTCGGTTCAGTCCTGAACAACCTGGGCAACATTGCCCTCGTCACCGGCGAGCTCGCGGACGCCCGTCGCCACCATGAGCAGGCGCTGGCCGTGCGCGAGGCCCACGGGGGCGATTCGCGCGGCGTGGCCGATTCCCACCAGAACCTCGCCGAACTTGCCATCCTCGAGGGCAACCCCGCCGCCGCCGTGCCCCACCTGGAAAAGGCCATCGCCATCCACACCACCCTCGGCCTCAAACGAAACCTCGCCAACGCCAACCTCACGTACGCGGCGGCCCTGCGCGCCCTCGGGCGCAACGACGAGGCCCTCACGCGTCTGACCGCCGCTGGCGAGCTCGCGGATTCACTGGGCGCCCCGGTCATCCTGGCGCGCGTCTATCGCGGATTTGCCGCCTTCCACGAGGCCCAGGGCAATTTCCGTGAGGCGCTCGCGTACGAGCGCAAACTCGCCGACGCCACCGAGGCCGCCATCGGCGAGCGCTCGCGCCAGCGCGTCGACCTGCTTCAGGCCAGTTTCGAAGCCGAAAGGCGCGAGCACGAGATCGACGTCCTCCGCCGCGAGCAGGCCCTCCGTGAAGCCGCCCTGGCCCGCGTGCGCGCCCAGCGCTTCGCCCTCCTCGCCCTGGCCCTGCTGGTCTGCGCCGCCAGCGCCGCCGTGATCAGCCGCCAGATTTTCAAGCGGCGCGCGGACCAGCGCATCCTGGCGGAAACCCGGGCCGGTCGCGACGCCGCCGAACAGGCCGACCGGCTGAAGACCCGCCTGATTCACATGGTTTCCCACGACATCCGTGGCCCGGCGGGCAATATCCTCGCGCTCGGGGAGGACCTGCGGGACCGCCTTCCCACCTCGCCCACCGACCAACGGATGAACCTGGTCCTGACCGAAGCGCAGCGCGTGCTCGATCTCGCCCAGGATCTGCTCGATGCCGCCGCCTTGGAGAGCGGGCGCCTCCAGGTGGACCGCACCCCGGTCGACCTGAGCGACATCGTCCGCGCCACCATTGGCCGGATGACCCTCAACGCCACCTCGAAGGAACAGCGCATCGAATTCCAAGCCCCGCCCGGTAATGAGAGCACCGTTATCGGCGACGGCAAACGCCTCGCCCAGGTCACCGCCAACCTGCTGAGCAATGCCCTCAAGTTTTCACCGCCGGGATCGCTCGTCCGCCTCGCGGTCAATCGCGCCGGCGACCGCGTGCAACTGCGGATCGCTGACCAGGGACCGGGCATACCTCCGGATCAAGTTCCCCAGTTGTTCCGGCCTTTCGCCCAGTTGACGGCCCGCCCGACAGGCAACGAGTCCAGTCACGGGCTGGGCCTCTCGATCGTTCACGACCTCGTGCGCCTGCAGGGAGGAACGGTGCGCGTCCAAGCCAACGCCGGCGGCGGATCGATTTTCATCGTCGATCTGCCCGCCCTTGGCTGACCCGCCTTCTCTGCTCCACCTCGCCAGGTTGAAAGGCTGCGGTTGGACGAGCCGCCCCCTCCGACCAGGCGACCAGCGTTGCTTTGAACTGCCCTAAAATTGCTAAAGGAATCCGCGCGCGGGACGTTGGGAGGGGTGTCACGGCCTTAACCCCCGGGACTGGCCTGGCCACCACAACGGCCGCTGCGGCACGGACGCCGCAACACCCCTTCACGGATGAATCATGTCGGTTGTCATCAATAGCAACTTTGCCGCGACGTTCGCCGCCAATAATCTGGCCGCGTCGAATGCGTTCCTGCAGCGAAGCCTGAACCGCCTTTCGAGCGGTTCGCGCATCGTGAGCTCCGCTGATGATGCCGGGGGACTTGCTGTCTCCATGAAACTTTCCGCCACCGCCCGCCGCCAGGGCGCCGCGTCGACTAACCTCGGCAACGCGACTTCGTACCTACAGGCGCAGGATGGCGTGCTCAAGTCCGCCGGCAAGGTGCTCGAACGCATCAGCGAGCTCCGCACCCTGGCGTCGGATCCGACCAAGAACACCGCCGACCTGGATAACTATAACTCCGAGTTCATCGCCCTCCAGGCGCAGCTCACCTCGCTGGGCCAGGAAAAGTTCAATGGCGTCGCGTTGTTCGGATCGGCGGCTCTCTCGGTCGGTGCCACCGCGGATGTCAACGGGAGCGCCATTGGTTTCGGCGGCGCCGACATTTTCGGCGTGGGAACCGCCGGCTGGACCAATGTCGGAATGTCCGCTGCCCAGTGGATCTCCTCCGGTCCCGAGATTGACCAGGCAGCCGCGACCGCCACCAAAACCATCGTGCAGGCGGGCGATAACACGATCGCCTTCCACAACAGCGCGGCCGGGACCTATCAGACCGTCCAGTCGAACATCACCGGTCCCTTCTCGCTGTCATTCGACACGAGTTCCAGCACGCCCGACCTTTATCAGCAGCTCTCCCTCACGGCGGGTGGCGCCACCGTCAACCTCACGACTCTCCTGGGCGATTCGGCCGACCATCATGTCGAAATCGTCGACGATGGCGTCAATGCCTCCATCTCCATCGATGGCGGGCCCGCCACCGTCATGGCCACCTTGACCACCCCCGGCGGCGGCGCGCTCACCTTCTCCACGACGGGCAATGGCGGGGATTTCTTCACCGGCGGCGACTTTCACCTGGCGAACCTCACGCTCACCAACACGGGCGGTGGCAGCAGTTACAACGACGTCGCCGTTGCCGGCTCCCTTTCCGACGTGGATTTGGACGTGATCACTGCGGCCATCCAGGAGGTCGCCACCTTCCGGGCCGACAACGGCGCGCAACAAAGCCGCCTTGGCTACGCGGCCGAAGTCCTCGCCACCAACCGCGCGAACCTGCAAGCCGCGAACAGTCGCATCGTCGACGTCGACGTCGCGAGCGAATCGACCCAGATGGCGCGATACAATATCCTCGTGCAGGCGGGCACCGCGATGTTGAGCCAGGCCAATCAATCGGCGCAATCGGCCCTCCGCCTCATCGGTTGAGGCCGCCGGCATCGAATCCCGCCATCACCCGGGGGGTGTAATATGCCGGTCCCCCGGCTTGCGTTCCGCGCTCCGCTTGCTTGGCCTCTGGCATGCTCAGTCGGCGGATGTTCACGACCAGGTCGCGATCCATGGCGCTCGCCCTCCTCTGCTGCGCACCTCTCGCGCTGGGCGCGCGCGGCGCCGACTCCGCCCCGGCCTCCGCCTCCGTCCTGCCGCGCGCTCCTTCCCCGACCCACACCCCGCTGGTCGCCACACCTTCCCCTGCAGACGAACCGGGATACCGGTCCCGCCTGGCCGCGATCGCGGACAACTACGTCAGCCTCTATTATTCAGCCAACCTCCGCGGGGCCCTCGACGAGGCGCGCCGCGGCCTCGCGCTCGCGGAGCAGGCCGGCAACGTTTCCGACCAGGCAGAATTTGTTAAGGCGCTCGGGCATGTCCACTGGGTGCTGGGTGACTCGGCCTCGGCTCTCGACCTGGAACAACGCCTGCTCAGCCTGGCCGACGCACTCGACAACGACCGATTGCGCGCGAATGCGCACCGCACCCTGGGCACCGTTTACCGCCAGATCGGTGAAACGGACCAAGCCCGCCAGCATACGGAAACCGCCCTGGCGCTGGCCGAGAAAGCCGGCGACGAGCCCCTGCGCTTCGGCACGCTCAACAATCTCGCCGTCTTTGCCCTCGACGCGGGCGACGTCGCCACGGCCCGCCGCCTGCACGAGGAAGTGCTCGCCTACCGCGAGCGCCAGGGCGAGCGCTGGGACATCGCCGGCAGCCTCAGCAATCTCGCCGAGGTCGCCCTCGCCGAGGGCGATCTCCCCCGGGCGCTCGACTTCCACGAGCGGGCCCTCGCGCTGCGGCGGCAAATCGGCGACCGACGCGGCACGGTCCGTTCGCTGCGCCAGGCGGCCGGCGTCCTGCGCCGGCTTGGCCGCACCGACGAGTCTCTCGCGTTCCTGGAGGAGGCCCTGGCCGGCGCCCGCGATATCACCGGCCACGAACTGCTCCGCGACCTTTGGCACGAGATCACACTCACCCGCGAGTCCCGCGGCGAGTTCGCCGCCGCGCTCGCGGCCGAGCGAGAGGCCGGAAAAGCCCGCGAGGCGCTGGCCGGAGAACGCGCGCGAACCCGCATCGCCGAGTTGGAGGCCCGTCACGACGCCGCGCAAAAACAAGTCACCATCGAGCGTCTCGAACGCGAAAAGCGCGTGCAAGCGGCCGACCTGCGCACGCACGAAGCCCGGCTGGACCACATTCGATTTCGCAATTTCCTCCTGGCGGGCGGGCTCGCGGGCGGCGTGGCCCTCCTGGGCACGGTGATCTGGTTGCAACGCGCCCGTCTCAGGGCCGAACGGGCCGCCCGGGATGTCGCCGAACAGGCCGCCGCGCTGAAGAGCCGCCTCCTGCGCATGGTCTCGCACGACATCCGGGGACCGGTGGGCAACATCGTCGTCCTGACCGAAGACTGGCCGCCCGATTCCGGTGCGGGCGGAACCGACCGGGTTCAAATAATCCACCATGAGGCCCGTCACGTCCTCGACCTGGCCCAGGACCTCCTCGACGCCGCGAGCCTCGATTCCGGGGGCTTGCAATTGAACACCGGCCCCGTGGACCTGGCCGCCATCACCCGTTCGACCGTAAGCCAGCTGAATCCCATGGCGGAGAGAAAAGGCCAGAGGCTTCTCTTCCACGTGCGCGCCGACCAACCCTGCACCATGCAGGGCGACGAAGCGCGGCTGGTGCAGATCGTCCGCAACCTCGTCGGCAATGCCATCAAGTATTCCCCGCGAGGCTCCGCCGTGAACATCGAGGTGCGTCGTGACGCATCCCGGCTGGCGCTTCGCGTCCAGGACGCCGGGCCTGGCATTCCCGCGGAATCCATTCCGCGGCTTTTCCTCCCTTACACGCGGCTGGCCAGCCAGCCTACCGGCGGCGAATCCTCTCACGGCCTCGGCCTTTCCATCGCTCACGAACTGGTCAAACTCCACGGCGGCACCATCCGCGTCGAATCCGGCGCCGGCGCCACCTTCATCGTCGAATTTCCCATCTCCGCCTGACGCGCCGCATGATCCACGCCACCGGCCACCGCCTCCCCCGCTTTATGAAAACCACGCTGCTGCTCCCTCTGACCCTGCTGATCGGTGTGCTTGTTCCGGCCGCTGCCGCGGAATCCGTCCCACCACGCCAGATCCTCGTCAGCGTCCACGGCGCATGGGCCGGTGGCTGGCAAATGAAGAAAGTCGCCCCGCTCCTCGAGGCCCAGGGTTGGAAGGTTTATCGCCCGTCGCTGCCCGGCCTCGGCGAGCACCACCACCTCGCGACCGCGGCCATCAGCCTCGACGACCACATCAACGACATCGTCAATCTCATCCTCTTCGAGGATCTCCGCGACATCGTCCTTCTCGGCCACAGTTATGGCGGGATGGTTATCACCGGCGTGGCAGACCGGATCCCGGACCGCATCGGCCGCCTCGTGTATTTGGACGCGTTTCTCCCCGTCGATGGCGAGAGTCTCATGACCACCCCCAAGAGCGGCGGCGCCCAGATGGACATCGCGAAAATGACCCGGGACGGCTTCGTCATTCCAACCTGGGTGCAACCCGATCGCCCGCTCCCCAAGGATGTGCCCCACCCGGCCAAAACCTTTTCCGATCCGATTCGGTTATCCAACCCGGACGCCGCCCGAATTCCTATCACCTACATCCTCACCGTGGATCCGGGTAAGAAACCCGAGGAGGATACTTTCTTCGCTTCCGCCGAGCGCGCCCGCTCCCGCGGCTGGCCCGTGATCCTCATGGAAGCCGACCACGTCCCCAACTGGCGCAAACCCGAAGCCACCGCCGAATTGCTGCTCGGGCTCAAATAATGCAGTTGGATGTAGGGGCGCGGCTTGTCCGCGCCCTTTTCTCGCTGCGGAAAGCCAGGGCGTGGACGAGCCACGCCCCTGCAACTGGACCGTTCGACCGCGCACGCTGCGGAATTGCATTCCGACAGCATGAGGCCGGCTTGGACCGCTCCAACCTCGCCTCGGCGGTAATATCACTCCCGATCCCACCTTGGGATTTAGGGATTGGCGGCTGTGTCATAATACCCAACGTCTTGAATTCACAACTGCACCCTGCCCCATGCCCGAACCCACTGGCCTAAAGCGCTTCCTTCCTCCGCTCGGTTCACCCGCCTACCATGTGATGCTTTCCTTGGTGGCCATCACCATCCTGGGGCCATTGGGCGGGATTTCGGCGGCCTTCATGAACTTCTCCATCGGCTTCTTCGTCGGTGGCCAGGTGCTGGCCGGCATCCTCGGCAGCGTCGTCACCCTGCCCTATGGGCCCGAGGGCAAGCACGGCGCGAACTACATGCAAACCATGGCCGCCTCCGTGGCGGGCATGTGCGCCATGTCCGTGCTCCTGCAGGCCATGGTCTGGCTGGGCCTGCCGCCCGTGCCCGATTGGAAAATGGTGCTCTTCCTGGCGTGCATCGGGATGTTCGGCGTCGGCGTGGGCATGCTCTACACCCCTGTCCTCGTGGACCGCATGCAGCTGACGTACCCGTCGGGTTTTGCCGTCGCCAACATCCTCCGCGCGCTCACCGATCCGGTCCTGCTCCGTCGTTCAATCGCCAAACTTGGCGGCGGAATGCTTGCCGGCTACTCGGTTGGTTTTGCGGCTTTCAAGGTGGCCGCCGTCGGCGCGTACGGTGTGTCGGCGTCGACCGTGGGCGCCGGTTTCATCGTCGGCGCTCGCATCGCGATCCCGGCGCTGGTCGTGGCCCTGATCGGTATCGCCGCCAAACCGCACTTGGTCGAGATCGGCTGGCTCGCCCCCGGCGACCCCTACCGCAAGATCGGCTTCATCATCTCCCTGGGCACCATCCTCGGCGCCGCCGGGTTGGACATCACCCTCATCCTGGTCGAGGCCGCCCGGCGATTCAAGCAACAGGCCGCGGCGGCCGCCGATCCCGACTGGAAACGCGTGAACATGGTCCGGCTTCTTCTCTGGATCGCCGCCTGGGGCGCGGGCGTCGTGCTCGTGGGCAGCCAGGTTCTTCAACAACCCGTCTGGTTCCTGGTGGTGGCGATCGGCCTCAGCTTCCTCTTCGTGCTCGTCAACGGCATCTCGCTCGGCATTTCCGACTGGAACCCCATTTCCAGCGCTTTCGTGATGGGCGTGTTCATCATGGTGGCGCTCGGCCTGAAGGATCCGGGCGTCGGCCTGATGTGTGCGGCCATCCTCCTCATCTCCTGCAGCGTCGGTGGGGACATGCAGCAGGACCGCTCCACCGGCTGGCGCCTCGGCACCAACCGCGTGAACCAGTTCCGCTACCAGGTCATCGGCATCGGCGTCGGCGCCATCCTCACCGTCGTGCTCGCCAAGGTTTTCATGAGCGCCTACCCGATCCTCCGGGCGGATCAGTTCAGCAACCCGAACATCGAGGGCGCGCAACAATGGCAGTCCGCCATGACCTACAAGTTCGTCGGCGCCATCAAGGGCATCACCCTCGAGCAACCGCACGTGATGAAAGCGCTCTGGCTCGGCATCGGCATCGGCCTCGCGATCGAGATCGTCCGCAAGCTCATCAAGCGCACCGCCGCCTACAAGGCTTTCGTCGCGCGTTCCACCACCGGCAAGGTCACCGACTTCGCGGTCGATGCGGTGCTCCTCCCGAGCCCCTATGCCTCCTCCTTCGGCGGATTCGTGGAATTGCCCACCGTGCTGTGGTGGGCCGGTGGCGGCATCTTCGGTTCGCTCTACACGGACTGGGCCGAGAAACGGAAGGCCCGGGTCGCAGCCGATCCTGGCGCGCTGCCCGCGGACATGAGCACCATGTCCCTGGTGGGCGGCGGACTCATCGCCGGCGACTCGCTCGCCGCGTTGAGCGTCGGCATCTATGGCCTGCTGACCACCGTGCTCTAGTTCACCTGCAGGAGTCTGTTTGCAGGCAACTGGAGCGATTCCCGCCCCGCACGTCCTCATCGCCTGCAAGCACGCTCCTCCGGTCGAGCCCTCCCTTTCAAACCCGCCCCACCTGGATACCGCCCGACCCACGCTTGCGCACCTTCATCCCCTGAATAGCCCTTTTCCCATGTCCGATTTCAAAGCTCCCGTTTTCCTCACTGATCTCCTCCAGGCCAAATCCCCCTCGGGGGCCGAGGCCCAGGCCCAGGCCGTCTATGATCACTACGTCAAGCCGCACGCCGACAGCTACGCCAACGACGCCCTCGGGAACCGCCTGGCTTCGCTGAACACAAAGGGCAGCCCCACCCTCATGATGGCGGGGCACATGGACGAACTCGGCCTGATCATCACGTACGTGAACAAGGACGGCTTCCTCTATTTCGACACCATCGGCGGCCACGACCGCAGCATCATCTCCGGCCGCCGGGTCATCATCCAGACGGCGAAGGGGATCGTGAAGGGCGTCACCGGCAAGCGCGCCATCCATTTGATGGATGAAGGCGACCGGAAGAAAGTGCCCGAGATCCATGAGATCTGGATCGATATCGGTGCGAGGACGAAGGCCGAGGCGCTGCAGCGCGTCGCGATTGGCGACGTCGCCACCTATGATCACGAGTTCGAGCTCATCAACGGCAGCATCGGCACCGCCCGCGCCTTCGACAACAAGGTCGGCGCCTACATCGTCGGCGAGGCCCTGATCCGCCTGGCCCGCGAAAAGGCGAAGCTTGGCGCAAAAATCGTGTCCGTCGCCACCACCCAGGAGGAGATCGGCACCCGCGGCGCCCAGACCTCCGCGTTCGCCGTCGATCCGCACGTCGCCCTCATCGTCGATGTCGGCCACGCCACCGACCACCCGGATTGCGACCAGCGTAAGTTTGGCGAGACCAAGCTCGGCGGCGGCCCGATCATTTGCCGGGGCCCCAACATCAATCCCAAGGTCTTCGAGCGCCTCGTCGCCGTCGCAAAGAAGATCAAGATTCCCTATCAGCTGGAGGCCGATCCCCGTCCCACCGGCACCGATGCCCGCGCCATCCAGATGGCCCGCGGCGGTGTCGCCTGCGGGCTCGTCTCCATCCCCCTGCGCTACATGCACACGCCCAGCGAGGTCGTGGACCTGCAGGATGTCGAAGACTGCGTGAAACTCTTCGCCGCCTTCGCCAAGTCCGTCGGCAAGGGCGAGAGCTTCAATTGGTGACGCGTGGAGTCGTTGCCGCTGATTCCTTGGAGCCGGGGCGCCCTCGCCCCGGTGGGATCAGGGCCCCGCGTCCTCGTCGCGATGTTCCCCCTTGTGCGTGCGCACCCTGTAGGGTCGGTGCTTGCGCGACCTAACGCGCGGAGCACGGCGCAAGCATCGGCCAACAATCGATCCAATAACGCGACCAATCCTCGGTCCCGACATTTCCGCCCGCCCGCTTGGGCATAAGAAAGGCGGGTCCGGAGAACCCGCCTGCGCCCATCGCGACCTGCCTGCTCAGGCCGCGTTCTTCGAGGCGGTCCGGCCGGGTTTCCTGAGCTGCGGCTTCTTGCGTCCCTCGACCACCGCCTGGTCGATGATGACCTCGGCGACATCATCGCGCGCGGGGAGATCATACATGACCTCCAGCATGATCTTTTCGAGAATGGCGCGCAGGGCCCGGGCGCCCGTCTTCAGCTCGATGGCCCGCTTGGCGATCGCGATGATCGCATCGCGCGTGAACCGCAGCTGCACGCCATCCATCGCGAAGAGCTTCGAATACTGCTTCACCATGGCATTCTTGGTCCGCAGCAGCACCTTCTCGAGATCCTCGACCCGCAGCTCGTTGAGCACCGACACCACCGGCAGGCGGCCGATGAACTCCGGGATCATGCCAAAGCGAATGAGGTCCTCCGGCGCGACCTCGCGCATCATCTCGTCCGCGCTGAGTTCGTGATCCTTGGCGTTGATGTGAAAACCCAGCGACCGCTGGCCCATGCGCTTCTTGATGACCTCGTTGAGGCCCACGAACGCGCCGCCGCAGATAAAGAGGATGTTCGAGGTGTTGACCTGGATGTACTCCTGGTTCGGGTGCTTGCGGCCGCCCTGCGGGGGAACGTTGCACGTGGTGCCCTCGAGAATCTTCAGCAACGCCTGCTGCACGCCCTCACCGGAAACGTCGCGCGTGATCGAGACGTTCTCCGTGGTGCGACGGATCTTGTCGATCTCGTCGATGTAGATGATGCCGCACTCGGCCTTCTTCACGTCGTAATTGGCGGATTGGAGGAGACGCAGGACCACGTTCTCGACGTCCTCACCCACGTAGCCGGCTTCGGTCAGCGTGGTGGCATCCGAAATCGCGAACGGCACATCGAGGATGCGCGCGAGGCTGCGGGCCAGCAGCGTCTTGCCGGAGCCCGTGGGGCCCACGAGCAGGATGTTGCTCTTCTCGACCTCCACGTCGCTGAACTCGGCCGGCAGCGAGGCCGCGTCGGCGGCGTTGCCGTGGTTCGCATCGAAATTCAGGCGCTTGTAGTGGTTATAAACCGCGACGGAGAGCACCTTCTTGGCGTGATCCTGGCCGATGACGTGGTCATCCAGCACCTTCTTGATCTCCGCGGGCTTCACCAGACGGAAAGCCGGCTTGGCGGCGGTGCCTTCGGGGACCGCCGGGGCCTTTACCTCGCGATCAATGATCGTCTTGCAGACGTTGACGCACGAGTCGCAGATATAGACACCCGGGCCCGCAATGATCTTGCGGACTTCCGCCTGCGATTTGCCGCAGAACGAACAAAGGGTCATGCGCGAGGATTTAGCCATGGAAAGTATTAATCGGCCGAAGTCGTGGTGAGTCGAGGGATTTTCCCGGCCGGGCGGCCGGATCTCTTAGCCGCCCTTAGGCAGCGCTTTGCGCGATCTGCTGGGCGTCACGCGTCGAGGTGACGACATGATCGACGATGCCGTAGGCCTTCGCCTCGTCGGCGCTCATGTAATAATCGCGATCCGAGTCCTTTTCCACCTGTTCCGGCGTGCGGCCGGTGTGCTTGGCGATGGTCTCGTTGAGGGTCTTGCGCCAGCGGATGATCTCCCGGGCCTGGATGGCGATGTCGGCCGCCTGGCCGCCCGCGCCGCCCGAGGGCTGGTGGATCATCACCCGGCTGTTCGGCAGGGCGAAACGCTTGCCCTTGGTGCCGGCGCCGAGGAGCACGGTGCTCATGCTCGCGGCCATGCCGATGCAGTACGTGACGATGTCACACTGCAGGAAATTCATGGTGTCGTAGATCGCCATGCCGCCCGTCACCACGCCACCCGGCGAGTTGATATAAACATGGATGTCCTTCTTCGGGTCCTCCATCTGGAGGAAGAGCATCTGCGCGATCACGACATTGGCGACGTTGTCATCGATCGGGGTGCCAATGAAGATGATGCGGTCCTTGAGGAGGCGGCTGTAGATATCCATCGACCGCTCGCCGCGGCCGGTATTCTCAAGGACAATGGGAACGTAGTAGCTCATGCTTTGTTGGTGACCGTAGTGACGGTAGCCTTGGAGACGAGGAAATCAAGGGCCTTGTCGAACAGCAGCTGCTGCTGGATCGCGCGCACCTGCTCGCGATCCTTGCCCAGCTCCTTCGCGAGCTTCTGCGGCTGCTGGCCGCTGCGCATGGCCTCGCGCATGAGCCAGTTGTTGAAGTCCTTCTCGTCGACCGCGAGCTTCTCGGCCTGGGCGATCTCCGCGAGCAAGAGCTGGACCTTCACGCGCGTGGCCGCGGCCTTGGCGGCGTTCTCGAAGAGCTCCTTCTTGTTTTCCTCGAGCTTCTCCTGCGGCACGCCATTCCGGAGATTCTCCTCGATGAACTGGCGCAGGATGCCGTCCCGCTCCGAGGCCACCAGGCTCTCCGGCACCGCAAAATCCGCCCGCGCGGCCAGCGTCTCGGTGATCTGGCGACGCTGCGCGGAGCGATTCGCGTAATCCTTGCGCGCGGTCAGGTTGGACTTGATCTGGGCCTTCAGCCCGTCGAGATCGTCGACCTGGTGCGACTTGTAGAACGCCTCGTCGAGCGGGGCGAGCACGCGCTCGCGGATCTCCTGCACTTCGATCGCGTAGGCCACCGTCTTGCCCGCGAGCGCAGGCACCGCGGAAAAATCCGCCGGGAAAGTCACCTCGACGGTCTTCTTCTCGCCGGCCTTCAGGCCGGACAACTGCGTGGACACGCCCGGCAGCAGCCCTTCGTTGGCGCCTTCCACCTCTTCCCAAGTCTGCGGCGCGCCGGCATAGATCTTCTTGTCGCCCACCACCTCGTCGAGCGGCTTGCCGTCCAGGGTGCCGGTGTAACCGAAGCGCACATAATCCCCTTTGGCCGCCGGACGCTCCGCGACCTTGAAGTCGGCGCGCTCGCCGCGCAGGCCCTCGATCACAGTGTCGATCTCGGCCTCGGTCGGTTCCGTCGCCTCGATCTTGGTCTCGAGACCGGTATACTCCGGCAGCTTGATCGCCGGACGCACATCCACCGTGAGCTTGATCTCCGCCGCCGAGTTCGCGTCGATCGTGCCCTCCTCAACATCAACCAGGGAAAGAACCTCCAGCTTGGACTGTTCGAGGCCGTCACGGTAGGCCTTCCCGATAACGCGATTCTTGAACTCGTCCTTGATCTCCTTGCCGAAACGCGCCGCGACCATGGCCGCCGGCGCCTTGCCCGGACGGAATCCCGGCAGGCTGACCTGCTTCGTGTATTCTCCTACCAGGGCGGTGTATTCTCCGGCGACCTCACCCTTGTCCAGGGTAACGGTCAGCGCTTTGCGGGTCTCGTTGATGTCGGTGATTTGAACGTTCACGGTATAAAAATAAGAGAGGTTTCGTCGGAGAAAAGAGGCCGAGGTAACTACCCCCGCGCGGGCCGGTCAAGGCCTCTTTCGGCGGTGGCAGGCCGCGATCCCCCTTGGATTTCATTGCCCAATCACCCAAGCTCGCCTCCTCCATGCCGGACCTCACCCAACTCCTTGCGCGCCACGGCCGTATCCTCGTGCTCGACGCCGTGTCGCAACAGGTGCAGGTCGGCCTCCAGAGCGCCGGGTCCCCGGCCCTCTGGACGCGGCACCCCGACGAGGCCGGGCGCGGCCTCTTTCTCGCCATTGAGGAATTGCTCCCCCGCGCCGGGATCGGGCTCGAGGATATCGGTGCTTTCCTTTTTTGCGAGGGGCCCGGTTCGATGCTCGGCACGCGCACGATCGCAATGGCCTTGCGCACGTGGATCGCCCTGAAACCGCGGCCGGTCTTCCGGTACCAAAGCCTCGCGCTGGCCGGCATCGCGGAATGGCGCCGCGCCCCCCGGGCAATAACCTTCATCGCCGACGCACGGCGCGAGAGCTGGCACGTCCAGTCCCTCGATGCCTCCGGCCAGCTGGCGCCGCTCGAGCGCCGCGCCACCGCCGAGCTGCCGGGAGGCGAACTGCTGACGCCGGCCGACTTTCGGGTGTGGTCGCGTCCGCCTGCTCATGTCACCGGGATAAGTTACGAGCTCCCGCGGCTGTTTGATGCCGCCGGGGATGTGTTGTCCTTCGAACCCGTGGACCAGCCCGATGTCCTGGCCACCCACGCGCCGGACTACCGCAAATGGTCCGCGCAACCGCACAGCGCCGAGACCGCCCGGCCCCGATGACTTCGTCCGCCCAATTGCCCCGCCGCTGCTGGGTCGAGATCGATCTCGCCGCCCTCGAGCGCAACCTGAAGCACATCCGCGCCACCCTGCCGGCGGGAATCCGCTATGTGGCGGTCGTGAAGGCCGACGCGTACGGCCATGGCCTGCCGCAGGTGGCGGCCCGGCTCATGCATGCCGGCGCCGACTTGTTCGCCGTCGCGAACACCGCCGAGGCCATGACCATCCGCGAACTCAGCACCGATTGGCCGGTCCTCTTGCTCAGTCCCGTGTTGCCGGATGAGGATCGCTACCTCGCGGAGTTCGACCTCGCCGCCACCGTTTCGTCGCTGGCGGAGGCGCGGCGGTTCGATGCGATCGGCCGCGCGAGCGGCAAACCCATCGCGGTCCACTTGAAGATCGACACCGGCATGGGCCGGCTCGGCGTGTGGCACACCGAGGCCGGCGCGCTGCACGACGCCATCAAGTCCTCGCCGGGGCTGCGCCTGGCCGGCGTCTTCACGCATTTCTCCAGCGCCGACGAGGATCCTGAATTCACGGCTGAGCAGCGCCGGATCTTCCTGCGCACCCTCGCCTCGTTTTCGGATTTCGACGCCCGCAACCTGTATGTTCACGCCGACAACAGCGCCGGGCTCGAAACGACGCCCGGCGACGGCGGTTTCAACGCCGTGCGGGTTGGCCTGCTCCAATTTGGCATCCTCCCCCACCCGCACTCCATGCTGGCACGGGTCCGTCCGGAGCCGGTCTTCAGCTTCCACACCCGGGTCGGACTCGTGAAATCGCTGCCCGCCGGCACGGGCATCAGTTATGGCCGAACCCTGCGCCTGACGCGGCCCTCGCGCGTGGCCGTGCTCACGGCCGGCTACGGCGACGGTCTCGCCCGCTCCAGCGGCCCACGAGCCCAGGTTCTCATCAACGGGCAGCGGTGTCCGGTGCTCGGCCGCATCACGATGGATCAAACCATGGTGGACGTGACGGACCTCGCGGGCCGCATCGAGTGCGGCGATCCGGTCGTGCTCGTGGGCCGCCAGGGTTCGGCGGAAATATCGATCACGGAGTTCAGCGCCTGGGCCGACACCATCCCTTGGGAAACGCTTTGCTCCGTCACGAAGCGCGTTTCGCGGCAATATCGCACTTCCCTCGGCACCTGAGCCGGAACCCTGCAGTTGGAGCTCGATTCCGAAGTGGGCGCGGTCGAACTGTTCCGTTGCAGGGGCGTGGGGCGTCCACGCCCTCGGTTCCCGCAGCAAGGAAAGGGCGCGGTCCAAGCCGCGCCCCTGGATCCAACTGCCTGTTTCCGGCTGAGTGCCGCCTCGTGGCGAAGGCGCGGGCCCCGCGGACCTGCCGCGGGCCCGATCCGACCGCCGAGGTCTATGCCCGATAGTAATGCTCCCAGCCGGCGCGCGGCGGCGCCATGGTAAGCAGTTCGTTGGCGCGGCTGTTGTTCTTGAAGCGCTTCGTCAACGGGTCGAACTCCAGCTTGCCGCCGAGACGCTGGGCGATGACGCCGAGAATGAACACCTGCGACAACGGTCCGGAAACATGGAACGGCGACTTCGTCTCCTCCCGGCCAAGGCACGCGAGGGCGAAGTTCTGGAAGTGATCCGAGAAGCCGCCCTTGATGCGCGGCAACGTCGGTCCCATTTCACGCATCTTTTCCTCCGGCACGATGCGCAGCGTGTCGCCATGGGTGCCACCGAGGAAGGTCAGCTTTTTGCTGTAGATGAACTTGCCGTTCTTCTGCGTGAACGGCGTCGCCGTGCCCAGCTCCGGCGGCAGCGGAGGCTGATTTTTCACGCCGTCATACCAAAACACCTCCACCGGAGGCATGGCGCCGCGCGCAGCAAAATCGAACCGAATGGTCGTGGCCTGCGGAAAGATGAAATCGTTGGGACCGTCCCGCTTCACCGCCTCGATCGTGTGCGGCAGGCCCAACTCGAGGAACCGGTGGCACGTATCCAGGATGTGCGGGCCCCAGTCACCGAAGGCGCCATTGCCGTAGGCGAACCAGCCGCGCCAGTTGCCCGGGTGCAGCCGCGGACTGTACGGGTGAAACGGCTTGTTGGCGTTCCACAATTCCCAATCGATCGTCGGGGGCGTCTGATGCCCCGAGTCAAAACCCGTCACCTCCCAACCGTGCCAGCGGCGCGGTGAATTCATGAACATGTCAACCCGGGTCACGTCGGCAACGATGCCGGCTTCCTTCCACGCCTTGAACTGGTGGTAGTTGTTGCCGGAGTGGCCCTGGTTGCCCATCTGGGTCACGACGCCGCTCTTTGCCGCCTGCGCCATGAGCATCTCAACCTCGGCGAAGGTGTGCGCCAGCGGCTTCTCCACATAGACGTGCTTGCCCGCGCGCATCGCGTGCATGGCGACGACGAAATGCGTGAAATCCGGCGTCGCGATGATGACCGCTTCAAAGGAGTCACCCGCCTTCTCGAACATCTCGCGAAAATCCTGGAACAGGCGGGCGTCCGGGAAAATCCCGCGCGCCTCCGCGGTGTGCTCGGCCATCAGGTCCACGTCGCACATCGCCACCGTCTCGATCAACCCCGTGTCGCGGAACGTCTTCACCAGATCCAGCCCCCGGAATCCGATGCCCACGAACGCCACCTTCAGCTTGCGCCCCTCCGGGGCCGTCTCTGCCGCGCGGACGAGGCGGGAAGGCACGAGCGCGAGCGCCGCGCCGGCGGCCAGCGATGAGGTGATGAAGCGGCGGCGGGAGGTGAGGTCGGGGGAGGTACGCATTTCGGGGGTGACTTTCATGGGGTTGATAAAAGCTCAGCGGAGCGACTTTGCCACTTCCTTGGCAAAATAAGTCAGGATCATGTCGGCACCGGCCCGCTTGATGGCGAGCAGTGACTCGTCGCGGCAGCGCGCGAGGTCAAGCCAGCCCAACCGGGCGGCGGCGTGGATCTGGGCATACTCGCCGGAAACCTGGTACGCCGCGACCGGGGTGCGCGTGGCGTTGCGCACTTCGCGGATGATGTCGAGGTAGGCACCCGCGGGCTTCACCATCACGATGTCGGCGCCTTCCGCCACGTCGAGTTGCACCTCGCGAACCGCCTCGCGCCGGTTGGCCGGGTTCATCTGGTAGGTCGCCTTGCTCAACAGCCGCGTGCCCGCGGCCTGCGCGCTGCCCACCGCATCCCGGAACGGTCCGTAATACGCCGAATTGTACTTCGCCGAATAAGCCAGGATCCCGGTGTCGCTGAAACCCGCCGCCTCGAGCGCCCGGCGGATCGCGCCGACCCGGCCGTCCATCATGTCGGAAGGAGCGACAAAGTCGACGCCGGCTTCGGCCTGGAGCACGGCCATCCGGCCGAGAATCGACACCGTGCGATCGTTGTCCACGTCGTCGCCAGACTCGTTCAGCACGCCATCGTGGCCGTGGCTGGTGTAGGGATCGAGCGCGACATCGGTGATGATCGCCAGGTCAGGCACCGCTTTCCGCACGGCGCGCACGGCGCGCAGCACGAGCGTGTCCGGATTCAGGGCTTCCGTACCCTCCTCGTCCTTGAGTTTCGTCCCCAGCTTGGGAAACAGCGCCACTGCGGGCACGCCGAGCCGGTGCAATTCACGGCATTCCTTCACCAGGTCTTCGATGCTCAGCCGGAAAACCCCGGGCATGGAGGCGATCGGTTCGGGCCGGCCCTTCCCTTCCACCACGAAAAGCGGCGCGATCAGGTCCTCCACCCGCAGCACAGTCTCAGCCACGAGCGCGCGGCGGCTGGGTTGGCGGCGAAGCCGGCGGGGACGATGCGCGAGTTCCAGTTTTGGGGTCTTGGCCATGGCGTTGAAAACACCACTAAAGCATACCTGAACGCTATTTCACGCCAAACTTTCGCCCGCGAACAGTTCGAGTTTAGCGCTACTCCGGACCACTAATTCCCTGAAGCGCCCCCCTCGCGCGCCGGGCTTCACGACCACTCCAACCACCTGGCCGCAAGCGAATCCGGAGTTGAAACCACGGGTCTTTTGCGCCTTTTGAGCCAACCCCCAATGCCGATCCAACTTTACGATTCGCTCGAGCGAAAGTTAAAGCCCCTTGCCCCCTCCCACCCGGATGGCGTTTACCGCTTCTACAATTGCGGCCCCACCGTTTACGCCGCCGCGCACATCGGCAATTTCCGCACCTTTGTCATCAATGACGTCATCCGCCGCCTCCTCGAGCTCGAGCAGCCCGGCAAGGTGAAACACGTCCGCAACCTCACCGACGTCGACGACAAGACCATCAAGCGCGC
>JAEZDN010000040.1 GCA_023433275.1 Verrucomicrobiota bacterium
CGGAAACAAGGGCGTGGACGAGCCACGCGCCTTACACGTTGGAATCCGCCTCTGCTCGGCCTATCTCGGTCCCTGCGCCTCTGCGTCTCTGCGCGCCCATCATTCCCCTCGCTGATTCCGTGGATTAAGAGTTTCCGCGGATGGCGCGGATCCACGCGGATCGAGGCTGATACGAAAAGTATTACCCTCCCCACTTGGCCCCAGCAGAAAACATTACCGATCCCTAAATCACGATTGGTGTCCGCCGCGAGACGGTTCACTTCACGGCGCGAACGTCCGTATTCCCCTGCGAACGCGTTCCTCCAGCGGGCGCGATCCGGCATCGGCGCCGGTTCACCCTTGCCAGGCCCGCGTCTCGCCACCGCCCAGACCCCGCGCATTTTTGTCCGGCGAAAGTTCCGGAGCCGATTTTCGCTCTTGGCGCTCATCGGTCCCCATCACTACCGTTGCGCCTTCCCCGACGGGCTTTGCCCTGTCTCCAACTCCGCCTGTTCCTCCCCATGAAAAACCCCTCGTTCTCCCGGCGCGATTTCCTCAAGACGACCTCGCTCGCTTCCGCCGCCCTCGCTTTTCCATCCATCCTGCGCGCCCAGGGCGCCAACAATAAGCTGAACATCGCCTGCGTCGGCGTCGGCGGCCGCGGGTGGGACGCCGTGCAGGGCCTGAAATCCGAGAACTTCGTCGCCTTCTGCGACGTCGACGACGCCCGCGCCGCCCGCACCTACGAGGAATTTCCCAACGTGCCGCGCTTCCGCGATTATCGGAAAATGCTCGAGCAGCTCGGCAACCAGATCGACGCCGTCACTGTGTCCACGCCGGACCACATGCATTTCCCGATCGCGATGGCCGCCCTCTCCCTCGGCAAACACGTGTTCGTCGAGAAACCCCTCACCCACACCGTCGCCGAGGCGCGCCAGCTCGACAAACTCGCCCGCGAGAAGAAGGTCGCCACCCAGATGGGCAACCAGGGCCACGCCAACGAGGGCATGCGCCTTCTCAAGGAATGGCACCAGGCCGGGATCCTCGGCGAGGTCCGCGAACTCCACAGCTGGACCGACCGCCCGATCTGGCCGCAGGGCGTGAACATGCCCGACCACAGCAAGATGATGCCCGTGGTCCCCTCCACCCTCGACTGGGACCTCTGGCTCGGCGTCGCCGCCATGCGCGAATACGATCCCGCCTACGTCCCCTTCAACTGGCGCGGCTACTGGGATTTCGGCACCGGCGCCCTCGGTGACATGGGCTGCCACATCATGGACGGCGCCTACTGGGCCCTCGAACTCACCCAGCCCACCCGCGTCGAGGCCATCAGCGCCCGCCAGACCACGCAAAGCCCGCCCACCGCGTCGGTCGTCACCTACCACTTCCCCGCGCGCGGCAATCTGCCCGCCCTCAAGTGGACCTGGTACGACGGCGGTCTCATGCCGCTCCTGCCCGACGACCTCGAGGCCACCCGGAAACTCGAGCCCAACGGCACCCTCGTCGTCGGCAGCAAGGCCACCGTCTTCACCGACACCTACTACGCGAGCGCCCGCATCATCCCCGAGGTCAAGCGCCAGGCCCTCGCGAAAAACCTGCCCGCCAAGACCCTCCCCCGCGTCGAGGGCGGCCACTTCGCCGAATGGGTCCGCGCCTGCAAGGGCGGCACGCCCGCCGGCGCCAATTTCGAATACGCCGCCCAGGTCACGGAAACCGTCCTGCTCAGCAACGTCGCCGTCCGTGCCCGCCGTCCCATCGACTACGACGCCGCCGCGATGAAGATCACCAACCTTCCCGAGGCCAACCAATACCTCACCAAGACCTACCGCCCCGGCTTCGGCGTCTGAACCGACAACCCATTTAAACCATGAGCGAATCCTCCACCCCCACTCCCGCCCCCGCGCGCCTCTGCAACGAATACACCGCCGCCTTTCTCCTGCTGCGGCTTTTCCTGGGTCTGCGCACCCTGATGGCCGGCATCGAGAAGTTTGAATCCGGCGGCAAGTATTCCTTCGAGGCCTACTACGCGAACATGTCCCGCATGGCCTCGGGCATCACCGGCGCCTCGTTCATGCCGCTGTGGATGACCAAGAGCTTCGCGATCTCGCTGGGCTACCTGCTCATCGTGCTCGGCGTCACCCTCCTGCTCGGCATCCGCACCCGCTGCTCCCTGATCCTCACCGGCCTGCTCTACGTCGGCCTCTCCTTCGGCCTCATGGCCGTCCAGGAAGCCGAGGGTGTCGCCTGGCTCGCCATCCATGTCGGCCTGATCGCCGGCGCCCTCGTTCTCGTCCGCCACGACCGCCTCGCCGTCTGGTCCGACAGGAACTGACCGGAACTCGGCCACAAGATGCACAGGAATCGCAAAGGGACCCAAGTGATGATTCCTTTTGCGCCTTCTGTGGCCTGTCTTCCGGCTTCAGTGTATTCCGTGCGTTCCGTGGTTTGTTCCTCTGTGTCCCCTGTGTCTAATCCGCCTTTTTTGGCCTGACTTTTCCGCCATGCCTGAGACCCCCTCCTCCTTTCCCTCCTTCACCCGCCGCGACTTCCTCTCCACCGGCGCCAAGCTCGGCGCGATGCTCGTGGCCGCGCCTTCGTTCATCCGTGCCGCCTCCGGCAGCCAGACCGTGAATGTCGGCCTCAT
>JAEZDN010000005.1 GCA_023433275.1 Verrucomicrobiota bacterium
GGCGAGGGTGGGGGACGAGCCGTGACCTTTGAGCGCTGAGCTGGGAGCCAGGCTTCGTGCCATTGCTTGGCGCTTACCGCTTATGCACGAGCGGTGAGCTTTGCGCGGGGGGTTGGGAGCCCGTGACGGGTACCGGATGGGGGCACCCGGCCCACAAAAGAGGACGCGTGCGCGCTCCGCGGACCGAGCGAACTCGGCCCCCACGAGAACGCGCGATGGGGGAATTGGGTTTACGCGATGGCGCCCGGGGGTTGAATGCGGGGCGTGGCTATTTTATTTGGAAAGCGGGAGCGCGGATGGCGGGTTTGTCGATTGCAGGGCGTGATCTTGAAGGTCGTGGCTTTGACGGTCGCGACTGCGGGCTGGGGGCGGGCGGATGTGCTGCTCGATGATCTTCGCGAGATGGAGCGGAAACGCGTGACGCGGTTGACGGCTTCGGCGATGGAGGCGCGGCCGGTGTCGTTGCGGTCGGCGGCGCTACCGGCCTTTGCGGCGGGCGCGGGGGTGGGCCCGGGGGACTATCTCTCGATGGGCGATTATTGGTGGCCGGATCCGGCGAAGGCGGACGGCCTGCCCTATGTGCGGCGGGATGGGGAGAGCAACCCGGGGAACTTCGACGACCACCGTCGGCTGATGCGCGAGATGCGCGATGCGGTGGCCACGCTCGCGGCGGCGTATGTGGTGTCAGGTGATGCGCGGCATGCGCGACGCGCGGCGGAATGGCTCGAGGTGTTTTTCGTCGCGCCGGAAACGCGCATGAACCCGCACCTGCGTTTTGCGCAGGCGATCCCGGGCGTGTCACCGGGGCGGGGGATTGGGATCATCGACACGTTGCACCTGGCGGAGGTCGCGCTGGCGGCGGCGGCGATCGAAGGGGCGCCGGGAGTATCCGCCGCGACGCTCGACGGGGTGCGGGGGTGGTTCACGCATTATCTGCAGTGGATGCGCACGCACCCGAACGGGCTCGAGGAGGCGGCGACGAGGAACAATCACAGCGTGGCGTACTGGCTGCAGGTCGCGGTGTTTGCGCGTTATACGGGGCGTGAAGCCGACCTCGCGGAGGCGAGGCGGGTTTTTCTCGAGGTGTTGCTGCCGGACCAGCTCGCGCCCGATGGGAGTTTTCCGCGCGAGCTGGCGCGAACCAAGCCGTACGGTTATTCAATCTTCCAGCTCGATAACGTGGCCCTGCTGACGGAAGTCCTGTCGACGCCGGGAAACAATCTATGGGCGCACGAGTTGCCCGATGGGCGAAGCGTGGCGCGGGCGGTGGGATTTCTTTATCCGTATCTGGCGGATCGCGCGGCCTGGCCGTTCGCGAAGGACATCGCGCATTTCGAGGAATGGCCGGTGCGCCAGCCGGCGTTGTTGTTTGCCGGCTATCGGCTGGGACGCCCGGAGTATCTGGAATTGTGGCGGCGGCTGGAGCCGGATCCGCAGAACGCCGAGGTGCGGAGAAATATGGCGGTGACGCAACCGGTGTTGTGGGTGCGGAGGTGAGCTTCGTGGCGGTAGGGGCCGGTTGGTAGGGGCCGAGCTTGCTCGGTCCTGGGATTGCACGTCCATCCTTTCCCTTGGATCCTTCGCTCTGCTCAGGATGACGGTGGCGGGTATGTTTTGTACGCTCCAAAGCGGTCAAGCGCGGTGCGCGGTCGAACGGTTCGGTTGTAGGGGCGTGGCTCGTCCACGCCCTTGTTTCCCGCAGCGAGAAAAGGGCGCGGTCAAGCCGCGCCCCTACATCGAACTGCAATCTTCCGGCGAAGGCCTCTCCCCCGCGGTCATCCTGAACGCGGTGAAGGATCCACGGAGTCGGCGCACGCCCGTCCTTTCCCTTGGATCCTTCGCTCCGCTCAGGATGACGGTGGCGGGTATATTTTGTACGCTCCAAAGCGGTGAGCGCGGTGCGCGGTCGAAGGGTTCGGTTGTAGGGGTGTGGCTCGTCCACGCCCTCGGTTCCCGCAGCGAGAAAAGGGCTCGGTCAAGCCGCGCCCCTCCATCGAACTGCAATATTCCGGCGAAGGCCTCTCCCCCGCGGTCATCCTGAACGGAGTGAAGGATCCACGGAGTCGGCGCAGGTCCGTCCTTTCCCTTGGATCCTTCGCTCTGCTCAGGATGACGGTGGCGGGTATGTTTTGTGCTCTTCAGCGTTGCGGCGGCGTTGCTTTCCAGAGGACCGAGCAAGCTCGGCCCCTACCGGCGGGGGCCGCGACGGACCGCGCAAAGCTCGGCCCTACCGCAAGACGGGGCGAGATGGGTCCTACGGGGAGCGCAGGAGGTCGGCGGCGAGGGGGTGGCTGGGGTCGCGGCGGAGGACTTCGCGCAGGCGGGTGCGACCGGAGGCGGTTTGGCCGAGGCCGAGGAGGGCCTGGGCTTCGAGGAGGAGCGCGGTGGTGGTTTGCCGGGCCTGCAGGTCGTCGTTGAACAGCAGCATCGTGGGCAGCGAGGTCGCGAAGTAGTCGATCGTGGCCTTCGTGCGCGCGAGGCGGCGCGCATAAATGAGCAGCGCGCGCAGGAGTTGGCGCGCCTCGCGATCGCGGCCGAGTTGGCGGAGCGCCTGGGCGGAAAACCAGGTCATCTCGGAAAAAGTGCGGACGCTCATGTCCTGGAAATCGCCCTTGAACTCGGCGGCAATCGTCCAGTGACGGCGCGCGAGGTCGGCGTGGCCGAGGGCGTCGTGTGCCTGTCCGAGCCAGAAGTGGATGTCGCTGGCGTTGGCCAGCGGGTGGCGCGCCTCGCCGAGATTTTCGGGCACGGCGAGCGCCCGCTCGAACCAGTCGACCGCGGTGGCCGCGTCGCCGGATTCGAGCGCCTGGCGGCCGAGGGTGAGATGGGTGCGGACATGTTGGCCGAGCACCTGGCCCTCGCCGCCTTCCCACGGTTGGAAGCGGCGCGTGGCAAGGATCGCGAGCGCGTCGCGGGGGCGTCCGGTTTGATTGCAGAGGGCGCAGTACTCGACGGACAGGTCGTCGCGTTCGGCGAGGAGCCGGGGCGATTTGCGCAAAGCCGCCAGACGCCGGGCGGGCGGCACGCGGAGGCGCTTCCACAATTGGTCGCGCTCGTAGAGGTAGCGCGCGCTGTGCGGGTCGGCGGCGACGGCGCGCTCGTAGGCGGTGCGGGCGCGGCGCGGGTCGGCGAGGACGTTGTGATAGGCGATGCCGAGGTTGCGCCAGGCCATGGCGAAGCGCGGGGCGAGGCGGACTGATTGCTCCCAGCAGGCGATGGCTTCCCGATGCCGGCGGCGGTCGTAGAGGAGATTGCCCAAATAGAAGGGGGCGCGGGCGTCGCGGGGATTCGCGTGCCGGGCAAAGGTGAGGACGGCGATGTCCTCGACGCGGGCCGGAAAGCAATAGTCCGGGTTGGCGCGGGCGGCGGCGCGCAGGTGTTGGCGCGCGGTGCGCGCGAGACGCTGGTCGCGGCGCGTGTCTCGGTGGCTTTGCCAATGCGCGAGCCACGCGCGCAGGTAATGAATCTGCGGCTCGGTGCCGAGCGAGCCGTCGGGCCGATCCGGCGAGGCCGGGGCGGCGCGGGCGAGGAGGGCGAGTCCGTCCGCGAACAAGCCGGCGCGGGCGCAATCGTGGGCGAGGTCGAGGCGCACCTGGTTGTCGCAGGTGAGCGGACGGCCGGAAAGGTGGAGGGCCCACCAGTCGAGCGGGTCGAGGCGAAGGGTTTCGGCGAGCACGGCGTTGGCCTCGCGCGCGTGGTTCAGGCGCCGCAGGACGATGACGAGGAGGTTTCGCGCGCGCAGGTTGTCGGTGTCGAGACGGAGCGACCGGTTGAGATGATCGCGGGCCTGCGCCCAGTCGGCGCGGAGGCAATCGATCTCGGCGAGCGCATGGTAGCTCGCGGCCTGCCAGGCTTGGTTCCAGGTGGCCTTGTAGAACGCAGCGTAGGCCTCGGTGAGCAGGGCGTCGGGGGCGAGGTCGGGTGGCGTGGTGGGGGAGTGAGGACCGGCGGCGAAGAAACGATGACGCAGGCAGAGACCGAGTTGGTAATGGGCCTCGCCGTCGGCGGGATTGGGATTGAGGGAGACGAGGCGGGCGACGCTGGCGCGAAGGTGTTTTTCCGCCGCGTCGAATTCGCCGCGTCGTAGGTGCCACCGGCCGAGCGCGAGATTGCAGCGGGAGTCGCCGGGGTCGCGGCGCAGGGCCTCGCGCCAGTAGGTCTCGGGCATGCGGGTGGCGTGACGATATTGCTCGAGGTGAAGACCGGTCACGAAGAGCTCGTCGCTGGATTCGATGTCTTGCGGCGCGGCGGGTTCGGTGGCGGGCGCGGGGGCGGATACCGGGGCGAGGGCGCCCCGGCTCCAGTTGGCGGCCCGGCTCCAGTTGGGGGCGTGCGATGCGGCCTTGGGCGCGTAGGTGAGCAGGGTTTGGCCGGATGCGGTCTTCACACACACGGAGAAGTCGGGCGAGCGGAGGCGTCCGGATGGACGATGCGTGAACAGGCCGGGGCGATCGGGGGCGAGATCCTGTTTCCACGTGCGGACGCGTTGGCCGCGGTGCAGCAATTCCACGCGGGCCGAGGGATGAGCGGCGGTGACGGCGACGCCCACGCGGATGACGCCCTTTTCGAACGCGAGGCTGAGGGCGGCGTTTTCGTTGGCCTGCACGGCCGGGCCGATGTCGCGGAATGGGTACCAGAACTGGCTCCAGGTGCGGGTTTCGCCGGGTTGGAGGTGGGAGAAGTCGGGCTGGTTGTCGGTGTAGACTCCGGCCATCAACTCGATGTAGGGGGCATACTCGCCGTTTTCGTCGGGGTCGGTGAGGTTGCGATCCCACGCGTAGCCGAACTCATGATTGCCCCAGGTCCACTGTTTCTTGCCCGGGGAAATGTGATGATTCGCGACGTGGATCAGGCCGGCGCGGGCCTTGTGATCGTAGCCGCCGCAAAAATCCTCGGAGGAACCCATCGCCATGTAGGACGTGGGCACGGGAATGTTGGCGTACCAGGAGAGGTCGTCGGGGCGGTAAGGAGGGATGGGGGACGTGGCTGAAACCGGGGTGGGGGCGTTTCGCGGCGAACGCTCGGAAGAGGAAACCGGGGCGGGGGCGGCGGAAACCGGGGCGAGGGCGCCCCGGCTCCAGGTTTTAGAGGCGGTCGCGTGGGGTGGGAGGTAGCGGGAGGGGAGTTCGCCCGGAGGAATGCCGTCGCGGCCGCGCGCGCCGTAGTCGACGCCGTAGTAGTGGCCGGTCGCGTGGGGGAAGGTGGCGGTGGCGCGCTTCGCGTGGTCGGCGACGTGCGTGGTGTCGGGCGGGAAGAACGACTGGTAACCCTCGTGCACGCGGGTGGCGACGTTGGCCCACCAGAGGAAGGTTTGCGCGTCGGGCGTGCGGTTGTGGATGCGCGCGCGGAGTTCCACCTGGGAGCGGCCGGGGTGCAGGCGGACGCCGTGCATGCCTTTCATGCGCGCCAAGGGATCGTGTTCGCTCATCCACACGGTGGCCGAGCCGTCGGGGTGGCGCTCGATGGCCACGTCGGTGGGCATGAACGTCGAGGGACGGTGATGTTGCGGCCAGTTGAACTCGATGCCGCCGCTGCACCATGGGCCGGCGAGGCTCACGAGGGCGGGCTTGATCACCCGTTGGTGGTAGATCGCGTCGTAGCGGTTGGTCTTGTCGAGGATCCGGTGGATGCGGCCGCCGAGCTCGGGGAGGAGCACCACCAGGAGGTATTCGTTCTCGAGGAACACGGCTTGCCACGCGCGGGGCCTGGGCGTCGCGGCGATGCGGTCGGTGCAGGGGAGGGGATAGACGCGGCCGCTGGATCCCTGGTAAACGCGTTTCTCCAGGAACATCGGATTCGGGTCGGGTCGATGCGGCTCGTAGGTGGGAAGCGTGACGGTTTCCCGGCGGACGGTGACAGGGGAGGGCATGGAGGGGTGGGACGATCCTACAGCACGCTCGAAGGATGAACAATGGACAGGATGACGGAAAACCTGCACGATCCTGCACTCGACATGGTGAAATCAGCCTCTCGACGCGATGGCTTTGCCGGGCAGCACATGATCGTGCTGCCGGAGCCGATGCGCGTGGAGGCGCGGCGGCATGCGTTGTTGCGCGGGTTGCATGTGACGGACGCGGGGTATTTCCCGTCGGCGAAGGACCACCTGGTTGAGCGGCCGCAGGGCGTTGGCACGACCTTGATGATCCTTTGCCTGAAAGGCGCGGGGTGGTGTCGGGTGGAGGATGGGCAGCGCGCGGTGCAGGCGGGGGACGTGGTGTGGTTGCCGGCGGGGACGCCGCACGCCTATGGGACGGCGGACGATCCCTGGAGCATTGCGTGGGTGCACTTCGCCGGCGAGGAGGTGGCGCCTTGGCGGGAGTTCATCCGGTCGTGCGCGGGGGTGGATGACATGATTTTCCGGTTGCCGCCGGACAATGTGGACGAGGTGGCGCTGGATCGCGTGTATGCGCGGTTGGAGCGGGGGCTCGCGCTGCGGCATCAGCTGGCGGCGGCGGCGGCCTTGCGGGTTTCGCTGTGCAAGATCGGGGAGATCCTGGTGGAGCGGCATGGTGTTCGCACGGCGCGCGAGCGTGTGGCGGCGTCGGTGGAGGCGTTGCGGCAGGACTGGTTGCGACCGCATCGGTTGGAGGAGTTGGCGACGGGAGCGGGCATGTCGGTGACGCATTATTGCGCGCACTTCCGCGAGCTGACGGGTTTTGCGCCGATCGATTTCCTGATCCGGCAGCGCGTGGCGCAGGCGGCCCGTCTGCTGGCCACGACGCGGCTCACGGTGGCGGAGGTCGCGGCGGCGTGCGGGTATGAGGACCCGTATTATTTCACGCGGTGTTTTCGGCGCGTGATGGGTTGTTCGCCGCAGCGGTATCGGAAAGTGCCGAAGGGGTGAGGGGAAAGACGAGGGTGTGAGGAGGTGAGGGATAGGAAAGACGAGGGTGTGAGGAGGTGAGGGTGTGAGGGTGTGAGGATGGGACTGGATGTAGGAGCCTGTTTACAGGCGAAGGGGGCGCTCGTGGTCGGCGCGGGTGCTGATCGCCTGTAAACAGGCTCCTACATAAAAGGGCGAGGGACGGAGGCGGGGATTTGTTTGCTCGACAGGGGAATCGTCGGGGGGATGCACTAGCGGGATGTCTCATCCACTTGCGCAGCGTTTCCAGCAGGAGTTCGGGACCACGCCCGCGGTCATCGCCCGGGCGCCCGGGCGGGTGGAGTTCATTGGCAATCACACCGACTACAACGGCGGGGCGGTGCTCGGGGCGGCGATTGACCGTTCGATCACGGTCGCGGTGGCGCCAAATGCGGGCGGACGGTTTCGCCTGCGCAGCACGGATGGCGGGGCGGAGATCGACTTGGCCGCGGTGCCGGAAGCGCGGATGACCGGCGCCGAGGCGTGGGCGAATTATCCGCTGGGGGTCTGGCGTGCGCTGGGCGACTTCAAGCTGCCGCGGCCGGCGGGCTTCGATCTGCTCGTTGATTCCGATCTTCCGCCGGGCGCGGGGTTGAGCAGCAGCGCGGCGCTCGAGCTGTCGACGGCGCTGGCGTTGCTGAAGCTGGCCGGCGCGCCGGCGATCGCGCCCGAGGAACTGGCCAAGCTGGGACGTCATGCGGAGAACAAATATGTCGGCGTGCCGTGCGGGATCCTGGACCAGGGCACGAGTGCCTTTGGCCGGTCGGGCATGCTGGTGCACATCGATTGCCGCGGACCGGTTTTTTCGCGCGTGCCGCTGCCGGCGGGGACGCATCTTTGGATTTTCAACACGAAGGAGAAGCACGCGCTCGTGGACGGCCTGTATGAGACCCGGCATCGGGAGTGTCAGGAGGCGGCTCAGGCGCTCGGCGTGCAATTGCTGGCGGATCTGACACCGGAGCAACTGGCTCCGCTGGTGGCGCGGTTGAACCCGGTTGTCGCGAAGCGCGCCCGGCACGTCGTGGAGGAGCACGCGCGCGTGCACGCGATGGTGGCGGCGCTGGCGGCGGGGGATTTGGCCGAGGCGGGACGCTTGCTCACGGCGTCGCATCGCAGCTCGCAGCATCTCTTTGAGAACAGCACGCCGGCGTTGGATCGGCTGGTCGATTTGTTGGAGAAACATCCGGCCGTGTTGGGCGCGCGGTTGACCGGCGGCGGTTTCGGCGGCGCAGTGATGGCGTTGACGCACGAGGCGTTCACGTCGGCCGATGCGGAGGCGATTGCCGCGCAGTCGGGTTCGCATCCGGAGATCATCCACCTGCAAGTGGGGGATGGCGCGCGGGTGATTGAGGCGAAGTGACAAGGAACAAGGGCCGAGTAGCAGGCGTGGCGTGAGCGAGCCACCGCCCCCAGCAAATGGATATTCGATTCTCGGCGCGTTCGGGCGGGGGCGCGGGTGATCGAGGCCTGAGGTTGTAGGGCCGTCGCTTGTCGACGTGCCGGTTTGGGAGATAGCGGTGATCTCGGAAAAGGCACGTCGAAGAGCGACGGCCCTGCATGGGTGGGCAGGGCTGGGCCTTGCCTGTCACAAGCTGCTCCGGGCTTGGCGGGTTGGGGCATTTGCGTCAGGGAATCGGGCATGTCCCGACTTACTTCACGTTTCCGGTTTTCGTTTTGGGTTTTCGGTTTGGTCGCCCACCTGGCGGCGGGGACATGGGAGCCGTTGTTCAACGGGAAGGACCTGACCGGATGGAAGCGGGTCAACGGCACCGCGCCCTACACCGTGGAGGACGGGGCGATTGTGGGTGCACTGGTGTCGGGATCGCCAAACAGCTTCCTCGTGACCGAGCGGGTGTTCGGGGATTTCGTCTTCGAATGCGAAGTGAGGCAGGAGGGCCTGAGCAACAGCGGCATCATGTTTCGCGCGCTGAGCACGCCGGAGTACATGGACGGACGAGTGCACGGTTACCAAATGGAGATCGATCCGGAAGCGCGCGCCTGGACGGGCGGCATCTATGATGAGGCGCGCCGCGGATGGCTTTTCCCCGGCGACACGACGCCCGCGGCGAAGAAAGCCTACCGGTATGGCGAGTGGAACCACGTGCGCATCGAGGCCATCGGGACTTCGTTTCGCACCTGGATCAATGGCCAGCCGGTGGCGCATGTGAGCGATGCGCAGACGGCGGAGGGATTCTTCGGGTTGCAGGTCCACAGCATCGGCAACAAGGACGCGGCTGGGCGGCGCATCCTTTGGCGCAACCTGCGCGTGCAGACGGCGGATCTGCAGCCATCGCCGCCGGACGCGGTGTTCGTGCGCAATTTCGTGCCCAACACGCTCACCGAGGCGGAGCGTGCGCAGGGGTGGCGGTTGTTGTGGGACGGCCGCACCACGCAGGGCTGGCGCGGGGCGAAGACCGAGGGTTTTCCGGCGGACGGCTGGAAAGTGTCAGACGGCGAGATCGTCATCACCGGGGCAAACACCAACGGCATCGTGACCACGGAGGAATTCGCGGCCTTTGAATTGCAGCTGGAGTATCATGTCAGCGAAGGCGGCAACAGCGGCATCAAGTATTTCGTCGCCCCGGACGCGAAGGGTGAGCTGCTGGGCCTGGAGTTTCAGTTGCTCGACGACGAGAGGCATCCCGACGCCAAGCAGGGTGTCGACGGCAACCGCACGACGGGTTCGCTCTACGATTTGATTCCGCGAGGTAGTCTGCCCGGCAGCGCGGCGATCAAGCCCACGGCTGGCCAGTGGAACCACGCGCGCATCGTCGCCACGCCGTCAGGGCACGTTGCGCACTGGCTGAACGGCATCAAGGTCCTGGAATACGAGCGCGGTTCGGAGGATTTCAAGGCGCGGGTGGCGCGCAGCAAGTATGCGTCGATCCCCGGTTTTGGTTTGGCGGAGAAGGGGTCGATCCTGTTGCAGGATCACGCGGACCTCGTGCGGTTCCGGAGCATCAAGATTCGGAAATTGTAGGGCGGGTTCGGGAGTAGGGCCGGTTTTCAACCGGCCGGATTCAGAAGGATCGAATGATGAGGGCAGGAAGAGGGTGGCGGGTGTGAATGGAAACGCATTCGGGAGTGCGGTCGGGTTTGGACATCGTGCGCCATCGCGGTCGGCCGACCAGGCGCCTTCGCCGAGGATATGGCGTCCCAAGGCGGCGACCCACGGGGTGAGCGCATTTCTTGTCGGGGCATAAAGCCCATCCCGCATGGCCCTCCAATGTCGGGTAGGCGCTTGTCGCCGGACCGCGGGGGGAGGACGGACGCTCGATGAGAACGATTGGGATTACGAGAACGAGAACGATGGGGCGATCAATCGAACCATTCGTCGTGGGGGTCGAAGGTGGGGACGGGGATGTTGACGAACTTGATCTGGCCGATGATGCGGTGGCGGCAGCCGGGCTTGATCAGGATGGTCGTCATGGGGCGGACGGGGTGGAGTTCGCCGTCGAGTTCCATGTGGCCCTCGCCCTCGAGGATGAGATAAATCTCGGTGAGCTTCTTGTGATAGTGTGTCTGGGTGTCGACTTTGGCGTCGACCAGGTGGATCGAAGCGACGGGATTGTCGGGCGTCACGAACGCCCGGCGCGACTGCCCGCAGGGGCACGGCACGGGCGGGATTTCATCGAAGTGGGCGAGGGAGAAGTTGGCGGGCATGGAAAAGGCGAGGGTGTGAGGGAGTAGGGCGAGGGTGTGAGGAGGTAAGGGTGTGAGGATTGGAAACAATGTGAGGTAGGCTTTAAGCGCGAAGCCCAGCGGCCAAAGCTGCATGTTTGGTGACGGCCTTCGCTTAGAGCTTAGGGCTTATTGCTTACAGCTTATTTGGACATGCCGGGTGAGGGCACCCGGCCCACACGAAGAGCTGGGGTGGGGTCGATTTCCCTCTTGGAGTCGCGGGGATGGGTCCTTAATCAAGCGGGCCTGTTGCCCATGAAATTCCCCGCCTGGTTGAAATTGATTGTCTGGACGCTTGTGGTGGGGGCGGGCGTCGCTGCAATTGGCGTGCTGGCTTGGTCGCGCGGGGAGCCGGTGAGCGCGTTGTGGGTCGTGGTGGCGGCGGTGTGTGTGTTTGCGGTGTCGTACCGGTTCCATTCCGCGTGGCTGATGGCGAAGGTGCTGACGCTCGATGAGCTGAGGGCCACGCCGGCGGTGGTGAAGGAGGATGGAAAGGATTTCGTGCAGACGAACAAGTGGATCGTGTTCGGGCACCATTTCGCGGCGATCGCGGGGCCGGGGCCGCTGGTGGGGCCGGTGCTGGCGGCGCAATTCGGTTTTTTGCCGGGCATGCTCTGGATGCTGATCGGCGCCACGCTGGGCGGGGCGGTGCATGATTGTGTGATCATGTTCTGCTCGGTGCGCCGGGGCGGGAGGTCGCTCGGGCAAATGGTGCGCGACGAGGTCGGCCCGTTTGCGGGCATCGTCGCGCTGGTAAGCATCGTGGCGATCATGATCATCCTGCTCGCGGTGCTCGGGCTGGTTGTGGTCAATGCGCTCGCGGAGAGCCCGTGGGGCTTGTTCACGATCGCGGCGACCATGCCCATCGCGGTCGTCATGGGCTGCGGCCTGCGCTACGGCGGGCACGGCGGGCGGTGGCTGGTGGGGATCAGCGTGTTCGGCGTGGTGGCGCTGCTGGGGGCGGTGTGGGGCGGGCAATTCATCCACGGCACGGCGGCCGAGGGCTGGCTGACGCTGCGCGGGACGACGCTGGCGTGGTGGATCATGGGTTACGGCATCGTCGCCTCGATCCTGCCGGTGTGGCTGTTGCTCGCGCCGCGCGACTATTTGAGCACGTTCATGAAGATCGGCACGGTGGCGGCGATGGGGATCGCGATCGTGGTGCTGGCGCCGACATTGAAGATGCCCGCGATCACGAAGTTCATCGATGGCACGGGCCCGGTGGTGGCGGGACCCTGGTTTCCCTTTGTGTTCATCACGATCGCGTGCGCGGCGGTGTCGGGCTTCCACGCGTTGATCGCGTCGGGCACGACGCCGAAGCTGCTGATGCGCGAGAGTCACATCCGCACCGTGGGTTATGGCGCGATGGTGACCGAGATGGTGGTGGGGCTGATGGCGCTCATCGCGGCCTGCGCGATGGAGCCGGGTGAATTTTTTGCGATCAACATGAAGGGCGAGGCGGCGGCGGTAACCGCAAAGGTGACGGCGCTGGGCTTCCCGGTGACCACCGGGCAGATGGAGGCGCTCGCCGCGGACATGGGGGAGAAGACCATGATCGGGCGCACGGGCGGCGCGCCCACCTTTGCGGTGGGCATGGCGCAGATGTTCGCGGGGGTGATGGGCTCCAAGGGCGCGCTGGCGCTGTGGTATCACTTTGCGATCATGTTCGAGGCCCTGTTCATCCTCACGACGATCGATGCCGGGACGCGCGTGGGGCGGTTCCTGGTGCAGGATCTGCTCGGGATATTTTCGAAAAAGCTCGGCGACACGCGATCCTTCGTGGGCAACACCCTGGCGACGCTGTTGTTTGTCGGGGCCTGGGGATGGTTCCTTTACCAGGGCGTGGTCGACCCGCTGGGGGGCATCAATTCCCTGTGGCCGATCTTCGGCGTGGCGAACCAGTTGCTGGCGGTCATCGCGCTTTCGCTGGGCACGACGGTGCTGATCAAGATGGGGCGCGTGCGTTACCTGTGGGTAACGCTCGCGCCGCTGGCGTGGCTGCTCGCCGTGACGATGACGGCGGGCTGGATGAAGATATTCAGTCCGGCGCCCGTGGGTTTCCTGGCGATTGCCCGCGGGATCGAGACGCGGGTGGCGGCGGGAGGCACGGAGGCGGAATTGAAAACGTGGCACACGCAGATCCTGAACAACCACATCGATGCCGTGGTGACGGGCACGTTCATGGTGCTGGTGCTGCTGGTGGTGGCCGCGAACGCGCGCGTGTGGTGGCGCTTGCTCGCGGGAAGGCAGGTCGTGGAGTTGCGGGAGGAACCCTATGAGGCGCTGCCCGCGGTGGAGGTCGCGAGCCGATGAAAATCGCCGTCGTTGCCGACACGCACGACCGGATCCCTCCCACGCTGCTCGGCCAGCTCGCGGAGGCGGATGAGATCTGGCACCTCGGCGACGTGTGCGAGCCGGGCACCCTGGCGGAAATCGAAGCGCTGGGAAAGCCGATGCAGGTGGTGCTGGGCAACAACGAGTGGCATACGTTGTGGCCGATGCACCTGAACCTGGAGCGCGGCGGCCACCGTTTTCACCTCGTGCACATTCCTCCGCGGCTGGCCCCGGCGGGCGCGGAATTCGTGTTGCACGGCCACACGCACGTGGCCCGCGACGAAATGAACGAAACAGGTGTGCGCTGGCTGAACCCGGGGGCGATCACCCGGCCGCGGTCGGGGACGCGGGCGAGTTTCGCGTGGCTGAATGTGGGTGACGACGGGAGCCTGGATTGGCGGTTGGTCTTGCTTTAGGCATGCGCCTCGAGGTGATCATGGCGGAGGAGATCGTGGGGCATGGCGCCGGATTCGCCGCCTTGCTCCGTGACGCGGTCGAGCATGGCGCATCGATCGGTTTTGTCCTGCCGCTGCCCGAAGCGGAGGTTTCCGCGTACTGGCAGAAAGTGGCCGCGGAGGCGGGTGCGGGAGCCAGGCTGGTGGTGGCGGCGTGGGCGGAGGACGGACGGCTCGCCGGCAGCGTGCAGGTGGCCTTGGAGTCGCGCGCCAATGGCAGGCACCGCGCCGAGGTGCAGAAGTTGATGGTGCTGGCGTCGGATCGCGGGCGGGGCATTGGCTCGGAATTGATGCGGCGCGCGGAGAAGGAGGCGGCGGCGCGGGGGCGACGGTTGTTGTTCCTGGATACCAGCGAAGGCGAGGCGGGCGCGCGGCGATTCTATAAGCGGTTGGGTTATGTGTACGTGGGCGGGATTCCGGAGTACGCGGCGGATCCGGACGGGACCTACTCGGCGAACGCTATTTTCTACAAGCGCCTGGGTTGAGCAGGTCGAACGGTCGACAGTGGACAGTGGACAGGCTCGGAGATTTTAGATCTGGAATCGGGAATCTAGAATCTGGAATTCAAGATCGGGAACTGGGGCAGGTTGTGAGACTTTCCGGGCAAGGACCGAGCAAGCTCGGCCCCTCCCGAAATCCGGGCATCCGGGCGGGCGCCATCACCGAAAATGTCGTCGCGAGCGTCCACGGCTGCAAAAGCACCGCTCGCGGGCTAGCTGGCGGGGGCGGCCTCGAGGAGCGAGGCGGGGGCGCGTTGGTACTGGAAGCGACCGACGTTGACCGTATCGGGCGGCGCGATGCCGGCGATGATGCCGAAGGAAGTGATCACGCAGGCGATGTCGCCGCGGCGGCCGGCGCGCGCCTGTTCCTGAATGCGGGGAGGCGTGGGCTTGCCGTCCTTGCCAATGGTGGAGAGGAGGACGCGGCCGTCGGGCTGGATGGTGATGAGGCTGTTGCCGGGGGCCTTGCCCGTCGCGTAACTGCCCGCGATCGTGGCGAAGACGGAGGCACGGTCGGCGGCGGAGTTCACGACGGTGATGTCGGGCGGCACGTCGCTCAGGCGCTTTTGGGGGAGGCCAAAGCGCAGGCCGACGGCGACGAGCACGACCGCCACCGCGAACAGGCCCGCGACCTCGGCCACGGACCGGAGCGAGTTGGATTTGGGCGCGGGGCGATTGCGCGCGAGGGGCCGCGAGGAAGCGGCGGCGCTGGTTTGGAAGGGGGGCAGGTGCGCCAGGTCGGCGGGGATGTCGGCCGTCCAGTAGTCGTCGAAGAGCGATACGCTCTTGTGCAGACGGATGCGGCCCTGGTGGGCGGCGATGCGGAAACTGCGGTCGCCGCGATGCACGATGATGCCGGGCTCGATCTTGGAACCAGTGGCGGTCGGAGCCAGCAGCAGCAGTTTTTCGGCGTAGCGGATGATTTCCTCGAGGGAATGGCTCCCGGCCTCCAGGCGTTCCGACGCCGGGGCGAGCGCCGAGGCGTCGGCGGTCAAATAGACGAGGGTGATGCGGTAGGTCGCACTCATCGCTCGATGACAAAGACCAGCGAGTTGGTGGAGCCGAGCTGGATGAGGCCGGTTTCGAGCACGCCGTCATCCATCTGTTTGTCGATCATCAGGAACAACGCCTCATCGTCGCTGACGGGCTGGATGCCGGCCATGGTCTGGACGATGATGGCCGCCTTGGCGGGCACGCCGTCGGCCGGGACGTCGAAGTTCCATTTGTAGACCCCGCCGATGGGCGTCACGGCGGCAAACCGGGACGGGAGGGCGGAGGCCACCTCCGGCGGAGCGACCTGCGGCTCACCATCGGCGGGCCAGCGGGCGTTCTGCAGGTTGTAGGTGATCAGGGCGGTGGAAAACTGGCGCAGGTCGTTTTCCAAGGCGGTGGCCTTGGACCGCATGGTGATATGCCGGTAGGTGGGCAGGCCGGCGGCGGCGAGCATCCCGATGATGACGACCACAACCATGATCTCCACCAACGTGAAGGCACGCGACCGGCGGCCAACAGCGGAGCAACTGGATGGGGTGAGGGGCACGGGTAGTGGGTGCGGATCTGACAGGATAATCTCCGCCGCCGCAAGACTTCTGCGGCAAGGCGGCGCGGAAGGAGGCGCGAGGTCCCCGGGGCCGGGGCACTAGGGAAGAATGTCACTGTTGGTTTACGGCTGGCGTCCGGGCAGCGGGGCCGAGGTGAGAGAGGGTAAGGAAGAGCGGCACGCCCGGCGGGAGTCATGCGGGCGGGCTTGGGCCGAATAAAACTGGCGGGCGTGAGGGAGCGAGGCTAGCAACGGCGGTGGAGTGAAAGAAACCAATCCAGCGGCGAGTGGGATGGCATCGGACATGGTGTTTGTACGCAGCGCGCGCGCGCGTTCGTACCGGCTCACGTTGCGGCGGGATGGTGTGGCTGCCGTGACGATACCGATCCGGGGTTCGGAGCGGGAGGCGGTGGCCTTTGCCGAGCGTCATCGGGACTGGCTGGCGCGAGCGCGAGCGCGGCAATCGCGTCGACCGCGGATGTCCGCCTGCTGGCAGGTGGGAACCGCGGTGCTCTGGCGGGGGGAAATGTGCGACATCCGGGAAGCGCGCGGGGGTGAACGACCGCAAGTCTGTCTGGCGGCGGATGTGTTCGGGGTGTCCACGTTGACGGGCGATTTGCGGGCGGCGTTGGAGGCGCAGTTTGTGCGGCGGGCGAAGATCGAGTTGCCGGCGCGGACGTGGGAGCTCGCGGCGGAGACGGGCGCGAACGTGAAGCATGTCACCGTGAGAAACCAGCGGTCGCGCTGGGGATCGTGTTCGGCGGGTGGGACGATTTCGCTGAACTGGCGGTTGGTGCAGGCGCCGGACTTCGTGCGCGACTACATCATCTACCACGAGCTGGCGCACCTGCGGGAGATGAATCACTCGGATCGCTTTTGGGCGCAGGTCGAGGCGTATTGCCCTGCGTGGCGCGACGCGGAGCGCTGGCTCAAGCGCAACGGGTCGCTGGTGGGGCTGTGAGGGAGGGGTTCCTGAATCCCGGTCGGTGGGAACCTGCCGATGGGTAGGGGCCGAGTTGGGAGTGTCTTCAAAATCCAATCAAGCGGATGCCCGAGACGCACCGATTCGGTTTTGACCACGAATGCTTCGCCTACCGGCTGCGCTTTGAAAGTGAGCTCCGCCTAACCGGCTCCGCACAAGCGGTTGCTCCCGCGTCTCAGCCGGAACTATGCAGATGGAGCCGGACTGCCCCTGCGCGCAGTCGAACTATTCCGATGTAGGGGCGTGGCTCGTCCACGCCCTTGTTTCCCGCAGCAAAAAATGGGCGCGGTCAAGCCGCGCCCCTACATCATCTGCATGATTCCGGCTCAGGATGACGGGAATAGTAGAGGTCGATTCTGAAGACACCGCCTTGCTGCTTCCTTCGATCGGAGGCGGGCCTAGGTCCGCTCCTACAAGAAGAGGTTATCTGATCTCCACCAGTTCGACCTCGAAGCGGAGCATGGCGCGGGGCGGGATCTGGCCCTTGCCTTTCTCGCCGTAGGCGAGCCACCAGGGGATGAGGAGCGTGCGCTTCTCGCCCGGTTTCATGGTGAGGAAGGCTTCGTCCCAGCCCTTGATCACGGCGCCGGTGCCGACGCGGAAGACGAAGGGTTCGCCGCGGTCGCGGGAGCTGTCGAATTTCGTGCCGTCGAGCAGGAAGCCCTCGTAGTGCGCGGCGACCTGCGTGCCCAGGGAGGGAGGCGAACCCTCGCCCGGCGCGTGCACGAGGTAACGCAGGCCGGAGGGGTTGACGTGGGCCGTGCCGTATTTTTCGCGCAGGACGGCGGCGTCGGCCTCGGTGAGCTGCGGGTTTTCCATCATTTGCCGCGTGTACTTGTTGGCAGGACGGTCGGTGTCGCTGTGCCGCCGGAAGACGCCGGTCCGGGCCTGCCAGGCGACGAAAATGAGAAAGAGACCGAAGATGATCAGGATGCCGTAGGAGCGCATTGTATTCAGTTTATCTTGGTGGAGGAGCCGGCTTGCAGGCGATGCGGAACGAGCGGGTGAATTCGCCGGCGAGCAGGCTCCTACAAGAGGGACATTAGGGTTGGGCGAGAAGTGCCAGGGTGGCGGTGGTGAGGGTTGGACGCGGCTGCGAAGGGTGGGAGGCACCCGGCCATGAGGAGGCGGCGGACCGGGGCGAGGGCGCCCTGGCTCCAGGAGATTCCAGTTTGATGAGGAGGGCGTCGAGGAGGGCGTCGGTCTGGAGCTTGATGCGCTGGCCGGGCGTGGGTGGGCGGTCGGCGGGGGCGGACTTGAGCTGGGCCTCGAACATCTCGTCGCCTTTCTTGATCGCGGCGGAGATCAGGGCGTCCTTCACGTCGTGGAGGCTGCCGCCGTCGCCGAGATCGCCGTCCTTGGCCGCGCGGCCCAGAACGCGTGGGACAACCTCGTCGCCGATCCACACGCGCCAGTCGTCCTCGCCGAGGTAGGCGACGAGCACACCGGTTTGCGCGACCCCGAGCTTCGTGGCGAGCGTGCGCATGTAGAGACCGGGGACGGCGTCCTCGTCGGGCGGCGGCGCCGCGCCGAAGAGGCGGGCGACGACGCGAAGGCCGGTGGCGCGCTCGTAGTTGGCGAGTTTGAAATTGAAGGCCTTGGCGCGCGGCGGCGTGGTCGGGAGAATTTCGTCGGGATCGTCGAAGTGGGCGATCGGGTGTTTCTTCGCGGCGGCGGCGAGGGCTTTGAAGGTGGCCTCGTCGGCCTTGAAAGCTTGGGCGGCGGCGCCGACGCGGAGGATTTTCACGGCGAAGGCGTCGTCGACCTGGATCTTGGGCAGAACCTCGAGGCCGTGGACGACGCGGCCGAAGACGCTGTGCAGGTAGTTCAGGCGGGTGCAGTCGGCGAGCGTGAGGAAGAACTCGCCGCCGTTGGTGTCGGGGCCGGCGTTGGCCATGGAGAGGATGCCGGCTTCGGCGTGCCGGAGGCCGGGGACGAATTCGTCGGGGAAATCGTAGCCGGGGTCGCCTTGTTCCGGCGCCTTGGGATTGCCGCTCTGGATGACGAAGCCCGGGACCACGCGGTACCATTTCAAGCCGGTGTAATAGGGCTGGCCGTCGCGGGCGGCGATCGTGCCCTCGGTGAGGCCGACGAAGTTGGCGACGGTCATGGGCGCCTGCTTGAAATGCAGCTCCGTCACGAACGCGCCGTGGGGCGTGGTGAATTCGGCGTAGAGGCCGTCGGGCAGGTCCACGCTGGCCCGGAGCAGGATCGTGGACGCGAGCGCGCCGAGAACGGCGGCAATTTTCGGGAAACGCATGGCAACCACGATAGTCGCGGGCGGGTGGCGTGCCAGTTCGGATTCGGGCGCGTTGGCGCGGCCCGAATTCACCTGTGGCAACTTTCAGCTTTCAAGTTTCGGTCCGCAGGTTTCTCCTCCCCTTTCCATGTCCCTTCCCACCGAATTCTCCGCCGTCACCGTCCACACCAAGGCCAACGTCTATTTCGACGGCAAGGTCGTCAGCCACACTGTGCTCATGCCGGACGGTGCGAAGAAGACCCTCGGCCTCATCTATCCCGGCAGCTATCATTTCGGCACGGGCGCGCCCGAGCGCATGGAGATCGTTGCCGGCGCCTGCCGCGTTACCCTCGATGGCTCGACCGACGCGAAGGACTACCCCGCCGGCACGTACTTCGATGTCCCCGGCAAGAGCGGCTTTACCATCGAGGTATCGTCCGGCATCTGCGAATACATCTGCTCCTTTCTCTGAGCAGACGCCGATGGGAGGCGGGATCGCCGAGCCCGGCGTGAACGCTTTGTCATTAGCGAAGACAGGCGGGATCAATGATCCCACCTGGTCTTGAGTGATGCGGTTCCAAGCGTGCCCGGGTTCTTTTCCGGAGCGCGGCATGATATCCCAAGGATCGAGCAAGCTCGATCCCTACGAGGTGGAGAGGCAGAGGGTCGTTGACGCGCCCCCCGTTGAGCGTGGAAGTTTCCCGCTTGCGGGATTGTCGTGTCGCGCGGGCGGGAGCGACCGGCGAGGGGGATTTATGACGCCGGTGCGACTCATCGCGAGGTGGGTGCGGGTCGCCGCGCAGGCGATGGGGCCGGTCGCAAACGCGCAACATCGGAGCGCGGGATGCGTTATCCCTCGCGATGCCCCATCCCTGCTTTCGGTTCGTCTGGATCACGCTCTTGCTGGTTTCGTCGTCGTTTGCCGGCTCGCGAGAATCGGCTTTCCAGGCGCGCGCGATGATCGGGACGGAGGTGTGGTCGCGCGTGTTGCGGATCGAAAACGACGGTGGCGGGCGTGGCAGCCGTTATCCGGCGGAATTTCACGCGCTGGTTGTGGCGTTCGAGGACCGGCTTTGGCTGTACACGGAATTCGACGGCACGCAGTCGATCTCGCGCTACGCGGGGCGACTGGAACGGGACCAAGCGGACTTGGGGTCGCTGTTGCGCGAAATCGAGCCGGGGTTGACGCAGTTCGAGGATGTGACGGAGCGGCCGCCGTCGCGCATCGCGGCCCGTCCGCCACGCTATGCCTGCTTCCCTGCGTCGGTGGCGCACTGGCAGAAGCTGCAGCGTGATGTGAATCCGCCCACGCGGGCGCGGCTGCTGGCGTTTTACCCCGAAGGGCAGCGCCAGGGACACATGGTGCTGGAATACTGGCGGGACGGGCGGCGCTATGTCTTCGATCCGGAGCATCCGGGGAAGGTCCGTGAACTCTCGCGGAAGCTCGGGGAGGATCCGCTCAAGGTGGCGCGGGCGATTCACCGGACGGGCGGTCGTGATCGGCCGGCGCGAGCGATGCAGCTGGAGTTGCGCGACGCGTGAATTGTGCATTGGCGCAGCGGCGAAATTGATTCAACTCTGCCCGCGTCTGATGAGCGCTTCACCGGTTCAACGCATTCGTCAAATTGCGCTGACGACCACGAATGTCGCCGCGCTGACCACGTTCTATCGTGACGTGGTGGGTCTCAAGCATCTCTTCGATGCGGGGCCGAACCTTTCGTTTTTCGACGTGGGCGGAGTTCGTCTCATGATCACGCTGCCCTCGTCGCCAGAACTCGATCATCCTCCGTCGCTGCTCTATTATTTTGTCGACGATCTCGAAGCCGCCCATGCCCTCCTGAAGGCGCGGGGGGCCCGCGAAGAGCGCCCTCCGGGATTGACGGCGAAGATGCCGGATCACGAGTTGTGGACTTCCTTTTTCCGCGATCCTGAGGGGAATCTCTTTTCCCTGATGGCGGAAAAGCGAGGGCCTTCAGCCGGCGGCGGCTAGGGCGCGCTAGAAGGTGTCGTCCTTTTCCTTCGAACCTTCGCGTGGCTGCTGATGAACCGGAGAGGGTTTAACCGGTGAGCCGTCTGCCGTCTCATTATGGAAACCTATCAAGTTCCCGCGATCGTCGTCCTGAGTTGCGCGAGGGATCCAAGGGGAAGGATTGACGTGCGCCGCCGCTTGGATCCTTCGCTTCACTCAGGATGACGGTGGGAGAGATTTGCGTATTTCCAATATGGAGGCGGCTCACCCGGCTCAAGACTCGTTCAGTTCATCAGCAGCCGCGCGCAGGATCAAAAGGAAAGGACGGACGTGCGCCTCTTGGATCTTCGCATCACACAGGATGACGATAGCGGTGGCTTAAGGTACTTGCTAGGCGGGGACGGTTTAGACGCCCAAGAATTGTCCAGTTCATCGGCGGCCAAGCGAAGAATCCATGGGGATGAACCCGGCGGCCACTATCCTGGATTCTTCGCACTGCTCAGAATGACAAACCAAGAAAACGAATCTTGAAGACACTCCCAGGCTCGCTGCCCACATGAACCATCTACTTCCGTCAGCTACTTTTCCGTGTAGAGGCGGAATAGCGCCTGGGTGCCGGCATCTTCCCAACCGCGGGTGGCGACCTGGTCGTAGAGTTTCTTCGCCTGCTTGGTGCCGGGGAGATCGAGCTTCATGGCGTCGGCGGCGTCGAGGGCGAGGCGCAGGTCCTTGAGGAAATGCTTCACGTAGAAGCCGGGGGCGAAGTCGCCCTTGAGCGCGCGGGGGGCGAGCACGTTCATGGCGGTGCTGCCGGCGGCGCCGGTGCCGATGCTCTCAAGCACGCGGGCGGGATCGAGGCCGGCGGCCCGGCCGAACGCCAGGGCCTCGCACCACGACATCATCACGGAGGCGATGCTGATCTGGTTGCAGAGCTTGCAGAGCTGGCCGGTGCCGGCGCCGCCGTGGCGGACGATGATCTTGCCCATCAATTCGAGCAAGGGACGCGTCCGGGTGAACGCGGCCTCGTTGCCACCGACCATGATCGAAAGTCGCGCCTCGCGGGCGCCGACGTCGCCGCCGGTCACGGGGGCATCGAGGGCGGAAAGCCCGCGGGCGGAAGCTGCCGCGGCGATGCGTTGCGCGAGTTCGGGGCTGGAGGTGGTCATGTCCACGAGCACCGCGCCGGCTTTCGCGCGAGCGATGACGCCTTGCGCGCCGAAGTAGGTTTCCTCCACGTCCTGCGGAAAACCCACGATGGTGAAGACGAACTCGGCGGCCGCGGCGGCCGCGCCGGCGGTGTCGTGCCAGTGGGCGCCGGCGTCGAGGAGCGGTTGGGCCTTGGCTTGGGTGCGATTGAAAACGTGCAGGGTGTGGCCGGCCTTGAGGAGGTGTCCCGCCATGCTGCGGCCCATCACGCCGGTGCCGATGAATGCGATCGTCGCCATGAAGGGACGGCAGCAAGTTTGGCTGCGGGAGGCGACGTCAAATCCCGGAGCGAGGCGGGTGTCGCAATGGTGGCGTAGCCGGCTGCGGACCGGCGGGATTGGCGGCGAGGGAAACTGTCGTTTTTGGGGCCCACCGGGGCGAGGGCGCCCCGAATCCAGGGTTTGGCCACGCAACCGGCGGAGTCTGAATTGACGCCGTCAAAGGGCCAGGAATCCATGCGAGAGTAACCGATTGGGTTACTCGTGCATGGGGGTGGTGGGTTTTATGCCTAGACGGGGGCGGGCGGGGTGCGCATCGTCGCGGCCGTGCTGATCATCAACACGCTTGCGCCGGTGTTTCTCTTGATTGCGGTGGGGGTGGGGCTGCAGCGGAGCGGGTTTGTGTCGGAGGGATTCCTGAAGGAGGCGAACCGGGTGACTTACTGGCTGGGATTGCCGGCGCTGTTGTTCTCGCAGCTGGCCGGGTCGTTCCGCGACGCGAGTGGCGCGGGGCTGATGTTGACGGTGATGTTGGCGGCGACGGTGTGGGTGATCGTGGGGGCGTATCTGGTCGCGTGGCTGATGAAGGTGCCGGGGGCCGCGATGGGCACGTTCGTGCAGGGGGGATTTCGCGGGAACCTGGCGTTCGTGGGTTTGCCGGTGATTTTCTCGTTCCCGGACACCACGCTCGCGTGGGGCGTGTCGGCGCGCACGGCCGCGGTGCTGACGGTGGCGCCGATGATGGTCTTCTACAATATCGGCGGGGTGGTCGTGCTTTTGCTGAGCCAGCACCGGCTCGGTTGGAAGATGGTGAAACCGTTCTTGAAACAGCTGGCCACGACGCCGCCGCTGCTCGCGACGCTGGCGGGGATCGGCTGGGCGATGGCCGGGTGGACGCTGCCGCCGGCGGTGGACAAGGCGCTCACGGCGCTGGGCGAGATGGCGCTGCCGCTCGGGTTGCTCGGCGTCGGCGGGTCGCTGGTGACCGTGAAACTGGGCGACCGTTGGCGCGCGCCGCTGGCTGCGGCGGCGGTGAAAACGGTGCTCTCGCCGTTGCTCGGTTGGGCGGTCGGCCGGATGCTTGGGTTGGGCGCGCTGGAGCTGAAGATGGTGATGATCCTGATGGCGACGCCGACAGCGATCGTATCCTACGCGATGGCGATCGAGCTGAAGGGAGACGAGTCCCTGGCGAGCGGGGTGATCGCGGTGAGCGTGGTCGCGTCACTGGTTTCGATGGCGGTGATCGTCGGGTGGATTTGAAGGGTCGACGGGGTGACGGGTGGGGGCACCCGGCCCACAGGAGGCATGCGGACGAGATTCAGTGGCATGCAGCAGGGGACCGAGGACCGAGCAAGCCCGGCCCCTACCGGAACGCGGCGGGCGGGAGGTTTGTCGGACCGGGGCGGGGGCGCCCCGGCTCCAGGGACGGAACCAGGACTTACGGGATGCGGAGTTCGGTGCCGATGCGGAGGACGCCGTTGGGGCCGAGTTTCTCGGCGTTGGCGGTGTAGATCTCCTGCCAGCGGTTGGGTGAACCGTAGTAGCGCTGGCTGATGCGCGAGAGGGAATCGCCGCTGGCCACCACGTGGATGCGGGCGCCCGGGGGCGGGACGGGCGCGCCGGCGGGCGCGGTGACGGCGGTCGTGGGGATGGGACCGGCGCTGCGGGCGAGCATGGTCTTCAGCTGATAATTTTCCTGCGCGAGCACGGCGTTGGCGCCTTGGAGTTGCTGGAGCAGCGTGCGCGCATTGGCCACCTCGGTGGAGGTTTGGCCGGTCGAGCGCTGCAAGGCCGCGAGCGTTTCCCCGAGGCGGGTTGCTTCCGCTTGTGCGGCCGCGGCGGTGGCTTCGGCTTGCGCAAGGCGAGCGGCGAGGGCGTCGCGCTCGGTCGACAGCGTGCTGGCACTGGCCGCCGCCTGGCTTTGGCTTTCGGCGGTTGCGCGCAGCTGGGCGACTTCGGCGGTGAGCGAGGCGACCTGCGTGGCGAGGGCGTCCTTCTCTGCGATGACCGCTTGCTCCACCTCAGCGGCGCGGGCTTGTAGGCTGTCGCGATCACGCTCCAGCAACGCGTAGCCGCGGAGGGCGGTGGCGAGCTTGTCCTCCGTGGCGGCGAGACGCTGTTCGAGGTCGCTGGTGTCGGGCGCGGCGGCCGTGTCAGCCGGCTGGCTGGAGGCGCGGGCGAGCTGTTGTTCAAGTTCGTCGACCCGACCACGCAGGTCGGGGTAAGCGGGGGCGGCCGGCGCCTGGGCGACGCGCGCCTGCGTGTCGGCGAGCTGGCGGCGGGTGTCAGCGAGTTCGGCCTGGAGTTGCTCAAGCTGGCCGGCGAGCCCGGCCTTGGCGGAGGTTTCGGTGGAGAGAGCGGCCGAGGCTTGCGCCAGCTGGCGCTCGAGTTCGCCCGCGCGCTCGCGCAGGTCCGGGTAGGCGGGAGCCGCGTTGCGCGCGGGGCGACGATTGGCGGCGGCGAGTTCCGCTTCGAGATCGCTCACGCGACCGCGGAGGTCGGGCCAGGTCGGGGTCGTGGGGCGAGACGCCTCGACGCGGGCCAGTTCGGCCTCGAGCTCCGTGACGCGCTGGGCGCGCTCGGTTTCGGCATTGGTGCGGGCGACGAGCGCTTCCTGGAGCGAGCGAAGGTTGGTTTCGGCTTCCGTGTAAGCCTGGGTGAGGCGTGTGGATTCCTGGCGCGCGGCGTCGGCGGCCGCGGTCGTTTCCGCGAGCTGGGACTCGAGCTCCTTCACGCGGGCGGCGCCGGCGGTGGCGTCGCGCATCTGCCGGCCGGCATCGGCGAGGAGCTTCTGCATGCGCTCGCGATCGGCGCGAAGCTGGGCCAGTTCATCGGCGAGCGAGGCGACGCGGCCCGCGAGTTCATCGCGTTCGCGGCGGAGCTGCGGGTCGTCGGAGGCTGGAGGGGTGGCCGCGCGGGCGGCCTCGAGTTGCTCCTGGAGGCCGGCCTGAGCCTCGCGGGCGGCGACGACTTGGCGGGACGAATCAGCCAGCGCGGACTCGAGCTCGGCGACGCGGCCAGTCAGATCCGGGTAGGACGGCGCGTCCGGTCGCTGCGCGACGGCGCGGGCGGCGGCGGTCAGTTCGGCCTCGAGGCTGGTCACGCGCTCGCGAAGGTCGGGGTAAGCGGGCTGGGCGGTACGAGCCTGTTGCAGGGCGGCGAGCGCCTCGTCGCGGGCGCGGTTGGCTTCGGCGGCGGCGCTCACGAGCGTGGCTTTTTCCTGGGCGAGCTTCTCGATGGTGGCCGCCAGTTCGGACTTCGCGCTCGTTTCAGTCGAGAGGCCGGACTGGGCCGCAGCGAGTTGGCGTTCCAATTCACCCACGCGGTCGCGGAGGTCGGGCCAGGCGGGGGCGGAACTGCGGGCGACGATGAGGTCGGACTCGAGTTGGGCGATGCGGGTGGAGAGGGCCAGCTTGGACGCGGATTCGTCGGAAAGGTTGGCGGCGGTTTGGAGAAGTCGCTGTTCCAGGCTCGCGAGCTCGTCGCGGAGGTCGGGATAGGCGGGGGCGGCGTCCCGCGCGGAGGCGAGTTCGGCTTCGAGCTGGGAGACGCGGCCGGACAGGTCGGGATAAGCGGGGGACTGCGGCTGGCGGGCGGCCCGGAGTTCAGATTCGAGGGTGGCGACGCGGTCGCGGAGGTCGGGCCAGGAGGGAGCCGCGGGTTTCGCCGCCAGCTGTTCCTTAAGGGTGCTGGTTTGGGCGCGGAGCTGGGTGGTTTCATTGCCGGCGGTCTCGGCCTGGCGGCGGAGCGAGGCCTTGTCGGACTCGAGAAGTTTGACGTTGGCTTGGAGCGTCGTGCGCTCGCGGAGGGCGGCGGCGGTCGAATCCTTGTACTCGTCGAATTGCTTCGCGATGGCGTCGCGGGATTTCTCGGCGTCGGTCCGGGCCTCGGCGAGCGAGGTGGTCTCGCGCTGACGCAGCGCGGCCTCGGCGGTGAGGGAAGCGACACGGGCCTCGAGTTCGCGGAGGCGGGGCGTGGCGTTCTGCGCGGCCTCGTTGGCGCGCGCGAGGGCCGCCTCTTGTTCGCGGGCGGCGTCGCGCGCGGCGGAGAGCTCTTGTTCCAAGGAGGCGACGCGGTTGCGGAGGCCGGCCTGCGCGGAGGATTCGGCCGAGCGGGCATCGGTGGTGGCGGCGACTTGTTGTTCCAACTCGGCGACGCGCGCGCGGAGATCGGGGTAGGCGGGGGCTGCGGTGCGGGCGGCGGAGAGCTGGCCCTCGAGTTCGGCGACGCGGGCGGAAAGGTCGGGATAGGCCGGTGCCGCCGGGCGGGCGGCGAGGGCGGCTTGGGCCTGTTCGTGGGCGCTGGTCAGGTCGATGATTTGCTTCCGTGCGGCGGTGGCGTCGGCGGACACGTTCGCGAGAGCGGCCTTGGTGGAATCGAGCTCGCGGGAGAGGTTGCGTTGCGTGGCCTCGGCGGACTGCGTGAGGGCCGCGAGCTGGCGGCGGGCGTCGTCGCGCTCCGTGGTGCGGGTGTCGAGATCGGACCGGATCGCGTTGGCGGTGGCGATGGCCTCGGCCATGCGGCGCTTGGTTTCCCCGTCGGCCTGTTCGGCCAGGTGGATCATCTTCTGTTCCTGGTCGCGGATGAACTCGCGGAGGCGTTCCTGCTCGGTGCGCGCAGCGGCGGCGTCCGTCTCCAAGCTCGCGGCGCGGGACTCGAGCGCGGCGAATTGAGTGCGGAGGTCGGGGTAGGCGGGGGTTTGCGGCTGGCGCGCGGCGGTGAGCTGGGTTTCGAGTTCGGCGACGCGCGAACGCAGGTCGGGGTAGGCGGGCGCGGCGGATTTGGCGGCGGCGAGAGCGGCCTCGGCTTGTTGGGCGCGGTTCGTCGCGGCGGCGAGGGCATTCCGGGCCTCGGTCTGCGTCTGGGTGAGGGCCGCGACTTCCGATTCAGCGGCGGCTTTCGCGCGGTTGGCGGCGGCGAGCTCCGACGAACGCGCGGTGAGATCCTGCTCGAGGGTGGCGACGCGCGGGCGGAGATCCGGGAACGCGGGTTTCGCCGCGAGGCTGGACTCGAGTTCGGCGACGCGGGCGCGGAGGTCGGGGTAAGCGGGGGATTTCGGCTGGCGCGCGGCGGCCAAGTCCTGTTCGAGCGCGGCCTTTTCGCCGGCGATGCGGTTGAGGGTGCTTTCGACCTGCTGGCCGAAATTACGCGATTCGATGAGTTCCTTCTCGAGGGCCGCAAGGCGTTCGCGGAGGTCCGCCTTCGCCAAGGCTTCGGCGGACTGGGCGGATGATGCCGAGGAGAGTTGTTGCTCCAGTTCAGTGACCCGGGAGCGGAGGTCGGGGTAGGCGGGGGCCGCGGGTTGGCGGGCGGTCGCGAGTTGTTGCTCGAGGGCGGCCTTCTCGGTGGCGACGCGGTTGAGGGTGGCTTCGACCTGTTCGCCGAAGGCGCGCGCGGCCTGCAGTTCGGCGGCGGCCGCCTGGGTGGCGCGGGACTTTTCCTCGTTCACGCGGTTGAGGGTGTCCTCGACCTGCTGGCCGAAGGTGCGGGCCTCCTCGAGTTCGGCGAGGGCGGCCTTCAGTTCGCGGTCCTTTTGGGCGAGGGCGGCCGGCTCGGCGGAGGGAGTCGCGGCGGCCTGGCGCGCGGATTCGAGGGCGGCGGCGAGTTCCGCGATGCGGGTTTCGGAAGCGCGGACCTGGGCTTGGAGCGTGCGGGTGGATTCGGCGGCGGCGCGAGCGGCGTTTTGTTGCTCGGCGGAGAAGCGGAGGAGGCGGTCGCGTTCGGCGCGGATATCTGCGAAGTCGCCAGCGAGGGTGTTGAGACGCGCCGCGAGGGCATCGCGCTCGGCTTCGAGGCGGGCGACGTCGTTGGGAGCGGAAGTGGGCGCGACGGGTGCGGATTCCTCGATCGTCGGGGCCGGATCCCCGGAGGGAGTTTCAGGGGAAGGGGGCGTGGTCGCGGCGGTGGTGGCGGG
>JAEZDN010000024.1 GCA_023433275.1 Verrucomicrobiota bacterium
GCACCCCTCCCGCCCCGGGGGGGGTCGGTAGACCGGCCCTCCAGCGTGCGACCACTCGACGGTGACGGACCAGGATTCGGCGGCTGCCAGCTCGACGTTCAGGTGCTCGCCGCGGTTCTCCGCGGCCACGGTTTGTCCGTTCGCCCGGACGACCGCGCCGTCTCCCCGCCTCGGGAGCTGGAGGCGAAGCGTCATGCCCCGGCCAATGTGTGGCTCTATGCGAAAGCGCTCGATCCATCCCTCGCGGCGATAATCCAGTTCGATGCGCGAGTGCTCGATGCTCGCGTGCTCCCACTCCGCCGGCCAGCCGGGCGCGATGACGAGTGCGCCGGTCAACGCATCGGGACGGATGCCAAAGAGTCCCTCGACGATGGCGCGCGACGTTACGCCGTTGCCATCGGCAAAGTCGCGCTGCGATTCGCGGCGATAAACATCGAGATAATTCATCGAGCCAACATTCCCCGGGCAGATTCCCATATACATGGAGGCGAGCAGCGCGCTCTTGGTCAGCGTGAAAGCTTCCTCCCCTTTGCCCGCCTGCCAGAGGCCGAGGGCCGTGTGGATGTTTTCGCCCATGACGACGTTGTTGAGCGACCACGTGTAGGGCAGCCAGTCGGTCGAGGCGTGCACGGCATAGGGACGGTCCGCCGGCACGTCCCGCCCGCGAATGGGAATCATGGGCGGCAGTTGTCCGGTCATGAGCGCGGCTTCCCCGGAACTCGGAATCCCTCCATCCATCGTGTGGTAGAAGGTCCAGAGGCCCGCGCTCGGATGCACGAGCTGGCGGCCGAGCAGGTCCTTGAATTCGGCGAAGTGTGTCCCGGTCCAGAGCAGCTCGCGCATGCCGCGCGCGATCAGATCGGCCTCGCGGTCAAACAGCGAGGAGTCGTGGCCAAGGAGTTTGGTCACCCGTGCGGCCATGCAATTGTGCCAGTAATTGTAGGCCGAGGCGTGGGCGGTGCCGCCGCCGTGATATTGCAGATCGTCGCTCGCCCAGATGGCGGCGTAGGCCTCGTAGAGCGGGAGCTTCTCGCCGGTGGACGTGGTGAACTCGCGGCGGAAAAGGCGGCGTTCCCAGGCTAGGTGGCGCTCGATCACGGGCCACACCTCACGCGCAAAAGCGATATCGCCGGTCCACAACAGGTGACGGAACAACGCGTCGATATACACGAGGTTCATGTCGTAGTGGCTGGCGGAAAGATTGCCGTTGCTGTGCAGCGCCCGGCGGCTGCGCGCGAGGTTCGTCTCGGGTTCAGGCGGCGGGAATTTATCGGGAATCGGGTCGGTGTTCTGTCGCGTCGCCCAATACGCGAGGTGTCGGCGCGCACGGTCGTGCCAACCGAGGGCATCCATCGCGTAGGGGCCGCGCCAGCCGAGGAGCTTGGAGCGCCAGGCGATGGCGCCGTGCATCACCGCGCCCTGCGGCTCGTCCCACACGGCGTCGGCCGCGACGTTGAGCGCGCCTACGGCGGCGTTGATCCAGGGGTCGGGCGTGACGACTTTGACCTGACTGCGCAGGTTGGCGAAATGGGCTTCGGTGGCGGTGAAGAGCGCGGGAAGTTCGGCTTGCGTGAGTTGCGCAGACCGGGGCGGGCCGCCTTCGCCCGGAGGCTTCAGCGCGCCAAGGGGCGCCCCGGCTCCAGTTGTGTCCTCGCCGACGGTGACGGCGCGATAGGTGTCGAGTTCGGTCGCGGGGGCGGCGTCGGTTCGCTCGATCGCGAGAAAGAGCGGCGTGCCGGCGGTGAGCGCCACGCGTCCCGTGACTATTTGTAGGGACGCGCCTTGCGGGCGCCCGAGGGCGTCGTCAAGCGACGCCCCTACACCGAAGAGTTTCGCGCAATTCTCCCACTGCGTGGCATCGGCCAGCGCGAGCGTGGTGCCGGCTGGCGCAACCCCGCGCAGCGTGGCGCTCTGGTCGCGGGGGAGTTTCGCGGTGAGCGTGAACGCGCCGTCCTCCAGTTCGATGCGATTGTCGGCGCAGAACTCCGCCTTGAGTTGGAACCACTCGGCGATGGGCACATTCTCGGTGCCGATGTCGCCGTCGCGCCGGCCGCGCTGGCCGTTGACGCCACCGTAAGCGAAGATGAGCTCGAGTCCGGCGGGAATATCCGAAGCCTCGACTCGCACAATCAAGCCCTCCCTCGCCGCCGAGGCATAAGCAGCGACGCGCACGATGCCGTCGCCCAGCAGCGGATCGCGGATCGTGTAGAGCATGCCGCCCGGACGATAGCGGGCCTCGATGTGCTCCGCGGAGTGCAGCCATTTTGCGGGTTGGAACGCGTTGACTTGATCGCTCTTTTCCGTGCCCAGCGCCTTAGGGCCGACGGGCTCCGCCGGGCGGATCCCCAGCCGCAGGTTGCCCCCGCGACCGGGCAGGTAGAGGACGAACTCCGGGCGGTCACCCGCATCCACGCGGAAGGCCGTGTTGCCGCCGTAAAGCGGGCGGTTGAAGAACTCGCCGCCGTTGACGATGACGAAATCCTCGCCGTCCGGCGTGTAACGCAGCGGACGCTCGATGTTGTCCGCCAAGTTCGGCCAGAGCTTCTGCGCCGCCGGCACCTGGGCCGTCAGCGAAGCCGCGCCCAAGCCGAGCGCGACCCCAAGCCCCAAGTAGTTTAATAGACTACTTGATGCCTTGGGCTTGAGCGAGGAGGCCCAAACCAGTGTGTAGTCTGATCGATTACAAAGGGGGCGGGACACGGTCACGGGGCGGTGAAGCGGAAGACCACGGTGCCCGAATGGCTGTCTTTCACCACGGGGGTGGCCGACTGCGGGCCGAGCTGGTCGGTGGTGTGGAATTTATTCCGCATCGCGGGGATGACCTCGAGGAAGCTGAGGCCGACATCGGGCAGATTGAGCAGACCATCCACGCCATCGCGCGGTTTGCCGAGACCGAAGAAGGGCGACGCTTCGCTGTTCTCGTGAGACACGGTGAGCCGTCCGGCCTCAGTCTCCAAAGTGATCCATTCCCAGTCGCGGAAGTAGCCTTTGAATTCGGGATACACGTAGCTCTCGCCTGGCGTGGCGTCGTTGAAGGCCACCTCATGCACGCCGTATTGCCCGCCTTCCATCCGGTTGCGCCAGACGCGATACGGTCCCTGCCCCACCCAGCGTTTGGACTTCAGGACCCGGTCGGGCAGGTCGAAGCGAATCCCGAGCACATCGAGTTCGCCCTGAACATTCATCTCATAATGGAGCGTTACCTTCCCCTTGAGATCGACAAACCAGTGCAGGGCCATCCGGGGATTCTCGTAGGTGGCCGTGATGCCCGCGGTCCCGTAGAACGTGCTCAGCGCGTGTTTGACCGACAGGAGTGTCGGCTCCGGGCCGACGGGAACGAACGAACGGTCTTGGCGCTTCAATCCCAGCAACGCCGGGCCGGTAAGGAACGACCAGTCACGACCGTCAACGGTGGCAGCGATCAGGCGACCCGTGGCCTTCGAGAAAGTGAAGCGCGACGCGAGCGCCTGCACGATCAGGGCATCGTCCGTCTCCTCGACCCGCGGGGTTTCCTTCACGGGATCGGGAGGCAGACTCTCGGCGGGGACGCCCGTCGATCTTGCCCAAACCTCCCGCGGTTTGCGCGGAGAGGTGAATGCACGGATGCCGGTGAATCCCGAAACCGTGATCACCTCGCGGCCCTTCGGATCGACGACAGTGACGTAAAGTCGGTTGTTTCTGCCGAGATCCTCAGGATCGAAGTTGATTGCCAGCTCGCCGGTGCCGCCGGGTGGCACGTCCGGTCCTTGACGGGCGCCTTGCGTGAAGACTTCTCCATCTCCCGGTTCGCCCACTGCCGGCAGGCGCACATGTTTCCAGATGAATGTGCAGTCCTTGAGGTTGGTGAAGGCGTAGTCGTTTTTCAGTTTCAAGGTCATGCCCTCGAAGTTGTTTCCCCGCATCTCGATCTGCACCGGCGACCAGATTTCCTTCACGGTATAGAAACTGCCTTCCTTTTCGCCGTGCGGGCCGACGATGCCGTCGGGGGCGAGGTTGCCGGCGTTGTCGATGCGGCCGCCCTGGTCGGCGCGGGCGATGCCCTCGTCGGCAAAAACCCAGAAGAAACCGCCGGCGACGGTCGGATGCTTCATCATCTCGTCCCAATAATCCCGCAGGCCGGCGCCGATGCCGCCGTCATACAGGCCGTGCAGGAACTCCGTGGGCATATAAATCATCGGGCCCGCGCTCTTCGTCACGTGCGAGTCCCAAACCTCGTAGTGATCGGTGTCGATCTCGCTGAACTTCGCCCACGGGTGCAGCACCGGGCGCTGCTGGATGTCCCACTTCGCGAACTCGCCGTCCACCTCGGTGTTCCAGCCGCCTTCGTTGCCGTTGTCCCAAAACAGAATGCTCGGGTGATTGACGTCCCGGCGCACGAGCTGGCCGATGAGGCGCGTGCCGGTCGGCGTGTCGTAGAAGCCCTGCCAGCCGGCGAGCTCGTTGAGCACGTAGAGGCCGAGCTCGTCGCAGGCCTCGAGGAAATGCTTGTCGGGCTGGTAGTGTGACATCCGCACGGCGTTCATGTTCATGTCCTTGATCAGGCGCGCATCGGCGTAGCTCTGCGCGCGGGAAATGGTACGGCCGGTGTCGGGATTGAAACAGTGCCGGTTGACGCCCTTCAGGATGATCTTCGTGCCGTTCAGATACAGGCCGTCGTTCGGGCGGACTTCGAAGGTGCGGAAGCCGAAGCGCTCGGTGACGGTGTGGGTGTAGCCGGCCTCGCTGAGGCCGGTTCCGGGGTCAGCGACCCCGGCTACAGCATAGGTGAACTTCATGCGGTGCAGGTTGGGCGTTTCTGCGGTCCAGAGCGCGGGGTTCTCGAAACGGCCGGTCAGGGTCGCCTTCGTCGCACCCGCCGGCACGTCAGCGGTGAGCGGTGCGCTCAGCTCGTGTTGATGGGGGTCCACCAGCACGCCCGTCACGCGTCCAGCAGCGGGCGCGGGAGCGCCGAGATGAATATCCGCCGTGAACGTGCCGTCGGCGCGCGCATCGATGCCGGTCCACTCAATGGACGCGCGGGGGCGCGCCTCCAGCCACACGGGCCGGAAGATGCCGCCAAAGAGCCAGTAGTCGCCGAGCCGCTCGGCCCGGTTGACGCTCTCGTTGGCGGATTTCTTGCGGACAATCACCTCAAGGCGATTGTCGCCGTCGAAGTCGAGCAGCGCGGTAATGTCGTGGTGGAAGCGTTGGAACGAGCCCTGGTGGACGGGGCCGGCGGAGCGGCCGTTGACCGTCACCTCGGCGTCGGTCATGACGCCGTCGAACACGATGCGCACAGCGCGGTCGCGCCACTCGGTCGGCACGCGGAAGGTGTGGCGGTAGTGGCCTTCCTCGTCGGCCAGCGGCGGCGGGTTGGGTTTGTCACGACCCGGCCGATGATGGACACCGTAGTTGTAGGTGCCGAAGCCCTGTTGCTCCCAGCACGAGGGCACGGGAATGGTCGTCCAAGTGCCGCTGTTGCGGCCGCCGGTGCAGAGGAATTCCCACGGGACGGCGTTCTCGGGACCGGTGCCGGAGAGGTAATGGATTTCGGTTTCGCGGGCGAAGAGGCCAGCCAAAAGGAGCGGCCACAGGAGACACAACGGGCGCAGGGATTTCATAGGCAAATCGCCATCGTCATCCTGAGCCGGGCGAAGGATCCAAGCGGTTTACCCGCGTCCGTTTCCTTGGCTCCTTCGCGCGGCTCAGGGTGACGGGAGCGGGGGTTTAAAGGGAGAAGATCACAACCCGCCGGCGGCGCGGAGCAGGAGCCAGAACCCGGTGAGAATGCCGCCCGAGACACCGAGGCAGGCGATGAAGCCGATGGCGTCCACCTTGTCCCACTTGGTGAATTCCCAGGCGGAGGTGGCGCCGAGGAGCTTGGTGTCGTCGAAGCGATGCGGCGCGCGCGCGGTCTCGGCCATGCCGGCCTCCTCGAGTTCGGGCGTGGCGCCGACCGGGGTCTTCATCTTGCCGAAGAACAGGTCGGTGCGGGCCTTGTCGGGCGGGCGGGTGAACCAGCTCACAAGGATCAGCACGACGAAGGGGAAGATGCCCGCGTAGAGGAAGCGGGCGGCGTTGCGCCCGCTGGCGGTGAGGCCGGCGACGTCGAGGCCCACGCGGTCGAGGATCCACAGCTCGAGATGGAAGCGCTTGCCGCCAACGAGGGTGCTGGCCGGATCGGCAGGGTCCTCGCGCACGACGCTCTCGAAGAACACCGGCACGAGGCGGCCATCCTGCTCGACCTGCTGCGTCAGCGCGGGGCTGCGGGTGAGGGCGTCGAGCTTGGGCGCGATGAGGGAGGGAAAGACGATGTTGAGGACCGCGGAAATGATGACGGCCGACCACACGGCGGGGGCGGTGAGCTTGCGCCAGAAATAGATCAGCATGACCGAGGCGCCGAACGGCACGTTGATCGTGAGGAGCAGCTGCACGACGGAATAGACGTCGTCCATGCTGGCCGCCGCGTAGACGCCGACGGAGAGGATGACCACGATCGCCCAACGGCCGACCCCCACCTGGCCGGCGTCGGTCGTGTCGGGCCGCAGATACTGCCAGATGTTCCGCGTGAAGAGGGCCGACACCGCCATGGTCTGTGCGGCGACGGTGGACATGTTGGCCGCGAGCAAGCCGGCCATCATGAGGCCGAGGAAACCGGGCTTGAGGAGCTGGAGCGCCATGGTGCCCCAGGTGGCATCGGGATCGGAAAGCTGGGCCGCGCCCTGGTAGAGCGCGATGGCGATGAGGCCGCAGAAGGCCCACATGATGATCATGACGCGCTTGGCGTAGGTGCCGGAAACGGCGCCGAAGCGGGCGGCGAACTCGTTCTTCGCCGAGCCGGAGACGGACATGTTGCCAATGATGCCGTGGATCTGGACGATCGAGATCAGGAAGATCCCGGCGAGTTCCCAGCCTCCCACCCCGCCGACGCCCCCGCCGAGCAGATTGAACATCTCGGGAGGCACTTTGGCCGCAAGCTGGTCCCAGCCGCCGATGGCCGAGAGTCCGAACGGGATCAGCATGAACGAAAAGATGACGATGAGCACGCCCTGGAGCGCCTCGTTGACCGCGGCGGCGGCGAGGCCGCCCATCACGATGTAGGCACCGACAATCAGCGAATAGATGATGTAGTAGGTCCACTTGCCGGTCGGGCTGTGGATCCAGGAAATGTAGCTGCTCAGCTCGCCGCGCTTGTCCTGCTCCCGCAGGACGTCGAGGCGGGCCGCGGCCGCGGCGTCGAGCGGCGCGGCGCTGGCGGCGGCCTGGAGGGTTTTCATCTCGCGGTAATTCTCGACGGAGGCGCGCTCGGCCGCGGTCCATTCAGTCTCGGGCTTCACCATGAGCGAGGCGGTGACCTTGTAGCCCACGAGGTTGCCGAAGCCGATGATGACGATGACGGTGGCGACGATCTGGAAGGCCGCGTAGAAACGCGCGAGTGCGCGGCTGCCGAAACGGTCCTCGAAGAGATCGGCCACGGTCACGAGGCGCACGCGGCGGAACCAGGGGTTCATGAACCAGTAGTAGGGGTTCATGAAGAGTGTCTGCAGCGAGAGCCAGACGCCGGAGGCGCCCTTCTGGTAGACGAGGCTGGAGGTGCTAACGGCGCCGTTGGCGTCGGTGGCGTTGCCGAAGTTGAGGAAGAACTGGTAGAGCTTGCCGAGCTTGCGGCCGGCGAGGAAGAAGCCTTCCTGGTTCTGCGCGCCCTTGGCGGCGCGGCGGCCGACGTAAATGACGATGGCGAGGTAGGCGGCGATGACGAGCAGGTCGAGGAGATGGAGATTGCCAAGCATCATGGGGCGACGGGATTGGGGCAGGAACCGGCGAACGCGAGACTGCGCGCTGGGAGACGCACAGGAAAGAACCAAAAGGTCGGCGACCGCCCCACCCTCGCAATCGGACCCGGCTCTGACAGTTCGGGGAGGCGGTTCAAACGCATGACGCGCCAGCCTTGGCTTGGATGTAGACCAATGGGGCGTAGGCGCACGTCCGTCCTTTCCCTTGGATCCTTCGCGCGGCTCAGGATGACGGTGGTGGGTAGGCTTTTTTTGCGAGGGACGTACCAACGAGTGTTGATGAGCTAGGGGCTTGCGGCGCCCACGTTCGCGCGCGGAGCACGCCTTGGAGGAGCCTGCTTGCAGGCGATGCGGACCGGCCGTTGACGCACCATGATTCAATCGTCTGCAAGCAGGCTCCTACAGCGAACCGAAGCCACCCAAACAAAAAGCCCCGTGGCTTGCGCCACGGGGCCTTTGAAACACCAAGCAAATCGCTTAGAAGTCGAACGTCGTCTGCAGGATGAACTGGCGGGGATCGACGATGCGGAAGGCATTCGGGGATCCGTCGTAGTTCACGCCGACGACCTGAAGGCCGCCGCTCTCGAAGGCGTTCACGATGTTCAACTGGATCTTCATGCGAACCTTGTCGGAGAACACCTTGGTGGTGTAGCTGGCCCACAGGTCCGTGTAGGTGTTGGAGTCATCGTAGATCGGGCGGGTGACGTCGGACAGGGTCAGATCGGTCGTGCCGGCGGCGGTGTTGGCCTTGCCGTAGTAACCGATGATCGCCTTGTCTTCCCAGCGCACGCTGCCACCGATCGAGAAGCCCTTGAAGCGGCCTTCATTGAAGGTGTAGTTCGTGAGGTAGGACCAGCGGTACTTGCGCTGGCCGGGGGCCGCCTGGCCCTCGAGGTCCTTGGCGATCGCGACCTGCGGGGTCACGTTGATGTCGTAATACAGCTGGGCGTTGTTGGCGCCGAACTGGTCGCCGAGGCGGATTTCGCTGCGGTAACCATAGCTGCTCCAGAAGTCCGTGAGGTTGACCTCGATGCCGTTGTTCTGCGTGTAGGTCGCGAAGTGGGCATACTCGGGCTTGAGGTAGTTCGCGGCGCGGGCGCCGGACCAAACCGGGTTACGCTCGGCGAACCAGGCATCGAACTCCTTCATGACGTTGGAGTACTTCGTGACCTGTTCGCCGGCGGTGAACTTCATCGTCCAGTTGGTCGTCGGGTTGTAGGTCAGCTGGAACTCCTTGCCCTTGGCTTCGGCCGAGCGGGTCGCGTAGATCGTGCCGATATTGGCGTAATAATCGTACGGCAGGCCCCAGATCTGCTCGGTTGCGGCTTCCACGGCATCCGTCTCCGCCGGCGTCAGGCCGGTGTCGAAGGTCGTCGTGTCGCGGGGATCGCGGCCCATGTTGATGAGGGCGATCGTGCGGGCCCAGTTGCGGAAGAGCGTCGTGTCGACGTTGCCCGTCAGGCGGCTGATCGAGGTGCCGGGGTTCGTGCGCTCGTTCATGTTGCTCGACTCGAACCAATTGATGCGAGCGAACAGCTTGTTGTCGAAGAGCGAGAACTGGATGCCGTAGTCCTCGCCCTCGCCGGTCGGCTTGGGCAACGGGGTGCCGAAACCGTCGACCTGGGCGGACGGGGGAGGATTGAAGTTGTCGGACTTGTTATAGCTGAGACCGATGCTGCGAACGAAGTCCCACCAGCGATCACCGTCATTGGCGCGGCGGTCGATGGCGTCCCAATTCTTGAAGGGCTTGAACACGCCGCCGATGGTCTTGGTGTCACCCTTGAGCATGTCCCAACGGTTGTAGCGGTTCAGGACGACATCGGTCTGGTACACGCCGTTCACCCACTTCTGGGGATTGGTCATGCCCGGGGCGATCTGCACGCCGTTCTGGTCGATCAGGGCGCCGTTGCTGGTGCCGCGCGCCTTGTAATCGTCGGTGCGCATGCCGAGGGTGGCCACGATGCGGTCATCCCAGAGCGTGCTGGTGACGCTCATGCTCTCGGAGTCGACCTGGCGATAGGTGCGGCCCGTGCCGGCATCCATGTCGGCATACTCGTGCGTGTAACCGAGGTTGTGCCAGCTGCGGGTGTCGAAGTTCCACACCTTGAGGTCGCCGGAATGGATGTTGGCCGAGGCATTGCCGCCCGAGCCTTGCGTGACGGCGCCGTTGGTGGCGTCGCCCGGGCTGGCGAGATAATAGAGGCGGCGGGCGCTGCGGCCCTGCATGTTCCAGCCGGTCGGGCTGCCGTCGGCGTTGTTGTTCGGATTCGGCACCCACGGCATGATGATGCCGTCGGCGACGCCATCGGTGCTCGTGGTGAACATGCGCTGGCGGATGAAGGTGCGCGTCACTTCATTGCGGGAAGCGAGGGCGAGGAACTGGTGGCGGCCGAGCCACTTCGTCCAGCCGTCGTTGCGAGTGAAGTCCGGCGTCCACGCGAGCATGGCGCGGCGGCTGTCGTTGATCTCGTTGTTGAAGAAACGATCCGGATCCTGGTCCTCGACGAACGGCAGGCCGAAATAGGGATTCGGGGTGCCGTCGGGGAGGCGGACGTTCGTGTCGACGAACAGCGTGGCGACGTTCACCTGGGAAACCGTGTAGTTGGTGATGGACTTGAATTCCTGGCGGAACCAGCCGGCGCTGAGGTTGAGCGTGGGCAGGAGTTCCTGCTCGAGCTCGACGTTCATGGTGACGTTCTCGTCATGGCCGAAGTTCATCGAGATGGCGTTGATGTTCTCCCAGTCGTAGATCGAGCGGTCGGAGACGCCGGGGTAGCGGTAGCTGCCCACGCCGTTGCCGGTGGCGGACCAGAAACCGGAGTTCGTCCAGGTGGTCTCGTAGGCGGCGGCGTTGACCGGATCGGCGAAGATCGTGGCTTCGGCGGCCGGATAGACCGGGGCGTTGCCGGCGGGATTGCCCGGGATGCCAAAAACCTGGCGATAGCGCTCCACGGAGGGATAGAACCAGTTCTGCACGACGCCGTCATGGATCTGCTGCAGCGGGCGATTGGTGGTGCCGAGCACGAGGCCCGGGGTGTAGAGCGCCGAGCGCGTGTCGGTGAGCGCGCCACCGCCGAAGATGTTCACGCCGTTGTAGGCGGTGCGGTTGGCGTTCCACAGGGCCGGGTTGTAGTTCGGCAGGGACTCGATGTAGGCCTGGGTCTGCGCGATGCGCGGAGCGCCAGCGCGGAGGGCGAGCGTGCCGGCATACTGGCCGTTGCGCATGATCGTGCCGTTGAAGGGATCATAGACCGGGCTCCCGGCGTTGCGCCACTCGGTGACGGAATCGCGGGGCGTGAGGGTGTTGGGACGACGGTTGTCGTTCTCGTACTTCTCGATGTTGCCGCGGATCGTCGTCTTCTGGAACGGACGGGCGGTGAACGCGCCGTACATGCGGCGGGTGTCATCGTACGAGGGCTTGCGGGCGAACTCCTTGTTGTCGGCGAGGAAGGCGCCGTAGATGGCGAGGCGGTCGTCGATCAGCGACTTGTTGAAGCTGACGCTGCCGCGCTGGGAGCCATAGCTGTCGGTGCGGAAGGAGACCGAGGCGGCGTCGCGCCCGATGACCGCCTGCGCGGTGCTCGAGTTCACGATGCCGGCCGGGCTGCCCATGCCGAAGATCAGGGAGTTGGGGCCGCGGCTGATTTCGATCGACTGGACGTTGTACGCGTCGAACGGAACCTGCGAGATGGACGGATAGTAGTTGCTGGACGAGCTCGGGATGCCGAGACCGCGCACGCGGTTGGCGGTCGCGTTCGTCTGGGGCTGGCCGTCGCCGCCATGGGTGAAGCCGGCGTTGACGTCGACCACACCGTCGTTGCGCAGCGACTGCACGCCGGGGGTGTAGGTGTTGGAACCCTCGGTGTTCGCCTCGTAGCGGAACACGTCATTGATATCGAGGGAACCCGTGTCCTCCATCTGCTGCTTGGTCACGACCGTGATCGAGGAGCCAAGGTCCGCGATGTTCATGCGCAGGCGGGAGCCGGCGAGCGTGTTCTCGGCGTAATAGCCCTGGTCCTTGGTGGTGGTGACCGTGAAGGGCGACAGCTCCAACACGTCTTCTTTCTTGGCTTCCGTCGCGGAAGCGGCGGGGGCGGGATTGGCCGTCTGCGCGAAGGCGGGCAGGGCCACGGACATAGCCAGCAACGGCGTCAGGAAACGCCGGACTCGGAGGGAGTTCAACTTTTGCGGTATCATGGTTGGGTGGGGTCAGGTTTTCTGTGAAAAGCATGCAGCGATGCGCCCGGGAGGCGTTGACACATATGCCAGTGAACAGGGGTAGGTGCGGGGTGACGCGACTAACCCCCACGAGAACCCCGGGCCCGGCATGACACAACCGGCCCTTGTTTCAGACAGTCCGAGCGCGTCCACGCCCTCTGACGAGCGATGCCGCGCTCATCGTCGCGACCGACGATGCCGGCTCAAAAATCGAACCGGTCGATGTTCTCGCGCGTGAAGACGAACGGCTGGCCCAACAGGATGTTGTCCCCTTCGATGCGAAACTCGCGGCCTCCGGCCACAAACAGACTGTCGCCGGCCTTCAGCTTGCCTTCGGCGAGCGCGACGCCCGCCTGCACCGTGAGATAACCGAGGTCGCCCGTGTCCCAAAGGATGACGCTGTCCGTGACGCCCTCGTGCACGTAGCGCTTGTTCTCATTCGGCAGTCCCAAACCGATGACCTTGACCTGGCCGGTGCGGCCGGCCTGCTTCACCGCCTCGGCCGCGCCGGGCACGCCGGGCGAGCAAATCGCCATGATAAGCTTCAGGTTTTTGTGCGCGCTCATCAGCGCGGTCGCCTCGGATTGGGCGCGGTCCTTCAGGTCGTCGCAGGGTCGGACGGCCACGAGCTTCATCTTGGGATATTTTTCAGCGAGGCGAGCCTCGATGTGCTTCTGCCATTCGCGCTGGTTGGCGGCGGTGAGCGTGGCGGTGATGATGGCAAACTCACCTTCCCCGCCGGTCAGGCGCGCGGCCTCGTCCATCAGCGTGTGGCCGATGCCCTGCGGCGTGGCCTGGTTCACGAAGAAGCTGCGCGCGTTGGCCTGCGCATCGGCGTCATACGTCAGCACGGCGATGCCCTGCGCCCTCGCCTTGCGCAGCGCCGTCGAGATGCCGTCCCGGTTCTCCGCCGCCACGGCGATGACGTCGACCCCGAGCGTGATCCAGTTTTCCACGATCTCGTTCTGCTTGGCTGCATTGGTGTCGGTGGGACCGTCGAAGAGCAGCTCGACGCCCAGTTCCTTCGCCGCCTTCTCGGCGCCGGCCTTCACCGAGAGGAAATAGGCGTTGCCCTTCGCCTTGGGCATGAGGGCGAACATCAGCTTGGAGTCGGCGGCGAACGCAACCACGGCGGTCGCGAGAAAGAGGGCGAGCAGGCGGGGGATTTTCATGGGGAAAATGTTTAGCGCGGGGCGCGGCGGGCGGACCAGGCACCCAGGCCAAGCGCGATCAGCAGAAGTGTGCCGGTGGCGAGACCGGAGATCTCCTCCGCCGCATTCAGGCGAATCACCGCCGGAAGAGTTGCAAGCCCGCTCTTCAACACGGCGATGGCCGCGACGCCCAGCAGCGTGCCCGTGACACTGCCACGTCCGCCGAAGATGCTGGTGCCGCCGAGCACGACCGCGGTGATGGCAAAAAGCTCGTACCCCGTGCCGGCGTCGGCCCGGGCCTGGCCCAGCCGCGCCGTGTAGATGAGCGCGGCCAGTGCCGCCACGACACCCGCGAGCACGTAGGTCAGCGCCACGCGCCGGTCCGTGGGTAGTCCCGCGAATCGCGCGCCCTCGGGCGAGAATCCGATCGCGCGCAACGAGCGACCGACGGTCGCGGCGTGCACGAGCAACCAGATGCCGAGCGCGACCGGCACCAGCACCCACGCCTGCGCCGGCAGGCCGAGCCAGCGCTCCTGGCCGAGAAAAAGGAACGACGCCGGAAAATCCGTGTAGGTGACCGAACCTTTCGTCAGCGCCTCCGCCAGCCCGCGGAACAACGAATACGTGCCGAGGGTGACGATGAGCGGCGGCAGCCGAAGCCGGGTGATCAGGCCGGCGTTGAGCCCGCCCGCCAGGGCCCCGGCGCCAAGCGTCAGCGCGGCCGCCAGCGGCAAGCCGAGTTGCGCGTCATGGGAGAGCGCGCCAAAAATCACCGCGCACAGTCCGAGCAGCGAACCCACCGACAGGTCGATGCCCGCCGTCAGAATCACCGGCGTGAGCGCCAGGGCGAGCAGCCCGATCTCGCAGGAATGCCGCAGGATGTCCATCTGGCGGTCAATCGTCCCGAAGCCGACCGTCACCCCGCGACGATTCACCGTCGTGCCATAGTGGTAGAAGAGAAACCACTCCACGACGAGCACGAGCAGCAACAGGGTCTCATGACGGAGCAGGAGCGCCTTCCAAGCGGGTTTGTTCAAGGTGGAAGCACTCATCATCGTGGCGGAACAAAATTTGCGAACGACCCCCCGCCACCAAAACCCGTCATCCTGAGCGCAGGGAAGGATCCAAGCGCGCGGTCGCCAACGGACATCCGCTTGGATTCTTCGCTTGGCTCAGAATGACTGGAAGCGGGGACGGTTTGGTGATCAGTGTTCATCCATGTCCTCCGTGGTTGGTTTTTCTTCGCCCGAGACCGTCCGAGGCGGCGGCGAACAGGATGATGGCGCCTTGGATGGCCTTTTCCCAATAGGCGTCGACGTGCAGGTGCGTGAGCGCGGGCGGGATCGTCGCGAGCAGCAGCAGGCCGGCCAGCACGCCCCACAGGCTGCCGCGTCCTCCCGAAATGGCCACGCCGCCGACCACGGCGGCGGCGATGACCTTCAGTTCCAGCCCGCTGCCGACCAGGGGCTGGATCTGCGGCGACTGCACGAGATTCATCATCGCGGCGAAACCCGTGAGCCCGCCGAGCAACACAAACACGCCGAGCGTCACTTTCGCGGGGTTGATGCCGGCCAGGCGCGCCGCCCCGGCATCGCTGCCGACGGCGAAGACGAAACGCCCGGCCGCGACATGCCGCGAGGTCCAGGCCAGCAGGGCGACGATGACCATCGCCACCCCGAGCACGAGCCATTGCCCGGTGGTCTGGCCGAGTCCGAACCATTGCACGCCCTCGGGCAGGTTCACAAATTCGCCCTGCCGTGCGAGATTAAGGCCCTGCCGCAGCGTCACCATGGTCGCCAGGGTCACGACGATGGAAGGCAGGCCCGCCAGTGCCACCAGCGCACCGTTGGCGAGCCCCAGCACTGCGCCGGTGCCGATGGCCGCCACGAGCACGAGGGGCAGCGGCCACCCGTGCGCAGCCAGCAATCCCGCCACCACGCTGCAGACCGAAAACTGCGAGCCGACGGAAATGTCGATCTCGCGCGCGATGATCACGAACGCCATGCCGCAGGCGACGATCAGCGCCGGCATCTCGCGCACCAACAGCGAGCGCAACGGCTGCGGGGAGAAGAACGCCGGCGCCAGCACGGCCATCGCGACCAGCAACAAGGCCAGCACCCCGGCCACGGAGAGTTCACGCGGGTGATTTCTCATGCGCCTTCCCTCCCCGCCTGGCCAAGCGCCGCCGCCATCACCACCGCCGGATCGGCCCCGCCGGGCAACACCGCTTCCAGCCGGCCGCCGCGCATCACGCCGAGGCGGTCGCTCAAGGCGAGGACCTCCGGCAGGTCGCTGGAGATGAGCAGGACGGCCAGGCCTTCCGCTGCCAGCCGGCGAATGATGCGGTGAATCTCGCCCTTGGCGCCCACGTCGACGCCCTGCGTCGGTTCATCCAGAATCAGCACCCGCGGTCGGGTCGCCAGCCAGCGGGCCAGAGCCACCTTCTGCTGGTTGCCTCCGCTCAGACTCGCCGCCGGCGCATCCGGGCCGTCGGTCTTGATGCCCAGGTCACGGATGAACTCCTCCGCCAGCCGGAGCTCGGCTCCGGACCGCAGCCAACCGCCGGGAAACAACCGGCCGTGCACCGCCATGGAAATGTTGTGCGAGATCGGCATCTCCAGGATCACCCCATGCCGGCGCCGGTCCTCCGGGACATAGGCCAGGCCAGCCGCAATGGCCTCGCCCGGCGAGCGGATGCGCCGTTCCCGCCCGTCCACCGACACGCGCCCGCTGTCCGCGGGCGTCAGCCCGAACAACGTGCGCGCCAGCTCGGTGCGCCCGGCGCCCACCAATCCCGCGAGGCCGAAAATCTCACCGGCGCGGATTTCAAAGGTGACGCCGCTCACGCCGCCGGCGGCGCAGCCGAGGTTTTCAACCGCGAGCCTCACCGCTCCCGGCGGGGTGCCGACAATGTGTTGGGTCAACGCGACCTCGCGCCCCACCATCAATTTGATCAACTCCGCTTCCGAAACCCCCGCGACGGCGCACGTGCCCACGCTCAAGCCGTCGCGCAGGACCGTCACCCGGTCCGCCAGCTCGCGAATTTCCTCCAGCCGGTGCGAGATGTACACGACGCCGGTCCCGGCCGAGCGCAGATCGCGCACGATCCCGTAAAGTTTCTCCTGCTCGCGCCGCGTCAGGGAGGCGGTCGGCTCGTCCATGATCACGATGCGCGCCCCGGCCCCGAGGGCGCAGGCGATTTCAACCAGCTGTTGCTCGGGCATCGACAACGTGCGCACGGTGCGGCCCGCGTCGAACTCCGCGCCGACCCGCGCCAGCAACTCCGCGGCCCGCGTCGCCCGATCGGTCCAGTCCACCCGGCGCCAGGCGCCGCCGGCCTCGAGGCGAAGACCGATGTTTTCCGCCACCGTGAGCTCGGCAAAGAGCGCCGGCTGCTGGTGCACGCAGGCAATGCCCCGCGTGCGCGCGAGCGCCGGGGTCAGCCTCTCCACCGTCTGGCCGTCGAGCGTGATGCTGCCCGCGTCCGGCACGCGTGCGCCGGTGATCACATTGATCAGCGTCGACTTCCCGGCGCCGTTCTCGCCCAGCAGCGCATGCACCTCGCCGGCGCGCAGCTCAAAATCCACCCCCTGCAGCGCGCGCACGGCGCCATAATTTTTCCGGATGCCTTGAAGCATCAACAGGGGTGAAGCCGTTTCCAGACGCATGGGGGAGGCGAAAAAGTCCGGATCCATATGAGCGAAGTCAATCATATCCCCGGCGGTGAACTTGTCGCGGCAATCCCCGCCGGCCCAACCTTGGAGCCGGGGCGCCCTCGCCCCGGTTGTCACGCGGGGGCGGTGAGCTTGGGCGTGTTTTTGAAATCCGCATTCCGGTGTGTCATTTTGAGCGGCGTCCAGGATCCGGCATAAGGGCCGCCTCACTCATCCTGATGGGTTCCGTGGCCGGCTGCTGCTGGCGAACTGAACTCGTTCTGAGCCCGTGAGCCGTCGTCGCCGGTGAATACCCCAAACCACCGCTATCGTCATCGTGAGCGTTGCGAAGGATCCACGGAGTCGGCGCACGTCCGTCCTTTCCCTTGGATCCTTCGCCTTGCTCAGGATGACGGTGGCGATCGTAATTTGCCACCCATCGAGGTTCCCTCACCGCATCGCTGAACGCCTCCGGCTGTAGGAGCCTGTTGACAGGCGATCAAGACGTGCGCCCACGACCCACGTTCCATCGCCCATAAACAGGCGCCCACCATGGGAAGCCGATCCTTTCATTGACCGCCGTGCGGCCACGCGCGCTTAGGCCCCCACGCTGAACCCGCTCGCCGCGAGCGATTGCTCCGCCACATAGGAACGGCGCAGCGCCTCGGCTAGGCCGAGAATTTCCGGCACCTGTGAGCCGTCACCATTCGTGCCCGACCAGGCGACCTTTTCCGCTGGCACCGGCTCAACCCGGGCCTGCTGGTGGATCGCCTCGATCAACGCGGTATGCCGGCCGGCGAGCTCGCTCGTGCAAATGGGGACCGACGGATCGTGCAGCCGCTGCAGGGCGGCGCGGAACATCGCGCGACGGGCCCCGGTGATGTCGAGCAGGGCGCGGCGGGTCGTGACGCCGTCCGTGGCCCGCCACCAGGCTTCGGACTCGTAGCGCCAGCAGGCCTGCCCGTGGCGGCCGGTGATGACGATTTCCGGTTCCACCGTTTCCCGGCACGCGTGGCTCGCGCCAAACCAAAGCTTCACCCCGCGCGCGGTCTCGGAGCGCACGACGGCGGTGTCAAAACTCTCGATGGCGTGCGCCCGCAGCAACTCGGCACCCTCCAGCCGCGGCGTCGCCGTCGAGTCGTCCGCGCCAACGAGAAACAGGCTCAGCATCACGAAGTGCGCGAAGGCGTTGTTCAGCGGCGAATCCATCACCGCCACGCCATCGACCGCCAGCCTGCCGGCCCAGTTGTTGCGGGTGAAATAACCCCGCGGCCGCGGCCACACCCCGAGAAAGCGCACCGACCAGATGTCCCCGATCACCCCGCGCTGCAGCTCATGCTTCAACCAGATGGTGCCGGGCTCGTAGAAATCCTGAAAACCCACCGCCACGAACCGTCCCGTGCGTTGCTCGACCGCGCGGATCTCGGCGACCTCGGCCACGGATCCCGCCAGCGGCTTCTCCACCAGCACATTCGCCCCGGCCTCGAGCGCGGCGATGGTCATGCGCGCATGCCAGTGAATGCCCGTTGGGATCAGGCAGAGATCGATCCTCCCGGCATGGTGGCGGAACATCTCCAGGTAATCGGTGAAAACCTCCGTGCCATGACTTTTCAGCTCGGCGATGGTGGCGGCTTCGTCCTGCGGATTGATGATCGCGGCGGCGGTGATCAGGATCTCGCCCCGGTCCCGGGATTCCCGCGCCAGCTGCAGGTGGATGCTGCCGTAGCCGGATACCCCGATGATGGCGATCCGGGCGGGTGTGGGGGAAGCGGGCATTTGACGGAAAAGAGTGACGGAAGAGGTCGGCGGGCGCCGGCACCCCGAAAGGGTCATTGGCAGCGTCCCCGGGTGGGGTGAGATCGGGGCTGAGTCGCGGAAACTAGTCCGCGCCGGGGAGGCGTCATTGCCAGCGCGGTCTTGACAGTCCGAGCAGATCGGCCGCCGCGTCGCTTGATATGACATCTTCCGCGGCTTACATGCATCATCCCCCTACCCCGCATGAGAATTGCCCCCGCCCTCGTTTTCCTGGCGACCCTCTTTTTGTCCGGCGCATCCGCCGCCCAGACCGGTCCCGACACCACCAAGCCCTGGACGCGCTGGTGGTGGCCCGGGAGCGCCGTCGATGAAACCGGAATTACCCGCCAGCTCGAGCAGTTCGCCGCCGCCGGGCTGGGCGGCGTGGAGATAACCCCGATCTACGGCGTCCGCGGCTACGAGGAGCGCAACGTCGCGTTTCTTTCCCCGCGCTGGATGGAATTGCTGGCGCACACCGGACGCGAGGCGCGCCGCCTCGGCCTCGGCGTCGACATGGCCACCGGCACCGGCTGGCCCTTCGGTGGCCCCTGGGTCGCGCCGGAGGACGGATCACACAAGCTCACGCTGGCGGAGGGCCGCCTCAATGGCACGCCCACGAAGATGAAGGTAAAACGTGCCGCCCCCGGCGCCGAGGGCCTCGTGGTCGACCCTTACTCACCCGCCGCCCTCACGCGTTATCTCAACCCGTTCACGCAGGCCTTCGCCGGTTTTCCCGCCGGCCTCGTTCGCGCCCAGTTCCACGATTCGTTTGAATACTATGAATCCGGCTGGACGCCGGAGCTCCCGGCCACCTTCGCCGCGATGCACGGGTATGACCTCCAGGACCACGCCGCCGCCCTGTTGGACCCGAAGCCGCTCACGCCGGACGAGATTGCCGCCTTGAAGGCCGACTTCGACGCCACCCTGCCCCGCCTCAAGGCCGACTATCGCGCCACCTTGGGCCGGCTTCATCTGGAATACCTCCAGACTTGGATCCAATGGTCCCACGACCACGGCTTCATCGTCCGCAACCAATCGCATGGCGCCCCGGCGAACCTCCTCGACCTGTACGGGGCGGTGGACATCCCTGAAACCGAGACGTTTGGTTCGACGCCCTTCCCGATTCCCGGCCTCCGCCAGGAATGGACCTCGAACCGCGACCTCCCCGACCCGCTCGTGCTGCGCATGGCTTCTTCCGCCGCGCACGTGATGGGCCGGCCACTCGCGTCCAGCGAAACATGCACCTGGCTGCGCGAGCACTGGCAGGTCGCCTTGTCCTTCGCGAAGCCCGAGATCGACCGGCTGTTCGTGAACGGCATCAACCACATCCTCTACCACGGCACGGTGTTTTCACCTCCCGACGCCACGTGGCCGGGCTGGCTCTTTTATGCCTCCACCCAATTCAACCCCCACAACACGTGGTGGAAGGATTTCGCGGCGCTCAACGCCTACGTCAGCCGCGTCCAGGCGATGCTGCAATCCGGTCGTCCCGACAACGACGTGCTCCTCTACTGGCCGTTTCATGATGTGCTCCACGCCCCCGACGGACTGATGAAGCAATACGGCGTGCACGACCGCAGCTGGCTCAACGGCTCCGCCTTCGAAAAAACCGCCACGGAATTGCTGCGCGCCGGGTACAGCGTGGACTACATCTCCGATGACCAGCTCATCCACTCCCGCGGCGAAGCCGGCGCGGTGGTGACGCCCGGGGGCACGCGCTATCGCGCGCTCGTCGTGCCGCAAACCCTGCACATGCCGGTCGAGACCGCCGCGCGGATCCGCGAACTCATGCAGGAGGGCGCGACGGTCATCCTTCCCGACGGCCCGCCCGCCGACGTGCCCGGCCTCGGCAATCTCGACGAGCGGCGCGCGCAGCTGCAGGCGCTGCTCGACACGCCTGTATTCCAGCAGCCGTCGGCCCTGTTCATCACGCTCGCCAACCAACTGGTCCCACGGGAACCCGCAGCCGACGCGGGCCTGGAATTCATCCGCCGCGCCCGCGATGGCGGGCGCGATTACTTTTTCACAAACCTCACCGACCGTCCGTTCGACGGCTGGCTCCGCCTCGGGACGCCCGCGCGGGCCGCCACCCTCACGGATCCCCTCACCGGTCGCTCCGGCGCGGCACCCTTGCGACCGGGCGCGAACCCGCAGGTCTATCTCCAGCTCGCACCGGGTGAATCCATTCTGTTAAGCACCGTCGAAACCGATGCCGCCCCTGCCGGCTCCGCTTGGACCTGGACCAAGGCCGCGGGCCCGGCCGCGCCCTTGGCCGGCGAATGGCGCATCACCTTTCTCACCGGCGGTCCGGAACTGCCGCCGGCCATGCGCACCCGGGAACTGAAATCCTGGACGGAACTTGGCGGAGAGGCGGCACAGAACTTCGGCGGCACCGCCCGCTACCGACTCGAGTTTGATCTTCCCGCGACCGTCGCTGACGACTGGCTGCTCGACTTGGGCGATGTGCGCGAAAGCGCGCGCGTGCGCCTCAACGGCCAGGAAGTTGCCATCGCCTGGAGCCTGCCCTTCCGGCTGCGCGTCGGTCCTCACCTTAAACCCGGCCGCAATGTCCTCGAGCTCGACGTCACCAATCTCGCCGCCAATCGCATTCGCGATCTCGACCGGCGCAAGGTCGACTGGAAGATCATGCGCGAAATCAACTTCGTTGACATCGCCTACAAGCGCTTCGACGCCTCCGGCTGGCCGCTCACGCCATCGGGCCTCCTCGGCCCCGTGACGCTCACGCCGCTCAAGCACCTCGCGCTGCCCTGATTTGCAGGAGCCTGTTTAGCCGGCGATCCAGCGCGCCCAATCGCCCGGGAACAGGCTCCGGCCAAAACCATTCCCACCGTCCGACCCGGCGTCTCCAATTGCCCCGTTGACCCGCCGTCCGCGACGCTGCTCCTTGGTTTCATCTTCGCCCCATGAGCAAAAAACGCTTCGCCTTCGTCGGCACCGGCGGTCGCGCCATCAGTTTCATCGAGCCCCTCGTCACCTCCTACCGGGACACCAATGAGTTGGTGGCGATCTGCGACCTGAGCCCGGCGCGCATGGCTTACTACAACGAGATGCTCACCGGCGAGTGGGCCTCCCACGCCGTCCCCGCCTACCCGGCCGCGCAGTTCGATGCCATGTTGGTCGAGACGAAGCCTGACACCGTCTTCGTCTGCTCGAAGGACGACACCCACCATGATTACATCGTTCGCGCCTTGCGCGCCGGTTGCGATGTCATCACCGAGAAACCCATGACGATCGACGCGGAGAAATGCCGCGCGATCCTCGATGCCCAGCGCGAAACCGGGCGGCGCGTGCGCGTGGCCTTCAATTACCGCTGGGCCCCGTTCCGCACCAAGGTGAAGGAACTCATCGCCACCGGCGTCATCGGCCGCGTGCGTTCCGTCAACCTCGAGTATCTCCTCGATACCAACCACGGCGCCGACTACTTCCGCCGCTGGCACTCTCACGCCGCCCAGTCGGGCACGCTGCTCGTCCACAAGAGCACTCACCACTTCGACCTCGTCAACTGGTGGCTCGACGCCATCCCCGCCCAGGTCTTCGCCTACGGCGACCTCGTCTTCTACGGGCGGAAGAACGCCGAGGCCCGCGGCGACGGCGCGCTCACGAAATACCCGCGCTACACCGGCGAGCCCGCGGCCAAGGGGGATCCGTTCGCCCTCGACCTCGACGAGAGCGAGCCTTTCCGCAGAATTTACCGCGCTGGGGAGGCCGACTCGGGCTACATCCGCGACCGGAATGTGTTTCGCGAGGGCATCGACATCCCCGACCAGATGTCGCTCAACGTGCGCTACCGCACCGGCGAGCTGTTGACCTACTCCCTCGTGTGCTTCTCCCCGCGCGAGGGCATGCGCGTCACCTTCAACGGCGATCGCGGCCGCATCGAGTACCACGAGTTCATCGGCACCCACATGAATCGCGCCGTGCGCCCCAAGGACTTCAAACTCGACGAGAAGCCCGGCGCCGAGGCCGAGGGTGAGTGGATCAAGGTGTTCCCGCACTTCAAGCCGAGCTACCTCGTGCCCATGCCGCCGGCCACCGGCGCACACGGCGGCGCCGACGAGATTCTCAACCATTCCTTCTACGCGCCCGACGCCCCCGCCGCCGACCCGTGGGGCCGCTTCGCCGGCCACGAACAAGGCGCCGCCTCCATCCTCGTCGGCATCGCCGGCGTCGAATCGATCAAGCGCAACCAACCCGTGAATCTCGTCGACCTCGTCCCGCTCAAACCCGACGCGACGAAACTCAGCGAGCTGGCCTGAGCCCAAGTCGCACTCTGCCAAGATCCGACCCTACAACAGACCTCCCCCACCCAGGAGGGCCGAGCTCCCGCGAGGCCGACCCCTCCGATGGATGTAGGGGCGCGCCTGTGCGCGCCCTCGAGCGCGACGCCACGAGCGCAGGGCGTGGTCAAGCCACGCCCCTGCAGAGCTGCCATGACATGCTAGATGAAACGGATGTAGGGGCGCAGACTTGCTGCGCCCTCCGTCCCCTCGCGGCGCATGCCTCGGCCCCTCTCCCGCCACACCCCGGCCACGCCCGAATTACGGGATTGCCCCGCGTCTGATAATTATTAGTTCGTTGTCTGTGCGGCCGAAGAAGAAGATCTCGCAAACCCTCCTCGCCCGGGAACTCGGCGTGTCCCAAGCCCTCGTCTCCCTCGCGCTGAACGGCCGCAGCGACGGCATCAATCCCGACACCTACCAGCGCATCTGGGACCGCGCGATCAGCCAGGGCTACCTGCCGAAGGGCATGCGCGTCGACTCCACGCCCGATGCCGCGCGCACCGGCCAGGTCGGCTACATCCTGCGCGCTCCGCTCCGCCTGTACATCCCGAGCACCTATTTCGGCCACGTCCAACACGGGCTCCACCAGGAGCTCGAGCGCCTCGGCCGGCGCCTCGTCTACCTTGGCGCCGAGGACGAGCTCCCCCCCGCCAAACTGCGCCAGATCATGCACCCGAGCAACCGCCTCGGCGGCGTGGTTGTGCTGGGCGAAGTCGCGCGTCCTTTCCTCACCGGCTTGTGCCGGCTCGCTCCCCGGGTCGTCGCCATCTCGGCCCGTTACCCGGGCGTCTGTCACTCCGTCCTCGGCGACGAGACCGGCGCGCTCAACGATCTGGTCCGCCACCTTTTCAACCTCGGCCACCAGCGCATCGGCTGGCTCGGTGGCAACGCTGGGCTCGGCCGCCACAACGCCCGCCTTGCGGCCTTCACCGCCGCCCTGGAACCCCTCGGCCTGCGGCTCGACCCGCGTTACACTGTCATCCTGCAACAGGCGGACCGCGCGGAAGGTGCGGAGGCCATCCACCGCCTCCTCCCGCTCGCCCGCCGCAAGGACTTTCCCACCGCCTTCATCACCTACAACACCCAGATGGCCTATGGCGCCGCGCTCACGCTTCAACGCGCCGGTTGGAAGGTGCCGGCCGACCTCAGCCTGGCCTCGGCGGACGTCTCGCGCCTGAGCGTCGAAGGCGCGCTGCGCATCACCGGCGCCGGCACCAGCCCCGACAAGCTCGGCGAGGCCGCGGCCCGCCTGGTCGCGGGGAAGGGCCTTCCGGAGGAGGGATACAGCGACCTTATCCTCCCCGCCCCGCTCGTAATCGGCAATTCCACCGGGCCGGCCAAATGACGGAACCGACCCAAGGCCTGTTTCGTGCCCGTGAACTAATAATTATAACCGACCGCTGATCCGCCGCCCATGACCCGTTACGACCATCTGGTGATCGCCTTCTACTTCGTCTTCATGCTGGGGATGGGGTGGTTGGTCACCCGGTTTGTGCGCAACACGAGCGATTATTTCCGGGGCGGCGGCCAGATGCTCTGGTGGCTCGTCGGGAGCTCGGTGTTCATGACCCAGTTCAGCGCCTGGACGTTCACCGGTGCCGCCAGCATGGCCTACACCGAGGGCTGGCCGATCCTCCTGCTCTATTTCGCCAACGCCCTCGGCTTCGTGTTCAACTGGCTGTATTTCGGCGCCCGCTCCCGCCAGATGCGCGTGTTCACCGCCATCGAGGCCGTGCGCATCCGCTTCGGACCGGGCAATGAACAGATCTTCACCTGGCTGCAGGTCCCGCTCGGCACCTTGTACGCAGGCATCTGGCTTTATGGGCTGTGCGTCTTCCTCAGTGCGGCCTTTGGTTTCGACCTCGACCTGACCATCCTGGTCACCGGGTTCGTCGTGGTGGCCATGACCATTCTCGCCGGCAGCTGGGCCGCCGTGGCGGGGGACTTCATCCAGGTCCTCATCCTGATGCCCGTCACCGTGGTCGCCGCCTTCCTCGCCGTGCGCGAGGTCGGTGGTCCCGCGGCCTTCATTGATCGCCTCCCCGCCGGCCACCTCGACCCGGCCCGCCTCCTCGATTCGAAGCTCCTGCTGCTGTGGACCGTCGCCATCCTCATCAAGCAATACATTTCCGCCAACAACCTCCTGGATTCCTCGCGCTACCTCTGCGTCAAGGACGGGGACCACGCCCGCAAGGCCGCGCTGCTGGGCGCCGCCCTGTTCCTCGTCGGCCCCATCCTGTGGTTCATTCCCCCGATGGCCTCGCGCATCCTCTATCCGGATCTGGCCGCGGTTTTCCCGGCGCTGAAAAACCCCGCGGAGGGCGCGTTCCTCGCCATCTGCCTCGCCACCATGCCCGCCGGCATGATCGGGCTCCTCGTGAGCGGCATCCTCGCGGCCACGATGTCCTCGATGGACAGCGGCCTGAATCGCAACGTCGGCATTTTCGTCCGCAGCTTCTACCAGCCCGTGCTCCGCCCCCGCGCCACCGACGACGAACTGATTGTCACCGGCCGGATCACCACCGCCGTCATGGGCGCTCTCGTCATCCTGGCCGCGCTCAATTTCAACCGGATCAAGGATGTCGGGCTCTTCGAGCTCATGCAGCAATTCGGCACGCTCGTCGCCGTGCCGTACACCATCCCGCTCGTGCTCTGCCTCTTCGTGAAGCGCACGCCCCCGTGGTCGGGCTGGACCACGATGGCCGTTTCCTTCGCCGGCTCCCTCGTCGCCACCCAGGTCTTCGACGTCGCCTGGTTGGAACAAACCACGGGGATCGGTCCGCTCACCGCCGCCGAGCGCAACTACTGGACCGTCTCGTCCGGCCTGTTCCTCAACGTCAGCGCCGGTTGCGCGTGGTTCTTTGGCTCCCGTCTCTTCTGGAATTCCTCCCCGCCCGCCTACCGCGCGCGTGTGGAACAGTTTTTCGTCACCATGCGCACGCCCATCGATTTCCAACGCGAGATCGGCGCGAACTCCGATCACGCCCAGGGCCGCGTGCTCGGTCTCCTCGCGCTGTGCTACGGTGGCTTCATCACGCTGCTCGCGCTCATCCCCAACCCCCTGCTGGGCCGGCTCAGCTTTGTCTTCTGCGGTGCCATGCTCGCCGGCATCGGCCTCTTCCTGCGCCGCGCCCCGCGCGCCCCCGCCACCCCTTCCCCCTCCGCCCACCCATGAGCCTCCCCGACTTCTCCCTCGCCGGCCGCCGCGCCCTCGTGACCGGGTCCTCCCAAGGCATCGGCCTGGCCCTCGCCCGCGCCCTCGCCGCCGCCGGCGCCCACGTCTTCCTCAACGGCCGCGATCCCGTCCGCCTCGCCGCGGCCGCCGCGAGCCTCCGGTCGTCCGGCTGCGACGCGATCGAGCCACTTCCCTTCGACGTAACCGACGAGACCGCGGTCCTCTCCGCGTCCGCCCAGCTCGGGACGGTCGACATTCTCGTCAACAATACCGGCATCCACCGGCGCGGCCCGCTCGAGGCCATGTCGCTCGCCGACTGGAACGCCGTGCTCCACACCAATCTCACCTCCGCCTTCCTCGTCGCCCGCGCGGTCGCCCCGGGCATGATCGCGCGCGGCCGCGGGAAGATCATCAATGTCTGCTCGCTGATGAGCGACCTCGCCCGCCCCACCACCGGCAACTACGCCGCCGCCAAGGGCGGGCTCAAGATGCTCACGCGCGCGATGTGCGCCGAGTGGGCCAGGCACGACATCCAGGTCAACGGCCTCGCCCCGGGCTACATCCTGACCGAACTGACGGCACCCCTGGCTGCCGACCCGAAATTCGACGCCTGGATCAAGGGCCGCACCCCCGCCGGCCGTTGGGGCTCGGTGGATGACCTCACCGGCGCCTGCGTCTTCCTCGCCTCGCCTTCCGCGCGCTTCATCAACGGTCAGATCCTCACCGTCGACGGCGGGCTCAGCGCCGTCATCTGAATTCCATGCATCATCGCGGCAAACTCGTCCTCCTTCCTCCCAACCGCGTCTGGCGCACCTACCCCGGCGGCGCCACACTTGACCGCATGGCCGGCGTCGCCACTCCGCGCGATACCCACTTCGCCGAGGATTGGATCGGCTCCGTCACGCGCTCCACGATCCCGGGTCGCGAGCAACATTACGAGGGCGTCTCGCGGGTTCGCGTCGGCGGATCGGAACACGACTTTCGCGAATTGCTCGCCTCCGACCCGGAATACTTCCTCGGGACCGATCACGTGCAGCGCCACGGCCCCACGCCCATGCTGCTCGTCAAGTTCCTCGATTCCGCCATCCGGCTCCACTTCCAGTGTCATCCGTCGCGCGAGTTCGCGCAAAAATTCCTGAACTCCCCCAGCGGCAAGACCGAGGCCTACCACATCCTCGGGGTGCGCGAGGGCGTCACGGATCCCTATTTCTACATGGGGTTTCAAAACCCGCCGTCGCCCGCCGACCTCAAGCGCTGGATCGAAACCCAGGACACCGCCGCGATGGAAAGCTGTTTCGAGAAAATCCGCGTCAACGTCGGCGACACGTTTCTCATCCCCGGCGGCTTCCCGCACGCGCTCGGCGAGGGCGTCTTCATGGTCGAGATCCAGGAACCCACCGACTTCGCCGTGCGGTATGAATTCGAGCGCGCGGGCTACGTGCTGCCCGAGGCCGCGCGGTTCATGGGCCGCGGCATGGATTTCGGCCTCTCGCTCATCAATTTCAACCGCTACCCGCGTGACGTCATCGAACGCGACTACCGCTGCCGTCCGCAACCCTTGCGCGAAGTCGGCGGCGCGCGCCAGGACCTGCTGATCGGCCCGGCCCAGACCCCGTGCTTTCGCGTGATGAAGACACACCTTTCCGCCCCGTCCACGAAGGCGGAATCCAGTTTCCACATCGGCATCGTCACGAGCGGCGCCTGCGCGATCACCGTCGGCGGCGAGACCCACCATTTGCGGCGCTACGACAAGTTTTTCTGCCCCGCCGGCTTGCCCTTGGGCTACGTCCCCTCGGCCGCGTGCGAGATCCTTGAATGCCTGCCGCCGGCGTGACCCCGCTGCTGCCGCCCATGCCCTCCCCATTCTCTGTCCTCGTCGCCGCCACGCCCGCCGAACTCGGGGATTTTCTGCCCGGACCGATGTTGGAACAGGCGCGTGCCCTCGCGCGCGACCTTGTCATTTGGGACCCGACCGCCCGTTCGCCGGACGAATTCGCCGCGGCCCTGGCGGCCGCAAATCCGGAAGTGCTCGTCGCCTGTTGGAAGACTCCCCCGCTGCCCGCCGCGCTGCCCCCGCGCTTGCGCTACGTCTGTTATCTTTGTGGCTCGGTCCGCCGTCTCGTTCGCCGCGAGCACCTGGAGAGGGGGCTCCTCGTCACCAACTGGGGCGGGTCCATCAGCCGCATTGTCGCCGAATGGGCCCTGTTCCACATCCTGGCCTGCCTGCGCCGCGCCACCGAGTGGACGTTCGCCATGCACCAGGAGGGCGCTTGGAAGGACGGCGCCACCCAGACCGCTTCCCTCTTCGGCCGGCGCGTGGGATTTCACGGCTTCGGCCAGGTCGCCCGCGAGCTCGTGCGCCTGCTCCGGCCCTTTGACGTCACGATCACCGGCTTCGCGCCCGACCTGACACCTGAACTTGCCGCCGCCCATCAGGTGCACATCGCTCCTTCGCTCGACTCCCTGTTCGCGGACAACGACATCATCGTCGAACTCGCCCCGCTCAACCCGTCAACCGCCGGCATCGTGCAGGAAAAACACCTGCGACTCATTCCTCCGGGCGGCGTCTTCGTGAACGTTGGCCGCGGCGCCGTTGTCGACGAGACCGCGCTGCTCCGTGTCGCCCGCGAGGGAAAAATCATGGTCGGCCTCGACGTCTATGGCGTCGAGCCGCTTCCCGCCGACTCGCCCTTCCGCGGCCTGCGCAACGTCACACTCACCCCGCACATCGCCGGCCCAACTTCCGACCGCCGCCGCGACGCCGGCGCCTTTGCCCTCGATAACCTTGCCGCCTACGCCGCCGGCCACCCCTTGAAAGCGGTCATCACTCCGGACCTCTACGACACCAGCACCTAGAAACGCCCAATCCCGTCATCCTGAGACGCAGGGCAACCGCTGGCGGTTGCCTGGTAAGCGGAGATGAACTCTGAAATGCAAAATTACTCCCGCCACTGTCATCCTGAGCAGAGCGAAGGATCCATCAGCACAACCGCCCGCTGACCGCACTCATCGCGTCGCTCCACTCCAGAATCCAAATGTCATTACCCTCTGCGTATCGCCACTGGCAGGACTCCGCGCGCCGCCTCCTCGAGCCGCTCGCGGCGCTCATGCGGCCCGGCCATGCGGACCTCGATCTCGCCGGCCCGCCGAGCGACCACGATCGCCAGGCGGACCGACTGGAAAGTTTCGCGCGCCCGCTCGCGCTCGCGGCGTTTTGGTTGCAATCCGTCGCTCGCCCCGAGGACGCAGCCTTGCGCGACCAGATCGCCACGTGGTTCCGCACGGGCCTTGTCGCCGGCACCGATCCGGCCCGTCCGCACTACTGGGGACCCGACGCGTCCTATCACCAACATCATGTGGAGATGGGCCTCATGGCCATCGCTCTCCAAGTGGCGGAACGCGATCTCTGGGTTCCGCTCCTGCCCGACGAAAAGGCTCAGGTCGCCCACTGGCTGGCGACCTGCCGCGGTGGCGGCATCGTCAACAACAACCACCTCTTCATGTCCGTGCACATCCTCGAGTTTCTCGAGCGGCACGGCTTCGCGCACCGCACCGACCGCGCCGTCATCACCGCGCACCTCAACCAACTCGAGACCATGCACCGCGGCGGCGGATGGTTCGAGGACGGCATCAACCAGGCCTACGACCACTACAACGCCTACGCCTTCCACTTCTACGGTTTGATGTGGACGCACCTGCACGGCGCGCGCGACCCCGCCCGCGCCGCGCGCTGGCGCGAGTGGGCCGGGCTCTTCGTCCGCGATTACCAGCACTTCTTCGCCGCGAGCGGCGAGCACCCGGCGTTCGGCCGCTCCATCACCTACCGTTTCAACTGCCTCAACGTCTTCGGCCTCGCGCTTGCCGAGAATTGCACGGAACTCGCGCCCGGACTCCTCCGCCGCCTCTGCACGCGCAACCTCGACTTCTTCCTCTCTCGCCCGATCTACACCGAGCAAGGCGCGCTCGCCCCGGGCTTCACCGACCGCTTCGACAAAATCATTGAACCCTATTCGGCCCCGGCCTCGCCCTACTGGGCCGCCAAAGGGTTCACGCCGCTGCTACTGCCGCCGGATCACGCCTTCTGGCACGACCCCGAGCAGCCGCTGCCCGCCGAGCGTGGCTTCGTGCACGTCATGCCCGTCCCGGGCCTCGTCACCCGCAGCGTTCCCCACGGCGACATCGAGATCCTCAACGCCGGCTCCATGGTCGGCAACACGCAGCTCCGCTACGGCGCGTGGAAATGGAGCAAGCTCAGCTACCGCACCGGCGTCCACTTTTGCTACGCGTTTCCCGAGATTTCGAATGTCTCGCCCGACAGTGCGCTCACCGCGCAGCTCGACGACGGACGTGTCTTCGGCCGCCACTCCACCGTGGCTGTTGAACTCACGGAATCCCACGTCGGCTACAGCTGGAGCCTCGGTTTCAAAACCGGCCAGGTGAACACGAGTGTCGAGACGTTCGTCTTTTGGCGCGCCGGCTGGCTCCTGCACGTCCACCACTACGATGCCCGCCAGCCCGTCACCCTCCGCCTCGGCGGATTTGCGCTGCCTATGTCGCAGGTGGATCCCGCGCACCGCGCGGAATTGAATCCATCCATTCCCGCCAACCCGACCCTCACTTATTTCTCTCCCGAGAACCGCGGCACTGTCCTCCAACCTCTGCTCGGGTTAAGCGCCGCCGCTTGGGACACCCGCTTCGACGACTCGACCGAACGCCGTCACGTCGCCGCGCCCTATCATGTGACGCCCATCGCCCAAACCGCCCGCCACACCGGCCCCGGCGTCCTTGCCGCCCTCTCGTGGGCCGGCACCGACCGCGCCGAATCCGCCCCGTGGAAAATTGTCTCCACCGCCCCCGGCGCCTGGAATCTCACCCACCCGAAACTCGGCGACTGGTCTCTGCGTCACTGGTCACTACCGGCTCTCCCGTAAGGGCGGCCGGTCTCCGACGACCCCCAAAATTCCGCCCGGCCGATCACCCTCCCCGTTTCCCTTTCCATCCAATCCGCCCCCTCTACTCCGCCTTCCTCGCCCCGCCTTTCCTCACTCCGTCTTCCTCACTCGTCTTCCTGAACCCGCCTTCTTCACCCCGCTTCCCCCGTCCGGCCG
>JAEZDN010000029.1 GCA_023433275.1 Verrucomicrobiota bacterium
GGGCAAGGCCGCGCGCCGGCCGCCCTCCAACAAATGCGATAAACCGGCACGCTGTGCGCCGCGCACTCAGCCGGAATCACGCAGTTGGATGTAGGGGCGCGGCTTGACCGCGCCCTCTTCTCGCTGCGGGACCGAGGGCGTGGACGAGCCACGTCCCTACAACCGCACCGTTCGACCGCGCAGCTGCGGAATCGCATTCTGACTGCACCGTTCCGGCTCAGCTCGCTTCCCAGCGGCCGTAGATGCCGCAGGGGAGAATCCTGCCATCCTTCTGGATGGGTAGCCCGACCTCGCCGCCGTGGATGTGCCCGCCCGCGTCGTGCAGGAGCCCGTCGAGCAGGTTGATGACGACCGACGGCGAAAGGCGCGCGGTGTACGCGTTGATCAGGAAGAACAGCGGCCGGTCGCTGAGCACCTGCTTGCATTCGCTGAGCAGGTTCCAGAGGTGATCCTCGAGCTTCCACATTTCGCCCGTACTGCCGCGCCCGTAGGTCGGCGGGTCCATGATGATGGCATCATACTTGCGGCCGCGCTTGATCTCGCGGCGCACGAATTTCATGCAGTCGTCCGTGATGTAGCGGACCGGCGCCTCGGCGAGGCCGGACAAGGCGGCGTTTTCGCGGCACCATTTCACCATGCCCTCGGCGGCATCGACGTGACACACGCTCGCCCCGGCGGCGGCGGCGGCGACCGAGGCGGCCCCGGTGTAGCCGAACAGGTTGAGCACGCTCACCTCGCGGCCGGCGGCGCGGGCGTCCTTGATCTTCTTGGAAAACCAATCCCAGTTCACCGCCTGCTCGGGGAAGAGGCCGGTGTGCTTGAAACTCGTGGGATGAATCTTGAACGTCAGGGCGCCGTAGCGGACGGTCCAGTGATCAGGCAGCTGCCGGCGGTATTCCCACTTCCCGCCGCCCGTCTCGGCGCGGTGGTAGAATCCGTCCCAGCCGCTCCAGTTCTTGCCGCCCGTCTTCGGCCAGATGATCTGCGGGTCGGGCCGCACGAGATTATACGGGCCCCATTGCTCCTGCTTCATGCCGTCGCCGCAATCGAGCAGGCGGTAATCCTGCCAGCGGTCGGCGACGATCAAGCCAGGGCGTGAGATGGTCATGCCGCGAGTAGAGGAGGAAACTTCGAAACGCCAAATGCCAAATCGAATGGCCGCGACGTTCAGTAGGCCGCGTTGGCCGCCGTGCCCCGCTCCAGTTCGTCCATCGTCTTCAGGAATTCCTTCTCCAGGTCGATGTCGTAGAGTTTCGCCAGCACGAGCACACTCCAGAGGCAGTCGCTCAGCTCATGGGCCAGCTTGGCGTCCACGCCCTCGACGTGGCGCGCTCCGGCCTTGGCCATCACGAGTTTCATGAGATCGCCCACATCGACCACAAATCCCTGCATGATTTCCTCGCGGGTCCAGGTGCGGCCGGTGCGTCGTTGTTCATAAGCGGCGAAGCTCTGGCGGATTTGGAGGGCGCGGTCGGCGAGCTGGGAGAATTCCATGAAGCCTATGTAACAGGGTCGCCGCGAATGACACGGCCAGAATGGGATTTCCATTTGCGACCCCGGCGAGCCGCGACTAGGAAAAGGCACCCCTTAACCCCCCTTCGTACCCGCATGAAAACCCCCTCCCGTCGTGCCTTCCTGAAAACCGCCACGCTCGTGACCGCCACCGCGGCCTGGAGCGCAAGATCCTGGAGCCAGGTCGTCGGCGCGAACAGCGACGTGCGGGTCGCGGTGGTCGGCCTCAACGGCCGCGGGCGCAATCATCTCAACAGTCTCCAGGCCGTGCCCGGCGTGCGCATCGCGGCGATTTGCGATGTCGACACGGCGGTGCTCGACCGCGTGGCGGAGGCGCTGGCCAAGGACGGGCTCTCGCCGAGGAAATTCACCGACGTGCGCGAGCTCCTCGCCTGGGACGGGGTCGACGCCATCACCATCGCCACGCCGAATCATTGGCATGCCCTGATGGGCATCTGGGCCTGCCAGGCGGGCAAGGACGTGTATGTGGAGAAACCGGTTTCGCACACCATCTGGGAGGGGCGCCAGCTCGTCGCCGCCGCCGCGCGTTACAACCGGATCGTCGCCGCCGGCACGCAGGTGCGTTCCGGCGCGGGCTTGCAGGAAGCGGTGGAGTGGGTGCGCGCGGGCAATCTCGGTAAGATCACGGTGTCGCGCGGCCTTTGTTACAAGCGCCGCAAGAGCATCGGGCGCACGAGCGGTCCCCAACCGGTGCCCGCCACCGTGAATTACGACCTGTGGCTCGGACCGGCCAAGGACGAGGCGCCGCGGCGCGCGCGCTTTCATTATGATTGGCATTGGTTCGACGCTTATGGAAACGGCGACATCGGGAACCAGGGCATTCACCAAATGGACGTCGCGCGATGGTTTCTCGGCGAGCGCGGACTCCCGCGTCACACGCTGAGCGTCGGCGGCCGGCTGGGTTACGTGGACGACGGGGAGACGCCGAACACGCAGGTGGTGATTCATGATTTCGCCACCGCGCCGCTGATCTTCGAGGTGCGCGGCTTGCCGGCGCAACGGGATCCCGACGAGGACAAGCCGGGCATCGCCAGCGCCGAGGCGGCCGGCGCGCTCGCGGCATCGATGGACGAGTATCGTGGTGTCCGCATCGGGAACATCATCGAATGCGAGGGCGGCAGCGTGGTCGTGCCGGGCTATTTCGAGGCCACCGCCTTGGATCGCGACGGCAAGGTGGTGCGAGAATTCAAGGGCGGGGACCGGTTGATGCAAAATTTCATCGACGTCGTGCGCAGCCGGAAGTCCGCCGACCTTTATGGGGCGATCGACGAGGGACACTTGTCGAGTGCGCTCGGCCATCTCGGCGGCATCTCCCACGCGTTGGGACGCGCCGCGCCTGCCGGGGAAATCCGGGAACGGATCAAGGGCGACGCCGTTCTCGCCGAAGCTTACGGGCGAATGGCCGCCCACCTCGACGCCAACGAAGTGGATCTGGCAAGGACCCCCGCGACCCTGGGCACGTTGCTCACGGTGGACACGGTGGCGGAACGCTGCGTGGGCGACGGGGCCGCCGCGGCGAACGCTTTGTTCCGGCGGGAAGACCGGGCCCCGTACACGGTGCCGCAGCTCGCGTAGCTCATGCTCCCGTAGCCGGAGCGCGATTTCGAAGGGTGCGTGGTCGAACAGTTGCGTCGTAGGGGCGTGGCTTGTCCACGCCCTCGTGCCCGCATCGAAAAGGGCGCACCGCCAGCGGGGTGCGGCAGCGCGATTATCTTCAACTTCGCGAAACGCGCCTGAGCGCGGGCATATCGTTAGGGCCTGATGGACGTAGCGCCGTTCACAAATCAGGGAATCCCGGGGCACGTGCGCGTTGTGTGCCCCCCACCAACCGTTTGCGTTTATTACACCCATCCCAAAGACCCATGAAACTACGTCACCTCCTCATCGTCGCCACCGCCCTCGCGCTGTCCTCCGTTGCCTCCGCCCAGTATCTCGGATCCAACGATTTTTCGACCAACAACATTGGCGGCCTGAATCAGTACGCCATCACGACCAACTCCGGCACATTCAGCGTGGAAGACGGTCGGCTTGAATACTCCGCCTCCTTGGGTGAGTCCACCCGCGTGCTGCGCATGAACGACGGCGCCAACACCGCCTATAACGAAGATTGGACCGCCAGCCTGACCCTCAGCAACTTGGCGGTTCCGGCGAGCGGCTTCAATCTCATCGGGTTGCAAGTTTTCTCGTCCGCGGCCGAGTACGGCTTTTTCAACGTCGCTCTCTATCGCACCTCTGGCGGCACCACCGGTGTCCTTTTTGAGAAGGGCCGGACTACCGACGGCTCGATAAATACCTACACGTTTAACTCCTACTTCACCGCTGAGTCCGACATGAGCGATGTCCTCGTCCGCATGTCACACGATTCCGCCACGAAGGACTTCCGTCTCGGCTACAGCCTCGATGGCGGCGCGACCTACGAGATGGCCGCTACCTTCAACCCGAATCTCAACGACGGCAGCCAGGGCGCCGGCAACTGGTATGCGGCTCCGACCAATGGTTACAGCTTCCGCATCCTCGGTAGCAACACCGCCGACCCCGTCGGGGGCGATGTGATGTTCGCGGACAACTTCTCCGTGATTGCCGGCGAGACCGCTATGTCCGCCATCCCCGAGCCCTCCACCTACGCCGCGCTCGCTGGCCTCGGCGCCCTCGGTCTCGCGATCTGGCGCCGCCGTCAGGCCAAAAACGTCGCGTGACCCTCGGTCCCGTCGAAATCGCCCTCATCGGGCTCTCCGCCGTGGTGCTCTCCCTGCTCGGTTACTGGGCATGGATGGGCATCTCCGGCTGGCTGGAGGACCGACGCTGGCGCCGCAGCGGGATTGACCGCCGCGGCGACCGGCCGGGCCGGCGAAAGTCGGATTAGCTTCGCGCCCGGGAAAACCGCCCGTGCGCAACCGTCAGGCGGCAAGGCCGGGCATGAAATATGCATCGCTTTCCGCCGGCGGTGGGCCGTAATCACCGGCACTTTTCCTGTCCCCTCGTGTCAGGCAACTTTAACGGGCCGCAGGCAGGGCGGCGGTTGGCTCCCAGTGACTCCGGGCGGCCGCCGCCCTGACTGTACCCGGGAACCCCGCGGGTGAGTTTCCCGCGTTGACCGGTGAGAGGGGGTGGGTAGTTAGACCCGTCCCGAGCATGAACCGCGTCTATATCAAGACCTATGGGTGCCAGATGAACGAGCGCGACAGCGAGGCCGTCGCCGCGCTGCTCCGGGCCCGCGGATACCGCATCGTCCACAACGAGGACCAATGCGATGTCATGCTCCTCAACACCTGCAGCGTGCGCGACATGGCCGAGCAAAAGGCCATCGGCAAGGCCGGCTACGCCCTGCAGAAGAAGAAACACAATCCGCGCTTCGTCCTCGGCATCCTCGGTTGCATGGCCCAAAACCGCGGCGCCGCGCTCCTCGATGCCCTGCCCGACGTCGACCTCATCGTCGGCACGCAGAAATTTCACCAGGTCCCCGACTACCTCGACAACCTCCGCGCGGCGCAGGAAGCCGGCGCACCCGTCGCCACCTCGATTGTCGACATCGCCGAGGAGGCCGGTTCGCAAAACACCATTCGTGACCACGTGCTCGAGGACCGCCAGGTCACGGCCTTCGTTTCCATCCAGCAGGGCTGCAACATGGACTGCGCCTTCTGCATCGTGCCGAAAACCCGCGGCGACGAGCGGTCGCGGCCGATGGACGAGATCGTGCGCGAGTGCGAGGAACTCGCCGCGCGCGGTGTGAAGGAGATCACCCTGCTCGGCCAGATCGTCACCAGCTACGGCCGGCGCGACTACGCTCACACCGATGGCATCACGCCCTTCGTGCAGCTGCTCGAGCGCGTGAACGCCATCCCCGGCATCAAGCGCATCCGTTTCACCTCGCCGCATCCGCGCGGTTTCAAGGACGACCTCATCCAGGCCTACGGCCGCCTGGAGAAACTCTGCGAATACGTCCACCTGCCCATGCAATCCGGCAGCGACCGCATCCTGAAGGCCATGAACCGGCCCTACTCGCGCGATCGCTACAAGCAGATCGTCGATGACCTGCGCCGGGTCCGCCCCGACATGTATTTTTCAACCGACATCATCGTCGGGTTTCCCGGCGAGACGGACGAGGAGTTCGCCCAGACGCGCGAGCTATTCGAGGCGTGCAACTACGACATGGCCTTTATCTTCAAGTACTCGATCCGCACCGGCACGCCCGCGGCGGACATGGGCGACCAGATCCCCGACGAGGTGAAGGAAGCGCGCAACACCGAGCTGCTGGCGATCCTCCAGGCCAATTCCAACCGGCGCAACGCCACGCTCCTCGGCACCACGCAGGAAGTGCTCGTCGAGGGCCCCGACAAGAAGGGCATCGGCTACATGGGCCGCACGCGCGGCAACCGCATCGTCCACTTCGCCGCCAGCGAACGGCTCATCGGGGAGCTCGTGCCGGTGAAGATCGACCGCGTGTCGACCGCGGTGCTGTACGGCCAGCTCGCGTTGGCGGGGGATTAATTCCCGATCGTTCTCGTTCTCTTAATCGTAATCGTTCTCTGTCATGAACTCCCCACAGTTCGATCACGAGAAACTGCGTGCTTATCAGGAGGCCCTGAAGTTTGCCGCCTGGGTTGAACCAATCATCGAACGATTGCCCCAGAAAATGGCCGCTCGCGACCAACTGGATCGCGCCTCCACTTCCATCGTCCTCAACATTGCCGAAGGCAACGGCAAGCGATCCTACCCGGACCGATGCCGCTACTTTGACATTGCGCGCGGTTCCATCCTCGAGTCTGCCGCATGTCTTGATATCCTGGTTGCGCGCAAGAAGATGACGGACGAAGACATTGCCGGCGGAAAAACACTCTTGGTCGGCGTTGTTTCGCTCGTTGCCGGCTTAATTGCCCGGTTCGGCGGAAATGTGCAGGAAGATCAAACTCCATATAGTTCTGGGCTTGTGGAGAACGAGAACGATTAGGAGAACGAGAACGATTTTAACCATGAGTCTCTTCCTCGCCACGCTCCTCCCCGGCATCTTCCTCGCCCTCCTCGGCGGGGCCCTCGTATGGAACGGCGCGCCGGTCGCCGCCGGCGCGCGAGCCCTCCCGCGTTCCACCCGGGCCGCCTGGGTCTTCTTCGGCGCCGGCGCGCTCGCGTTCCTGTGGCGGCTGTCCCGCATCGGCGAGGCGGACCTGATTTTCTTCCACAGCCCGACGCCGGTCATGATCGGATTCGGCGTTCTCGCGGTACTCGCGTTCATCTACACGCCCGACTTCCTCGCCGTGCGCGGGCTCTGCGTCCTGATGCTCCTTGGCGCCGAACCCCTGCTCGGTGCCGCTTACATGGAATGGAGCCACCCCCAACGACTGCTCATGGTGACGGCGGTGTATGTCGGCCTCACCGCCGCCCTGTACTTCGCCGCCTATCCGTTCCGCCTGCGCGATTTTGTGGATTGGGCTTTCCGCGCCCCGGGCCGCCCACGGCTGCTCGGTGCCGCGCTCCTGGCCTACGGACTCGCGACGACGGCCGCTGCTTTCACATACTGAGCCGATGTCCGCCGCCGCGACGCATGGGCTGATCATCCTCGCCGGACCCGCCGGCGTGGGGAAAAGCACGCTGTGCGACCGGCTCGTCGCCGAGGCTCCGCAATTCGAGCGCGTCATCACCGCCACGACCCGCCCCCCGCGTCCCAACGAGGTGAACGGCCGCGACTACCATTTCCTCGAAGAGGCTGAGTTCGATGCGCGACTGCAGGCGGGTGATTTCCTCGAGTGGGCCTGCGTGCACCGCAAGCACCGCTACGGCACGCTCAAGTCCGCCGTGCTCGACCGCTTGCCGCACACCAACCTCGTCATGAACATTGACGTGCAGGGCGTGCGAAACATCCGCGCCGCCGCGCAAGGCCTGCCGGTGCTCCAGCGCAGCCTTGTTACCATCTTCATCGCGCCCGACTCGCTCGACGTGCTGCGCGAACGCCTCGAGGGTCGCGGCCCGCTGCCCGCCGAGGAACTCGCGCGCCGCATGCAAAGCGCCGAGCTCGAGATGGCCGAGCGCTTCGCCTACGACTACATCGTCCACAGCTCCACGAAGGAGCAGGACTTCCGGGCCCTGCTCGACTATTGGGCGCAGGCGCAGAAGAAACTGGCCGCGTCCGGTTAGGCCGGGTCCCGCGCATGCCGTTTTCGCGCCGCCGGTTTCTGCGCCACCTCTCCGCCGGCCTGGCGGCCCTCGGTGCGCAGGGTACCGCCCGGGCAGCTGGATCCCCCCTGCCTCCCCATCCCCGCAGCGACCATTTTGACGGCGAGCATTTCTTCAACCCATCCGGGCGCCAGCCCCGGGGCTTCCGGGATCTGCTCAAATGGCAACTGAGCCGGAGGAAAGCAGTGTGGCCCGCATGGGTGGAAAACCCGGCCAGGCCGGCGCTCCCCGCCACCCTTGGCGCTCGCGAATGCGCCGTCACCTTCGTGGGCCACGCCACGTTTCTGCTCCAGTTCGACGGCCTGAACATCCTCACCGATCCCATCTGGTCCGATCGATGCAGCCCCGTTACGTGGGCCGGCCCCAAGCGCGTGCACGCCCCCGGCATCGCCTTCGAGGCGCTGCCCCGCATCGACGTGGTCCTGCTCAGCCACAACCATTACGATCATCTCGACCTGCCCACGCTGCGCCGATTGCACGCCGCGCACCGGCCGCTGATCATCACCACGCTCGGCAACAAGCCGTTTCTAGCGGGCGAAAACATCGATCATGTCGTTGAACTGGACTGGTGGGAAAGCCACGAGCCCCGGCCCGGGGTCAAGGTGACCGTGACACCGGCGCAGCACTTCGCCGCGCGCGGCTTCGGCGACCGGTTCAAGACCCTCTGGGGCGGCTTCGCCGTGCAGACCCCCGCGGGCAAACTATGGTTCGCCGGCGACACGGGCTACTTCGACGGGTTCAAGGTCATCGGCGAAAAGCTCGGGCCCTTCGATTTGGGGCTCATCCCCATCGGGGCGTACGAACCGCGCTGGTTCATGGAGCCGGTTCACTGCACTCCCGCGGAATCGCTCCTCATCCACCGCGAGGTTCGCGCCCGCCACAGCATCGCCATGCACTTCGGCTGTTTCCCGCTGGCGGACGATGACTACGCCCAGCCGGTCGCGGACTTCCACGCCGCTTATCCCAAATCGGGTCTGGCGCCGGGCGAGTTCGTGCTGCCGTCCGTCGGCGAGACGAGAACCTTGCGGTTCGGGTAGGTGGGCCGCGCATCTCGCGGCCGCCCGAAAACAGCCTCGTCCGGGTCAGGATGTATTCGGGCGATGGCCGGCCCCGGCTGCGTGGGTATGCGCGATATTCTCCAGGGCCGCGTCGAGCGTCTGCGCGGACACCGGTTTGGTGAGATGGGCGACGAATCCCGCCGACTTGCTCTCGATCAGGTCGGATTCCATCCCAAACCCGGAAAGCGCGATGCCGGGCACCGCAAACCGGCGCGCGATCTCGATCATCAATTCGTGGCCGCTGCCGTCCGGGAGGCCAAGATCGGACAGGACCACGTCAAACGACTCCGCCTCAATGAGGGCGCGCGCCTGCCCCAGCGTTCCCGCCGAGCGCACCTCATAGCCGCGGCGTTCCAACATGCGGACGAGCGATAGGCGCGTGGCCAGGTGGTCCTCCACGACCAGCAGGCGCTTGATGTCACCGTTGTTCCGGGGAGGGCGCGCGGTCTCCACCTTGCGCTCGTCCGGCGCGGCATGTGGCGTAGCGACCGGCAAGGTGACCGTGAAGGTCGCCCCGGCGCCCGGACCCGCGCTCGACGCGGCGATGGTCCCTTCGTGCAGTTCGACCAGCCTCCGCGTGATGGCCAGACCCAGGCCGAGACCGCCGAAACGGTGACCATGTTTCGACCGGGCATTATTGCCCTGCGCGAAGGCATCGAACACGCGGCTCAGTTCCGAGGCTTCGATGCCGACGCCCGTGTCGGTGATGGCGATGACGATGTTTCCCTCGTGATTGTCGGTTTCGATCCCGATCGAACCACCCGAAGGCGTGAACTTCGTCGCGTTCTTCAGCACGTTCCACAGGATTTGCTGCAGCCGCACCGTGTCCGCGCGGAGCGTCGTTTGTTGGGCGCGCCAGTCGCGCTTGACCACGAGCTTCTTCGCACTGATTTCGGGCTCGGTGGTTTCGAGCGCGGCGCGCAGGGCGGCATGGGCGTCGACCGTGCGGAGATCGAGATGCAATTTTCCCTGGGTGATCCGGGTGAGATCCAGCAGGTCGTCGATCAGTCGCGCCTCCAGCATGACGTTGCGGGCAATTTCCTCGAAATCCTCCCGCACGGAAGAGGGCAGGGCCGGGTCGGCGGCCGCTTCGGTGGCCAGGAGGAGCACGGGGTTCAGCGGCGTTCGCAGCTCGTGCGACAACGCGGCCAGAAAATCATCCTTCGCCTGGCTGGCGCGCTCGGCCGCATCGCGCGCCTCGCCGAGTTCCATGAGCAGCTTGCGCACCTGATACTGGCGCTGACGCGACCGCAGGGCCACCTCCACCGCACTGACCAGCGTGGCCGGTCGGAACGGCCGCTCGAGCACCGTCACATTGCTGTTGGAGTCGAACGCCGTGAGCCGTCGCATGCGTTCCTCCCCGTCGGCGCCCCCGGTGGTGATGAGCGTGATGGGCAGGTCGGACCACGTGGGTTGCCGCCTGAGCGAGGCGAATAGCGGCGCGGCGGTCTGGAAAGTAAGGACCTCCTCGGCGAGCAGCACGGCGCCGCACCCCTCCCGCATCTTCGCGATCAGCTCGCCCAAGCTCCCCACCGCGCATGCGTTTATCCCCGCTTCGGCAAGGAAGCCCGCCGTCAGCCGGGCATCGCTGCCCGTCGGCGCCAGAATAAGCACGCGATTCTCATGAATCGGTGCTGTCACCTCCAGCCACGGCTCCAGGGCACCCTGGTTTACTGCCGGCACATCGCGCTGCATGTCAGTCCGGTAAGTTCTGGGCCCCCTTCGCGCCATGCATCATCGGGACACCGGTCAGCACGCCATGGAATCCCTGCAAGGGCTCCCCGACCTTGATTCCGCCGTTTGCCATCGTGAATTCGCGGATCGATCGCTCATGGTCACCGCTTCGCTTCTTGATCACCGACACTGCCTGGCGCACGGTGCCATCCGTTTCGAAATAGCGCAGCAGAATGACCGTGTCGGCAAGGTACGTCAGGTCCATGGGGCTCTGCATCGAGCCGACAATGCCCTGTTGGGTCAGCACCATAAGGCTGGCCACCCCCTGCTGGTTGAGGAACGAGAGCAATTCGTGCAGCTGGAGGATGAGGTGCCGCTGGTCGGGCATCGCGTGGATGAAGCCGTTGAGGCTGTCGATCACCACCATCCGGGCATCGCGTGCCTGGACCCCCTTTTTGATGTGGTAGGCCAGCTCGCCGGGCGAGACTTCCGCGGGGTCGATCTGCTGCACCTTGATGAGGCCCGAGGCGAGATGGGGGCCGACATCGAAGCCGAGTTTTTCGGCGCGCGACAGGAGCGTCTGGGTTGTTTCGTCGAAAGCGAAGAAAAGGACGTGTTCGCCCCGCTCGGCGGCGCTGAGCGCAAAGCGCATGGCAAGCGAGGATTTTCCCGTACCGGCCGGGCCCATGAAAATGGTGCTCGTTCCCCGGTCGATGCCTCCACCCAGGAGGCGGTCGAGCCCGTCGATGCCGCTCGGCACGCTTTCGCGCGGGAACTCACGATGGTGTTCCGCCGCGATCAGCCTCGGAAACACGACCAGTCCGCCGGTCACCATCAACAAATCGTGATTACCTTCCCGGAAGCGCACGCCGCGGATTTTCTTGATCACGATTTGCCGGCGCGAGACGCCGTAGTCCGGTGACGTCTTCGTCAGCACGACCACGCCATGGGCGAGACTTTCCACCTGGTCGTCGACCTCGCCGGATGCTGAATTGTCGTCCAGCAGGATCACCGTGCAGTTCCTGCCCGCAAAGAATTGCTTCAGGTGCAGGATCTGGCGGCGATAGCGCAGGGCGGTCTCCGACATCAGGCGCACCTCGGACAGGGAGTCGAATACCACGCGGGCGGGATTAACGGCCTCGATCTGATCCAGGAGGATGCGCGTGGTGCGGTTGAGCTCCACCTCCGAGGGACTGAAGAAGGTGGTATCGGCGTCGCGCTTGACCTGCGATTCGATCGCCGCGAGTTCGAACACCGTGATGTTCGACAAATCCCAACCATGCGAAGCGGCCACTTCGTTCAACTCGGCCTTCGTCTCCGACAACGTGATATAAAGCCCCTTCTCGCCCTTGGCCGCGCCAGCCAGAAGGAACTGCAGCGCCAACGTCGTCTTCCCGACGCCTGGCTCGCCTAGAACCAGGTACATGCGATCGCGGGGGAGGCCGCCATTCAGGATATCATCAAAGCCTTCTATGCCGGTGTTGCATAGATTGGTCGGAGGGCGAGGAGTCATGGACGTAGGGCACTACAACCCAGCAACTTAAGCCATAGGTGGAGCGCCCAGCTTGCTGAATTGCAAGGGATAGACCCTACCACCGTAGGTTGGTGCCTGGTTTTTGTTAAGTAGGTCACCCCGGGCCGCGCCAGTCTAGAATTCGGCGGCTTCGTCGGCGGATTGCCCAGCCATGACGTCACCCCGCCCGCGTATTCCAGTCGGCCGCTCCCGACGTCGATCGGCCGGATCTGCGATCGGATTCATGATTTCCCTTGGGATTCTCCAGGATGAAAGAGGACACGCGTCGACGTCCGCGCGTGTGGTGAAGCCGACTCAGACCAGCACTTGGAGGGTCAAGTCGGTTCACCTTTCCTTTATCATGCCGGCTCAGACGCGAATGGCAGTTTCACCGGATATCGCAACCGGCTGGGCCGGCAGACGCGACACCCCGAGCAACCTCAGGTGGCGCAGGCCACCTGGAGTGGGCCATTCCAGTTCGTCACCTTCCCGATAACCAATGAGCGCCGCGCCAATCGGTGCGAGCAGCGAGACGCGCTGGTGATCCGCGTCAGCCTTGTCCGGTGGCACCAATGTATACTCCTCCACTTCGCCCGAATCCAGGTCCTGGAGCCGCACGCGGCTGTTTACCCCAACCACGGTCGAGGGAATGAGCGACGGTTCGAGAACCACCGCATGGGCGAGTTCGCGGCGCAGGCGGTGAAGGCTTTCGCTCTTCAACGGCAGGCTCGCGAGGAGATTGCTGATGAGCTTGTAGTCGGCGAGGGAGAGGTGGATGTGACGGATGGTATCGTTCATGGCGGGCGGATTTGGGGATGGATTCGTGGCGGCCGGATGGGGCCGCAGGGCGGAATAAAACAGCAGTCGCGCGGTGGTCCGCGCGGGGAAAACGGCATTCAAGCCGGTGGCATGATGACCCGGCGCCTGCCGGGTCACACTCCGGCGAACTCAGTCGCGCGCAGCAGCACCAGCGGCACCGGGCATCCCCGGGAAGATTCCCGGAGCCCGGCGAGTCAGTCGGACTGAAAGCTGGTGAAACAAAATCATGACCCGTCCAATCTTGCCCGCGCGGCGGTTCTGTCAAGCCCCCCGCCTGCGACGCGCGCCAGTTTGATTCGGCACACGCACGCGGCCGCGATCACTTCCGGTTCTTGTTCTTGTACTCCGCGCTCCGCCGGAGGTCGTCACGCACGTTGCTCTCGGTCCAGCCGCGCCGCAGCACGACAGCCGTGTATTGCCTGAGCCCGCCGGCATCAACCTCGCGTTCCAACACATCGCGATAGGCTCGGCGCACGATCGCCTCCGCCGCCTCTGTCTGGTAATGCTTTTCCGTCCGCAGGTGCTCGCGCAGCATCTGCTCGGTCCAGCCTTGGTCGAGCATGCGGCCGCGGAAATCACGCAGCTCGTCGCCCCGCGGATCGCGCCCGAGCAGGTCGTTGAAGGTCGCCTTGACGGTCTTCTCCGGATCGACGCGCGGCCGGCCGGGGCCAGGACCCTGATCGCGATCCCGATGCCGGACCCGCTCGACGCGAAGGGAGGAAATGCGGTCGTTCCACGTCCGCGAAACACTGCCTTGCACGGGACGGCCGGCAAGATCGCGCGTGTTCTCTGTCAACCGCAGCGCATCACCGCGAAACCTGGCGTCGGCGTACGCGATGAGCTCCACGTCGCCCTCCACCAGGATGGAGGAGATGCTGTCGTTCAGCCTTGCCCCATTGGCGAAGGTCTGGCCCGAAAGATTCTCGAGGTCATCGCCTGGATGGAGCACGAGCGAATCCCCCCGGAAGCCGACCTTCTCGTAAAGGATGACGCGGCCACCAGACCGGCGCCTCTCATCATCGCGGGCGTCCGCTTGCAGCAAAACCGAGGTGAGCAGGAGAGCGAGCAGGGCGGTCAACCAAGTCTTCATGGACCATAGGACGGATCATACCCTGCCTTTATTCAAGATTTCACGGGCCACATCGTATGCATCCAAAGCCGGCCCAGGATCGTAGAAACAGGTGTCACCTCCACCCCGTTCGAAACCATGGGGCTGGAGCGAACCAACCTTAATCCATCAACACCTCAACCCTGTCATGAACCTGTTCATTACCCGCGCCCGCCTGCGCTTTGCCCTGCTCACCTCGCTGCTCGCCGTCAGCGCCCTATCCCTTTCGGCCGGCTGGAGCCTCGGCTTCAAGGGCGGCCTCGCTCCCATCACGAGCGGCGATTTCCACCGCGGTCCCTCCTTTGACGGCTCGATTCTGCTCGGCCTGCCGGCGGGCAGCCTGCCGGTCGACGTTGACGCCAAGAGCTTCGATGACGTGTACAGCAACTTCAACGAGGTGGCCTTCGAAGCCTCGTATGAGACGGGCGGAAACCTGAGCTACACGCTGGGGATCAGCTGGCTCTCCTCGGACGAAGGCAACCTGCGCGTCGGCACCGTCGCCGGCACGCTCCCGCTCAACGCCCGCTTCAGCGAGTATGACGATTTCCAGACCTACGCCGCCCTGCGCTACAGCTTTCGCCCCACGGAGCGCTGGAATCCCTACGTCGCGGTGCAGCTCGGCTACAAGCAGGTTGATGAGATCACCGCGTCGTTCTCCGTGCCTGGCACGCCCTTCAACGCACCCTATCAGGCTGCGCTCACCAAGGCGAAGTTCTACGACGCGAGCAATGTCTGGACCTATGGCTTGCTGGTCGGCGTGGAATACAAATTCAAGGACACGGTCAGCCTCGCCCTCGAGACAGGTTACTTTGGACAGGGCGGCCTCGACGACGATGACAGCGTCCTTGGCCTGTTGGGCTTGAATACGCTCAACGACGAAGGCGACCTGAGCCACGTGCCGGTCCGTCTCAGCCTGAACATTCGCTTCTGATCCACGCGGCACCCTCTGCCTCCGCGAAGCCGGGCAACCGGCTTCGCGTTCTTATTTTCCTTTGGCGAAAATCAACCGGAGCCTCGATCCGGTTTCGCCGGCCGCAGGAGCCTGTTTACAGGCGATGCCGCGCCCGCGTGGGCATCAGGCGTGTCGGAGCGCCTGCAAACAGGCTCCGACAAGCGACCGGCAATTGAGGATTTGGCCCGACCGAATGTCCCGGAGCGTTCTCCCAGGATCCTTACTCGGCGTCCGTGATGTGGTGGCAACCCTTGCTTACCGGATTGAGCGTCGCCGCGTGCACGACCAGCAGCGCTGTTTGGACGGCGTTGCGCAATTCGATGAGGTCGCGCGTGGGACGGCAGTCGCGATAGAACGCCTGGATGTCCTCGCGCAGCTCCAGCAGGATCCGGCGCGCCCGCGCCAGCCGCCGCGGCGAGCGGATGATGCCCGCGTAATTCCACATCGTCTGCCGGATCTGCTGCAAATCCTGCCGGATGAGCAGCGGGTCCGCGACCTTGTCCGGACTCCGCCACTCCCGCGGCTCCGGCCGTCCCGCCTCCAACCCAATGTTCGTATTACGAACATTGGGGCTGGACCCTTCGGCGCGGCCGTCCCGGGCAATGTTCGTAATACGAACATTGGCGCTTGTGGGGGTGGAGAATTCCGCGAGGTCGGCGCAGGCGGTGGCCTTGGCCGAGACGAGGCACTCGAGCAGCGAGGTGCTCGCGAGGCGGTTGGCGCCGTGCAGGCCGGTGCAGGCGGTTTCACCGATGGCGTTGAGATCGCGCACATTTGTCCGGCCCGCGAGGTCGGTGTGCACACCGCCGCAGGAGAAATGCGCCGCAGGCACGACGGGAATCGGCTCGCGCGTGATGTCGACTCCATGGGCGAGGCAACGCTCGTGAATCGCCGGGAAACGCTCGCGGATGAAATCCGGCTTGAGCGCGGAGAGGTCGAGATACGCGCAGAGCTCGCCGGTGGCGGCGAGGTGATGCTGCACGGCGCGCGAAACCACGTCGCGCGGCGCGAGGGAACCGAGGGGGTGCACGCCGTCCATGAACCGATGGCCGTGGCTGTCGACCAGCACGGCGCCCTCCCCGCGCAGCGCCTCCGTGATGAGGAAGGGCTGCGCGCCCTTCTTGAAGAAGACCGTGGGATGGAACTGGACGTATTCCAGGTCCATCAGGCGCGCGCCCACGCGGTAGGCCATCGCCACGCCATGGCCGACGCTGCCGGTTTGGTTGCTGGTGTGTTGGAAAACGCCGCCGAGGCCGCCGGTGGCGAGCACGGTCTTGCGCGCGACGAACGCCACGACTTCACCCGTGGCGGTGTCCAGCGCGTAACAGCCGAAACAGGTCAGCGGCTCGTAACGATCGCGCGTCTCGGTGGAATTGTGCGACAGCGTCAGCAAGTCGATCGCCACGAATCCGCTGCGCCGGGCGATGCCGGGCGTGCCATCCACCTTCGCGGCCACGGCCGCGAGGATCGAGTGCCCCGTGGCATCCTTCGAGTGGATGATGCGTCGCTCATGATGCCCGCCCTCGAGCGTGCGGTGCAGCTCGCCGGACGCTTCCCGGTCAAACCCGACGCCCAGTTCATCGATCAACAATTCCTTCACCGCGGCCGGGCCGTCCGTCACGAGTTGCTCGATTGCCACCGGGTTCGCCGTGCCATCGCTGGCATCCATGATATCCTGCCTCAGCTGCGCGGGATTCGGCGACGTATCGTAGACGATTCCACCCTGCGCCCAATCGCTGTTGGCCTGCAGGGGGCCCGCGAGGGAAAGCAGCTCCACGCTCCGTCCCGCCCGGGCCACGTGCAACGCGTAAGCCGAGCCGGCGAGGCCTGCGCCGAGGACGAGGCAATCGGTGTGGATGGTCTTCATCTGTTCACCCCTTCATCCTGAGCGAAGCAAAGGAGCCGAGTTGAGGGAAATGGCGGCCGCAGGCGTGGATCCTCCGCTTCGCTGCGGATGCCTGAACGCGCTTCGAGCCTGTGGGCGGCCTCCTTATTGGAAATACCCAAAACCTCCCCCGCCGTCATCCTGAACGGAGTGAAGGATCCACGGAGTCGGCGCACGTTCGCCCTTTCCCTTGGATCCTTCGCTCCCCTCAGGATGACGGTGGCGGGTATGTATTGTACGCTCCAGCGTTCAACTCCGCTTACCATGCAACCGCCTGGCGGTTGTTTCGGCGTCTCAGGATGACGGAACATGGATTACTTCCTCCTGGCGGCCTGCAGGTCCAGGCTCAGGTCCGCCGCGGCGACGGTGTGCGTGAGCGCGCCGACGCTGATGAGGTCGACGCCGGGCAGGGCGTAGTCGCGAAGCGTGGCAAGGGTCACTCCCCCTGACACCTCCACCTGCGCGCGGCCGGCGATCACCTTCACCGCCGCGCCGACCTGCGCCGGTGTCATGTTGTCGAGCAGCACGATGTCGGCGCCGGCGCGGACCGCCTCCCGCACCTCGGCGAGCGACTTGGCCTCGGCCTCGATCTTCGCGCCGTGGGCCGCGGCGGCGCGGCAAAGCTTGATGGCCCTGGTGAGCGAGCCGGCGGCGGCGATGTGGTTGTCCTTGATGAGCACGTGCTCGCCGAGCGAGCTGCGATGGTTGAAGCAACCGCCGGTGCGCACGGCATACTTCTCCAACGCCCGCCAGCCGGGAGTGGTCTTCCGTGTGTCCACGATCCGCGTGCCCGTGCCCGCCACCGCCTTCGCGTAGCGTGCGGCCTGCGTCGCGATGCCGCTGAGGCGCTGGAGGAAATTCAACGCGGTGCGCTCGGCGGTGAGGATGGAAGCGGTGGAGCCCTCCACCTGGAGCACCAGCGCGCCCTTCCTCAACGCCTGTCCGTCGCGAACGAGCGCCCTCACTTTCAAGGCCGGGTCCAGCTTCGCAAACACCCGGGCCGCCACCTGCACGCCGCAGACCACGAGATCCTGTTTGGCATCGACGACCGCGCGACTGCGGTGCCTGGCCGGAAAGATGGCGCGGCTGGTGATGTCCCCCAAGCCCGCGTCCTCCTCGAGGGCGAGGTCGATCAGGTGTTCGGTGCGGGGAGTGAGCATGGGATGAGGGGTTATTGGTGGAAGGTTATTGGTTCTTGGGACGAGGCAGTATCACGGCGATCCGGCCCAATAACGCTTGGCAAGTAACCATCAACCGCCGGCACTTGGCGCCGGCCCCGCCAACTCGAACATGCGCTCGATGCACCGGGCGGCGCGGCGCCGGATGTCTTCGTCCAGCGTGACGATCTGATCGGGACGCGGCGCGCGAAGGGCATCGCGAACCTTTTCGAGCGAGTTGAGTTTCATATACGGGCAAAGGCGGCAGCCGCCGATGAAGTGCTTTTCGGGCGTCTCCACCTGCAGCCGGCCGACCAGCCCGCACTCGGTCAGCATGAGGAAATAGGGCGCCGACGTCGTCTTGACGAATTTCATCATCGCGCCCGTGCTGCCGACGAAGTCGGCCGCGGCCGCCACCTCGGGCGTGCATTCGGGATGGGCCACCACCTTCAGGCCGGGAAACCGGGCGCGTGCGTCCGCCACCGCGGCGGCATCGAACACGTCGTGCACGATGCAGGTGCCATCGGACGTGATGATTTCCTTGGCGATGCCGCGGCGGCGGAGTTCGGCGCGGACATTTTCGCCCATGAGGCGGTCGGGCACAAACAACACGCGCGCCTGCGGCAGCCGTGCGATGATGTCGTAGACGTTGCCCGACGTGACGCAGACATCGGACTCGGCCTTCACGTCGGCCGTGGAATTGATGTAGCACACGACCGCGGCGTCCGGATAGGCCGCCTTGAGCTTGCGCAACTGGTCGCCGGTCAGGGAGTCGGCGAGTGAACAGCCCGACCCGCGGTCCGGCACGATGACCGTGGCGTCCGGCGAGAGGATCTTCGCGGTCTCGGCCATGAATACGACGCCAGCGAAGACGATCACGCGGGCCTTCGCTTCCCGCGCCATCAGGCTGAGGTAATAGGAATCGCCCTTGAAGTCGCCGACGCCGTAAACGATCTCCGGTTCCACGTAGGAGTGGGCGAGGATGACGGCGTCCTTTTCCTTTTTGAGCCGGTTGATTTCGAGGGTCAGCGGCGCGAATTTCCGGCACGCCTCGTAATCCCACGACTTGCCCGGCGTGCAGTCCACGTGGAGCAAGGCCCTGAAGAGACGCTCGGTCTCGGCCTCGAGCTCGGCAGGCGCGAAGACAGGTAGGGGAGGTGAAACGGCGTCAGTCACAGGCGGGACGGTGACTTTGCGCGCGCCGACGGGTGCCGCAAGGTGCTTTAGTTAAACGCTGGCGGGGTATGACCACCCGTCAAAATGGGGTATTTACCCACCCATAAACCAATTGCCGGGCAAGGACTAACAAAGCTTCCTCTTCACCCGCCCGCCTCGCAGCAATAATGGTTTCGTCCCGCTCCTCCTCTCCCCCCATCCCTGAATCGCTACGAATCGTTGGCATTGGCGCTTCGGCCGGCGGCTTGGAAGCCTTTACCGAGCTCGTTGCGAATCTGCCCACCCAGGCTCCGGTCGCTTACGTGCTGGTCCAGCATCTCGACCCCAAGCATCGCAGCCTCCTGTCGGAATTGCTCGGGCGATCCGCGTCGTTGCCGGTGGAGGAGATTCAGCAGGACACGCAAGTGCAGGCCAACCACATCTATGTGATCCCGCCCAACTGCGATCTCGCGATTCACGAAGGCCGGTTGCACCTGACGCCCCGCGCGAAGAACACCGGCAGCCCCGCCCGCTCGATCGACCATTTCCTCCGTTCCCTCGCCGCCGACCGCGGCGACCGCGCGATCGGCGTGATCCTTTCCGGCGCCGGATCGGATGGAGCGGACGGACTGCGGGCCATCAAGGACGCGGGCGGCCTGACGTTTGCCCAAGATGAAAATTCCTCGAAGTACGACAGCATGCCGCGCAGCGCCGTGGCCACGGGATGCGTCGACTTCGTCCTTCCGCCGGAAAAAATCGCGACCGAGATCGCGCGAATCCTCACGGCTCCCGCCCAGACGCGCCGACGCGCCGCGGCGAACGCTCGCAATCGCCGCGGTCAAGTTTCCCGCAAAAACCAGCACCTCGATCCCTCCGACCCCACCGGCCCGGCCGCCCTGGCGTGGCCGAAGGGCCCCGATGATCCGCACCTGCGCCGCATCTTTCTCCTGCTCCGCACCCAGACCGGCATCGATTTCAGCCTTTATCGCATCAACACCATCCGCCGGCGCATCACCCGCCGCCTCACGCTGAACAAGTTGAAAAACCTTGAGCAGTATCACCACGTGTTGCGGGAAAACCGGGAGGAAGTCGACGCCCTGCACCAGGACCTGCTGATCAATGTCACCAGCTTTTTCCGCAATCCCAGCCTCTTCGAAACGCTCAAGAAGCGAATCTTTCCCAAGCTGGTAAAGAATCTCGGCGCCGGGGAAACCCTCCGGTTCTGGGTCGCCGGCTGCTCGACGGGACAGGAAGCCTACAGCTACGCCATCGCCTTCTTCGAATACTCCGAGCAAGCCCGCGTGCGCGTGCCATTGCAGATCTTCGCGAGCGATGTGAATGCCCGCGTGCTCGAGGACGCCCGGGCCGCGCGCTACCCCAAGCCCCAACTCTCCGGGCTGAGTGCCGCGCGCATCGCCCGGTATTTCACCCGCGAGGGCGACCTTTATCGCGTCCAGAAACCCCTGCGCGACCTCGTCGTCTTCGCCCAGCAAAACCTGCTCACCGACCCACCGTTCACCCGGGTCGACCTTATCAGCTGCCGCAACATGCTCATCTACATCGAGCCGGCGTTGCAGCAAAAGATCATCCCGACGTTCCACTACGCCATGAAGCCCAGCGGCTATCTGGTGCTCGGCGCGTCGGAATCCATCGGCTCGTTCACCAATCTTTTCGGAACAGAGGAGAAACTCCACAAGATTTACCCCAAGAAAGCCGCCGTGAACTGGCGCGCCGAACGACCCGTGGTGCCACCCACGCTCAAGCCGCTCGTCGTGTTGCCATCGCGGGTCGAACCCGCCCCCAGCAGCACCACCGACGCGTACCGCGAGGCCGACCGCGCAATGATGGCCCGCTATGCGCCTCCCGCCGTCCTCGTCACGGAGGACGGAAGCATCCTCCAATTCCGCGGCAAGGTGCAGCCCTTCCTGGGACTGCCGACCGGCAAGGCGACGCTCAACCTCTTCAAGATGGCGCGAGGGACCCTCGGGCTCGCCCTGCAAAAGGCCATCAAGCGGGCCCGCACCGAGAACCGACCGGTGCGGGACAAATCCCTCGTCCTGGACGGCGGTCGCACCTCCGTCGAGCTGGCGGTCATGCCCTTCAAGCGCGTCGACCCGCCGTGTTACCTCGTTGTCTTTGAAAAAACGCCGGCGCCCCCGTCCCCCGCGAAGGCGAGCCGCGGCCGGATTCGTTCCGGCCGGGCCGACGCGTCCCGCCTCGTGGTCCTCAAGCGCGAACTCAATGAGACGCGCGAGCACCTCGACCACCTCCGTGAACAACACGAGACCGTGGTGGAGGAACTCCAGGCCTCGAACGAGGAGGTCCAGTCTTCCAACGAGGAGTTGCAAAGTCTCAACGAGGAGCTGGAGACCTCCAATGAGGAATTGGAGTCAGCCAACGAGGAACTCACGACGCTCAACGAGGAACTCGCCACCCGCAACACGGAGCTCCGCGAGGGCGAGCAGCGCCTGCGCGAGCAGGCGGAGCTCGTCGAAATGGCGCCCCTGCTCGCCCGCTCCCTGAAGGACCGCATCATATTCTGGAACCGCGGCGCCGAAAAACTCTACGGCTTCACGCGCGAGGAGGCGATGGGCCAGATGAGCCACCTGCTGCTGCGCGCCCAATACCCGCAGCCGCTCGAGGAAATCCAGGCCATCCTGCATAAGCGGGGCACGTGGGAGGGGGAGATCACCCATCGCCGGAAGGACGGCGCGCAGATCGAAATCGCCACCCAGTGGGTCCTCCACACCGACGAGCAAAAGCGCCCCCGCGCCATCCTCGAGGTGGTGTCCGACATCACCGCCCGCAAGCAGGCGGAACGCAGCCTTCGCGCCACGCAGGAGTTGAACGAGCGGATCCTGCAGACGACCCCGGATTGCATCCTCGTGCTCGACCTCGCCGGCCGGGTCCTCTTTCTCAACGACGTCGGGCGCAAGGCTGGCGAAGCCGGCGAACTCGGCGCGAAGCCCGGCCACCATTGGATGGGCCTGTGGGCGGGCGAGTCGCGCCCCGCGGCCGAGGCGGCCTATCGGTCCGCCCTCGGCGGCGATACCGCCCACTTCCAGGGCATCGGTGACACGGCGGACAAGCGCCCCCGCTGGTGGGACGTGGCCCTCCGACCGATCCTTGATTCAGCCGGCATGCCGGAACGGCTGCTCGCGGTTTGTCGCGACATCACCGAGCGCAAGCTGAACGAAATCGCCGCCCAGGAGGAAGCAAAGCTTGCGGCCCTGCGCGCCGATGTGGCGATCGAGATCGCCCGCGGGGGCGAGCTCGCGCCGATCCTCCAGCAACTCGCCCAGATGATCGTGCACCATACGGAGGCCGTTTACGTGCGCATCTGGCTGCTGCAGGAAGACACCTCCGTGCTCAAGCTACAGGCAACCGCCGGGCTCTACGCGCACCTCAACAACCAGCAGGCCCGGCTGATGGTCGGCGAGGGACGCATCGGCGCCATCGCATCGTCGAAGCGCTCCCACGTCACGCACCAGGTGGCGGCAGACCCCGAAATCTGCGACCCGGACTGGGCCCGCCGCGAGAGCCTGGTGTCCTTCGCCGGCTACCCTTTGATTTATGAATCCCACGTGCTCGGCGTCGTCGCCGTGCTGTCGCGGCGCAAGCTTGAGCCACGGACCCTGCGCGAACTCTCGCTCTCCGCTGACGCCATCGCGCTCCTTATCCAACGCAAGCGCGCCGACGACGAGCGCACGCGGCTGCTGCAGCACGCCATGGAGTCGCGCAACGCGGCCGTCGCGGCGTCGCGAGCCAAGGACGATTTCCTCGCAACGCTGTCGCACGAATTGCGCACCCCGCTCAACCCCGTCCTCCTGCTCGCGAGCGACGGAGCCGAAAACGCCGAACTGCCCGCCACCACCCGGGCGATGTTCGAGACCATCCGCAACAATGTCAGCCTGGAAGCCCGCCTGATCGATGACCTGCTGGACCTCACCCGCATCGCGCACGGCAAGATCGCCCTCGACCTCAAGCCCCTCGACCTGAACGCCACCGTCTCCGACGCCGTCCGCATCGTCGCGGCCAATGTCGACCCCGCCGCCGCACGGTTCGACGTGGAGCTGACGGACGCCTCGGCGATGGTTTCCGGCGACGGCGTGCGTTTGCAACAGGTGTTCTGGAACATCCTGAACAATGCCGTGAAGTTCACCCCGCCCGGCGGCACGATCAAGGTCCGCACGAGGACCACCAAACGCAGCGCGCTGGTGGAGATCGCCGACTCCGGCATCGGTTTGCGCGCCGCCGATCTCGACCGGATCTTCGAGCCCTTCTCGCAGGTGGAGCGGCGGCGCGGCGGCCTCGGGCTGGGCCTGGCCATCTCCCGCCAGTTGCTCGAACTGCAACAGGGTACGATACGGGCGATGAGCGAAGGCCCGGCGAAGGGCTCGACCTTTGTGATCGAGCTGCCCCTGATCGCCGCCGTGAGCCGGTCGGGCAAGCGACCGCCGGAACGTGAACCCGCCGCGCTTCTCCCGCCCGTCGTCCCCCCGAAACCCGTGGCTCCCGCACGGAGCACGTCGAAGCTTCGCCTGCTGCTGGTGGAGGACCATGCCTCGACCTTGGCCACGTTACGCGCCTTGCTCGCCCGCCGTGGCTTCGACGTGGTGGCCGCCAGCAGCGTCCGGGAAGCCCGCGAACAGATTGTGCATGGGCCCTTCGACATTCTCATTTCCGACCTCGGCCTCCCCGATGGCCACGGGCATGAGCTGCTGGCGGAATTCCGCGGGCGACATCCGAACCTGATCGGGGTCGCCCTCAGCGGCTACGGCACGGAAGATGACCGGGCGCGCTCCCACGCGGCCGGATACGCGAGCCATCTGACCAAGCCCGTGAGCATCATAGACCTGAACCTGGTCATCGAACACCTGATGGCCTCGGCCGGAGCAAAGGAACCTCCAGCGGGCCCGTCCGCAGGCTGAGAACGAGGGGCCGCGCTCTGCGCGTTTCGCGGGTGAAGGCCCCCGGCATTCGATCCGGCCTCCGCACGGACGCCTGTTTCCTACCCGCGCCGGCGGAGGATGACCTTGACGAGGGCTTCGCGAAGGTCCTTGGCCGTCGCAATCACGGTCGATTCCCAAGGAGCAGAGCGGCCTCGCACGGTTTCACGCCAGACCTCAAAACTCTTGCGGGGGTGGAGCACATGGCCCGCCCCGTGCGCCTCGATGGCCTTGCGCGGCTCGCCGCCCCATTCCACCACCTCGATGATTTCGGGCCGGAACCAGAGGACAGACACGGCCGGCTCCTCCACGGTCAGGGCGAGCACGCCGCTGGCCACCGCGGGATCAAGACCCAGGGCATTGAATTGCGCCCCAGCCTTGTCCCAAAAAACCACCGCCTGACCCATTTCCCGAATCTGGGTGACGAGTTTTCGCAACTGGGCCTCCGCGGGCGTGCGGCCGTGGGTCACCAGCGTTTCGCCGTGCACGATCGCCGCGCCCGATGCATTCGCGAGGCGCAGCAGGTCGTCCGGCTGCACGGTGGCGGCAAAGTCGCCATCCTGCGCGAGGTCACCCACCACGCGGGCCAGCACGGCGGTGAGCTCGAGCCGGTAGGACAATTCCCGCGCCTGCTCCCGCGCCGCCAGCTGCAACGAGAGGAACCGGCCGAGCACGTCGCACGCCGCCCGCGTGACAAACGGGATGAAGCGCGGCTCACGGCTGTGACAGGAAATGAGTCCCCAAAGCTCGGCGCCGCGCATGACCGCAACGGACATGGACGAACCGGTGCCCATGTTGCGCATGTACTCGAGGTGGATGGGCGAAACGCTGCGCAGCACGGAAAGACTCAAGTCGAGTTCCGCCGCGCTGCCGGTTCCGCTCCGCAGCGCAATCGGCACGGGCCGGTAGGTGCTGTTCGGAATCTGCCGCAGCCGGTTCCGCTGGTACAGGTCGCGGGCCTGCCGGGGAATGTCTGACGCCGGGAAGCGCTGGTTGAGGTACGTGGGCAGGACGCCATTGCGGTCCTCGGCGATGACCGTGCCGTTCCAATCGGCGTCGAAGCGATAAAGCAGGCAGCGGTCGAAACCGGTGATGCGCCGCACCTCGGTGACAGCCAGCTGGTACATTTCAGCCACCGACTCGATCGCCCCCAGTCGCGCGAGGAACGTCTGCATGTCCTGCTCAAAAGGCGTGGCGTCGGACGACCGTTCCCCCTCGAGGATAACCCGTTCGCCCACGGCGTGCGCCACCAGGGTGAATGGTTGCGAGTCGCCGCCAACTTCCACCGCCACCTCCGTCACAAACCCCGCGCGCTTCGAAAAATCCGGCTGAACCCGAGCGCGATCCAGCCCGCCACGCACGGGATCACCCAGCACGGTCTCGATGGGACTGCCGATCAGGGCCGCCGCCTCGCGCCAGAAAAATTCGCGCGCGTTCGTGCTCGCTCCCACGATCATCCAGTCCGTCGGATCGAGCACGAAGAGAAAGCCGTGCGGCTGGATGCTCCCGGGCGCGTGGATCGGTTCGCGGTCGCAGTTCGAGAGATCGGTCAGGACGTGTCTAGTTTCGGACATGGGCGGCCTCGCACCAGGCGTGCAAGCGGGCGAAGGTTTCATTGGCGGACGCGATGATGGCCTCATCCACCCCCGGACCCGAATGGGCGAGCAGCAGTGCCCGGAACTCCTGCCAGCGCCGGCCGACGTCGGGGCCATAACTGAGAAAATAGCGATAGCCGGCGCCGCCCGTGAGACCGAGCGTGCTTTCGAGATGCCGGGAGATCACCTGGCCGCCGAGGGTCGCACCCTCGAAGACATACAGGGCGCCGAGCACCTGAGCCGCGGAGTCGAGCGCCGGCAGATCCGCGCAACGGGGAAGGGCGGCGATCTCGGATTCGCCCAATCCGAGGGAGCTGAGATCTTCAACGAGCCAGCCTGCCTTGGCGCGTCCCGCCACCAATGGATGTCCGGGGTCTCCCAGTGCGCCGGCAATCTCGTGCTCCAAAGGTTCGAGAAACCCGAGAAACAGGGCGGTCCAGCGGCGATGATCGTCGCGCGTCGACGGCAACTGGAAGAGAGCCTCCATTTGTTCATGTTGCGCGCGGGTTTCAGCGCGGAGGCGCTCGAGCAGGTTGGCCATGGTTTCCCAGTCAATGCGGGCGCGTTTTGATCGGGAAGCTCATTCTCGGTAGGTGAATACCTACCGTCCCGCGGGCGTAGGGGTCCGGCCGTGCGGCAATCGCGCGCGAGAAATTGACCAAAACCCGCCCACTGGACCGGGCCTTTCGGTTTGTCTTTCAGACCTCATCGGGTTTCCTGCTGGCACCCCAGTCGCCGTGCCCCCGGCCCAACCCAGTCCTGCCGCCAGCGTGCCCCACCACGCCTTGCTCACCGCGCGTTCGATGAGCCAGCACAACCGCGCGGAGATGCGCGCGGCCTTCGACCAGGTCATCCGGATCGCGGACCACGATCGGCTCACGCTGCGCGTGCCCCACGAGCACAAGCAGGTCCAGAACCGGCGCGGCATGCATTACCATTACCGACCGGAGATCTTCGTCGGGCTCCAGGGCTGGACGGAATTCAGTTTTCCCAACGAGGGTTTTCGCGTCGGGCCCAACGACGTCTGCCTGATCCCCGCCGGCGTGCCGCATGGCGAAATTGTCCAGGGTGAGGTATCACGCCCGTTCCGGAACCTGGTGATCGGATTCTACAACAACACGGTGAGCGTCCATTTCGCGCACGAGGCGCGCCCGCGGAAGCCGGACATCGAGGCCATCGAGTTCTTCGATGCGCCGAACCTCGACGTGTTTCTCACGCTCGCGAATGCGCTCGTGCACGCCCACGCCATGCAGGCGCCCGCCCGACCGGCGGTGTTGAAGGGCCTGTTGCTCTCCCTGTTCGGCCTGTTCCGCAACCTGGTGGAAACGGGCACGGGCCACTTGAACGGCGACATCGGCAAGGTGTTTCAGTCGAAGTGTCTCGTGCGCGAGCAATTCGCGAATCCGGAGCTCAGCGTCATCCACATTGCCGAACAACTTGGCTGCTCCGCGGATTATCTCTCCCACCTGTTCCACACTGAAACCCGCGAACGGCTCACCCACTACATCCAGCGCATCCGCATCGAGGGCGCCATCCTCGCGCTCGACTCGGGGTCCCTCACCATCTCGCAGATCGCCTACGCGAGCGGATTCAGCGATCCCGCGTATTTCGCGCGCGTTTTCAAGCAACACAAGGGCATGACCCCGCAGGAATTCAGGCAGCAGCAGGAAGCCTCGCGCCAGCGCCTGGAGGACAGGCCCAAGACGGTCTATCACGACCACCTCGATTACACGCACGGCGCGCCGGCGGTGAAGCAGGACACGCCGGTGAAGTAGGGGTGCCGCGCTTTTTCGGACCTGAGAAGTCGGTGTCGCCGCGGGTGTGCTTGGTGCGATCCGACGAAAACTTACTCCCCATCCATCCTGACACCGGGGGCAACCGTTGTCGGTTACACCGTAAGCGGAGATGAACTTGGGGAGTACAAAATACCCCGCACCCGTCATCCTGAGCGAAGCGAAGGATCCAAGAGAATGGACGGACATGCACGACCGCTTGGATCCTTCGCTTCACTCAGGATGACGATAGCGGTGGTTTGGGGAACTTGCCATGCGAGGACAGTTCACACGCTTAATCGTATCCAGTTCATCAGCAGCGGAGCGAAAAATCCAAAAAGTTGTCGTGCGCCTCCGTCCTGTTCCGTGGATCCTTCGCTCCGCTCTGGATGACGTGGGCAGTGACGTCCGATACGTCGCTCCTGCGTCGCCGGTTACGTTCAAGGGATCGCAGCCCGAGTGACTCTGTCCGCGCAATGGACGCGTTCGCAGTCGAGGTCGCCGCGGCTCCACCATTCTACCTCACCAGCACCCGATACTCCCACGGCTTGAGATTGAGCGGCACGAGCGCATCGAGCTTCACTCCCTCGCCGGTGAAGGCGTCGCGCCATTCTCCGGCGAGCGCGGGATCGAACAGGTCCGCCTTCGCCTCCCTGGCGGTGAGATTGAAGAGGCCGACGACCTTGCGGGCGCCCGCCGAGCGTTCCACCACGTAGAAGCTCGCGTTGTCGGTCGTATCGAGGCGGCGCATCGGCGCGCCGGTGTGCAGCGCGGGATTGGCCCGTCGCAAGGCAGTGAGTGCCTGGTAGAGCCGGGTCGTGGGATGAACCTCCCCCGGCCACACGATCGGGTCACGTTCGAAAAATTTGAGGCGGCGATCCAGGCCCACTTCCTGGCCATTGTAGATCATGGGCACGCCATCGAGGAGAAAAGTCAGGACGGCAAACGGCGCGTACCCGTCACCCATGCGCTCGAACTCGGTGCCGGCCCAGCTGTTCTCATCATGGCTGCTCGTGAAAACCATCACGGCGCCGCCCCGCGGAAAATGAGCCCTAATCCGTGCGTAGGCTTCGTCGAGGCCTGACGCGGATTTCTTTCCCTGGGCGATGCTGTTCATCGCATGGTGCAGGTCGAAGCCGTAGGAGAGATTGAAGGAGGCCACCTGATGCTGCGGCAGCTCCGCCTCCGCGAGGAAGAAGGTGTCGGGTTTGACCGCGCGGACGCGCTTCACAACGTCGTTCCAGAACGGCGTCGGCAGCCCCCATGCGACATCGCAGCGAAAGCCGTCGATGCCAAATTTCTGAATCCAATGCAGGAGCACGCCGGCCTGGTACTCGAGGAGACCGGGTGCATCGAAATCAAACTGGACGACATCGGTCCAATCGGTGCCGTGGGGCGGCACCAGGTTGCCCTGGTCGTCGCGCCAGAAAAAACCCGGGTGGCTTTCGGTGAGCGGGTTGTCGGGTGAAACATGATTCGGCACCCAATCAAGAATGACCCGCAGCCCGAGCGCGTGGGCCGCGTCGACGAATTCCCGAAAATCCTGCGCGGTGCCGAACTCCGGGTTGATGCCGAGGTAGTCCTTGATCGCGTAATAACTGCCCAGGGGCCCTTTGCGGTGAAGTTCGCCGATCGGATGAATCGGCATCAGCCAGAGGATGTCGACCCCGAGTTCCTTCAGGCGCGGGAGGGCGGCCGTGACCGCGGAAAACTTGCCGCTTTCCGAGAACTGCCGGACGTTGATCTCGTAGATCGTACTGCCGCGCGCCCAGTCAGGCAGGCCCAGCGCCGGGAGGTGCGCGCTGGGCCACGCCTTCTCGCGATCCGGAGCGGACGCCGCGTGGGCGATCTGCGCGATGGCGAGGAGGAGCAGGCCGAGAAACAAGCGCGCGCCCAAGGGCCGGATGGCTGGAAAGCTGAATGGCTGAATCATGGTGAAAACTCCAGAGGCGTGGTCGTTCGATCTGGTCTTTCAGTTCTTCGCCCCTTCCGTGCTTCCTGCTTCCGGCACCCACGCGAGCGCCACGGCAGCCACCACCAGGCAGGCGCCGCCGAGCATGACGGCCGTGATGGCTTGTCCGCCGAGCAGCTTCTCCACCACCGGGCCCAGCAGCGTGGCGGCGAGGATCTGGGGCAGCACGATGAAGAAGTTGAACACGCCCATGTAGAAACCCATCTGCCGCGCCGGGATGGCGTTGGAAAGAAGGGCGTACGGCATCGAGAGGATGGTGGCCCAGCCGATGCCGACACCGACCATCGAGAGTTGCAGCATCCGGTGGTCGTGGATGAACCCCACCGAGAGCAGACCGGCCGCGGCGCTGAGCAGGCCAACGGTGTGCAGGGTTCTGGCCCGCACGCCCTGGCGCGCGAAAGCCACGAGCAGGAACGCGACGATGAAGGCCACGCCATTGTAAGTGCCAAAGCAGGTGCCGCCCCATTCCACCGCCTGCTGGTACTCCGGCGAACCGGGCGCGCCGTGGAAGATCGCGCGCGCGATCGCGGGCGTGAAGTAGATCCACATGCAGAAGAGGCCCAGCCAGGTGAAGAATTGCACCACGGCGAGCCGGCGCATGACGAGCGGCATGCGGGCGATGCCGTGAACGATCTCACCGACGAAAGACGTCGCGGCGCCGGGCGCTGCCTGATCCGCCGGATCGGGCGGATACTCCTTCGTGGTGAGGATCGTGTAGAGGACCGCGAGGAAGTACACGACCGCTCCGATCATGAAGGACAGGTGAACGGACCGGGGAATGCTGCCCGCGACCACCTCGGCCGAAGCGAGTCCGAGCTGCGTGAGCATCCACGGAAGGTACGAGGAGAGCACGGCCCCGAGGCCGATCATCAGGCTTTGCATGGCAAAACCGACCTGGCGTTGCGCGGGCGGGAGGAGATCGGCCACGAACGCGCGAAAGGGTTCCATGCTCACATTGATGGAGGCGTCGAGGATCCACAGCAGGCTCGCCGCCATCCAGAGCTCGGTGGAGTTGGGCATCGCCACGAGGGCGATGCTGGCGACGAGCGAGCCCGCGAGGAAGTAGGGGCGCCGCCGTCCGAGTCGACGATGCCAGGTGCGGTCACTGTAATACCCAATGATGGGCTGGACGATCAGGCCGGTTAGCGGGGCCGCGAGCCAAAGGATCGGAATCTCCCCCTCGGAAGCGCCGAGGTATTGATAGATCGCACTCATGTTCGCCATCTGGAGGCCCCAGCCAAACTGGATGCCGAAGAACCCGAAACTCATGTTCCAGATGGCGGGAAGGGTGAGGGGACGCTGGGGTTGCATGGGGGCGAAGGGCTGAGAATTAGCGGCGGGAGGATGACGTGCGAGACGACGCTCCGCGCCCGCCATCGTCATCCTGAACGGAGCGAAGGATCCACCGGGTCGGTGTGGGCCACGTCTTCATTGGATCCTTCGCGCGGCACCGGATGACGGATTCGAAAATGTGGGGTATGGCGTGCGCGGGTCGGGGAATGATGGCCGGTCTTTGAGGGCAGTCATCGCAATTCGTTCATCCGACCTCACGCCGGCGGTTCGCTGAAATCCTTCACCGGCCGGTCGCCGGTGCGATCGTAGAGATCAATCCAGTGCCGGAGGGTGGACGCCTTCTCGCGCCGGAGCGAACCCAGTTGCTCCAAGGTGAAGCGCCACTGCCAGTTGCCCTCCGTGGTGCCGGGCCGGTTCAGCGTGGCCTCGGCGGGCAGGTCGAGCAGATCCTGGACGGGGATGACCGCGAGGCGTGACGTCGTGGCCAGGGCCGCGCGGATCACCGGCCAGGCGGATTTCGATCCGCCGAGGGCAAAATACTCCGCGACCTTCGCCTCGTAGGGCGGCTGGAGGGACTCGAGCCAGCCGCGGGCGGTGATGTTGTCGTGCGTGCCGGTGTAGGCGACGCTGTCCGTGGGATAGAAGTGCGGCAGGTTCGCGTTGTTGGCGTCATGACCATACGCGAATTGCAGGACCTTCATGCCCGGGAGCCCCGCCTGGCGGCGGAGGTTGACCACCTCGGGCCCGATATAGCCGAGGTCCTCGGCGATGATCCGGGCCTCGGGCAGCGCCGCGCGCACCGCCTCGAAAAACGAGAGGCCCGGACCCGGCCGCCACCGGCCGGTGCGCGCATCCGGGGCGTCGGCGGGAATTTCCCAAAACGTGTCGAAGCCGCGGAAATGATCGAGGCGGATGACATCGTAGAGCTCGAATGCCGCGCGCAACCGGTCGAGCCACCAGCCATAACCGGTGCGCCGCAGGTGCTCCCAGTCGTAGAGCGGATTGCCCCAGAGCTGGCCGAATGCGGAGAAATAATCCGGCGGAACGCCGGCGACCGCCAGCGGGCGGCCGTGCTCGTCGAGGCGGAAAACCTCGCGATTGCGCCAGGTGTCGGCGCTATCCAGTGCCACGAAGATCGGCACATCGCCGATGATGCCGACACCGCGCTCGCGGGCGTGCTCACGGAGGCGCTCCCACTGGCCAAAGAACACATACTGATAAAAGGCGTGGCGACCGGCCTCCCGGCGCACCGAGGCGGGCAGGCTGGCGCGGATCACGGGCGTCCACTGCGCGTAGGCCTTGGGCCAGGTCGGCCAGGCCCAGCCGCCGAAGTGAGCCTTGAGGGCCATGAAATCCGCGTACGGCTCGAGCCAGTGACCGTGATCGACCCGAAAACCACGGAAGGAACCGAGGCCGTCCAGCGTATCCGCCTCCGACGCGATGAATCGGTCCGCCGCGAGCGCGAGCACGCGCCAGAAATCGGCGTACAGCCAGCCGTAATCAACCGCCTCCGCGGGCAGGCGCCGGAGCCCGGCAATCTCCTCCTCGGCCAGCAGACCCGCGTCCACCAGCTCCCCGAGATCGATGAAGTAAGGGTTGCCCGCGCTGGCGGAGAAGAGCTGGTACGGCGAGTCGCCGAAGCCGGTCGGGCCAATCGGGCAGATCTGCCAGTAGCGCACGCCCGACTCGGCGAGAAAGTCGACGAAGGCGCGTGCGCCCCGGCCGAGATTGCCGATGCCGAATTCCCCGGGCAGCGACGAAACGTGCGCGAGGACGCCGGCGCTGCGGGTGGTCAGCCACGTGGCGGGCGCCGGCGCGGCCGGTGGACTCGCGAGGGACGACACGGGGGATTCAACCGGGCTGGACGGATGGCGCGAGGACATGCGGAACAGGCGATGGGGCGATGGAAGAGCGGCCACCAGTAACCCCACTGGTGGCCGCACTCATGACCAATGAACTGGTCGGATCAGAACTTGTAGGCCGCGCCGAAGGAGTAGGAGGCGCCGTATTTCTGATGGTTGATCACCTGGCGGGGGTCGTCGTTGTTGTAGGTGATCAGCGGCTCGTCCGTCAGGTTGTAACCCTGCAGGAAGATCGACAGGTTCTTCATGCGGCTGTCGCTCGGGAACGTGTAGCTGAGCTGGGCGTCGAACACGCTTTCCGGCTGGGCCATGGAGAAGCCGCCGTTCGGGTTCACATCGCCCCCCTGGTTGGGCGGGCCGAAGGTCGTGATGTACTGGCGGTTTTCCGAGCGGTAGCGGTTGCTGACGCGCGCGGACCAGCCGTGGCGCTCGTAGTACAGCGTGATCTGCGCCACCTTGTCGGACAGGCCCGCGATGGGCGCGATGCCGCCGGTCGGGCCCCAGGGCTTGATGCTGCTGTCGGTGAGCGCGCCGCCGAACTGGACGCCGAAGCCGCGGAAGTTCTCGTTCAACAGCTCGCTGGCGAGCACGAGGGAGAACTCGATGCCCTTGATGTTGCCGCCGTCGCCGTTCATCGGCTGCGAGACCGCGCCCTGGAGGAGGGTCGGGGTCGGGCCGTTGACCGGATAGCCACTGAAGTCCGCGAGCGAGTTCTGCTCATAGATGAAGTTGCGCAGCTTCTTGGCGAACGCGGCGATCGAGAAGTAGCCCTTGCTCTCCTTGAAGTAGTGCTCGTACGAGAGGTCGATCGAGTCGGCGACCCACGGACGGAGCGCGCTGTTGCCGCCGCCGCCGCTCCACGGGCTCTGGCTCAGATCGGTGGAGTTGGCCTTGTTCACGTCGTAGCCGAACGTGCGCGAGGCGCGCATGTCATACATGCGCGGACGGGCAATCTGGCGGGCCAGGCTGAAACGCACGACGCTATGGTCGGTCACGTCGAAGTTCAGGTTCAAGCTGGGCGAGAACTGCGTGTAGGTGTCGCCGTCTTCCACGGGGACCACGGTGTTGCCCTGCGCGGAAAGGCCCTTCGAAACCTGGTCGGTATGGATGACGCGGAAGCCGATGTTGCCCGTGACGGGGACATTGCCGGCCTTCGTGTTGATGTCGAACTGGGTGTAGAATTGCGTGACTTCCTCGCGCACCTGGAAGCGGCGGGCCACGAAATCCGTGCCGTCGTTGCCCACCAGGTCGAAGGCGCCCGAGTTGAAATAGGCGAGCGCGTCGAAGGCGTAGATCGGGCCGATGCCGACATAGCTGAAGTCCGTGACGCCAATGCTCGGGGGCATCGGTGCGGTCGCGGCGCCGTTCTTCAGCACGGGGAAGCCGGAGGGGTTCTCGCCGTCACGCTTGTAACGGTCGAGGTAGCTCACGCCGATCTCGACGGCCTCGAAGAAGCGCGGCAGCTCGTGGCGGGTGGAAAGCTTCAACTGGCTGAGGGAATCCTTGGAGGAAAAACCCTTGTAGTAACCGGGTGCGCCGGTGCCCGCGAACTTCCACGACTGCCAGCCCTGGGGATCGCTGATGCGGAGGACGGAGGGATCGGCGTAGTTCTTGGTCAGCTTCACCACCGGAACGCGTCCCGGGCTGAGCTGCATGGTCGCGGTGTCGGCCGTGGTGAACGGGGTGCCGAGCGAGCCGATGCCGGCCCAGAGCTCGAGGTTGAAGTCATTGCGCGTGACCTTGGAAAAGCTGGCGTCGAAGGTCACCGGCCAGGCGGATTCCTTGCCCATCACCAGATTCCAGCCGATGGCGATCGGCGTGTCGGTGCGCACAAAGGTGTCGCTGCGCACCACGGGCTGGATGTTGGTGAGCGTGGCGTTGGTGATCAGCCCGTCGGTGGTGGTGTACCCGGGTTGCAGCACGGCGGAGCTCCAGACGGCGAGGGGAACTTCCATGCCGCGGAGGAGCTGCTTCTCCTCGAAATCCGAGTAGAAGATGTCGAGCGTGCTGTGGATGTTGTCGTTGGGCTTGTACTCGATGACGCCCATCCAGCCGTCGCGTTCGAGCACGCTGTTGCGGACGTAGGGTTTCATGCCGCCCAACACGAGGGCGCCGGGATCCGTGGGGTAGCCCCAGGCTTGAAATTGCTGGCCGGCAAACGGCTTGCTGGAGTGGGAATAGCCGAGCGCGATGCCCAGCTTGCCGTCCTGCAATTGGTCGATGTACGAGAAGTTGTAGCGGTTGCCGGTGGCATCGGCGCCGGGGGTGAGTTCGCCGAGCTCGTTCCATTCGTAATAACCGCTGATGGCGACCACGCGGCCGGTCTTTTCGAGCGGGCGGACGGTGCGGAGATCGATCGATCCCGCGAGGCCCTGGCCGGTGAGGTTCGGCGCCGCGGTCTTGTACACGACCACGCTGCTCAGCAGGTCGGCGGGATACTGGTCGAATTCAACCGCGCGGTTGAGGCCGGTGGAGACCTGCTCGCGTCCGTTGAGGAGGCCGGTGCTGAAGTCGCCATTCAAGCCGCGGATGCTGATCTGTTGGCTTCGGCCGTTCGTGCGCTGGGTCGTGAGGCCGGTGAGGCGGGTCAGGGCGTCGGCGATCGAGATGTCCGGCAGTTTGCCGATGTCCTCGGCCGCGATGACCTCAGTGATGACCTTCTGGTTTTGCTTCATTTCGGCCGCCGCCGCGAGGCTGCCGGCGAAGCCCGCGCCGACGGTGAACTTCTCGAGGACGATCGGTTCGTCCCGCGTGGTGGAGGCAGCAGTCGATTGGGCCAACAGGGCGACGGGTTGCGCCAACAGGAGGCCAGCGGCCAAGCCCCGGGTGAGGAGCAGGCGCGCGGAATGACGGGTATGATCAGTCAGGTGCATGGTGGTGTGGGGTTACTGACGAGCATGAAGGCCAATACGGCGCTCCATGTGGGGTAAACGGAAGCCCACTCCAGACCGGCGCGCGACCGGCTTTGCTCCCAAAAAACCGAGATGACCCGGACAAGTCTTAGGTTGTTGTACCAAGGATGCACGCTGCGCCGCACAACTGGACGGCACTTTCGACACCAGTGTTCCGAGGGAAAACGCAGGTCGCCGGCCCCAGTGCTGCCTCCAATCGGCACCGACCCTCGGGGCGCTCGCCTAAGTTTTGTCCGGGGCAGGAAAGACTTCTCCTAGGCGCGCGGTTTGACGGTCTGCTCCGGCGACACAGCCTCTTCTTCGCCGGAGCGAACGAGTCTGCCGCCGACTGAGTGTCGGTCCACTATCCGTGTTCTCTCCTCAACCCCTCCGTTCCCCATGCGTACTCCGTCCCTTGTATTCCGCCTGGCCTCCGTGGCGTTCCTCGGCATCGGCCCGCTCTTCGTGAATGCGGCCGCCCCGCTCACGGTGCCGCGCTTCACTCATCCCGGGGCCGGCCAGACCTTCTATTTCCTGCTGACCGACCGTTTCGCGAACGGCCGAACGGACAACGACACCGGCGGCTTCCCGGGCGGGGTGGAGGATCATGGCTTTGATCCGACGCGGGTCGGGTATTTTCATGGCGGGGATTTTGCCGGGCTGATCGGGAAGCTCGATTATCTGAAAAGCCTCGGCGTGACCGCGGTCTGGGTCACACCGCCCTTTCAGAACAAGCCCGTTCAAAACGGCTCCGCCGCGTACCACGGATATTGGGTAACGGATTTCCTGAAGATCGATCCGCACCTTGGCACCAACGAGGATTTCCGCACCTTCGTGAACGAGGCGCACGCGCGCGGGCTGAAGGTGTGCATGGACATCATTGTCAACCATACCGCCGACGTGATCCATCACCCGGACTACCAGGTCGAATACCGCGACACCCGCCATCATCCGTTGCGCGATGCCGCGGGCGCCACGCTGTCGGAGCGAAAGCTCGCTTACAATGGGCTGGTCGACGTGTCCGTCCCCGCACTCGCGGCGGAAGCGTTTCCCCATCTCCCGCTGGTGCCTGAGGCCGAGCAGTCGGTCAAGAACCCCGCCTGGCTGAACGACGTCACGCTCTATCACAACCGGGGCAACTCCTCCTTCCGCGACGAGAGCTCGATCTACGGGGATTTCAGCGGCCTGGACGACACCTTCACGGAGCATCCGAAAGTGGTGCAGGGCATGATCGATATCTTCAGCTCCTGGGTGCGCGACTACGGCGTCGATGCCTTTCGCATCGACACGGCTCGCCACGTGAACGCGGAATTCTGGCAGGCCTTCGCCCCGGCGATCCGCGCCGTGGCCCGGGAGGCGGGACGCCCGCATTTCGTCCAGTTCGGTGAAGTGGCGAACGACCTGATGGACGTGCCCCTCCTCAGCGAGTTCTCCACCCACATGCCGCTGGATACCACGCTTGATTTCGGGTTCTTCGTCGCCAACCGGAATTTCGTCTCCCGCGGAGGCACGGCGGCGGCGTTCGCGGATCTGTTCCAGCGCGACGACCTGTACACCGATCATGACAGCAACGTGCACACCACCACGACCTTCATTGGCAATCATGACGCGGGACGCTTTGCGCATTTCCTGCAGCAGGACAACCCGGGCGCGCCGCCCGAAATGATCGCCGAGCTGGCCAAGCTGGGCCACGGGTTGCTCTTCCTCGTGCGCGGTCAGCCGGTGCTCTACTATGGCGACGAGCAAGGCATGGTCGGCCGTGGCGGCTGGGACATGCAGGCCCGGGAAAGCATGTTTGCCTCGAAGGCGCCGGACTTTCGCGACGCACCCCTGCTCGCCACCACGCGCACCGGCGCGGACGACAAATTCGACGCTCAGCACCCGTTCTTCAAATTCTTCGCCCAGTTGGCGGCATTGCGGCGCGAGCACGCCGCGCTCCGCACCGGCGCCATGGTAATCCGCGCCACCGATCAGGATGAGATCTTCGCGTTCTCACGCTTCGATCGCAGCGAGCGCGTGGAATACCTTTCGGTCTTCAACAACTCGCGCACGAAGACGATCACGGCGGCGGTGCCAACGAGCCAGCGACCCGGCGCGCGGCTGGCCGGACTCTTCTTGTCCCGGACCGGCGGCCCAAGCGAGGAAGCCCAAGCGGACGGCGAAGGGCGCGTGCGCCTCACGTTGCCGCCGATGCAATTCGGCGTGTGGCGCGCCGCCGCGCCGCTCGCCTCTCCGGCAAAAGCCGCTCGCATCGCCTTGGTTAACCCGTCGACCGGGGGCGAGATCCGCTTGGGCAAGCGCGAGACCGATGGCCTCGTGTTTCCCCTGCGCGCGGAGATTCGCGCGGAAATCACCGGTGGCGACGGGTTGGGGGAGGTGACCTTTACTGTCGAGCGGGCATCGCGTCCCGGCCAGATCGAATACCTGGGCACCGATGACGCGCCTCCGTACCGCATTTTCTGGCGGCCCGCGCCCGACCTGGCGCCGGGCGAAAAATTGGCTTTCACCGCCACGCATCATGACCTGCGCGGGCAGGTGGTGAGTGCGACCGTGTCGGACGTGAGGTTCGTCTCGACGGAAGTGCCATCCGGCATCATCGGCGCCGAGGTGCCATTCATCACGCAACAGCCCCGCGCGGCGGAGAGCGACGATGGGAAGGCCACGCGCCTGACGGTGGCGGCGAAGGGGACTGCGCCGCTGGAATACCAATGGCTGCGCGATGGTGCGGAAATTGTCGGCGCGACGGAGGCAGTGTTCGATGTGCGCGCATCACCGGGAGCGCCCGCGGTTTATCGTGTGCTGGTGCGCAACCGCTCGGGCACGACTTTGAGCCAGGAAGTTTCCGTGGCATCAAAACCGCCGGGTTAACCTCCTTTCATGGGACCGCCCTCCGCAACCGGACGGTGACTCGGCATGCCCAACGCGCCTCGTTCTCGTTTGTAGGAGCCTTCTGCAGGCGATTCAGCGCGAACCGTTGGCGGGCGTTTTTCATATCGCCTGCAAGCAGGCTCCTACCGGTTCAATCACGGAACAAAAAAGGCGCGCCCCGGAGGAGCGCGCCTGCGAGTCACGGGGCTGATCAGGCCTCCAGCTGCGGGCGGGAGGGTTCCGGCCAGTCGATGTGGAAGAACTTGCCGCGGGGCTTGTCGACGCGCTCGTAGGTGTGGGCGCCGAAGAAGTCGCGCTGACCCTGGAGGAGGTTGGCCGGCAGGCGGGCCGAGCGGTAGCTGTCGTAGTAGGCGAGGGCCGAGGCGAACGTCGGGGCCGGCACGCCGCACTCGGCGGCGAGCGCGACGACCTTGCGCCAGTTTTCCTGGGCCTTCTTCACCGTCTTGTTGAAGTACGCGTCGAGGAGCAGGTTCGCGAGCTTGGGGTTGCGGGCGTAAGCCTCGGTGATCTTCTGCAGGAACGTCGCGCGGATGATGCAACCGCCACGCCAGATCTGCGCGATCTCGCCGAAGTTGAGCGTCCACTTGTATTCCTTCTGCGCCTCGCGCATGAGCTGGAAGCCCTGGGCGTACGAGCAGATCTTCGAGCAATAGAGGGCGTCGTGGATGGCCTGCACGAGGGCCTTCTTCGAACCGCGATATTTCTTGGTCGGGCCCTTCAGGATCTTGGAGGCGGCGACGCGTTCCTCCTTCACGGCGGAAATACAGCGCGCGAACACGGACTCGGCGATCGTCGGCGCCGGCACGCCCATGTCGAGCGCGTTGACCGACGTCCACTTGCCCGTGCCCTTCTGGCCGGCGGTGTCGAGGACGATGTCGACAAAGGGTTTCTTCGTGACCGGATCCTTCTGTTTCAGGATGTCGGCGGTGATTTCGATGAGGAACGAGCCGAGCATGCCCTGGTTCCACTCGGAGAAGATGGCGCCCATTTCGGCGGGCTTGAGGCCGAGGAGGCCCTTCATCAGCGCGTAGGCCTCGCAGATCATCTGCATGTCACCGTACTCGATGCCGTTGTGGACCATCTTCACGTAGTGGCCCGCGCCGTTCTCGCCGATGTAGGTGTTGCACGGCACGCCGCCCACGATGGGCTTGCCGGGAGCGGCACCCGTGAGGGGCTTGCCGGTCTTGCCGTCGACCTTGGCGGCGATGGCGTTCCAGATCGGCTCGAGTTCCTTGTAGGCCGCGCGGTCACCGCCGGGCATGAGGGCCGGACCGAAGCGGGCTCCCTCCTCGCCGCCGGAAACGCCGGAGCCGATGAAGCGAAGTCCCTTTTCCTTCAGCGCCTTTTCGCGGCGAATCGTATCGGTCCAGAGCGCGTTGCCGCCGTCGATGATGATGTCGCCCGGCTCGAAGAGCGCGGCGAGGCCGTCGATCACGGCATCGGTGGCCTTGCCGGCCTGCACGAGGATGACGGCTTTGCGCGGCTTGGCCAGCGACTGCACGAACTCCTCGAGGGTTTTGGTGCCGACGAGACCGCCGGGCGTGTTCGGGTTTTCCGCGACGAACTTGTCCGTCTTCTCGACGGTGCGGTTGTAGACCGAAATCCGGAAGCCGTGGTCGGCGATGTTGAGGGCGAGATTCTGACCCATCACAGCGAGACCGATGAGTCCGATGTCAGAGTGCGTTTTGGCCATAGGGAACGTCATCTGTAGTCCCGGGGGACCCAAAGACCAACCTGTTTTTGCCCGGCAACGCGTAATAACCGCCGGACCGTCCCGCCCCGTCGTCGTCAGGGCTTGGGCATCGAGCCTTGCTTGGAGGAGTAGGCGCCGGCGCTCGGGAAGAACGGGGCGATCCGCTCAACCAGCGGGGTCAGGAACTTCGGCTCGTTGCGGTTATAAACCCAGGAAAAGAAGACAACGGTCGTCACCACGAACACGATCACGGCGGCGATGATCTTGTTCATCTTCATGATGCGACGCCACAGGAGGATCGCCAGGATGAACCCGCCGACGCCGATGCCGATCTTCATCCAGACATCGGGCTTGAGGGTCTGGAGTTTTTCCACGGCCGTGGCGGCGAGCATCAACATGGGAACAGGAGTTAGCGCGATTGCCCGGGCAGACGAGTCATTTTTGCGCGCGATCCGGCTTTGACCGGGCTTTGATAGGCAGGGCGGGGGTTGCCCGGTACCCGCGGCAGCGGGAACGTCGACGACGGGATGGCTCGTCCGAAGGACTCGCCCTGCCGCGACATTCAATACCGGCTGGCGATGCCGAGGTAGTCGAGCAGCCAGGCTTCCTTCCAGACGCGGAACCGGCCCTCGGGGGTGATCTTGCCGTACTCCTCGCGATCGGCGTGGGGCAGCAGGTAGCCGAGCTCGGTGTTGATCATCTCCATCTGCTGTTGCTGCTGGTTGATGTCGTCGATCGGGCTCGTGTCCCAGGCCACCGCGGGTTCGCCCGCCTGCTCCCGCCGGCGCCGGTGACGCGCGACCAGGGCCGCGAGGGTGCGGCGCCAAGGGGTGCGCTCAACGTGCCAAAGTTCCGGGTAAAAACCGCCGAAGGGGATGTAGAGATTGTCGGTGACGTAGCGGCGTCCCGAGGCGGTGCGGGAGACGAGACTGTAGCAGACGGTGATGGCGCCGCTTTCCTGGGGCACGAACAGCGTGTGCAACCGGATCGTGTTGTCCTCGTTCTGGTGCACGGAGGTGCGCAGCCAGATGCCGCCGCCCAGCTCGGCCTTGAGCGCCTGGACGGACGTGAACCGGTGGTCGCGCAGCCAGTCGCGCACCTTGAGCAGGCGTTTTTGCGTCGGCCATTCGTCGCCGGTCGTGTTCACGACGTAGCGCGGAAAGAGCGGCAGCGGGCTCAGGCTGATGGCGCTGACCTTGAGCCAGTTGAAGGCGGACTCGATGAGAAACCAAAGCAGGAACGCCGCGAGCGCGATCGTCCACGCCGGCCGGTCGATGAGACTGAGCTGGGCGTTGGCCTGCGCGGCGAAGAGGGCGAAGAGGATCCAGCGCAACCAGCGGATCGGGATCGCCAGCATGGGCGAGGCGAGGCGCAGGTTGATGTAGAACAGCAACAGCAGGAGCGCGACCGCCGGGGCGAGAACCAGGGACAGTGTCTCGGACATGATCGAAAGGGCTGAACCGCGGGGCGGGGGCGCCCCGGGTGCTAGGGGAACCGCGTCAGCTCAGGCGCACGGGCATGATGACGCAGACGAAACTCTCGAGCGTCTTGAACACGCCGGGGCTGACCTCGTCCTTAAGCTCGAAGAACACCTCGTCCTTGGTGAGGGCGCGGAGCGGGTCCATGACGAACTGGGGGTTGAAGGCGACCTGCAGGTCGGGGCCGCTGTAGGAAATGGCCATCGACTCATGCGCCTCGCCGAAGTCGGGGGAGGAGGCGGTGATCTCGAGCAGGTTGGAGGTGAGCTTGATCTTGACGGAGTTGGACTTCTCGGAGGTCACCAAGGCGGCGCGGTGCACGCACTGCAGGAAGAGCTCGCGCTCGAGCTTGATGCGCTGGTGGGTCTCCTTGGGGATGACCTGCTGGTAATTCGGGTAGTTGCCCTCGACGACCTTCGAGAACAGGAAGATGCTGTCGGTCAGGCCGCCGGCCTCCTTGCCGGTCTCGATCTGGAACGCCGCGCGTCGCTCGTTGAAGGCGATGGTGAGCTTCTCGCCCTTGCCGAGCAGGCGGAGGAGTTCCGCGACGGTTTTCGCCGGCAGGATGATCGCGCCGCTCGAGGCGGCGGGCGTGGCGAGGTCCTTGCTGACGAGCGCAAGGCGACGGCCATCGGTGGCCACCAGCGCCAGCTTGCCGTCCTTGAAGCTGAAATAGACGCCGTTGAGGATGTACCGCGTCTCGTCGGTGGACTGGGCGTACGCGACGTTGCCGAGCATCGTGGCGAGCTCGCCCTGGTCCAGCGTGTGGCTCTTGTCCTCGCTGGAATCGGGCAGCTTGGGGAATTCCTCGGCGCCGATGCCCATGATGCGGAAATTCGAGCCGCCGGAGGCGATCTTCGCCTGGTGGTTGGCGGTGGAGTCGAACGACACGTCGACGTTGGGCAGTTCCCGCACGATGGTGGCCAGGCGCTTGACGGGCAGCGTGATTGAACCGCCTTCCTTCACCTCGGCCTTGATGCGGCAGCGGATGCCGAGGTCGAGATTGGTGGTCGTCAGGGAAATGTGGTCCTTCTCCGCCTCGATGAGCACGTTGCTCAGGATGGGCATCGCCGCCTTGGATCCCACGACATTGAGGACCTGGGCCAGGCCGTTGCTGAAGTGGTCGCGGTTGATCTTAAATTTCATCGTTCAGTTGCTTGGTTGGGGCGTTAGCTAACAAAGGATTGATTGAAGACGTATTCAATAAGGAAGTATCCGTATTATTATGGTCGGAGAATTTGGGAGCAACCGGGCGTTTTCAGAGGGAAAAGCGGCGCCGGAAAGTCTGTGAACCATTCCCGAGCAGTCGCGAATAACCCCGGGGTTGTTCACAGGAAAAAGTTATTCGGAATCACCGTGCTTCATCTTCACAAGTTTTCGGCGCAGGGCGCGCATCTGGGCATGACGGGCGGCCCGGCGGTAGTGGGCCAGGAGGCCGTAACCGATGTAACCCAGGAAAAGGAAGAAGATGGCCACCTCGCGCAGCCGCCAGATGAGCACCACGCCGACGAAGACCAGGACGAAGGTGCGGAAACGGGTCTTCGTCTCCCAGTTCACCTGCTTGAAGCTGGGAAAGCGGATGGTGCTGACCATGAGCACCGAGACCAGGATGAGGATCAGCGGCAGCCCGAGGGCGGACTGCCGCAGCTCGCGGGCGTTCAGCTCGAGGTTCAGGAGCAGGAGGACGAGTGACGCGATGGTGCCGGCGGCGGCGGGGATGGGCAGGCCGACGAAATCCTTGTGCGACTCAGCCTCGGCGCGGTGCAGGAGCGGATTGGTGATCACGTTGAACCGCGCGAGGCGCACCGCCCCGCAGAGCAGGTAAATGAATGCGATCAGCCACCCCAGCTCGCGGAACCACTGGTAATCCTCGCGCGGGGCGAGGATCAGGAAGAAAACCATCAGCGCGGGCGCCATGCCGAAGGAGACGACATCGGCGAGGGAATCGAACTCCGCACCGAAGAGCGAGGTGCGGCCGCCCATGCGCGCCAGGCGACCGTCGAGCGAGTCGAACACCACCGCCGCCAGGATGAACCACACCGCCTGCGTGTAGAGCTCGGTCGAGGTCTGCGCCGTGTGCAGGAGCGCGTACTCGCCGCCATCCGTGATCAGGCGCGCCTGGATGCACTTGATGACCGCGATGAACCCGCAAAAGAGGTTCCCCGCCGTCATCAGGTTGGGCAGGAAATAAATCCGGCTCGCCTGCGTGACGTTGTAGGGATTTTCCCGTTGCTCGAGATCCGACATGACCGCGGTTACTTCGTCAGGCTGTCGAGATACTTCCAGAATTTCGAATGTTGCTCGAACAGCTGCTGTTCCGAAACGGGCAGCTTCATGCGGAAGAGCACGTCCTCCAGCGAATCCTTGTGCAGGATGTAATTGGTGTGGAGCTTGTCCCCGTCGACCGTGAAGTAGAACCGGAAGTCGCCCGAGCGCAGCCGGTAATAGACCTGCTCGCCGCGCGTGAACCGGCCGAGCGGCTCGCGCGGGTTGGCCAGGTCGGACGGGCGGATCCGGCTGATGGGCTCGATCGCTTCCAGCTGCGCCAGCTTGTCGAGCCGGTTCAGCTCGCGCATGCTTTGCTCGGAAAAGGTGACCTGAAACATGGTGGGTGGAAGTGGACTGGTAACCGCCTGGGGCGCGGGGCGTCTTGACCGGCAAGCAGTCAACCCAACCCCCGCACGATGAAAAACAGGTCTGTATCCCTCTGTCTTCTGACGGCAACGCTATTCGCCTTTCCCGCCCTCGCGGCGGACCAGCCCGCGGAGACCCCGCCGGCCTCGCCGGCTCCGGCCCGGGACGCGGACGCCCGCCGGGAAAAGTTCATGCAACGCTTCGACCAGGACAAGGATGGCAAGCTGAGCGACGCCGAGCGCCAGGCCGCCCGCGAACAAATGCGCAAAAACCGCGCCCAGTCCGGCCGGCATCACGCGCGCGGCGATCAGGCGCGCGAAAACCTGAAGAAACGATTCGATCGCGACGGAGACGGGCAACTTGACCGGGCGGAAAAGCGGGAGGCGAAAAAGGCCCTCAAGAAGATGCGCCACAAGTTTCACCGCACCGCCCACCGCTACCGTTGGCATGAGAAACATTTCCGCCGCGGCTTCCGCGACCACGGATTTCCCTTCGCCGGCGGCGCGCCCGCGCGCCAGGCATTGCTCAAACGCTTTGACCAGGACGGCGACGGCCGGCTGGGGGCAGGCGAGCGCCGCGCCGTGCAGGAGGCGTGGCGGCAATTCCTCGAGCAGGCGCCCAAGACCGGGCAATAGCGCCCGGCGTTTCGCCGCTAATCGCGATGCTTTCGGGGCCGGCCCAGATCGGGGTTTGCGCCCGGGCCCGCGGCGCGCACGCTGATCTCATCGACTCCGAACCCGTCACGCTCGCCACCATCCGCGCCGCCCGCCGCCGTATTGACGGCGACGTGGCGGAGACGCCTTGCCCCGAGTCGATCCCGTTGTCGGGCATCACCGGCGCCCGCATTTTCTGCAAACTCGACAACATGCAGCGGACGGGGTCGTTCAAGGAGCGCGGGGCGCGCAATGCGCTCGGGCAATTGCCGGCCGCGCAGCGGCGACGCGGCGTGATCGCCGCCTCGGCTGGCAACCACGCGCTCGGGCTGGCGTATCACGGGCAACTGCTCGATATCCCGGTGACCGTGGTGATGCCCGATTATGCGCCGCTCATCAAGGTGAGCACCTGCCGCCGGCTCGGTGCGCGCGTGGTGATTGCCGGGCGCGATTTTGCCGAGGCGCGCGCCCGCGCCGATGCCCTGGCGGCGGAAGGGAATCTCGCCTACATCCATGGGTACGACGATCCCGCCATCATTTCCGGCCAGGGCACGATGGCGCTCGAAATACTCGAGCAGGTCAGGAAGGCCGATGCCATCGTCTGCCCCATCGGCGGCGCCGGGCTGATCGCGGGCATCGCGGTCGCCGTCAAGGCGCTGCGGCCGTCCGTCCGCGTCATCGGCGTCGAATCGAAGGCGACCGCCAGCTTCACCGCCGCGCTGCGCGCGCGGAAACCCGTCGTCATCCGGCGCCGGGCCACGCTCGCGGACGGACTTGCGGTGCTGCGGGTGGGCGACACCGCCTTCAGCCTGGCGCGCCCGCGCGTGGATCGCGTCGTGCAGGTGGGGGAGGAATGGATCGCGCTGGCGATCCTGCGCCTGATCGAGCTCGAGAAGATCGTCGTGGAAGGCGCCGCCGCGGCGCCGCTCGCCGCCCTGATGGCGGGTTTGCTGCCGGAGTTGCGGGACAAGAACGTGGTCCTGACGATGTGCGGCGGTAACATCGACCCGGCGATCCTGAGCCGCGTCATTGAAAAGGGCTTGGTGCACGACGGACGGCTCACGCGTTTCACGGCGCTGATCAGCGACCGGCCGGGCGGCCTGGCCGAATTGAGCCGGGTGGTCGCCGACACCGGCGCGAGCATCAAGGATATCGCCCACGACCGCGCTTTCAGTGGTCCCGACGTTTCGGCGGTGAATGCCGTCTGCACGGTCGAGACGCGTGATCATGCCCATATCCGTGAACTGCACCGCGCGCTGCGCCGCCATGGTTTCGCCGTCCGATCCAGATAGCGTCCGACCCCCGGCCGGACCGAAACGGAAAAGGTTCGGGCATTCGGCTGCGGTTCCGGTGGGCAGAGCTCGTGCCTTCCGTGAGCGACTCGTCTGGTTGCTGCTGTTGGCAGTGGTGTCGCTGGCCGGTTGCCAATCCGGCCCGCGCCCGGTCGCCGCGCCGCAGTCGCCGGCGGGGGACGAGATTATCGTGGCGGGGCAGCGGTTTGCCATCGGTACTCGCGTCGTTCCCTGGCTGGCGGCGGGAGGCTACGACGCATACAACCGGAAGATTCCGAACCACGGTCGCCGCGCCCTGGACGGACGCCCGGCGGGCGAGCGGGATCCGTCGCTCGCGGACCTCAAGCGCAACATCGACCAATTTGTCCTCCACTACGACGGCGCCGGGTTGAGCCGCACCTGTTTTCAGATTCTTCAGCAACGCGGATTGAGTGCGCACTTCCTGTTGGATGTGGATGGCACGATCTACCAGACGCTCGATTTGAAGGAACGCGCGTGGCATGCGGGCGCCGCCAACGACCGTTCGATCGGCATCGAGATCGCGAACATCGGGGCGTATCCCCTGAACGACGCGAAGCTGTTGAACGCCTGGTATCGCCGCGAGGCGACGGGCCAGACGCGACTCGTGCCGCCGGCGCTGGTCGGGGGGACGGGCATCCGCACGCCGGATTTTCGCGGCCGGCCGCAGCGGCCCGACCCGGTGAAGGGGCGGATTCACGGACGGGAGTTGCTGCAGTATGATTTCACCCCCGAGCAATACGCCGCGCTCATCAAGCTCACGGCCGCGCTGCACCGGGTGTTCCCGCGCATCAAGCTGGATTACCCGCGCGACGCCAACGGCCGGCTCATCGAGGAGAAACTGCCCGACGCCGCCCTCGCGAAGTTCCAGGGCGTGCTCGCCCACTATCATCTTCAAACCAACAAAGTCGACCCCGGCCCCGCGTTTCAATGGGATCCCGTGATCAACGGGGCGAAGCGTGAGCTGAAACGATGATGCGGTGGGTATTACCTCCCGCGTCCGTGGCTTCAACGGGGCCGCGCTCTTTCGAGCGCGGAGAGACCCGCGGCGCCGATACCACGGCCGCGATCGCCTAGCTTCAACGGGGCCGCGCTCTTTCGAGCGCGGAGAGGATGCGCTGTCCGTGCCGTATGGTCATCAGTGTGCGCTTCAACGGGGCCGCGCTCTTTCGA
>JAEZDN010000076.1 GCA_023433275.1 Verrucomicrobiota bacterium
CCCCCGCTCGCCCGGGGGCGCGCCGGCTCCCGCCGCGCGCTCCCTCATCGAGCAAATGCAGCGCCACGAGGTCACGCACCTGCAGTGCACGCCCTCGTTCCTGCGCATCCTCGCCAGCTCGCCCGAAACCCTCGCTGCCCTCAAGTCGCTCCGCAAACTCATGGTGGGCGGCGAGGCGCTGCCAGTCGGCCTGGCGTCCCAGCTCGCCGCGGAGCTCCCCGGCACGCTCCTCAACATGTACGGGCCCACGGAGACCACCATCTGGTCCACCACCAGCCACGCCAACGGCGCGCCCAATCCCACGGGCGCCGTGGATATCGGCCGTCCCATCGCCAACACCCAGGTCTACATCCTCGATGGCAACCGCCAGCCCGTCCCCGTCGGCGTCCCCGGCGAGCTCTGGATCGCCGGCGATGGCGTCGCCCGCGGCTACCTGCGCCGGCCGGAACTCACGGCCGAGAAATTCGTCGCGGATCCCTTCCGGACCAACAACCGCATGTACCGCACCGGCGACCTCGTGCGCTACCGCCCCGATGGCGTGATCGATTTCCTCGGTCGCGTCGACCATCAGGTGAAGCTCCGCGGCCATCGCATCGAGCTCGGCGAGATCGAATCCGCGCTCATGCAGCACTCCAGCGTCCGCCAGGCCGTCGTCGTGCTCCGCACCGATGATCCCAACGACCCGCGCCTCGTCGCGTACCTGGTCGCGGCGGACGAAACCGAACCGGCGGCCGACGCGCTGCGCGATTTCCTCAAGCAGAAGCTCCCCGACTACATGGTGCCGTCGCTTTTCGTCACCCTGCCGCAACTGCCGCTCACGCCCAACGGCAAGGTCGACCGCAAGCAACTGCCCGCGCCCGCCGCGAGCCAGGCCAAGCGCGGTTCCGGCTTCGTCGCCCCGCAGGCCGGCGTCGAGCAGGCCATCGCCGTCATCTGGAAGGACATCCTCCGCACCGATCCCATCGGCGTGGACGACAACTTTTTCGATTTTGGCGGGCACTCCCTCCAGGTCGTTCAGGTCCAGAACCGCATTCGCGAGGCCCTCGGTCTCGATATTCCGGTCCTCAAGCTCTTTCAGTTTCCCACCATCCGCGCCCTCGCGCGGCACATCGCCGAGCAGTCCGCCGGCGCCACCGATTCGTTCCGGGACCGGATCGAAGAACGCAATCGCCTCCGCCAGGGCGCGGCCATCCGCCGCCGCCCGCTCACTCCCACCCGTTCCTAAACCACCTTTCTGTAGGAGCCTGCTCACAGGCGATTCAAGACCAACACCACCGAATCACGCCCTGATCCCTTTATCCAAGGGCCCTACATCCCCCTTCTGCCCATGAACAACTCTCCCGAACCCACCGAAGCCGTCGCCATCATCGGCATGGCAGGCCGGTTCCCCCAAGCCGCCAATCTCACCGAGTTCTGGCAAAACCTGCGCGCAGGCCGCGAGGCCGTGTCGTTCTTCAAGGACGACGAGGTGCAGTGGCTCCCCATCGAGAACCCGCCGCGCCTCGACGACCCGAGCTTCGTCAAGGCGCGCGCCGTCCTCGAGCGGCCCGAGTGGTTCGACGCCGGCTTCTTCGGCATGAACCCGCGCGAGGCGTCCGTCATCGACCCGCAGCACCGCGTTTTCCTCGAGTGCGCGTGGGAGGCGCTCGAGAACGCCGGCTGCAATCCCGAGACCTTCCCCGGCTCCATCGGCGTCTTCGCCGGCGCGAGCATGAACACCTACCTGTTCACCAACCTGCTCAGCAACCCGGGCCTGGTGGAGAACCTGGGGTTCTTCCCGACGCTCATCGCGAATTCCAACGACTTCGTCACGACCCGGGTCTCCTACAAGCTGAACCTCCGCGGCCCGAGCGTGAACGTCCAGACCGCGTGCTCCACCTCCCTCGTCGCCGTCTGCATGGCCGTGCAGAACCTGCTCAGCTACCGCTGCGACGCCGCGCTCGCGGGCGGCGTGTCCATCACCTTCCCCGCCCGCCGCGGCCAGTACCACCTGCCGGGCGGCATCCTCTCCAAGGACGGCCACTGCCGCGCGTTTTCCTCTGACGCCAGCGGCACGGTCCTCGGCGACGGCTGCGGTGTCGTCCTCCTGAAGCGCCTCAGCGAGGCCATCGCGGCCGGCGATCACATCTGCGCCGTGATCCGCGGCGCGGCCATGAACAACGACGGTTCGGTGAAGATCGGCTACACCGCCCCGAGCAGCGAGGGCCAGGCCGAGGCGATCGCGCTCGCCCATGCCGAGGCGGGCTTCACGCCCGAAACCGTTTCCTACATCGAGGCGCACGGCACCGGCACTCCCCTCGGTGACCCCATCGAGGTGGAAGGCCTCACCAAGGCCTTTGGCCTCAAGGGCGATCGCGGCCAGTTCTGCGGCATCGGTTCCGTCAAGAGCAACATCGGTCACCTCGACATCACGGCCGGCGTCGCGGGCCTGATCAAGACGGTGCTCGCCATGGAAGCCGGCGAGCTTCCGCCAAGCCTCCACTTCGAGCAGCCCAACCCAAAGATCGATTTCGCCCACAGCCCCTTCTATGTCGTCAACGCCCTGAAGCCCTGGAAGCGCGGCGCCACGCCGCGCCGCGCCGGCGTCAGCTCCTTCGGCATCGGCGGCACCAACGCGCACGTCGCGCTCGAGGAAGCCCCGGCCGTTCCCGCTTCCGGCCCCGCCCGGCCGCGCCAGATCCTCACCCTCTCGGCCCGCTCGCCGCAGGCGCTCGACGCCGCGACCGCCAACCTGGCCGCGCACTTCGAGAAGAATCCCGGCCTGAATCTCGCCGATGCCGCCGCGACGCTGCAGACCGGTCGCAAGGCCTTTCCTCATCGCCGCGTGGTGGTCGCCGCTGACACCGCCGAAGCCGTCCGCCGGCTCCGTGATTCCGCGCTCGCCCCGTCCGGCAAGGCCGCCGAGTCCGCGCCGCCAATCGCGTTCATGTTCCCGGGCCAGGGTTCCCAGGCCGTCGGCATGGCGCAGGGTCTCTACGCGTCCGAACCCGTGTTCAAGCAATGCGTCGACGAGTGCTGCGGCCTGCTCAAGGCCAGCCTCAAAACCGACCTCTGCAGCCTCATGTTCCCCGCGGACGGCGATCGCGAAAGCGCCGCCAAGCGCCTCGGCGAAACGGCCTTCACCCAGCCTGCCCTCTTCGTCATCGAATACTCCCTCGCCAAACTCTGGCTGCACTGGGGCGTGCGTCCCCAGGCCCTCGTCGGCCACAGCCTCGGCGAATACGTGGCGGCCTGCCTCGCCGGCGTCTTTTCCCTCAGCGATGCCCTCACGCTCGTCGCCACCCGTGCCGCGCTCATGCAGGCCTGCGAACGCGGCGCCATGCTCGCCGTCCGGCTTCCCGCCGACCAGGCCGCCCCGCTCGCGACGGGCCCCATCGCCCTCGCGGCGGTCAACGCCCCCGAGCTGTGCGTACTGTCCGGTCCCGACCAGGCCATTGCCGACCTGGAAAAGTCCCTCGCCGCCCGAGGCGTCGGCGCCAGGCGCCTCGCCACTTCCCACGCCTTCCACTCGGCGATGATGGAGCCCGTGCTCGCCCCGTTCACGGCCGCGCTCCGCCGCATTCGCCTGCACGCCCCTTCCATTCCGTGCCTCTCCAATGTCACGGGCTCCTGGCTCACCGCGGAAGAGGCCGTCGATCCCGCCTACTGGGCCTCGCACCTGCGCCGCACGGTCAGGTTCGCGGACTGCCTCTCCACGCTGTATCAGGAAATGAAACCCGTCCTCCTCGAGGTCGGTCCCGGACAAACCCTCGCGACCCTGGCCCGCCAGCATCCCGCTCTCGCCGAGGCGCCGGCCCCGGTCGGCTCCCTGGCTCATTCGTCGCGCGGCCCATCCGATGATCTCACCGCCATGGGCGAGGCCCTCGGCCGTCTCTGGATCGCCGGCGCCAACGTGGACTGGGCCACGTGGCACCGCGGCGCCCGTCGCCTGCGCGTCCCCCTCCCCACCTATCCTTTCGAGCGCCAGCGCCACTGGATCGAACCGAAGGCCGCCGCCGCGCCCGCCACATCCGCCACTCCCGCCGTCCTGACCGCGGAAGGCCATGCGACCGCCAACACCGAGACCCCCGCCTTGCCGCCGCTCCGTGAGCGTCTCGCCGCCCTGCTGCACGACTTGTCCGGACACGATTTCAAGGGCGCCAACGCCACCGCAACCTTCCAGCAGCTCGGGCTCGACTCGCTCCTGCTCACGCAGGTCAGCTTCGCCCTCCAGGAACGCTTTGGGGCGCACGTCACCATGCGCCAGCTGATCGAACAGCACTCGACCTTCGACAAACTCGCCGCCCACCTGGGCGCCGCCGACGCGGTTCCCGGACAGTCTGGCACGTCAGCTCCCAGCGCCGAAAGCACCGAGCCGGCGCAACAGCTCCCGCTGACCCCGGCTCAACAGGAAATCTGGTACGTCTCCCAGATGGGCCCGGCCCTGTCCGCCGCGTACAACGAGTCCTGCACCCTTCACCTTCATGGCGAGCTCGACGAAACGGCGCTGCGCGAGGCCGTGGCCGACCTGGGAGCGCGTCACGACTCCCTGCGCATCACCATCTCCGCCACCGGCGAACACCAACGGATCGCGCCCACGTCCACCGTCGGTGTCTCACTGACCGACCTCACTGCGGAATCCGCCAACGGGAAGGACATCCCCGTGGAAACCCGCCTCAAGGACGAGATCGATCGCGCCATTGGCGAACCCTTCGACCTCGTGCAGGGGCCGCTCTGGCGTGCGTGCGTCTTCCGCGTGGCGCCCGAACATCACGCCTTCGTCCTGATCGTCCACCACATCATTTGCGACGGCTGGTCCCAACAGGTCCTGCTCCAGGAACTCGGCGAGTGCTACACCGCCCGCCGCGCAGGCCGCGCCCCCAGCCTGCCGCCGGCTCCCCGGTTCAGCGACTACGCCGCGGACGACGCACGCCGTCGCACCTCGTCCGACCATGCCGCGAGCGAGGAATACTGGGCCAGCCGGTTCGCCGACAGCGTGCCGGTCCTCGAGCTGCCCTCCGACCGCGCCCGTCCGGCCAATCGCACCTACGCCGCCGCGCACCACGGCCGCAGCCTCCGCCCCGAAACCATCGAGGCCGTCCGTCAACTTGCCAGCCGCAAGCAATCCACGAACTTCACCGTGCTGCTCGCCGGGTTCACCACGCTGCTGCACCGCCACAGCGGCCAGGACGATATCGTCGTCGGCGTGCCCGCCGCCCCGCAGGTGCTCGCCGGCCTGCCGGGCCTCGTCGGCCAGTGCGTCAACCTGCTCCCCATCCGCAGCCGCGTCGGCGAGAACCAGGATTTTGCGGCCTTCCTCCACGACACGCGTCGCACCACGCTCGACGCCTTCGAGCACTGGCAGCACCCCTTCGCCAACCTGCTGCGCCGGCTCAACCTACCGCGCGAGACCAACCGGGTGCCCCTGACCAACGTCACCTTCAACGTCGGCCGCCACCGCGGCGCCGTGCGCTTCGACGGCCTCACCGTCGATTCCGCCACCAACCCGAAGCGCTTCGTCAACTTCGACATCAACTTCAATGTCACCGAGACCGAGCGCGCGTTCGTCCTCGACTGCAACTACAGCACCGAGCTCTTCGACGCCGCCACGATCGAGCGCATCGTCGACCGTTACGAGCTGCTGCTGTGCGCCGCGGCGGCCGACGCCACGCGCCCCGTGCACCGCCTGCCGCTCCTGACGCCCGCCGAACGCCACCAGGTGCTCAACGAGTGGAACAACACCGAGAAATCCTATCCCCGCGACCAGTGCATCCACGAGCTGTTCGAGGAACAGGCCGCGCGCACGCCCGACGCCACCGCGCTGGTGTGGGGCACGGAACGCTGGACCTACCGCCAGCTCGATGAGCGCGCCAACCGCCTCGCCCATCGCCTGCGTCACCTCGGCGTCAAGCCCGAGACACCCGTCGCGATCTACGCCAGCCGCACACCCGCCACCGTGGCCGCGCTGTTCGGCATCCTGAAGGCGGGCGGCGCCTACATTCCCCTGGATCCCGCCTACCCCGCGGATCGCGTGCGGTACATGCTCGAGGATTCCCACGCCACCGTGCTCATCACGGATCGCGCCCGCGCCGGCATGCCGCCGGCCGAAACCTCGGCCACGATCCTCGACCTCGGTGACGACGAGGAAACCCTGCTCCGGGAATCGCCGGCCAAGCCCGCCTGCTATCCGCTCCCGGGCAACCTCGCCTACGTGATCTACACCTCCGGCTCCACCGGCCGGCCCAAGGGCGTCGCCATCGAGCACCGTAGCGCCGTGAGCCTCGCCTATTGGGGCCGCGAGGTCTTCAGCGACGCGGAGCTGGCAGGCATGCTGGCCAGCACCTCCTTCTGCTTCGATCTCTCGATCTTCGAGATCTTCGTCACGCTGGCTTGGGGCGGCACCGCCATCCTCGCCGACAACGCGCTCGCACTGGCCAACCTCCCGGCCCGCGACCAGGTCACGCTGATCAACACCGTGCCTTCGATCGCCGCCGAACTCCTCCGGTTGGAGATCATTCCCTCGTCCGTGCAGACGATCTTCCTGGCCGGCGAGTCCCTGGCCGACAGCCTGGCCGACCGCTTGATCGCCCTGCCCCACATGAAGCGGGTGTACGAGGGCTACGGCCCGAGCGAGGATACCACCTTCTCCAGCTGGGGGCTCCGCCAGGCCGGCGTGCGCGGCAACATCGGCCGCCCCTGCCCGAACACGCGTTTCTACGTCCTCGATCGCCACCTCGAGCTCGTACCCCCGGGCGTGCCCGGCGAGCTCTGCATCGCCGGCGAGGGTCTGGCTCGCGGATACCTGAACCAGCCCGCGCTCACCCAGCAGAAGTTCATCCGCAATCCCCACAGCAGCCTCCCCGCCGCCCGGCTGTACCGGACCGGCGATCTGGTGCGGCAACGCGCGGACAACGGCCTGATGGAATTCTGCGGCCGCATCGACCATCAGGTGAAGATCCGCGGCTTCCGCATCGAGCCGGGGGAGATCGAAACGGCGCTGCGCCGCCACGACGGCGTGCGCGACGCCATCGTCCTGGCGCGGGAGGACGTGCCGGGCGACAAGCGGCTGGTGGCCTATGTGGTGGCATCCGCCACCCCGGCGCCCGACGCGCGTGACCTGCGCGCCTTTTTGCGCGACGCGGTGCCGGCGCACATGATCCCCGCCGCCTTCGT
>JAEZDN010000082.1 GCA_023433275.1 Verrucomicrobiota bacterium
CCCTTGTTTCGCGGCGAACCGGGGGCGCGGTCAAGCCACGCCAACAACCGAGCAGTTCGACCGCGCACGCTGCGGAATCGCATTCTGACTGCATCATCGTTCCGGTTAGCCAGGCTCATGCAGTTGAAAAACCGCAGATGGGCCCAAATGAACACGAATGGCCCGGACAAGGCAGGCCCTGCGGTCGAAATAGCGGCGCATTGATTGGTTCCGAACCTGGATTCCTCAACTCCTGATCCATCTGTGTGAATCCGTGTTGATCAGTAGTTGAACTGCATCGTTCCGGCTTAGCCCACGAACTGGGCAAAGAAAAAGCCGCGACGGAAGGTCGCGGCTTGGGAGGGGAAGAAGGCGCGCTGGGGTCAGCGCGCTCCACCCGGCTGGGTTGGTTTTTTCCGGGACTCGGCCTTACTGCGCCGGGGCGTCGGTGGCCGGAGCGGCGTCGGCGGCGGGGGCGCCGCCGGCGGCCTGCTTCTGGGCCTCGAGCTCGGCCATCGCGGCCTTGCGGCTGAGACGGACCTTGCCGGAACGCTCGTCGATGCCGACGCACTTCACGGTGATGCTATCGCCGACCTTGACGACATCCTCGGTGCGGCGGACGCGGAAGTCAGCCAGCTCGGAGATGTGGACGAGGCCTTCCTTGCCCGGGAGGCATTCGACGAAAGCGCCGAACTCCTTGGTGCCGGTGACGCGGCCGGTGTAGATCTTGCCGATCTCGATCTGGGAACCGCCGCCGCAGAGGGCGTCGATTTCCTGCACGGCGCGGTTCATCGCGTCGGCATTGTTCGAGTAGATGAAGACCTTGCCGGAGTCGTCGTCGGCGATGTCGATCTGCGCGCCGGTCGTCTCGACGATGCGGCGGATCGTCTTGCCGCCGGGTCCGATGAGCAGGCCGATCTTTTCGGGATCGATCTGGATCGTCTGGATGCGCGGAGCGTACTGGCTGAGGTCCTTGCGGGGAGCCGGCAGGGAGCTGAGCATGACCTTGAGGATCTCGATGCGGGCCTCGCGGCACTGCATGATGGCCTTCTTGGCGATCTCGAACGGGAGGCCGTTGATCTTCAGGTCCAGCTGGAAGCCGGTGATGCCCTTGGTGGTGCCGGCGACCTTGAAGTCCATGTCGCCGAAGTGATCTTCCTCACCGAGGATGTCGGTGATCGTGACCCACTTCTTGATGGAGCCGTCCGGGTTGGCCTCGGTCATGAGACCGCAGCTGATGCCCGCGACCGGGGCGATGATCGGCACGCCGGCGTCCATGAGGGCGAGACAGCCGCCGCAGATCGAGGCCATCGAGGTCGAGCCGTTGGAGGCCATGATCTCGGAGACGACGCGGATGGAGTAGGGGAAGACGTCCTCGGGAGGCAGGATCGGAACGAGGGAGCGCTCGGCGAGCGCGCCGTGGCCGATTTCGCGGCGACCCGGGCCGGTGAAGCGGCCGGCCTCGCCCACGGAGAACGGCGGGAAGTTATAGTGGAGGATGAACGACTTGGAAGTCGCGCCGCCGGTGAGACCGTCCATGTCCTGGGCTTCCTTGGTGGGCCCGAGGGTGACGATGGCAATGTTCTGGGTGTCACCACGCTGGAACATGGCGGAGCCATGAACGCGGGGCAGCACGCCGACCTGCGCCTGGAGCGGGCGGAGGGCGGTTTCGCCGCGTTTGTCGGAGCGCACGCCCTGGGCGAGCACGGTGGCGCGGTAGGCCTTGTATTGCAGATCCTCGAACACGACGTTCAGGTCGACGTCCGTGAACTTGTCGGCGCCGAGCTCGGCGGTGAGGGCAGCCTTGGCCTCTTCCTTGAGGGCCTTCACGTTGTTGGAGCGGACGTTCTTCTCGTAGCCGAAGATGGCGGCGGAGACGCGCTCGGCGGGGACGACGCGCTCGATGATGGCGCGGGCCTCGGGGGTGGCGCCCACGAGCTTGAAGGTGGCCTTCGGCTTGCCGGCGAGCTGCTGGAGTTCCTTGATCGCGGCGATGATCGGCTGGATGGCGTTGTGGCCGAACTCGAGGGCGGCAATGAACTTGTCCTCGGGGATCTGGTCGGCGGAGCCCTCGATCATCAGCATGTCCTTCTCGTTGCCGACGTAGATGAGGTCGAGCGACGAGCTGAACATCTGCTCGATGGTCGGGTTGGCGACGAACTGGTCGTCGATGAGGGCGACGCGCACGCAGCCGATCGGCCCGTTCCACGGGATGTCGGAGATGTGCAGGGCGGCGCTGGCGCCGTTGACCATCGCGATGTCGGAGTCGTTGACGAGGTCGGCCGACATGAGCTGGCCGATGATCTGCACCTCATTGAGGAAGCCCTCGGGGAAGAGGGGGCGGCAGGGGCGGTCGCAGAGGCGGGAGATGAGGATCTCGCGCTCGGAGGGACGGCCCTCGCGCTTGAAGTAGCCGCCGGGGAAGCGGCCGGCCGCGGCGTATTTGTCGCGGTAGTCGACGGTGAGCGGGAAGAAGTCCTGGCCGGGGCGCATGGTTTGCGCGGCGCAGGCGGTGACCATGACGTTGGTCTCGCCGACGGTGACGAAGACGGCGCCGCCCGCGAGGTTGGCGATGGAGCCGGTGGAGAACTTCAGGTTCAGGCCGGCGACGGATACATTGTGTTTCTGATTCATGATATGACGGAGGGAGGGCCGCTCAGGGCCCGGGGGATGCGACGACGCCAAAGCGGCGGCGGAGCGGGGGTTCTACCTTTTTCGTGGCGCCCTCGGAATCAGTGCCGAGAAATTTCGGATTACGGCTCCGATCCTGGTGGGGGGCTTGGGGCCCGGTCAGTCGCGGCGTAAAGCCGCTTCCACATCAAGATCTGAGAAGTAAGCTGAAATGTCCCGGGCGCTGGTCCTGTGAGGGAGCTAAAACGAAGGGCGACCCGTCGGTGGGCCGCCCTTCGTGAAATCGGTTACTTGCGCAGGCTGAGCTTCTGCAGCAGTTCGTTGTACTTGGCGAGGTCCTCGCTCTTGACGTAATCAAGGAGCTTGCGACGACGGCTGGCCATTTGGAGGAGGCCGCGGCGGCTGTGGAAGTCCTTGCGATGCGTGCGCAGGTGCTCGGTCAAGTGATTGATCCGGGCGGTGAGCAGCGCGATCTGGACGTCGCTGGAGCCGGTGTCCTTCTCGTGGGTTTTGTACTGGGCGATGACTTCTGACTTAACGGGTTGTGACATGGTTTATGTGGTTGATGACGCGGTCGATAGAGGAGCTTTCGCTCCGTGCCGCCCGCTTGTGGAGGGCCGGCGGCACCGTTAGTGTCCGGTTGCCCGGACTGACCGTGGTGGGAGCTTGCGACCAGCAGGCTCTCACTAACGTAAGGGGGCATTAACCAAGCGTGGCCGGATGCCTGCAAGCGTAATTTTGCCTAGGGCCTCGGTGGGAGGGCGCGCGTTCAAGGGGCGGGCGGCGCATGGGAGGCGGGAGGATCCGATTTGAAGTAGCGCAGGGCGAAGCGGCTTTGCGCCGGCTCGAGGTACATGATGATCGGGTCGGGCGGTGCGGCCGCCCGGATGCGGTCGGCGGGCGGCTCCAGCTTTGACAGCCAGAGGCAGTACAACGCGTCGTCGAGAGGGCTGATCCGGCGTTCCGCGATGATGGTGATCATGGGGCTCCATGGGAAATAACAGCGCCCGGGGTTCCGGCGCGCGGCCGCGAGCAGTTCCTCCTGGGAGCGGTCAGGGACCCAGCGCATGCCGGATTGCAGGATCAGGCGCGTGCCGGCGCAGGCGGGGAGCACGACGGCGAGCAGGAAAAGCCCGGCGGAGACGGCACGCCGCGCAGCGGGCAAGTTGAAGGCCAGGCAGAGCACGACCAGCCCGGCGAGGAACAGGTAGTGCATCGAGTGGACCGAGTTGAGGCCACCGCCGGCCTTGAGCACGGCGACCAGGCCCAAGGGGGCGAGCCAGCCGGCGGACCAGAGCAAGAGGCGGAGCAGGGAACGCGAGGGGTCGTTCAAGAGTGGGGCGGTCGCGTTGCGGCGCGTCCACCAGACGAACGCCACGGCGGGGAGCCACACGGCGGAGGCGGCGAGGAGGCGACCGAGTTCCTGCGCGAGCAGGAGGAGGCCGCCGCGCCACGGGTTCCGCGCATGCACCAGCCAGGTATTGAACAGGACTTCCTCCGGGCCAAACGCGGCCAGGACCGCGGCGCTGATCGCGGCGCCGTGGACGAGCGACCAGAAGAGCAGGGGACGGATTGCGTCGCGGCGCCGCTCATGCCACAGCCAGCACACGAGGGCGGGCAGGAGGGAGATCGCGATGACCTTGGTCCAGAATGCGCCGGCGAGGGCCAGTGCGCACAGGTGAAGGGCTCCGCGGCTTCCCGTGCGCACGAAGCGGAGGAGGCTGAGGCAGGCGGTGAGTTGCAGGGCGAGGCAGACCGCGTCGACATGCACGAAGTAAAAGCTGTAGTTGCTGATGGAGTGGCCAGCCATGAGAGCGCCGCCCACGATGGTGCCCGACCAGGTGGCGCTTCGGGAAAGACCGGCCGCGCGCAGCACGGCGGCGATGGGCAGGAGCCAGGTGAGAATGTTCGAGATTCCTGCGACGAGCAGCGCGTGGGTTGGGTTGGCGAAGAAGGTGGCCGGCAGATGCCAGAGGGGGAACACCGGGCCGTAGAACCAGCCGAGGTGGGCGCCGGAGTCACGCAGCGCGTAGATGGGCAGGCCGCGGGAGAGGGCGAAGGAGGACGCGAGCCGAGCCGGGTTCCACTGCACCAAGGGCATGAGGCACAGGGCATGCCAGCAGATGACGCTGAGGACGAGGGCTGCGGCCGCGACGGTGAGTCGAAAGGGGAGGCTCGAACCGAAAGGGACGCTGCCGTTCATGCGCCTCAGTTCGAGCGAAGCGCCAGGCCCTTGATGTGATCGCAGCCGGGGAGCTGGCGCAGCTTCTCCACGATGGTGGCACGATGCATGAAGAGTTCGTTACGGACGACGCTGTGGGAGACGAGGACAACGAGGAGGTTGCGCTCGACCGCGAGCGGATGGGAATAGCCGGCGCTGGCGGCGCCCACGATTTGCGGCCAGTGGTCGCGGATGCTGTGCTCGAGGGAATCGTGGCTGATGCGATACTTGACGAGAAGTTCGTCGACCAGGGACGCGAGATCGACGGTCGGACGGCGGCGCGAGCGACCCACGTCCTCCGGCAACGCGCGGAAGCCGGCGATCATGTTCTCCACGGCGCGGGAGAATTCCTTGGGCTCCTTGGTGTCCTTCTTAGCCACGGAAGTTTCGGATCTGAGGTTGAACCGCCCCAATTTGCGCGTCCGTGATCACGTTGCCGCGGTTTGCCGATCGTAGAGCGATCGGTAGAGGGCGTTGCCGGCGTAGAGCGCGGTGTGATTGCCCTGGGCCACGACGCGCCCCTGCTGGAAGACGAGGATTTGGGAGGCGTCGCGGATCGTGCTGAAACGGTGGGCGATGATGAGGACGGTGCGTCCCTGGACGAGTTTGCGCAGGGCGTCCTGCACCGCGGCCTCGCTGCTGGAATCGAGGGCACTGGTGGCCTCGTCGAGGATGAGGATGGGCGCCTGGCGGAGAAAGGCGCGGGCGATGGCGAGGCGTTGTTTCTGGCCGCCCGAAAGCAGGGCGCCGCGTTCGCCGACTCGCGTTTCATAACCCTGGGGCAGGAGGCGGATGAAGTCGTCGGCGTGGGCGTCGACTGCGGCCGCCATGATCTCGTCGCGACTCGCGTCCTCGCGGCCCAGGCGGAGATTCTCGTAGATCGTGTCGTTGAAGAGCACGGGTTCCTGTGAGACGAGGGCGACGTTGCGGCGGAGGTCGGCGAGGCGCATGGCGCGCACGTCGATGCCATCGATGGTGACCGCACCGGCGGCGACCTCATAAAAGCGAGGGACGAGGTTGGCGAAGGTGCTCTTGCCGGCACCGCTTGGGCCGACGAGCGCGCAGACCGTGCCGGCGGGAATGGTTACATTGACCTCCTGAAGGGCCGGCGTGTCGCCATACGCAAAGGTGACGCCGGCGAAGGCCACCTCGCCGCGGAGACGCGTCACGGCGACCGGGGCGGCGGGATCGGCGATCGTGAGCGGCGCGTTGAGGATGGGCTCGAGGCGCTCGAGGGCGGCGGTGCCGCGCTTGATCTCGGAGTTGAGGTTGCCGAGCTTCTTGATCGGCTCGTAGCACTGGTAGAGTGCGAGCAGCACGCCCATGAGGACTTCCAGCTTGAGGCCGGCGCGGTAGGCGTAGGTCAGGGTGAGCGCGATGCCGAAGGCGGAGATGATCTCGATGGCCGGGCTGAGACCGAGGGCGTACTTGGCGATCTTGAGCTGGGCGGTGAGTAGATTGCGCGCGGTGGTGGCGAAGCGATCGGTGAAATTCCGTTCCAGCCCGAAAGCGCGCACCTCGCGGGCGGCGACCAGGTTCTCGGTGAGCTGCGAGGAGAGCGAACCGAGTTGGGCCTGCGCCTGGGCGGCGCGAATGAGGACCTTCCGGGCGACGTAGCGCACGGGGAAGATGCACAGCGGAACGAGCAGGAGCGTGACGACCGCGAGCGTGACGCCCTCGGCCTTTTGCGCGGCCCACACGACGTAGGCGAGGGCGCCGACGAGGGTGAGCGGGTGCTTGATGCCATCGCTGGCGGTAAGGGTCATCGCGGCCTGCACCTGCTGGGCATCGGCGAGGGCGCGCGAGCTCAGTTCGCCGCTGGGATAGCGTTGGAGGAACGAGAGCGGCAGGAATTGCAGCTTGCGGAAGTATTCGAGGCGGATGGCCTCCAGCACGCGCGTGCCGATGACCTGGAAGAGGTAGCTGCTGGCGTAGCCGGCGAGTCCGCGCACGAGGAAGAGGGCGGGGACCAACAGGGTCAGCAAGGCGATGTAGCCGAGCGGGTGGGAACGGTCCTCGCCGAAGACATCGCTGAAGACATACGTGACGAGCAGGGGCAGGCCGAAACCGTTGGCCGCCGAGTAGATCATCATGCACAGCAGGGCCAGCACGAGCTTGCCCCGCAGTGGCTGGAAATATCGGAAATAGGGACGAAAGCGGCGGAACATGAGGGGCCGGAAGGCGGAATGAGCAGACAGAGGACGGAGGATGGAGGCCAGACGGAAAGTGGCGGGCAATCGTAGGAGCCTGGTTGCAGGCGATGCGGCGGTGGCGCACGCGGCGGGCGCACTGATCGCCTGTAAACAGGCTCCTACAAGAGGGCGGACGACGAGCGCGCAATGGCGAGCTCAGTCTTTTGCGGCGCGCACGTCCAGCGCGTCGCGCAACCCGTCGCCGAGGAAGTTGAGCGAGAAGAGCGTGAGCGAGAAGAGCGTGCCGGGGAAGACGAGCAGCCACCAGTACTCCTCCATCTTTTCGGCGCCGTCCTTGATGAGCGTGCCCCAGGAGCTCATGGGCGGCTGCACGCCGAGTCCGAGAAAACTGAGGAACGCCTCGAGGAGCATGACGGCGGGGATGGTGAGCGTGGTGTAGACGATGATGGGGCCGAGCGCGTTGGGCAGGAGGTGGCGGAAGATGATGCGGCGATTGCCGTAGCCGAGGGTCCGGGCCGCCTCGATGAATTCCATTTTCTTCAGCGTCATGATCTGGCCGCGGACGATGCGCGCCATGGTCAGCCACTCGACCGCGCCGATCGCCACGAAGAGCAGGATAATGTTCCGGCCGAGGAACACCATCAGGAGGATGACGAAGATGGTGAAGGGAAGGGCGTACATGATGTCGACGAGGCGCATCATGATCGCATCCGTGCGTCCGCCAACCCAGCCCGCGACCGCGCCGTAGATGACGCCGATGGTGAGGGCGACAAAGGTGGCGCAGAGGCCGACACCGAGTGAGATGCGTCCGCCGTAGAGCACGCGCACGAGCAGGTCGCGCCCGAGTTGGTCGGTGCCGAACCAGTGGGCCGCGCCGGGAGCGGCGAAGGTGTTGTCGAGATTCTGGTCGGCGTAGCCGTAGGGGCTGAGCAGGGGACCGAGGATGCAGGTGGCGGCGAGCAGCAGGAGCATCAGGCCACCGGCGACCGCCAGCCGGTTGCGTCGGAGGCGCAGCCAGGCATCGCGCCAGGGCGAGGTGCCGGATTCGGCGGCAAGGGTGATTGATGCTGGGGATGCGGACGACACAGGATCAGGCGATCGGGTCGGGGAAGGATCGGGTGAGCGTCATTCCGAGCAAAGCGGAGATTCCACGCGGAAAGGACGCGGCAATGAAGCTCGTGGATCCTTCGCTGCGCTTAGGATGACGGATGAAGGGGATTGAAAGGTGATGGGGGAGCATGAGGAGCCGGTTGAGGGTCACTCGAACTTCAGGCGCGGGTTGAGCCAGACCTGGATGACGTCGACGACCAGGTTGCAGAGGACGATGAGGCCCGCGTAGAGGATGACGGTGCCGAGCACGAGGGTGTAGTCGCGGTTGAAGGCGCTGTTCACGAACTCGCGACCGAGGCCGGGGATCTGGAAGATGGTTTCGATGACGAAGGAGCCGGTGAGAATGCCAGCCACGCCGGGCCCGAGGAAGGCGACGACGGGGAGCAGGCCGCCGCGGAGCGCGTGGCGGAAGACGATGCGGGTTTCGGTTGCGCCCTTGGCGCGGGCGGTGCGGATGAAATCCTGATTGAGCACCTCGAGCATCCCGCCGCGGGTGAGCCGCATGATGTACGCCGCGTACACGAAGCCCAGCGTGAGCGCCGGCAGCACGCGGTCGCCCGGAGTGAACCAGCCGGAGGCGTTGAACCAGCCGAGGTGGATGGCGAAGACGAGCACGAGGATGGGGCCAAGCACGAAGGTGGGCACGCAAATGCCGAGCAGTCCCGCGGAGCTGGCGAAGTAATCGAGCCAGGTGTTGCGGCGGACGGCGGCGAGCACGCCGAGGGTCAGGCCCATGGCCAGGGCGACGGCCAGCGCGAGGCCGCCGAGTTCGAGGGAAACGGGCAGCTTGTCGGCGATGATCTCGTTGACGGTGCGATTCGAATACTTGAACGACGGGCCGAGATCCCCGCGCGCGACCTGACCGAGGTAGCTCAGGTATTGCCGCCAGAGTGGCTTGTCCAAGCCGTAGTGGGCCTCGATGTTCCTCAGGATCTCGGGTGGGATTGCCTTCTCCCCGGTGAAAGGGCCGCCGGGCACGAAGCGCACCATGAAGAACGTCGCCGTGACGATCACGAACAGAACCGGGATGGCCTGGAGAAGACGACGGAGGACGAAACGAAACATGGCGGGAGACGGATAACGAGAGACGACAGAAGAGGGACGGTCGAGGCCAGACGGAAAAGTACCGGAGCAGCGCGCGGCGGAATCGAGGGTAGGAGCCTAGTTTACAGGCGATCGGTTGCGGCTGCAGTGCTGCATGGGATCGCCTGTGAACAGGCTCCTACATGGGCGACGCCTATTCCCTAAAGTAGACGTATTTCCAGTTTTGGTTGTCTAGCGGGTTGGGCGGCCAGACGACCTTGGGGGAGAGGGCGTAGACTTTTCGGTAGAAATAGACGGGCATGATGGGCAGTTCTTCGACGATGATTTCCTCCATCTGTTGGTAGAGTTCCATGCGGGCCTTTTCGTCGGCGGCGAAACCGGTGTCGCGGAGCAACTGGTCGTAGCGGGCGTTCGACCACCCGGTGCGGTTGTTGCCGCCGCCGGTGATGAAGGTGTCGTAGAAGGTGTGCGGATCGTTGTAGTCCCCGATCCAGCCGCCGCGGGCCATGTCGTAGTCGAGGACGTCCATGCTCCGGAGGTAGACTTTCCATTCCTGGTTCACGAGGCCGACCTCGATGCCGAGGTTTTGCCGCCACATTTCCTGGAGGGCCTCGCAGACGCGGCGGTGGTTGTCCTGCGTATTGTAGAGCAACTCGATGCGGGGAAAGCCGCGACCCTCGGGGTAACCGGCCTCGGCGAGGAGGCGGCGCGCTTCCGCGACGTCGCCGCCCAGCTTGGCGCGGGCGGTGAACTTGGCGGTGGGCGGGGCCATGCCATAGGCAGGCTGCATGCCGCCGCGGACGACATTCCTCGCGAGGCTTTCGCGATCGATGGCGATGGAGAGTGCGCGGCGCACGCGCACGTCGTCGAGCGGCTTGCGGGTGACATTGAAACGGAAGTAATAGGAACCGTAGTAGGTGTCGGAGCGGTAGGATTCGGGGAAGTCGCGCTGGTAGACGTCGATCTTGGCGGCGGGCAGCTCGTAGGTCTTGTGGAGCTGGCCGGTGCGGAACATGCGCTCCTCGGTCTCGAGATTTTCGGTCGGGAAGAAATGGATGGCATCGAGCTTCACGTTGTCGCGGTCCCAGTAGGTGGGAGAGCGCTCGGCCACGATGACCTGGTTGGGTTTCCAGCTTTTGAGGACGAAGGGGCCATTGCCGACGAAGTTTTCCTGGCGGGTCCAGGCGGTGCCGCGGCGGGTGCCGCCGCCGTGTTTCTCGATGGTGGGGAGATGCACGGGGAACCAGGCGTAGTGTTTCATCGCCTCGATCAGGTAGGGCACGCGATGCTTGAGGCGTACTTCCAGCGTGCGGTTATCGATGGCCTTGAATCCGACTTGGGAGAAGTCCGTGAGGTCCCCTCGGCGGAACTCCTCGGCGCCGACAACGGCGTTGAACTTGTAGGCGTACTCCGCGGCGAGGGCGGGCGAGAGAATGCGCTGGTAGGAGCGCACGAAATCGTGGGCGGTGACCGGGTCACCATTGGACCAGCGCGCGTCGGCGCGCAGGTGGAAGGTGTAGGTCAGCGCGTCGGCGGAAATATCCCACCGCTCGGCCACGCCGCCCACCGTATCCTGGTCCTGCGGGCCATAGGAAACGAGACCCTCGAAAAACGCGTTGATCACCTTGTTTTCCGGGACGCCGGTGACGATTTGCGGATCGATGTCCTGGGGCTCGCTGCCGTTGCCGAAGAGGAGGATCTTTGCGGAGTCCGCCGCGGAAGCGGACGGCTTGGCTTCCTTTTTGCCGCAGCCGGCGGTGGCGAAGAGGACCAGGAAGGTGACAAGCGACGGAAGGAATACACGTGGAAGCATGGCCCGACTGAACGCACGCCCCGAGCCGGCGCAAGCCTCGGGCCATTGCCGGCGGCGCGGGGCGTCGTGGGGGTGGTTCGACCTGAAGGGCGTTGCCAAGGGTTCCGAGGCGCCTACGCTGCCGGGAATGCCTTCAGAATTTCGTCTCACCCGCACGGTCGAATTCCACGAGACCGACATGGCTGGCATCATGCATTTCTCGAATTTCTTCCGCTGGATGGAAGCGTGTGAAGCCGGATTCTACCGGTCGCTCGGCCTGCCCCTGATCTCGTTTGTGCCCGGTAATGTGGTGGGCTGGCCGCGCGTCAGCGCCTCGTGCGACTACAAGGCGCCGCTCCGCTTCAATGACACTGCCGAGGTGCGCCTGCTCATCAAGGAGCTGCGGTCCAAGGCGGTCATCTACACTTTCCAATTCAGGAAACTGGACGAGGGCGGGCGCGTGCTCCCGGCCCTCGTGGCCCAGGGTGAAATCGCGGCCGTGTGCGTGACGTCCGATGCGGCTGGCAAGATGGTCGCGCAGCCGATTCCCGCCGAGGTGAGGGCGAGGTTGGAGATCGCCCCGGCTTCGGCGTTCGTCGGGTAGGAACCGGGACGTTTCAGGGCGGACTCGGATGGGTGGCGCGGTTATCCACGTCCGGTGACGCAGCGAGAAAGGGCGCGGTCGAGCCGCGCCCCTACATAAAGGGATCGGTGCGGCGAATGCTTGGAGGAACGCGTGGATTCGCCGTGGCTTGTTAAACGGAATACGGCGGCGCAGTTTCGCCCCGGGGGGAAATCGCGAAGATCTTAACGGCCTCGGTCTTGCCCTTCACTTTCACCTCGCCGAGTTCGCGGGCGAGGGGGCGCGGCGTGATGGCGGCCAGGGTGGCCTCGCTGACGATGATCGGCGTGGCATAGGCGGGATCCTTGGTGAGGCCTTCCAGGCGCGAGGCGAGGTTCACGCCGTCGCCGATCACCGTGTAATTGAGGCGGGTTTTTGAACCCATGTTCCCGGCGACGACGCGGGCGGTGTTGATACCGATGCCGATGGCGAGCGGTGGCTTGCCCTCGGCGGTCAGCTCGCGATTGAGCAGGTCGAGGGCGCGGGCCATGTCACGCGCCGCGTCAACGGCCCGCCGCGCGGCATCCGGCAGCGCGATGGGCGCGCCGAACAGCGCCATGATGGCATCGCCGATATACTTGTCGATGACGCCACCGTGCTGCTCGACGACCGCGCTCATGCGGTCGAGATAACGATTCAGCAGCGCGAGCACTTCCGCCGGCGGGAGCTTTTCGCTCCAGCTCGTAAAATCGCGCAGATCGGAAAACAGGACGGTGACTTCGCGCTCCTCGCCGCCGAGTTTCAGGTCGGATTTGAGCAGCTGGGCCGCGATTTCCGGGGAGACCACTTTGCCCAGCAGGTTGCGCACGCGATCGCGTTCGGCCAGGCCGGCGGTCATCTGGTTGAAGGCGGTGGCCAGCTGGCCGAGTTCGTCGGCCTGGTCGATCCCGACGGTCTGCGAGTAGTCGCCGCGAGCCACCGCCTGGGTGGCGCGGGCCAGGGTTTGCACCGGCTGGCTGATATTCCGCGCAACGAGGATCGCGATCACCGACGCCGCCGCCAGCGAGGCGAGCGAGATCAAGAGGATGATGTTCTGCAATTCCCGGGCGGGGGCGAGTTCGGCGTCGAGGGAACGTTGAAGGGCGATGCGCGCGGGGGCGTCGCCGAGCAGGCCCAGCGGCACGAAGAGCGTGACGTAGGGTTCACCGGCCAGCGTCAGCACGCTGGTGTGGCTGGAGGGCGAGGCCGGAGAGGCGGCCACGCTGAGCGCCTGGTCCGCGGGCAGCGTCGAGGCCAGCACGTGCTGGTCGCGGTTGTCGCGGCCGCTGGTGAAGGAAACCTCGGCGAGGGTGGTGCGCTTGAGATTGTTCGCGAAGTCGTCGTCGATGGGGAACGCCGCCCCCAGCCAGCCGATGATGTTGGGTCGCGGGGCGTACAGGGGCACCACGACGAGGACGTGCAGGCGGCCGTCGAGGTAGGCAAAATCGCTGGCCTGGTCGAGGCCGTCGGCGTCGGCCTTGCCGGCGAGAAAGCGAAACGGCGCGCAATGCTCGTCGGTCAAATGGGTGGCCGTCGTCGCCAAGAGTTCCGCGTCCGGAGTGAAGGCGGCGATCACGGGCACGTTGAGCCGTTCCGCATAGCTCATGAGGGTCGAGCGCAGGGTGCGACGATCGAGTTCCTCCTGGAGATAGAGTGTACGCAACGGCCAGTCGGCGCTGACCACCTTGGCGCTGTCGGCCAATGCCTGCAGCCGGGCATCGACGGAAAAGCGGAAGACGCGCACGCTGGTGGAAAGATTCTCCTCGATGTGCGCGCTGGCGCTGGCCCGGCTGACGCGGGCCACGAGCGCGTAGGTGGCGACGAGCGCGACGGCGAGCAGGCCGAGGACCACCACCAGGAGGCGCGAGCGAAAGCGACGGAAGCGGAGGAAGCGGAAGCCCACGATCAGCGGTACCCGCCCAACGTGCCTCCGCCGCCGCGGCGGATGCGTCGGTCGGGTTTCAAGGGCAGCGGAAAGTCGCGTGTCGCCGGGGCGCCGTCGGTCAGAACGATTTCCTCGAGCACGGGCTTCGCCAGGCGGGGGTGCCAGATTTCCAGGCGATAGCGGCCGGGCGGGGCGGCGACCGACGCTTTTCCCGTCTGGTCGGTCTTGGCGAACCAGGGCGTGGGCACCACGACGAGATAGGCGATCATCCAGTCGTGGATGTTGCAGCCCAGGGTGACGAGGCCGGCGCGTTCAAAAACGAGCGATTCCTTCTGGCCGGGATTGTAGAGGGGGAGTTCGAACTTCCGGGCCTTCGAAAGCGAATACACGTGATGCTGAACGTTGTCGCGATTCGGGAAAACGACCTTCGTGCCCTCCTGCACGATGGTGACGAAGTGGTAGAATTCCTGTCCTTCCTGGGCGATCTCCACCGGCATCGCGGCATCGGGGGGCGGCGCCGGGTGGTCGAGGGGAATCAATGCCACGGTGGCCTCGATGAGCGGGGCGCCATCCTTCACGTGGGTGAGGTGGGTGTTGAATTCGGCGGCCGGCAACCCGATGACGGCGACACCGGCGAGAAGGGCGAGGCGAACGGCGTGGGACGACAGCGCGAGAGAGGTTTTCAAGGCAGCCGGAGCATACAGGTTTGGCCCGGCGAGCGAAGCGAAGAATCGGTGCTAGAACCGATGGGCCAGGCCCAGGGACCAGGCGTCCGTCGGATAGGTGACGCCCACTCGGTTGACGACGTAGGCGGCCGATTTCCTGAGCTCGAGCGATGTATGGTCCGACAAGGCGTAGCTGACGGAGGCGGACCAGAGGTCGACGTCGGCCCCGACGTTGTAGGAAACCCATCCGGAACCGTAGAGGTGGGTCGTGGTCCAGGGGCGCGAGGTGTAGTAGTCGAAGATCGCGGGGCCAAAGCCGCCCGCGAGCATGGTGCCCCAAACCGGCCAGCTGGCGTTGGCCACGATGTCGCCCTCGAGGCGTCCGCCGCTGGCGGAAAACGTCCAGCGTTCATCGATGTCCCAGCGCAGGTCCAGCGTGTAGGAGGACTGGTGGAGGTCGAAGACCGCGTTGCGGGCGGCGTGCTCGAGCCATTTGGCGTTGGCGGCCAGCCGCAGGTTTGGCAGCACGCGCTTGGCGAGCTGGACGCCGACCTCGCTGGACCAACCCCGGTCGGGCCGCAAGCGCGCGTGCTTGTAACCCGTCGCCGCGCTGAGCTCCAAAACGGTGGCCTGCGGGCCCAGCCCGAATTTTTGCTGCAGAGCGAGCCGGCCCGAAAGGCGGTGGTGGTTGGTCTGGTCGAAATCGGGCACGACCAGCGAGGCAACGTCGGCCGTGGCGATGAGCAGGAGGCTGGGGGCGAGTTGGCGTGCGTGGCGGCTGGCGAGGTTCACTTCCCAGGTCGTCGCGTCCTGGCGACTCGGAGGATGGGACGCGCGGCTCAGATTGTTGACCGTCGAAACAGTGGCCGTGGCCGTGAGGTGCAGGCGCTCAAGCCAGGAGTCATTCTCGGCTTGGGCCTGCCCGGAGGAAATCAGAACGCCGACGGCAAACAGGATGGTTCCGAGATGTTTCATAGGAGCGGACGGAGCGTTTGCCAAACGGTGTCAGCCACGATCGCGTGGCCCTCGGGCGTCGGGTGAATGCCATCGGGAAGATTCAGGGCGGGCACGCCGCCCACGCCCTCCAGCAGGAACGGGATGAGCACGGCTTCGGTCTGGCGGGCGACGTCGGGATAGATCGCGGCGAACTCCCGCGTGTAGTCCAGGCCCATGTTGGTGGGCATTTGCATGCCGGCCAGCACGACCACGACCTCGGGATAGCGCTGACGGATGCGCTTGATCATGTCCTCCAGGTTGGAGCGCGTCGTCGCGGGGGCTATTCCCCGCAGGCCGTCGTTGCCCCCGAGTTCGATGACAAAGATATCCACCCGCTGGCGCAGGATCCAGTCCAAGCGGCGAAGGCCGCCCGCGCTCGTTTCCCCACTGAGTCCCGCGTTCACCACGCGCCAGGGGAGGCCCGCGTCCTCGATTTTCTTCTGGATGAGCGCCGGGTAGGCCTCATCGGGATCGATGCCGTAGCCGGCGGTCAGGCTGTCGCCGAAGAAGAGCACGGTTTTGGTTTCCGCCGCGCCCAGTCCCACCACGAGAAAGAAGGACAGGAAGACCGTAGGCCACGATTGGCTTTTGCGCTTTGGACTAGCTTCGCTCTTGTTCACGCCCATGTTTTCCACCCCGCAATGAGTGTCCAAACGATTCTGAATGTCCAGCGTCTCACCAAAACCTACGCCACGGCGGCCGGGCCGCTGACGGTGCTGCAGGAGGTATCGTTCGCGATTCCGGCGGCGGGCACCTGCGCCATCGTGGGACCGTCGGGCAGCGGGAAGACCACGCTGCTGGGTCTATGCGCCGGGCTGGATCAGCCGTCGACCGGCACGGTCGAACTCGATGGCCGGGAGATTGGGGGCATGTCCGAGGACCAGCGGGCCCTGGTGCGCAACGAGTGCGTGGGCTTCGTGTTTCAGAATTTCCAACTGATCCCGACGCTGACCGCGCTGGAAAACGTCCTGGTGCCGCTGGAACTGCGCGGCGGCAGCGTGGCGGCGTCGGAGGGGGCCGAGTTGCTCGCGCGGGTCGGGTTGGGCGACCGCCTGGACCATTATCCGGTGCAATTGTCCGGCGGCGAGCAGCAGCGGGTGGCCCTCGCGCGGGCATTCATCAACCGGCCGCGAATCCTTTTTTGCGACGAACCGACGGGAAACCTGGATGGCGACACGGCCCATGCGATGGCGGACCTCATCTTCGGCCTCAATCGCGAGCGCGGCACCACGCTGGTGCTCGTGACCCATGACCTGGAGCTGGCGCGCCGGACGCAGCGCGTGATCCGGCTGCGATCGGGCGCGGTGATCTCGGACGAGACCATCGATCACGGGTGAGCCCATGCACTATTGCTGAACGGACGTCGCTCGCCGGGTCCAATGCCTTCTTCCTGCTCATGAATTTCATCCTCAAAATGGCCTGGCGGGATACGCGGGCTTCGCGCCGGCGGTTGTTGTTATTCTCCCTCGCGATCGTCCTCGGGGTGGCCGCGCTGGTCGCGGTGGGTTCGGTGCGCGACAATCTCCGGCGGGCGATCGAGGAGCAGACCAAGTCGCTGCTCGGTGCGGACCTCACGGTAAATTCGAGGCAGGAGTTCACGGCGGCGAGCGCGGAATATTTCGCGACCCTCGGCGAGGACCGGGCCCGCGAGATCGCCTTCAATTCGATGCTGATCATCCCCACCGAGGGCGGCCCGACGCGCCTTGTGCAGGTGCGGGCGATCGAGGGCAATTTTCCCTTCTATGGCGATTTCGACACATCGCCCGCCGGGGCGCGCGAGGCGTTGCGCGGGGGCATGAACATCGTGCTCGAGCAGAGCCTGATGGTGCAGTTCGGGCTCCAGCAAGGGGACAAGATCCGGCTGGGCACCGCCGAATACACCGTGGCCGGGGGACTGCGCGCGATCCCGGGCGAGGCCCTGGCGGTTGCGACCATGGCGCCGCGGGTATTTGTCCCGCTGTCCACCGTGGGAGGCACGGGCCTGTTGCGGCAGGGCAGCCTGTCGCGGCACCGGCTCTATTTCAAATTCGCGCCCGGCTTCGACGTGCAGGCGCTGGAGCAGGAGTTGCGCACGCGTTTTCAAGAGGAGCGCTACGGCTACGACACCGTCGAGGAGCGCAAGCGCGAGCTGGGGCAGTCCATCAGCAACGTGAATTCCTTCCTGAGCCTCGTGGGCTTTGCCTCGCTTTTCCTGGGCGCGATCGGCGTGGCGAGCGCGGTGCAGGCGCACATCCGCCAGAAGATTCCCACCGTGGCCATGCTGCGGTGCCTCGGTGCCTCGGCGCGAACCAGTTTCGCCATTTATCTCGTCCAAGGCGTGGGCCTGGGCTTGCTGGGCGCGCTGCTGGGGGCGGCGCTCGGGCTCGCCGTGCAGTTGGCGCTGCCGGTCTTCCTGAAGGATCTTTTGCCGCCGTCCCTGGAGATCGGGGTTTCGTGGGGGGCCCTCGGACGCGGACTGGGGGCGGGCGTGGTGGTGAGCGTGCTCTTCTCGCTCCTGCCGCTGATGGAAGTGCGGCGGGTGTCACCATTGCTGACGTTGCGCTCGGCGTTCGTGCCCACGGCGGGGCGTGACTGGTGGCAGCTCGCGCTGCTGGGGCTCATCGCGGTGATGGTGTTCGGTTTCGCCTACTGGCAGACGGGGCGCCTGCGGTGGGCGGCGGGATTTTCCGCGGCGTTGTTCATCAGCTTCGGCATCCTGGCCGGGCTGGCGAAAGCGGTGTCGTGGCTGGCGCGCCGGTTCACGCCGCAGGCGCTGCCCTTCGCGTGGCGGCAGGGCGTGGCCAACCTGCACCGGCCCAACAACCGCACGCTGTTGCTGCTCGTGTCGCTGGGGTTGGGCACGTTCCTGATGATGACGCTTTATCTGTCGCGGGACACGCTGCTCGGCCAGTTGCGCGTGGTGGGCGGCGGGGACCGGCCGAACCTGATGTTTTTCGACATCCAGGACGACCAGGTGGAACCGCTCAAAAAAATCCTGCGGGAGCAGGGCGCGCCGGTGAAGGACCATGCGCCGATCATCACGATGCGGATCGCGTCGATCAAGGGGCGGCCGGCGGCGGAGTTGCTCAAGGACGGGGCCTCGCGCGTGCCGGGTTGGACGTTGCGACGCGAGTATCGCTCGACGTATCGGGGCGCGCTCAGTGACAGCGAGAAGCTCACGGGCGGGACGTTCACCGGACGGGTGGAGGGGGACCCGGAGGTCGTGCCGGTTTCGATCGAGGAAAAACTGGCCCGTGACCTGCAGGTCGTTTTGGGCGACGAGATCGTATTTGATGTTCAGGGGGTGCCGGTGACGGCCCGCGTGGACAGCCTGCGCGAGGTGGACTGGCGGCGCATGCAGCCGAATTTCTTCCTCGTGTTTCCGGAAGGCGCGCTGGAGGCGGCGCCGAAATTCCACATCATGGCGCTGCGCGTCGCGGATGCGGCGCAATCGGCGCGGGTGCAGCAAGCGGTCGTGCGTGACCATCCCAATGTGTCGGCCATCGACCTGGCACTGATCATCCAGACGATTGATGGCGTGTACTCCAAGGCCTCGTTTGTCGTGGAGTTTCTCGCGCTCTTCACCGTGGTGACCGGCGGCATTGTGCTGGCCGGGGCGGTCCTGATCGGGCGTTCGCAGCGCGTGAGGGAGAGCGTGCTGCTCCGGACGCTGGGGGCGACCAAGGCGCAGGTAAACCGCATCATGTTCGCCGAGTACCTGGCGCTCGGCACCTTGGGCGCCGCGGTGGGGGCGGTGCTGGCGGTGGGCGCCAATTGGGCCTTGGCGTACCAAGTGTTCCAGGTGGCGTGGACCACGCCGTCGGTGGTGGTGCTGCTAGCTGGCTGGGTGGCGGTGAGCGGGCTGACGGTCGTGACGGGATTCGTTTCCAACCGTGGGATTTGCGATCATCCGCCGCTGGCCGTGCTGAGGGAGGAAACGTGACGCCGGTCGAGGGGGCCGAAGCCGGCAGACAAATCGCGGGCGACAAACGGCTTCCGCCGGACGCGCGGCGAGGGGATTCCGCCGTCGGTGCGCGGGAGCGCTTTGGCGTTTGGCATTTCTGAGTTTGGAGTTTCGCTTGCGCGCCATGGCCCCGCCCCGCCACCTCACCTTTCACTATACCCTGCGCAATCGCGCGGGCCGCGTGCTCGACACCTCGCGCGGCGCCGAACCGCTTTCCTGCGTGGAGGGGACGGGCCAGATCATCGAGGGGCTCGAGGAATCGTTGTTGCGCATGGGTGGGGGCGAGAAGCGCACGATCATCGTGCCGCCGGAGCGCGCGTATGGGCTGCGGGAGGACGAATTGATCCAGAAAGTCCCGCGGTCGCGGCTGCCGGTCGATGACATCCGGGCGGGAGATCAGTTTCAGACCGGGCCCGACCGCCAGGATCCCATCGTCACGGTGCTGGCCATCGAAGGCGACGAGGTGTTGCTGGATGCCAATCACCCGCTGGCCGGTGAGGAACTTCATTTTGAGGTTGAGTTGCTCGCCGTTCGCGCGGCCACGCCGGCCGAGTTGCAGGGCGGGTCGGGGCGGGCCTAACTTCTGCGTTTCCATCTTCATGAAAGTACTCGGCATCGACATCGGTGGTTCCGCCTTCAAGGGCGCGCCCGTGGACACCAAGACCGGCAAGTTGCTTGCCGAACGGCATCGCGTGGAGATCGAGTCGCCGTGCCCCATCAAGGCAGGCATCGCGGCAGCCCGCCAAATCAGCCGTCACTTCAACTGGAAGGGCCCGGTCGGAATCGGGTTTCCCGGGGTGGTGGAGGCCGGACGCATCGGCGAGGTCGGCAATCTCGGGGACCATTGGATGGGCGAAAACGGGGCCACGATCTTCAAGCGCGCCACGGGTTGCCCGGTGCGCCTGATCAATGATGCCGATGCGGCGGGGCTGGCTGAATTGCGGTTTGGCGCCGCGCGGGGCAAGGACGGCACGGTGATCCTGCTGACGTTTGGCACGGGCATCGGATCGGCGCTGCTCCACGACGGCCGGCTGGTGCCCAATGCCGAACTCGGGCACATTCCGTGGCGCGGGAAGCCGTTCGAACGCTACGCGGCCGCCTCGGTGCGCAAGCGGGCGAACCTCGACTGGCCGGAGTGGGCGGAGCGAGTCAATGTTTACCTTGCGACAGTCGAGCGGTTGTTCGCACCCAGGCTGATCATCATCGGCGGCGGGGTGAGCAAGAAGGCGGACAAGTTTTTGGGATTCATCCATACCCGGGCGAAGGTGGTGCCGGCGCGGCAGCAGAACGATGCCGGCATCGTGGGCGCGGCCCTGGCGTGGGAGTAGACCGGGCACGCGCCGCGAGCGGGCGAAGGGCGCGGCAAGGGCGTCCCTACGCGCGCGGCGGGATTTTAACCGTGTCGCCCGCGGGCGTGAGCTGGACGTCGCGCAAAAAAAGCGGCGCCCCGGATGGGTCGCCCCGAAAGGCAA